>JAQBYD010000110.1 GCA_027623315.1 Verrucomicrobiota bacterium | reverse complement strand
GAACGGAAAAAGGCACCCCAAAAAGAACGAATAGCCTTGTTCTACAGGGAAAAGAGCATGGGCAGAGCATGGCCGAGTGGCTGGAACTTCGGTCTAGTCGATCAAGATAGCCGCCTGATGCGCAAGAACAAGCGCAGTGAATACGAGCAGGCCTATAACGCACAAGCTGCCAAGGAGCCAAAAGCTGAGTGGATCAAGAGCATGAAGGCAAAGCTGCAGATTGACACCGGACGAGCGCTCTATGCGCGAAGGAAACAGACCGTGGAGCCCGTATTCGGGATTATCAAATGCCCGCGTTCGATTGTGACGATCCATTGCCCTCGGCCTCCTCGGCTCCTCACACAGCCAAATTCACCCCTCACCCGTTTTGCGCAGCAAAAATAATAGGAGACCGGCGGTTTATGACGCGACTTAAACTGATGGCGCTAAGTCCGACGGGCTCCTAGCCCGTGACCTGACCCCCTGAGGCGAGTCCAGCCATAATGTATAGTAAGTGGCGTCATTGGCCGCATCCTGTACCACGCCGAATACGAATACGTGTATAACGCGGGAGACCACTCTGATGATCTGTACTTGATCTGAATTCTGCCAGCCATCATAGTCGCTGTTCGGTACCAGGCAGATGCGATGGAGCTTCACGGCGATGCATGACATTCTCAAACAATGGGCGGAAGCGCAGAACAGCGGCGACCCGGAGCGAGTTACGTCGCTTTACGCTGAACACGCCACGCTGCTCCCCACGCTGTGGCCCGTCTTGTGCACAACGCCGAGTGCGATCGACGACTACTTCAGGAACCGACTTCAGCAGCTTTGCGTTCGCGTCGAAATCGATGAGGACACCGTGGTGGTCGAGAGCCTCACCGAAACACTGGACTTGATCTCTGGTCTCTACACCTTCAGCTTCGACACCGACGCTGGCCGCGGATTCGTGCCCGCTCGATTCTCTTTTGTCGTCGACCGTTCGCTCGAGCGCCCGATCCTGCATCATCACTCATCGGCTGTGCCTCAAAGCGCGTAGAATCGTGCCACTGTCGAGCCACGCAGCACGCCTAACGCGGCCTGGGCTCTCAATTTTCCTCGATCTGGCCGACGGATACACTCTATAGTCAGCCGCCATGAGCACCCCCGCCCTCGCAGCACTGGATTCCTTCGACGCGACCGCACGGCGCGAGGCCCTGGCCGGTCTGGCCGCCGCACAGGAAGGTGCAGCCGCCCCGACGGGCAACGTCAATATGCACATGCATTCCTTCTTTTCGTACAACTCGGAAGATTACGCTCCGTCGCATGTCGCGTGGGCCTGCCGCCAGGCCGGACTTCACGCCAGCGGGTTGTGCGATTTCGATGTCCTCGACGGGCTCGACGAATTTCTCGCAGCGGGCCGTACGCTCGGCCTGCGCACGACGGTCAACCTCGAGACGCGCGCCTTCTTCGCGGAGTACGCCAATGTCGATATCAATTCCCCGGGCGAGCCGGGCGTGACCTACGTCATGGGCGCCGGATTTACCTCCCTACCCGGGGCCGGGACCCCGCAGGCCGAAATGCTGGCCCATCTGCGAAGCACGGCACGCGACAGAAATGTCGGACTGATCGATCGAGTGAACCCTCAACTGCGCGAAATCGCCGTCAACTACGATAGCGATGTGGTTCCGCTGACGCCCGGAGGCTGTCCGACCGAGCGTCATATCGTCCGATCGTACATCGAGCGCAGCACGGCGCTCCTGGAGGACCCGCGGCGGGTGGCTGAGTTCTGGTCGAGGGTCCTCGAACTGCCCGCTGACGATGTCGGCGGGCTTCTCGGAACGCCCGCCATGGACGAGAAGGTCCGCGCGCGCCTGGCCAAGCGCGGCGGACTTGGCTATGAGCAACCCACCTCGGCGACCTTCCCGCCTGTCGACGATTTCCTGAAGTGGGTGCAGTCGTGCGGAGCGATTCCCATGATCACGTGGCTGGACGGCACGAGCGGCGGAGAGCTTGATCCGCGGGCGATGTGTGAAGAGATGATGTCCAAGGGCGCGGCGGCCTTGAACATCGTCCCCGACCGCAACTGGAATCTTTCCGGCGACGACCGCGATCTGAAGCGCCAGAAACTGCGTGAGATCGTCGATGTGGCCGAGGAGCTCCATCTGCCGGTCAATATCGGCACCGAAATGAACAAGACGGGACTGCCCTTCGTGGATGATCTCTCGGGCGAGATCCTTGCGCAGTACAAGGAAACCTTTGTGCGCGGCGCCAACATCATGGTGGGGCACTCCTTGTTGGCGCAATTCGCGGGCCTCTCCTACTGCAGCGCAAAGGCGGCCGCGGAGTTCAGCAGCGTGGCATCCAGAAACGAGTTTTTCGCGGCTGTCGGCGCGTTGCGCCCACTCGACGAGGCCCGCTCGATCACTTTGGTTGATCTCGGTGCTGAAAAGGCGTATGCATGGTTTCAAGATCAGGTCGCTGCGCGTGCGTGATATGAATATCAGCTGGCTTAATTTGGAAGACAAGGTAGCGGTGGTGACCGGTGGTGGTTCCGGCGTCGGCAGAGCGTGCTGCCTCGAACTGGCACGCAACGGGGCCCGCGTCTGCGTCGCCGACATCATGCAGCAGAACGGTGAAGCCGTTCTCAAAGAGCTCGAGTCGATCGGCGGCATGCACTCCTTCGTGAAGACCGACGTCACAAGCCTTGAGAGCGTCATCGGGATGGCGAGTGCGGCGAATGAGCAACTTGGGGGTCTGGACATTCTCGTGAACAATGCCGGAATCAACATTCCCGCCCTGCTGGTCGATCCCGCCGGCAAGCAAGAGCTGACCGAACAGATTTGGGACCGCACCGCGTCGATTAATCAGAAAGGCGCCTTCCTGTGCGCCCAGGCGGCCATTCGCAGCATGATCCAGACCGGCACGCACGGCGTCGTGATCAACATGGCCTCAGAGTCAGGCCTCGAGGGCTCCGCCGGGCAGAGCATCTACGCAGCCACGAAGGCCGCGCTCTATTCCCTGACTCGATCATGGGCCAAGGAGGTCGGAACGCACGGCATCCGGGTCGTCGGGCTCGCGCCCGGAATCCTCGAGGTGACGGGGCTACGCACCGAGGCGTACGAAGAGGCGCTGGCCTACACCCGCGGCACGACCGCCGAAGCCCTGCGCAAAGACTACGGCAAGTCCGGCATCCCGCTCGGCCGGCCCGGCACGCTTCAGGAAGTCGCGAACGCAGTCTGTTTTCTTGCATCGGAGCGCGCGAGTTACGCCCATGGAACCATCCTAAATCTGTCCGGCGGCAAATCCAGGGCGTAGCAGTCCGTTGAGAAACGTTGAATTCGTAAAATTCGTTGAAGAGTGAAACTCATGCGGCGACGGGTAAGTCTTTAAGTGCTGCATGGCCGATGGGGATTGCAGAGACGGTTGGGTGGCGGAGAAGTCGCCTGAACGCGTTGTTGAGCGTGAGCAGAATCAGGAGTCTTTTGAGAATATTGCCGTGGCCTTTCAGATGAGTTCGTCGCATACCACCGGTCTCGCAGCAGTGCGCGAAGGGTCGTTCGAGCAGTTCACTGCGCTGGCGCAGCATCGCTTTGCCGTGGACTCTACGAATGCGGCGGCGGTTCGCGTAGACCGCATCACGCTCTTGAGGTCTATCTTTCCATTTGCGCCGCCCACGATCCGGTTCAGAGACGTAGCTGCGCACGCCGACTTGCGCCAACTCCGCGAGCGTTGCGTTGCTGTGATAGCCCTTGTCGGCAATAACTTCCGTATGCATCTGCTCATCACTCGCCGTGGCCTCGTGCAGATTCTCTGCGGCTTGAGAAAGCGAAGAGATCATCGTGGTCGTATCCCCCTGGTCGGCGCCGTGCAACACTCGCCAGCTCGCGCCGATCAATCCACAACTCCTCTTGCTGTTCACCTTGATGCTTACTCATCGACATCGCGCTTCCTCCTTTATTCGATGGCGACAGTATCGCGCGTGAGGTTTATTGTGGAAACAACCGCAGCGACTTTTTCAACAGGCCGCTAGTTGCGGAGTTTAGGAAACGAACCCATGAGCAAGAAACGAGTCTTCGCGGTAGACCTGGGGGCCTCCGGCGGGAAATGCTTCGCCGCGACCTTCGACGGCGCCAGTTTCACGATGGACGAAATTCATCGCTTCGCGTACGAAAGCGTCACCCAGCACGTGATCGAGCGAAAGAACAAACTTGTTGAGCGTGCGATCTGGGACCAACCCTATATTCAGCATAACATCGGCGAGGGACTGCTGGCTCATGGCCGCGATGTCTGCGACCACATCGATTCGATCGGAATCGACACGTGGGGCGCGGATTTTCAACTCATGAGTGGCGATGGCGAACCGCTTTGCGCGCATTACGCATACCGCGATCACCGCCTCGACGGGATGATCGACAAAGTCAAGTCGCGCATCGATCCAGCGCGAATCTACGAGATCACCGGGATCCATTTTCAACCGTTCAATCTCAGCAACCAACTCCTTTGGCTGGTCTTGAATCGACGTGAACTGCTGCTGCCGGACGTATTTTGCCTGCCAACCCCATCGGTTTTCACGCACGCCCTGTGCGGATCCCGCAAGGTTGATTCCACCTGGGCGAGCATTACGCAGCTGGTGGACGCGGCGAACGGCACTTGGAGCAGCGAGGTTCTTGCGGCCCTCGACATCCCACGCGACATTTTGCCCGAGATCGTGAAACCGACCGCGCTGCTGGGCGTTCTGCATGCCCCCATCGCGGAAAGCGCCGGAATCAACCAGGCCGACGTGGTCGCCGTCGGGTCGCACGATACGGCCAGCGCGTTTGCCGCGGCACCGGTGACCAGTACGGCGGAAGCCCTGATCATCAGTTCGGGAACGTGGTCCCTGGTGGGCAAGCTGATCCCGGCGCCCATCACCAACGACGACGCGCTAAAATTCAACATGAGCAACGAGGGCGGCATCGGAAACACTCGTTTCTTGAGAAACTGCATGGGGACCTGGATCGTGCAGGAATTGCGTCGAATCTGGAGAGGCGTCGATGGAAAGGCGTCATCCTGGGAGGATCTAAATAGAGCCACGCAGAAGGCCAAGCCCTTTGCCGCGATGTTCGATCCGGACGATGAGCGATTCTACAACCCTTCCGACATGGAGACGGCGATCGTGGAATTCTGCAAGGAGACCAAGCAGGCGCCTCCGGCGAATCGTGGTGAGTTCCTGCGCTCAACATACGAAAGCCTGGCATTGAAGTATCGGTATGTGAACGAAGAAGCATCGCGTATTTCGGGAGAAGAAACCAAGGTCGTGCACATCGTAGGCGGGGGGTCCAAGAACAAGCTCCTGAATCAGTTCACGGCGAACGCGACGGGACTCCCGGTCGTCGCAGGACCGGAAGAAGCTACCGCCGTCGGGAACATCATGGTGCAGGCGCTCGCGCTGGGCGTCATCGAGTCGCTCGAGGATTCGCTTTCGCTGATCCGCGGCGCCTTCCCGATCGAGGACTACACACCAGCGGATCCGGACGTCTGGAACCAGGCCTACGCCAGGTTCCAGCCGCTCGTGCGAGGCTAGTCCCAGATTAAGCGAACCCGGCCGTAGAATCGTCCTGCCGTGCCCTCCGTAGCCGGGACGGCGAAG
>JAQBYD010000045.1 GCA_027623315.1 Verrucomicrobiota bacterium | reverse complement strand
GTATTCCTCATCGCACACACAATCCCAATGCGGCACTATAACGGCACTTCCTCAGATCAGAGCGCGGTGTGTAACACGAATCGCGGGATCTTGACACCGGCGGCACCATTCGCGAGATTCTGGCCATGAACGCGATCGTAATGGCACGCGACGCGCGGAAGACTCACCCATGAGCTCCGTCGTCCCGACGATCTCAACGGCAGGACTGGTATTATCGTTCGTTCCGACCGCGATCGTGATCGGCATCATGCTTCGCTGGAAAGCGAATGCCCGTAGCGCGTTGTATGCCACACTGCGCATGCTCGCCCAACTGATGGCGATCGGCTATGTGCTGGCTTTCATTTTCGAATCCGATCACTTCGGAACCATCGGCGCCGTCCTGGTGATCATGCTCGGTGTGGCGAGTCGAATCGCGATTCGACTATTGGAAGACAGGGGGCTGCGTTCGTATCTTACCGCGCTCATCGCGATATCCGTAGGCGGCGTCCCGGTTCTTGTGCTGGTCACGCAGGCCGTGCTTCGCGTGGAGCCATGGTTCAGCCCGCGCTACATCGTGCCGCTGGCGGGGATGATATTCGCCGGCTCAATGAATGCCGTCAGCCTTGCCGCCGAACGCTACCAGGCCGAGACGGGACGAGGCGTCGAGGTCCTCGACGCGCGGCATACGGCGTTCCAGGCATCCTTGATCCCGATCATGAACTCACTCTTCGCGGTCGGCCTGGTCTCGCTGCCCGGGATGATGACCGGTCAGATTCTATCCGGCATCTCGCCGTTGATCGCGGCCAAGTACCAGATCGTGGTGATGACCATGCTGTTCGGAGCGTCGGGCACGGCTGCGGCAACCTACCTGGCCCTGAGAACCCGCGATGCCCACCTTGTCGACACCACGCCCGGATGATAAATGAGTCCAAACTGGCCAATCTCGGCCGGCCCCTGCTATGGTTTCACCAAGCGGACAACCATCGCAAGACCACCACATCATTCCATGAGCATGGCGCGCGGGCTGGCGCCGGAGATAGAGCGGATCCTGGAAGTGGGATAGCAGGCAGTGGTTAGTGAGAAGTGACTGGTGAGCAGTGTGTCGTTATCGACTTCGGGAGTAGAACGGCACGCGCTGCCTGTGGAGAAAGAAGACCACGATGAGCGAGACAGCCCTTTCGACTGAGACACTGGACCTGTTGCGCAAGGTCGACACGCCGACGGTATGCAACGCGCTCGAGCTGTTCGACGTACGTCCGCGCACCAGTGGATACATGGACCAGCGAATCCAGGCGTGTTTCCCTGAGTTTCCGCCAATGGTGGGGTTTGCGTCGACGGCGACGTTTCGTTCCTCGACGCCCGCGCAGGGCGACGCCTACTCGAGCATCGATGCTCAGATCGAATCGTTTGGTCAACTACCGGGGCCGGCCGTTGTTGTCTTCCAGGATCTGGACGAGCCCAGCGCGGCGGCGACGTTCGGGGAGGTGATGTGCACGACCTACCAGAGCTTCGGCGCGGCGGGGTTGATCACGAGTGGCACCGGACGCGACCTGGAACAGGTCCGTGCGATTGGGTTTCCCGCCTTTACCAACGGCACCATCTGCGCGCACGGTTACTGTCACTTTCCCACGATCGGGGATCCCGTGCAGGTCGGCGGTCTCACCATCCGTCCCGGGGATCTCCTGCACGGCGATTGCAACGGCGTGACAACCATTCCACTGGACATCGCCTGCGACGTCGCCAAGGCCTGCGCGCGCCTCGTCGAGGCGGAGCAGGTTATCCTGGAGCATCTCAAAGGCGGCGAGACCACTGCGGCCGAATACCGGGATGCCCTGGCGGAATTCAAGAGCATGATCTCAGCACTTGGCGACGAATTGAAGTAGCATCCCTTTTCTGCCGAATGAGTAGCGCGCTCGAAGCGGAGCGGAGGTCGTCGTGGAGACTCGCGAAGGGAATCTTCGCATCACTGCAGAGCAACCGGACGGAACGAAAATCCTAGGCTCTCTGGAGGGAGTCGTTACCGCATGCGATGACTCGATCGCGGACAGCACCACCTCCGAGTCAGATTGGAAGCCTTCCGTTTGAGACTACTCCTCGACAGCCACGCCATACACCAGGAGAGCTGCCTGCTGCTCACCCGGGATGGGTCGCTCGCGGAGTGTCCGTCGATAGAGACAGCCTGGTGAATCGGCGACCCGGACGGAAGGCGGATATGCGACCCCGGCTTCCGCTTACTCTCCGTAGCACGGCCCCTTCTCGCCAGCGACGAGGCACGCTACATCACCGGCACCAACCTGGTGGTGGATGGCGGCTTGACCTGCAAGCTCTCTTGAACGGCTACTCAATCCGCCCCGCCCACTTGATGCAGCCCAGGATGTGATCGCGGAACCAGGACTCGGACCACAGCTCGTCCGGATGGCCCAGTCCGGAATAGATCACGCGACCCTCGCCGTAAGCATGGCACCAACCCAGCGCATGATCACGATCCTCACGCGTGCTCTTCTCCACGTCAACGGAGCTATTCTCGATGCTCATGAAGACATGCGTCTTCGACCGGTCGAAGTCCTTCATGGTGTAGATCTCGTCCGTTACCTTGAACGATGCTCCGAGGTGCCGCACGGCGACATGGTCCGTGTCTTCAACATTGACCACGACCTCCTGGTGCCACGGGTGGCCATTGAAATAAGCGCCGAGCATGGCTCCATACTCCGGCCATTCGTAACAAGTGTCTGTGGCGTTGTGGATTCCGAAGAACGACTTGCCGCCGCGCACGAAGTCCAGCAGGGCCTGCTTCTGTGCATCGTCCAGCGGAAGTTCTCCGGTCGTGGCGAAGGCCACGATGTCGTAGTTGGCCAGGTTCTCGGCCGTGATACTCGCGCAACCGTGCGTCGTATGTGCCTCGTAAAGGCCGGACTCGCGCCCAATATCTTTGATGGCTACTTCTGCGTTGGGCAGGTAGCTGTGTTCGTAGCCGGCTGAGTGGCGAAGCATCAGTAGTTTCAGCATGGTCAGTCTCCAGGCGTCAGGTATGGGGTTTCAGGTTTCAGTGACAGATCACGTGTCCCAACCTGGGGACTATGTCGACAGGACTTTGTCTCCATAGAAGAGCGGCATTGCCGGTCCAGGAGGAGAACGAGCGCCTGGCTACACAAGGAGTGGCTCATAGCCCGCCTCCCTGAAATGCGCGTCCTTTGTGAGCGCCTTCGTGAGCCGAAGTTCCTTCATGACCTGGAAGCTGAAACAATCCGTGAACGACCAATCGTGATCATCGTGCTTCGTGAAGAATCGCCGCGTTCTCGCAAATTGCGCAGGATCCATCCATACAAGCCGACAGGCGGTAGAACCGAAGACGATATCAAAAACCTGATCCACGAGATGCCCGTACCCACGAGCTCGAAGCAATGTCGCGGATTCGTCGAGAACATAGTCCGTCGTGACAAATCCGGAACGTCGCTTCGCCGCCTCGCGAAGAATTGCCGCAGCACGGGCGTGACCATCGTCCTTGCTCACGAGCAGCGCGTAAAAGCCGCTCGTATCGACAAATGCGTCAGTCTTCATACACGATCTTGTCAATCTGCGTGTTCGTCAGGCTGCGACCGCCCTTCGCGGCGAGGTCACCAAGCGCATAGAACGGATCGTCCGCCGTTGCACTCTTATCATCCACAACGGGCTCAAGTCGGACCACGGGTTTGCCGCGGTAGGTCAGCAGCATCCGCTCTCCGCCGATCGCCCTCTTGATAATCGCTTGCGCGTTCCTGCGAAACTCCAGCATCGTAATCGTCTTCATCAGCTCCATCCCGCTCTGAAGTTCCACTTAAACTTCAAGTTCACTATAACCGGGCTTGCGATGGTTGTCAATTCCGCTTCACCGCACCACAATGGTCGTCACCTGCCGCGTCTCTTCCGTAAACAAATCCGTTGCAGTCAGCCCCCATGTACCCGGCGGATCGTTGTAAGCAATGGGCAACATCATAACCTGGGGCTCACCGTCACGCAGGATGGTCTGGTCCGGCAGATGCGCAATGCGCCCCTTGCCGAACGTGGTGCCCTCTCTGAAAGTGACCCGCGTGGATACGACGGCGCTCTCCACGGAAGAGGCCTTCGCCGATCTGCGCGGCAAAGTGAAGTTGCGTGGCGATTTTCTGGAATCCACCCAGGACGATGGGATATCGGGACGACGGCACGTGACTTCGTGCAACGCGTGAAGTCGACGGGACTGATCGAAATCATCCCGGTCGATGATCAGATCTGGATCGAGAACATCGATCTCGATTAGAGCCATCGCGACCCCGCCGATCGCACGATCGTCGCGACGGCCACGCGCCACGACCTCCCGCTGATTACCAAGGATTCGCATATCGCCGATTTCTACTCGAATGTCATCTGGTAGTGTCCGATTTCCGCCCACTCGCTTCTCACGGTCTCGTCCTGGTGTCCGGTTGTCACACCTAGACTGGCTGTCCCTACACCCAAAGCGTCAACCAAAGCGGCGTGGGGGCACGCCGTCTCCAGTGTTCGATGATGGATGAATAGTTCTATGAGCATACAAGTCGATCAGTGTCCCCGGTCGAAGCCATGGAGACGGGGTGCCCTCCTTGTCCTCCGAAGCGCTGCGCGTAGGAGGAACCCCGCACGCGCAGAGGGAGCGGGGCGCTACGTGACAACCTATTTCAGGACGGGACCGAATTACTTCCCACTACTCACTAAACTACTAATCACTACTCCGAAGGCTACTCAAAATCATACGCCACATTCACCTGCGGACGCCCCGAGTAGTCAGGCCGTGTGTGTCACTTCCCGGCCGCCGGCACCGGCGTGCCCCACTCGAATTCGTTCAACTCGGGGCGCTTCACGAAGTACTCGGGTACGCCTAGATCTTTCTGGTTCAGCTTCTTCTGCGCTGCCTGGATCGGCTTGAGTGCCTTCTCGGTGCCGAGCATGAAAACCGAAACGCCCCAGCTCGGGACCTTGAGCTTGAACTGCCCGTCGCTATCCTTCTCGATGACGGCTTCGTTCAGCATGTCCCAGGCCTGCATGTCCGTCTTGACGTAGGCCGTGTCCACGGTGACGTCGTACTCCGCATCGGTCTTGTCGTGGTTGATCACGGTGACCATCATCGTGCCGTCGGTCGCCGTGCGTGGAAGCACTTCGAGGTTCATGGGCAAGGTGTCGCCGTTCATCAGGGTCACGGCGCGGGTCACGCCCGCCTTGTCCGCGGCATAGCCCACGGCCTCCGCGTAGGGACGATGCGACTCGTAGAGCTCCGGAATCTTCGCCGGGAACGGGTTGCAGGGCTCCGTGCCGCGATGCGCGCTCATGCGCGACGAGATGGCGTGAATGTTCATGCCTTCGCGTGTGCCCATCCAAATCGTGTTCTCGGTCTCGATGCCGACGACCTTGCCGTCCCAGGTGGCGATCGCCTTACCTCCGTTGACCGGTTTGGCCACGTCGACCTCGCTCCAGCTTGTGCCGATCAGGCCGTTCGCGTAGGTGATCTGTGGCGGCGTGCGCATATCGATGGGGGCCTGCTTGAGACCGCGCGCCTCTTTTGGCATCGCGGCCATGTCCGCGTCCAATCCCTTCCAGATCTCTTCGTCGCGCACCAGGTTGCCGTCCTTGTCGCGAATCATCTTCCAAGACGGGTCGCGCACCGGCTTGCCGCCCGTCATGCCCTGGTTGTCGGGGATCGGTCGCTTGGGCGTACCGTCCGCGTTGAGCAGAAACTTCTGTTCCGTGCGCTTGTAGAGTTTGGCCCACGCTCGCGGATCATCAAGGGCATGCACCCGATGCCCCTGCAACTTGTAGGGGCCGCCCCATTTATCAAGAGGGAGCGCCCACATTGCCTCCTCGGCTGTCTGCGCGCTGGGGAAGAAAGCGTTCTTGTACTTAACCTCGATCTTCGTGCCGAAGTGCTTCTCCAGGAAGTCGATGCGTTTCCCGCTCGTGAGATCGAGGGTCAGGCTGTCCACGTCCGCATAGACAACGCCGCCCTTGGCGATGAAGTCGGTGACCCTCTTTCGTATCGTTGCCGACGACCATTCGCTGCCCGTCACGTAGAGCACCTTATAGTCATCCAGCACGCCCTGGTGCAGTTCGAGCTCTTCCTCGGTGATGATATTGTAGGCGTGCTGCAGATTCTGAAACGCCTCCGCCATCCAGGCGAACCCCTGTTTGGAATACATGAAGTAGCGGTAGAACATGCCGGTCGTATCCGGCATCAGCAGCGCGACCTGCGGTGTCACGGGCTCGGATTTTGCGAGGTAGTTCGCATAGTGGGTCTTGAGGAAGTTCTGCCAGTAGGCGATCTGCAGACGCTGTTTCTGGTCGCGACTGCGGTAGCGGGGACTGTAGAGCCAGTGATGGGTACCGTCTACATTGTGGCCAATCAAGCGGGCCATGGCGCGGTCCATATCGTGTGGACCATTGTACATGTCGTGCCCTTCCTGTCCGAAGTAGAACCAGATCCAGCCCATCGTGGCGTTCTTGAACTTCGGTGCGAGGCGATCGGTGATCGCATAATTCAGATTCATCGTCGGTGAATCCGCCCACATGTGCTCTACATTCACGACCGGGCTCAAGCGGTGGTACCAGTAGAAGCTATTGCCGTGCCGCTGGTTCGCGCCGGGCCAGATCTGGAAATGCTGCGTGAACGCATAGCAGGAAACGCGACCCGCTTTGCCCTTCGAATTCATCCGTTCCGTGGCCGCTTCGTTGATCCGGCGAAAGAACTCGTAGGTCCAGTAGCGGTGGAAATCGACCAGCAGCTTGTAGCGGGCCGGCTCGTCGTAGAGTTTCTTATCCACCTCCGGCATCGCCGAGAAGATCTGCCCCTCTTTGTCCCAGGCCGGCATCGCCCAGCTCAGGGACACGTGAAACGGTTCGACATCGTCCCAGGTCGCGAGCTTCTCACCCGTGAACCCGTTGTAGGTCCGGCCGTCGTTGTTGCTGTCCTTGCCCGGCGCAGCGTCCGCGAACCAGACTTCTTTCAGAAACTTGCGGAATTCCGCGCGCATCGGGTCGCGATAATCCATCTGCGCGCGCGTGCGCAGTCCGACCTCGTCCCATGAGCAGGTCAGGCGGTGATCGCCGACGGTAAAGAGGTGATGCCCGTAGTGATAGCCCATGCCGAATATCGTATCGACACCGGCCTGGAAGTTCTTCTCTTCGAAGAAGCTGCCGCAGGCCTCACGTTGCTTCGGGCCTTCGGCCTTACCGTCGAACTGCATCGCGCCGGGCGTGTTCTGGCCCCACAGCGTCTGGTCGATAGCGCCCAGCATGCCGTTCTCTTTGAGGAAGCTGCCGACCATGAAAGTGAAAGACCCACCTTTGTAGGCGCAGTTGTAGCCCATGCGATCCCAATCCTCGAAGACCGCCTTCTCATACTCCTGATTGATCGGTCGTGGATCCAGATTCGAATCATAGACGCCGTTCTTGGCCGTATGCCTGTAGTCGTGCATGGCCGCCATGTTGGCGTACTGCTCGGGCGTCATCTTGTCCTTGTTAGCGCTCATGTAGGCCGAGTTCTGGTCCGAGTAAGCGCGGGCGCCACCACCAAAGGGCCCGTCGTAAGGCGTCACCGGCGGTTCGGGCAGGCTCTTCCAGTTCTCGTACAGATCCGCACGCCAGGATTCGTACGGGTAGTCGGCTGCGATAACTTCCGTAGACGACACCATTAGGACCACCACGAGACCGAGCGATACATTCTTCATGCTGTTACCTCACTTTAAAGTGTATCTCCTATCCATGACTACGTAGTCAAATGGAATACTGTACATGTATGGAGCGTGCCTGACCACTGAAATCGTAGCGCTTCACACGATTTTCACCGCGTTCGTAAAGACTCGTCGCTACGTCGGTTGGCGTTGCAACCTTCTGCGCAATCGCAACATCCATGGGGCCGGGTCCTTGCCTGCCACGTCAATTCCGACGGCGAGGCCCAGCACCGCGCCGCGCACGGCGAGCTGAATCCAGTTTTCGAGGCCGGTGTAATCCATGCCCTGGACGACGGTCGCCATCACCAACGCCCCGAGGAGTGTTCCGAAGACCGACCCACGTCCGCCCATCAGACTCGTGCCGCCGATCACACAGGCGGCGATGGCGTAGAGCTCGTACCACTCACCCGCTTTCTGAGTCGCGCCCTGGTTCTGCGCCATCCAGACGACACCCGCGACGCCGGCGAGGAGCCCCATTAACCCGAAGACCGCAATGGTATTGCGCTCAACGCTCACCCCCGAAAGACGCGCGGCTTCTGCATTGCCCCCGATGGCAAAGACATGCCGGCCGAAACGGGTCTTACGCGAGAGGAAATACATCACGCCCATCACGATCGCCATCGTCACGGTCTGCGCCGGAACACCGCGGTACTGGTTCACCTTCCATACGAAGCCAAAGATCAGGACGCAAGGCACGGCGATCGTCAGCACGCTGACCAAGACGCCCCCGGCAGCCAATCCCAGGCGCCTTCGGCGCGCGCGCGCGAAACCGACAGCGCCGGCGATCGCGAGGCAAACGCCCCCGGCAAGCACGTAACCGACCGTCGGCGACAGGTAGTTGAACCCGAGGCCCGTAACCCAACTTTCGTCCGGGACTCGCGGATCCCTCGCGCTAACGCGCTGCGTCAGCCCTCGAAAAATAAACAGCCCGGAGAGTGTCACGATGAAAGCGGGGATTCTGAAATGCGCGACGAGAGCGCCCTGCCAGAGCCCGAGCGTCAGCCCCACGCCGAGCGCAAGGGGAACCGCCACGCCCGCACTCCAGCCAAGCCCGTCTTCCGGGTCGATCATGAGAGCACAGCAGGCCACGACGAGAGCCATCAGCGAACCCACGGAGAGATCGATGTGGCCGGAGACGATCACGAGCGTCATCCCCGCCGCGAGGATTGTCCAGGTCGCCATGTCCCGACTCAGCTTGGCAATGCTCTCGCCACTGAAGTAGAAATCACCGACCTGCACACGGAAGAAGATCCACATCGCCACAAGGATGAAGACCATCGACAGCAAGCGAAGATCGAGCCCGGGTCCGGTCGCGGCACGATTCCGGCTTCCACCCTCAGATGCGCTCACGTCGCCATCTCCATGATGTTGTCCGGCGTCGCTACGTCGCGATCGCGGCTCCCCGCAACGCGCCCCTCGCGCAGCACCAGGATTCGGTCGGCCACGCCCAGGATCTCGGGCAGCTCGCTGGATACCATGACCACCGCCATTCCGCGTGCAGTCAGTTCGCCGATCAGTCGATGAATCTCGGCCTTGGCACCCACATCAATGCCGCGCGTGGGTTCGTCCAGGAACAGGATGCGCGGCGGGCGCATCAGCCACTTGCCCAGGACAACCTTCTGCTGATTCCCGCCGGACAATGTATTCACCGCTACGTCGAGCGATGCGGTCTTGACCTTCAGGGATTCCGCCGTCTCACGCGCCTCGACAAACTCGCGCTGGGAATCGATCACGCCGAACCGGCAAAACTCGCCGAGGTGCACCAGTGTGAGATTCTCAAGCACGGAGAAGATCAGCCCCAGTCCGTGCTGCTTGCGATCTTCGGGCACGAACGCCATACCGGCCCGGATGCCGTCAGCGGGACTGCGGATCGTGGTCTCTCGCCCGTCCACGAAGATTTTTCCGCGGCGCGGGCCGCGCGTGCAACCGAATATCGCCGAGACCAGTTCGGTGCGACCAGAACCCACGAGCCCGGCGATTCCGAGAATCTCGCCACAATGCACCTTGAAGGACACGTCGTCCACGAGCAGGCGGCCCGGCACCTCTGGATCCTCCAGCGACAGCCCCTGCACCTCGAGAGCCACGTCACCGCGCTGATGTTCTACCCTGGGAAACATGTCGTTCATTTCGCGTCCCACCATCGCCGTGACCACGCGCTCCCGTGTCCAGTTGGCTGTGAGGTCGCTGCCCGCGGTCTGACCGTCACGCAGAACCGTGATTCGGTCGGCAATCTCGAAGACTTCGTCGAGCTTGTGCGAGATGTAGACCATGCCGACTCCCTGCTCGCGCAAGCGGCGGGCGATTCCGATGAGGGTCGCGACCTCGTGTTCGGCCAGCGCGGCCGTCGGCTCGTCGAGCACCAACACACGCCCTTGCTTGCGAATCGCCTTCGCGATCTCAACCAACTGCTGCATGCCGACACCGAGATGGATCACCTCGCTCCGAACGTCCATCTGCACGCCAAGCTGCTGCATCAAGGCTTCGGCTTCGCCAACCATCGCATCGTGGTCGACCATACCAAGGTGACGAGGCTCGTCACCGAGCAGAATGTTCTCGGCAACGGTCATGTGTTTGACGAGGGCGAGTTCCTGGTAGATCACGGCGATGCCCGAGGTCTCGGCATCGCGCACGGTACGAAACCGAACGGATGCTCCGTCCATGCGAACGTCTCCGCCGTAGCTGCCGTGCGGATGGACGCCGGCAAGAACCTTGATCAGGGTCGACTTGCCTGCCCCGTTCTCGCCCACGAGGGCGTGAATCTCGCCTGGACGAACGGAGAAGGAGACTCCGTCCAACGCCCGGACCCCGGGAAAATCCTTCGTGATCTCACGTGCTTCGAGAAGCGGCGCCTCAGCGGCGGGCCCGGTCATTCGCCTGCGCCCGCCCGCCCCACCTTCGGCACGCCAGCTTCGACGGCACCTCCGGACTGGGCAGGCAGGTTCGCGTAGATCTTCTCCTCGGGATGCCAGCCGTCCTTGACGACCGTCTCGCGCATGTTCTCTTTCGTCACAAAGACCGGCTCCAGGTAAATCGAGGGGACATCCTTCGTGCCGTTGTTGAGATGCTGCAGGGCATAGCCCAGGGCCTCGGCAATCGATTCGGGGGTCTCGCCCTTCGCGAGCCGCACCGCGATCTCGCCGGCCGCGCCCGCAAGGAGACGCACGGGCTTGTACACGGTCACCGTCTGCGTGCCCTCGACGACGCGTTGACACGCGCCGAGCTCCGCGTCCTGCCCCGAAACCGCAACCTTGCCGTCCAGTCCTTCAGCCTTCAGCGCCGCGATCGCGCCGCCGGCCGTGCCATCATTCGACGCCACGATGGCATCCACATTCTTGTCCTCGGCCTTGAAGCGGGTGAGCATGTTGCTGATCTTGCGGCGCGCCTCTTCCTTGTCCCAGTTGTCCAGGAATGGATCGTCGAGCACATTGATCTTGTTCCCCGTGGCGGCCTCGTGTTCTGCGATGGCCTTGAGCTGACCCTTGCGCAGCAACGCCGCGTTGTTGTCCGACGCCGCGCCGCCCAACAGGATGAAATTGCCTTGCGGGACCTTTTCCAGCACGCCCTTGGCCTGCAGGTACCCCACCTGCTCGTTGTCGAAGGTGATGTACATGTCCAGGTCGCAGTTGCGGATCAGCCGGTCGTACGCCAGCACGGGTACGCTCTTCTCGTGCGCGCTCTTCACGATACGCGCGGCCGTCTTCAGGTTCTTGGGTACGACCACCAGCACGTCCGCGCCCTTCGTGAGAAAGGTGTCGGCCTGCTGGTTCTGCTTGTCCTGGTCCCCATTGGCCACGGCTCTGACCACCTCGGCCCCCGACGCCCTGGCCGCCTCGGAAAGGTACTGCTCGTCGCGCGCCCAGCGTGCCACGTCATACGTTTCAAGCAGGAGACCGATAAGAATCGGGTCTGCTGCCGTGGCAGCGGCTTCGGCCGGAGCTTCCGCCGCCGATTTCTTGCCGCCGCATCCGGCGAGAGATAACGCCACCCCGGTCACGATGATTCCTGCAAGACAGGCCCCGAGAGTCTTTGCTGTTACCTTCATGATCTCCTTTCAGCCGCTCACTCTTCCCGATTGGCCTTGCAGTCGCGCAGCCACACATTGTCGCCCGGCTCGTCATAGCCTTTCCAGAATCGGATCACTTATCTCAAGTTGATTCAAGGTATTGGACATACAAGGCCCTCACCCCGCCTGCAGCGATCCAGCCACGCCTAAATCGAGACGCCCAGCGCGGCGGCGACCACGCATAACGCGGCGGCAACAACCTGGAGGAGACGCCCGCGCGGCACGTTCTCCTTCTTGAACGCGGCGCCGGCTATTCCCATGAAGGCGCCGACGGCAACCAGGATCAGCATCTTAATTCCGACGATCGCATGCAACGATGCCTTCGCCTCGCCACCCGACGTCTGCTGCACGTAAAGCCCCATGCCGGCGAGAAAGCCGACGATCAGAAGTATGTTGAGCGGCCGCATCGCCGCGCGGCCCGTCGCGGCGGCGTCACCGCTTGCGCCGGCACCGGCAGCAAGACTCGCGAGCAGCCCGCCGAACACGCCCGCCATGCACAGGATGTGCACCAGGATCAAGATTCCATTCATATCCATAATTAAGGGGCGGAGTATCACCGAACGCCGGGGTCGGAGTCAAGAGATCTGATTGGCATCAGATGGGTCCTCTATTCCACGCGAATGCGATAGCAGCGCCGCCCGGCGGCGGGGCTGGAGCCGCTCGTGGAACTGGTGAAGTCATCGTGAAACGTGTAGACGGCAGGTGCCGCGTTGGTCTCGATCCAGGTGCCGACGCCGTTGCTGAGATTCGTGAAGCGGTGCCAGGCAGGCAACGAATCGAGCGCGTCGTCCGTATACTCGATCGCATAGACACGCGCGGGCTGCGTGAAAGCGCTGAGTTCGACTCCGCCGCCGGCCAAGGGCACCGCAATCGCGTTCACGGCGAACACCGACAGCCTGTCGTTCGGATCGGTACCGGCATCAAGTTCATGTGCATTGTCCGCCCCGTCCCCATCCCCGTCGCCCGTCGAACCGTTGAGCGGGTCCCCACTCCCGTCATCGAGATGATTGAGCGCATGCAAAATCTCCCACGCATCCGGCAGGTCGTCACCGTCGCGATCGGGAGACACGGGCGTAAATGGCTTCACCACGAGGATATCGTCGAGTCCGATTTGTGTGTTCGCGATGCCACCGTGCGGCTTATCGAAACGAATCTGTGTCGAGAGGCCGATATCGACGGTCAGCACCTTCTCGACCCACACGGTTTGCGAGCTGGAGATGATGGATGCTTCGCCCTGCCAGGCGGCGCCGGTGGTGGACAGAAGTATGTCGAGCGGAAGTTGAACGAGGTTCCGATTGCGAACCCTGAAGATCAACGCGTGAAATCCATTCGAGAATACCGGCGACGTAATGTGTGAGTCCGGCAGAAATCCCTGCGCGTTATAGAGCCAAGCGGCGTTCGACGCAGAGTGTCGCCCGAAGAACGACCAGACGTGCCCGTCATGGATCCTCCATTGCTGATTCGTGGATGCCGTATCTGAATTCGGCATATTCCAGTCGTCAAAATCCTGGAAGTATCCCGGCTGGACCGGTTGCCATTGCCACGCAATCGTCGAGTCGTTCGAGAATAAGAGCGATCCTGTCTCCGTGCCTAATCCGGTCCCGGGAACGTCCCCGCTGCCGACCCAGCCTACGCAGGCCACCAGGCCCGTCCCGCCAGCCAGGAACACGGGCGTGTTGGTGACACTCAGGTTGTGCGTGGCACCCACGGCCACGTTGTGACGCCCTTCGGGCGGGCTTGCGTCACCGTAGAGGTTAACGACGGCGAGATGCACGGGCGGCGGCGCATTCAGACGGAGCACATAGTCGCCGGTCGAGCCAGACACTCCCGTCACATGCACGCGATAAACGCCGGTCGTGATCGCCACGTGCGCGAGCAACGCGTTCTTCTTGTCCGCGGCCGTGTTGTCGTCCTGCGCGACAAGCTGTCCGTCCGGGGCGTGCAGCACCAGGAGCGGGTCCAACAGGTTTCGCGTCTCCACCGGGCCGCCGCCCGGGGTCGTTGTCTCCAGGACGATCTCATCGCCGTCGCTCGCGATGAAGGTAAAGATGTCGACATCATTACTCCCCGGTCCGAGCTGTCCGAAGGTGGCGTGAACCAGGACGAGATCCTGTGCGGAAGCCGGGACATTGTTCGGCTCGACATCAAAGGCCGCGCCGCGTGCCATCACGAGCGTGTAGAATTCACTCGTGCCGGACACGCGCACCCGCAAATCCGTCTCCACGCTGGAGACGAAGCCGCTCACAACCAGGGCTGCGTTACTCCCCGCCACCCCGCCGGCCAACAGCGTGGTGCCCGTCACATCATAGAGCTGGAGCGACACCGTGCCCGTCGCGGAAAGGACCAGGCTGAGGGACTGGTTACTCGCGATCGCGAGACCATACCAGTCTTCACCGTCGCCGGATCCCAACGCCCCGAGGATGGACCCTGCGTCACCGAGCGTATACGCGAGTGGCAGCAGTGCGGATTCTACACTTTGTGCGGCGACGGCCGTGTTGTTGGACACCGCCAGCAGGGGTTCGAGTTCGTAAATCGCGTTGAACACGACGCGCACGGTGTACGCTCCGGTCGATGCGCTGACTCCCTCTACGATCACGCGATGCGTGCCCCCATCCGGTAGTGTCATCCCCTGCACGATCACGGGGCATCCCGTGCAGGCTGCCGTTGCATCGGCGATGATGTTACTGGCCGGCCCCAGCAGACGCGCGCGCGCCTGGAGGTTGGACCCGCCTTCGATCACGATCGACACGCTCTGATCCGCGTCGGCCTCGAAGACCCATTCGTCCAGATCCCCGGCGGGCATGACGAACGCCGTGGCCTGCGACTCATACACCCGGCTACCCGGTGGTGGCCGCGCCGTAAAGGGCGTCGGCAATTCGGACGTCACCTGGTCCGCAAAGAAGCGGAGTCGGAAATCGCCGCCGGCATGTCCGTCGCCAGACCATACGCCCGGCAATGGTACGGCCAACCGTTCGCCGTCCAGATCGTGACCCACGCGATCTTCGAACTTGAGGTCCCCACTGAAGAGGGTCAGTTCGAACTCCCCGTCAGGAATCAACGTGTAGTGCGTCGTGAACTCGGTATTGCCGGCTTTCCAATCGAAATTGTTGGGGAAAAGGATGTTGGACGATCCGACTTGCATCAACGCGAAGTCGTCGAACCCGGCATGACCCGCCGACATCACCTCACTGAACCGGGTGGTTACGATAAAGCTATAACCGTCCACCACGGCGCCGTACGCGATGGAGTTCGACGCTACGCGCGGCGGCGTTTCATCGAGAATAAACTGCGCCGTGAACGCCTCGACGAGTTGCCCGGACACGGATGTGAGCGCGCCGGTCGAGACGGCAACCGTCTGGGTCCCTTCCGCCAGGGCGGGCAGGTCGAACGAGAGGGTATCACCATCACCGACGGCGACAGCCGTAGCGGACACACCGTTGATCGTGAGATCATTCGACTGAACCGATGAAAGGCGTACCGCCTCGCTGAAGTCCAGGCTAACGGCGAGAGGGGCGCCGGCGAGTTCAGTGCCCGAGTCGGGAACGCTCCCGAGAACAAGAAATGGGGGCGGATTGGATGCGGGCGGCGCGAGGGTGACGCGCAAACAGTACTCTATGTCGCCGCCGGCGACTGCTGCGAAGAAGACCCCGCTACCGGCGATATTTTCTATCGCGCGCACGCTGGGGGAGATCTTGACCCCGGTGGCGATGGGTTGGTCGTTCGTGTCCAGCAGATCCAGTCTGAGCGGGCCGGCATCGTGCCCTTCGACCACGACAGACGCGGTCTGGTTCGATGGAATCATGAAGCGGTAGAGATCTCTTTCGGAGGCCGTCAACGATGCTCCTTCGATGGCGATGTCGTCGACGTACCACCCCTCGAAGTCGTTCAGGATGTCGTCAATTGTGTCAAACGTGAATCGTACGACGACCGTTTCCCCTGCGAAATCGGTGAGATCGACAGTGTGCGACGCCCATTTCCCGTCGGTGTCACGCGGAAGCCCTCCGCCAAAGTTGTCGAGTACGGACACGGGTGTTCCTCCCGACGAGACGTCCACGATCGCACGATCCCATTCGGCGAAAATCTCCGTCTCCAGCAACGTGTTGAAGGAGATCGACACGCTGTCGAGAAGAGGCACGATCAGCGGCGGCGTGCTCACGGCGCCAGCGACGGAGATTCCGGAGTTGTAATCTCCGTTGCCGGACGTGTCCTCATTCTGCCCGAAGTACATCGCGCCGGTCACCGAGTGACCCGGCAGGCCATCCTGGCTGCGCCCACCCGTGTGGTGCCACATGCCGTTGCCGGATCCGAACCCGTTATCGATCACAAACCCTCCGGGCCCCGATTCGAAGTCCTCGGCGAAGATCGATGTCGTCGGATCAAATCCCGGAAAACCCGCAAACCCCACGACGACCGCTTCCGAGGTCGCCCCGGCTGTGAACACGTTGTCCAGGTTCTGCGCCGTGATGAGGGTGTCGTTTGACACCCCCACGAAGGTCTCGTCCTCGAAGACGGCGTCGCGCAGAATCCTCAGATCGTAGCCGCCTTGCGTGTCCCCGTGGCTCGAGATGCGTAGCGCATAGTCACCCGTCGCGAGCGCACGGATTCCTTGCAGAACGAGAGCTGTGCCGGCCGCGGCAACCGCCGTGGTCGCTACGCTGGACTGACCCGGATCGAGCAACTCCAACGCGGCAACCAGGTTACTCGACGGCTGAAGCGACACCGAGATCAGCTGATTGGAGGCAAGGGCGACCAGCAGCACGTCAATATCGTTGCTGGTTCCGATCGAGCCACGAAGTTCCGAATCCTGCGCCGCCAGGGCGCCGCCGAGCGTCGCAAAGACACGCGGATACGGCACGATCCCGAAATCCAGTTCCCATCTCCCGATGAACGCGACACCCGCGTTGCCGTGAATGTCCGTGATGGTATCTTGTGGAAGGTGAATCCACATCGGTCCTTCCCTGTCGACCTGGGACAGGGAGTAGGCGACCTCGTTTGAAGCCATGACCATCGCCCCGGTGGCGATCCCGATGCTGGGCAAGAGCGCCGCCGCAACGACGGAGCTCGAAGCCACGGCTTCATTGAACACCAGGCGGATGTTTGTGATGGGGAGAGAAATGATCGTGTTGGTCCCGGGCACCGTGTTAGTCACGCCCAGGACGGTTTCATCGAACCGAAACGCGCCCACCCATTCCTGCAGCGGCGCGCCGTCGGACAGGCGCATGACGGCATTGGATGCCATCACGGCTTCATGCCTGCCCTGGTTGGTGACCGGTGACGACACGAAACTGAATGTCGCCTGGTTGGAAGCCGTAAGCACGACCCCCGAGGATACCGCTCCGGCGAGGACCAGGTCGGCTGGACCGAGGCTTGCAGCGTCCACCGGATCACTGAGCGTCACGACCACGCTGGTCGGGCCGGCGGCCACGAACTCCGCCGAAGCGGGTAGACTGCCCACGACCCGGAACGGAAGCAGCGGCACGCCGAATCCGTCGCTCACGACGACGCTATCGGCATCACCACCATCGTCTGCTCCGTCCCCGAGCCCGCGCCGCGCGAAGGCGGCCCACAACAGGTCGAGATGTGCGCCGCCATACGTGACCTCGTCCGCAAGTAGTACAGCATCGCGCGCCTCGACGAAGGTTGGATTGCACGGTTGAAGCTTGAGGCCGTCCATGATGAGTTGCATCGCAATATGATTGCCGCCTGTCCCCTTGTAGAAATCGGAATCGAATCCAAACTGATCCACAAGGATCCAGTAGACATCCCATAGCATCGAGCACCACACGGTACCGATTCCGTGTGGTTGCGTTGCCGTGGCGATATCTTCGTAAGTCAGCGGGTTGAGCGTCATGTTCGTCGTGTACGGATGCGAACGAATCCCGTTGCCGGATGGAGCCTCGCCAAAGAGCCAGTTCCCCACGGGGCGTGCCAGCCCGGCCGTATCGCCCGGCTTGGCGGTCAGCACGAGCCCCCACCAGTCGCTCCATCCCTCGCCCATGCCGCCGCTCTGCGTGGCGGTGAGGCATCCGGCCGCGGCGGGGCCGCCGGTCAAGCGCGTCGAGACGCCGTGACCGTATTCGTGGATAACGACGAGGTTATCGAGTGAGCCATCGCGAAATGGGGTGGTGTTGTTTCCGAGGAACATCTGCATGCGCGGACTCTCTCCATCGGGAAGGGTCAACATATTGGCGTTGTTGAATCCGCCGGCATCCTGAGCTTCGGCCCGAACCGGATCGCCCGCGGCTCCGCCGGCCCCATAGTTATTCGCCTGGAAATTTCCGGCGGGCTCGTCGAAGCCATATTCGTAATGAATATCGTGAAGGAGATTGTTCCAGTAGAAGAGGTTTACGACAGAGGCATCGGAATAGGTCTGCGGGGCCTGGTTGGTATCGGCCGTGAAGTCGAACACGAGATTGTCACCACCGTCGGGTTCGTTTCCGGTCGATGCGTTGAGGTCGCTGGAGTCTTCGTATGCGTGCGCGTTATTGCCGCGTGTGATGGTGAACTCGGCACCGCCGACGCCATTGGTCTCATGCCACCCGAATGGGGATGCCGCGGACGGTGACTCCAGGTACGGCTCCGCGACGGCAGCGGCCGGGCCGTCGAACGGATCGATCAGCGGACCGGGGTAGACCGTGTAGGACTCACTAACGACCCAGTTCTCCTTTGCGCGCAGAGCGCCGTCGACCGCGTCGATGTGTGCGTTCCAGTAATGATGCCCGCCCGGCGGTTCGGCCTGAAGATTCCAGACGAGGTGCACGACCGCGTCGTGATCCAGCATGTACTCGAGTTTCGCCGGGACCGGCCGGCGGAAGATGCCACCGTCACTCAGCAGCGTCTGCCTCGCCGCCCCGGGCGAGGATGAGAGCACGGAGAGCGGTTCACGCAGTTCGAGGCGTAGCGCGACCGCGAGGCGTTCGGCGGCTTGCAGGGCAGACAGGCCCGCTGCGGGTAACGGCGCACGCGCGCGCAACGCGGGTATGGCCCGGCTTGCCAGGTTGAGCACGCGGCCCTCGGCATCGATGTTCAGATGGATATCGCCGCGAGCAAGCTCGATCCCGTCGAGATGTTGGCGGAAGTGCAGATGCGTCAGGCCATTGTGCGAGGATCGATAGCGGCTCTTCAGCACGATCTCGTCGGGGGGAATCGCCCAGGGGGTGAGCAGGGAGCCGGGTTCGGTCAGGACGCCTACGGCGATGGCTTGCGGGTCCTGCGGGGACGGTTCCGTAAGATAACCGAAGCCGCCGTCTTTCCGCGCGAGCAGGACCGTGTGCGATTGCTGGACCCGGCCCGACATATTCGTCGCGCGGGCGTGACGAACCGCGTGCTGGCCGTGAAGCGAGAGGCGTGCATTACGGTTGGTCTGGCCAGGCCCGCGTCGTTCCATCCGCACGTGGCCCGCCGTCCCGGTTCCTGCGTCAGATGGGACGCCAGGCTTCGAAACATTGCGAATCGCGAGCGCTGCAACGAGAGCGATGCTGACGATGACGAGGGTAACGGATATGGAGTCTCGGTGTTTCACGACGGTCGACCACCTAATGATACCAGAAAAGAGCGCGGCCGGGCGTCAGCAGGCATCCTTTTACTTTGAACATGCCGGGAAACCCATGTTAACTGCGGCTTCGTTGATGAAAGCCATCTTCAGCATCTTCCCGAAATTCTTCGATGCCCTCAGCATCGAGGAACTCGCCGCGAGCATGCGAATAATAAAACGCGAGGTCGCCTGCCTGCGTGGAATCCTGGCCGAAGTGGCTGGCGCAGGTCGCGATGCATTCGGACAGTAGGAACACCGCCGCGGACACTCGAAAACAAGTTCCGCAGGCCGGTGTGCCCTAATACAGGCACGATGAAACACGAACTTTCACGCGATCACGCATGCGGCGATCCGTTACGGCTCCCGCTTGGGAATCTCTGGGCAAATTTCCTGAATCAGAAACCGCACATGCTCCAGATACACGTCGAAATCGTGCAGGTGGCCACGAACGGTATCTTTCACCTGGTCGAAGCCACGGCGATGAGCGTCCACCCATCCGTCGTCCCACAATTCACGGAGAATCCACAAGGGCACCTGCTTGGCTTCGAAGACAGGCGAGACGTAACGCCGGCATCGCCGCAGAAACTCGTCATCGGTGTCCGTCGTAAGCTCGTGGATATCGAAGAAGTCTCTCGCCCGGTTCCTGCTCTCTTGCCGGAACGGATAGTCGGGGTGCTGCTGGCAGATCGCACGCAGCTTCTCCACGACCAGCATCTCACGTGAGTATGCTCGGACCCGGACGCCGTGCAGGTTGCGAGTTCTCTGTTTCCCGCAGTACTCGTGCTCGCTTAGATCGAGAGCGATGCTCGGGGAGTTCGCACCGTCAGGTACCAATGCGTTCCTGCGCTTCGTCTCCATAGATTTATCCTTGTGTCGCAGATCGGTCAGTTTGAACTCGCAGGTCCATCCTCCCCAGGATTCCGGAAATCCGGATCGGCGGTGCTTCGGCCTTTTGTTGGGCCGGAAATCCATGACCTCATACCCATGGACGCAGAACGCCTCGCTCATGCAGCGCTCCATCTCCTTGAATAGTCCACCATCGGGGTCGATCGCGTCCTCGACGGAGAAATCCGCATCGATGGAAAGACGAGAATCCAGCCCATCGAAAAGACGCATGGCGCTTCCCCCTTTGAGCAGGAGGAGCTTCGAAACCATAGGACTTCCATACAGAGCGACGATCGCTTCCGTGATGACTTCTTCAATCGTCATGAACGAGACCCTCCGGATGGTAGAGCATCCAGCGCTCGTCATAAGCCCATGAGCTTTTCGCACTGTGGTCGACGAAGAACCGTTGCCGTGGCGGGAAGATGTCGCGTAATTCGTCTGCGTGGCTGCGCATGTCCGCGTGCTCCAGAAAGAATCCCAGCGACTGCGCATAGGGATACACGAAGGCGAGCTTCCTGTAGATCTCCATCATTCGCGTGTGGTTGATCTTCTTGCGAGCAGCGCGGAAATACGCAAGGAGGCTGCTGACGCCTCCGTTGTAGTGTGGCGCAACCACAGCGTCGATCAGGGCGCGCTCCAAGCACGCAACTCTGGACGCGTTCGGGCACGGAGATCGCGTCCGACGGACTGCAATGACACCATGATCCGATCCCCTCTCTCGATCCAGAACAACCAACTCGTGCTTCTTGAAATCGATGACGAAGTTCGTGTGCCGGCTCGGTTTGATGAACGCACTGCGTATTCGCGACTCCGAGAGCGCCTCGCCGACCCGTCCCTGCCTTGCACAGATTGTCTCGCTGCACAGATACACGGCCTTGGGTACTTGATCCGTGAGTCCGTGATGGTAGATCGCGGTCAGGTTGCAGAAGTACGCCTCCGGGAACACTGCCCCCGCAAGCTCGTAGGGCGTGAGATCGTCCAGGGGGAAGGCGCCGTAAAGCGAGATGCTTTTTCCGTTTCGCGCCTTCACCGAGTGATGTTGCACAACGCCCTCGTCTTCCAGCGCCTGCAGAAAGGGAGTCGTCGATTGGTAGCGAGTCCCCTGCATCAGCTCCTCGGCGAGCCGCCCGAGCACATGCGGACGGACCGGTGTCCGCAACTTGCCGGTAATCTTTCGTCGCGTGGTGATTGTAAACATTTTGTTATTCGGGTGTTATTACGTGTATACACGTAATAACACCATGTCGCGTAACGGTGCAACACAAAAGTTTGCAAACAGATCCAATTATGAGCTTGCCATAATAGCGTCGATAGCATAGAACGTGTATACACGTTCTATGCTTATGCTCAGTACGAAAGCCCCTTGTGCAAGGGGCCGAAACCAACAGTGATCACTAGAAGAGAGGCGTCCGCATCGGACAGCTCCTCTGCCAGTCGACAGAAGTGCTTGCGGGCGAAGGCGCGGGGTCCCGAGCTTGTCGAGGGGTGGCCTGCCTGCGATAAGCCTGTCGAACGGATCTGGTCTTGAAGGTCTTCTCCGAGAGGGCGGCATGTGTACTTTTGGCTTTACCCGGCGATGCGCGTAGGGGCATGATCATGGCCGCATGACGACCAAGACATATGACCATTACGGCAAAGTCCCGCCGCTCCCAAGAGTGATCGGCGACAAGAAGAAGCGGCCCCAGATCGTCGCTGTCGTCAATGAGGACAACTGTACGGGATGTGAGGCTTGCGTCCCGTTTTGCCCGGTGGACTGTATTGAGCACGTGCCCGCCGACAAGTACACCGACGTGGCCATCCCACCGGTTCAGATCCGATTTAACGAATGTATTGGGTGCCAGATTTGCGTGCGCGTCTGCGAGAAACTCACGTGGGATGCGATCGCGATGCACGACCCGGACGATGTCGAGAAGCAGTTCGGCATCAAGATCGTCGGCACGGCCTACGGCTGGGACAACATCCCCGAGGACACCTGGATCGATCGCAAGGTCGAGCAGCATGCACGAAAATAGGCCGTCCTGCCGGCGAGGTTATTGATCGATTTGTCAATCGGCGTGGGCCGATCCTGTTCATCCTGTAGATTCTGTCTAATTTTCCAGCACGACACACACTTCAGATGAAACCACAGAACGACCCGGAGGAACTTGATCTGCCGCGCAATCTCGGCGTGGACCAGGATGTCGCGCGGGACCTGCTCTCGGATCAGAGTGCGCTTGAAGAGGCGCCGGCCGAGCCGGGCGAACCCGGATGGCCCGAGAGCCGCTGGGGACGGCTGCTCCATTCTCTGTTCGTCATCCCATTCTTCATTGCCTTGTTCGGCATTATCGTCGCCGTACTCGTTTACGTCCTCGTTGCCGATGACCGCTCCGTCGATGATTATCTCGAGGACATCCAGACCAGCCGCGGCAACCGTCGCTGGCAATCGGCCTTCGAGCTTTCGAAACATCTCGTCGCGGCCGACCGCGTGCCGCATAGCGAAGCGTTCATCGCACGCATGATCGATCTGTTTGATGACGAAACCTTGAAGCAGGACGATCCACGCGTTCGACAATACCTGGCCCTGGCGATGGGACGCTCCGGGCTGCGCGAATTCTACGCGCCACTGGCGAAGGCGCTTGGCGAATCCACAGAGGACGAGTTGACGACGTACATCCAGGCCCTGGGCATGCTGCAGATGGATGAAGCGGCGTCCGCGATCGAAGCGCACCTGGGTCACGCCGATTCACGGACTCGACTCGCGGCCGTAATCGCGCTCGGAAACATCCGTGCCGACTCCTCGATTCCGCTCTTACGTGAAATGCTCACCGATAAGGAACCCAACGTGACGTGGGACGCGGCGATCGCGTTGGCCAAATTCGGCGATCCCGCCGGGCGCGAGATCCTCGAGCGTCTGCTCACCCGCGAGTACTTCGAGGAGTTCGACGAAGTCAACACGGAGGAGCGTACGCGTGCCATGATCGTAGCGATCCAAGCCGCCGCCGAACTCAACGACACCGAACTCAACGCCATGATCGCACGGCTCGAGAAGGACCCGAATCTTCAGATTCGAAGCGCCGTGCTCTCCGCGCTTAGCGCGCGGGGTAGGGAGTAGTTGGTAGTTGGTGGCGGCGGGCGCACCAATTATCTCTCGCATTCGGGTTGAATAGACCTTTCTCCGTGACGTCTAATCCTGTAGAATGCTTCGTGTGGACGAGCGCTATTCCGGCGCATGGCGAAGCAAGAACGGGAGATCTGAAATGAAACGACCCATTCACTTGTCTATGATAACCGCGGCCGTGCTAGCCGCGACTGTAGCCGGCGCCGTGGAGGCGACGATCGCTATTGGAGATACCGAAGCAGCGGTCTTGGAGGCGCTGGGAGAACCGTCCGGATATATCCGCATGGATGGGATGCAAATGCTCTATTACGACCGCGGGCACGTAAAGATCAACGATGGCGTTGTCTCGGAGGTGTCCCTCATCTCGGATGCGCAACTCACGGCGCGTCGCAAGGCGGCCGAGGATGAGCGTATGCGCAAGGCCCAGCGCGAAGCGGAGCGGCGCAACGAACTCCAACTCGAAGGCCTGGCGATCAAGCGGCGCATGCTGGAGAGCGGCGAACTCGACGGCGCGACCGCACAGAACCAGGTGGACGCGTGGAGCGATTTTCGCAATCGATACCCCGGCGTGCCGGTGGAAACTCAATTGGCATCGGCACTTCAGCGGCTCGAATTGCAGCTCGACCGAAACCGGACCGAAGCAGAGGGCAGACAGCGCGACCTTGAAATCCAACTTCGCATCGCCGAGCTCCAGGAACGCGTCGCCCGGACCGAACAGCGGGCGCGTGATGCGGAACAGCGCGCACGGGATGCGGAAGACGACTCTCGCCGCTCGCGGTATAGCTACACGTATCCGGTCAACGTGACGCACTATCCCGTGCAGACGTCGCACAGTTCTCACCACGCACATTCCCCCGCCACGAGTTCGGAGACGTGCACCACGACCAAGACCACGTTCGGGACCGGGGCCATCCGGCAAGAGGTCACGCGAACGACTTGTGCGCCCACGGTGAGCAGCTCGCGAACCGTGATTCAATCTCGCCTGCACACGGAGATCCCGAGCCGTCATCTGGGCATCACCGCGCTGCACATGCGGGGAAATGCCGGGGCGCGGATTACATTCTAGCCCACACGCACAAAAGCCCGGTCGAAGACCGGGCCTTTGTTGCCGTGAGGCAGTCACCGGACAGCCAGTTGAGTTTCATTAAAGGCCTGGGTTAGCGTGCCTTTTCTCGTACCCACCAACTGAGGGTTGCCATGTGCTTTAGCATGCGGCATGCCAAGCGATTGCCCGAAGCGTCGCGACCTGCGTTTCACTCCGGAAAACCGCGCAAATTTACAGACGTAAGAAGCATCGGCCTTGGAGCGACCCGAACGGGTGTGGCCGAGGTGGCTGCATAGATCCACCGGCGCCGGGCATGCGGGCCGCATGTGGCCACCGGCCCAACGTCGGCCGAATCGATCCCCAGCCGATCTCCTACAGCTCGCCGACTATTTCGCGCAGGATGTCTTCGGTAGTGAGCAGCCCGGAAACCGAGCCCGATTCGTTGCGCACGAGGCACATCGATTGGCGCGAGATGCGAAGCCGCGGAAAGATGTCGTCAATTGGGGTCGTTTCGGAGATAAAGAGCGGGCTTCGCATGAATTCGCTCACCGGATCCTCGCTATCCAGATGGTGCGACCCGAGAACATCAAACATGTTAATGACTCCGACGAGTTTGTCGGCGGCGTCGCGGACCGGAATCCTGGTGTACGATCTTTCCCGTGACAGGCTACACAGATCTGCCACGGTGGCGTCCCCGGCAACACTGACGATCTGATCGGCCGGCACCATCACCTGGCGCGCTTCCTTGGAGGAGAGCTCAAACACACGGTGAATCATGATCCGTTCTTCGGGTGAGATCGTTCCGCCGCGCTCCACGTCGTGTGCGAGCACTTTCAACTCTTCGCGGTTCACCGAGTGACGTCCCCGGCCGAACATGTCGCCCCCGCCGCGCAGAAACACGCGCGTGATCGCCGTGACCGCTACAACCAGGGGCCGCATGACCCGCCAGCTCATATGCAAGGCATCGGCGAACGGCCGGCAACGCCGGTACGGCCGCGCCTGGAACCACGCCTTGGGAACGTACTCCCCGAAGACAAGCAGCACGCAGGTCACCACGACCGCCGACACCGTGGGTCCCCGCTCCTCGGAGACGTTAAAGGCCAGGCTGGCGGCGATGACCGAGACCATGACGTTGCAGAGATTCGTTCCCAGCAGGGTGGTCCCGAGCAGGCGATCGGGAGGGTCCAATAGATCCTGCAGGAGTCGGGCGCGCCTGGAGCCCTCCTTCACGAAGTGGCGCAAGCGCATGCGGTTGATTGAAATCACCCCCGTCTCGAGGCCGGAGAAGAACGCCGAGCCGACGAGGCAGACAAGAATCAGCAACACCTGGATCACAACCAACATCAGTTCCGGTCCTCGTCCTCGTCGTCCTCGTCTTCGGCATCATCCTGCGACGGTGGCAACTGCGTGAGTTGGACCCAGGTAATACGATTCTTCCGAACACGCTGCACCCTCACGCGGCAGGCCTGCGCTTCGACAACCTGCCCCGGCTTGGGGATCTCCTCGGCTTGCGCGATGACCCAACCGGAGATGCGATCCGCGCCCTCGGCCTCGAGTTCCAGGTCCAGTTCGTAGTTAATCTCCTCGAGACTCGTACTCCCCTCAATCAACCATCGGTCAGCACCGAGCGGGGCGATCGTGGAGTGATCGGCGCGGTATTCATTCTCCACATCCTCGACAATCTCTTCGATAATGTCGCCCAGCGTAATCAGGCCCGCGGTCCCGCCGTACTCATCGGCGACGATGGCCACGCGCAGTCCCTCTCTCTGGAACTTGGTCAGCAGCGTGTCCAGGCTTGCCGTTTCAGGAACGTAGGCCACGGGGATACTACACTCCTCCAGGTTGTGTGAGGGAGAGAGGAGGTACTTCAGGACGTCGAGAATTCCCTCCACGTCATCACGCGTACGGCGGTACATCGGCAGAAAATGAACCTTCGCGTGCCGCGCGATATCCAGGTACCTGGCGGGGTTCTCATCGAGGTCAACCCCGATCACGTCAACACGCGGCGTCATCACGTCGCTCGCCTGGATGTCCTCCAGGCGGATGATCCCGTCGACCATCGTGCGCTCCTCTTCGTCGAGCACGCCTTCCTCTTCACTGATGCCCACGACCGTCCGAAACTCGTCATCGGTCAACGGCAGCGGAGCATGCGTCACGTACTCGTCAATCCATTGGGTCACGGAGTCAAGTAGCATGCGCGCCGGTGCGAGAATCGTATTCAAGATCGAAAGCGCCGTGGCATACATCGCCGTCATCTGCACCGGGTAGCGCATGGCGATACGCTTTGGCGTGATCTCGCCAAGAATCAGCAGGAGGATCGTCATCAGTGGAATCGTAATGATCGCACCAAAACGGGGAAAGAGTTGCTCGAGAGCGGCGAAGGCGACCACGGATGCCACCACGTTCACGATCGTGTTTCCAATCAGAATCGTGGAAAGCAACTGCGTGGGGCGGCTCAACAGCCGGCGCACGAGCTGTCCGGCGCGGGGGTTGCGGTCCCCAACACGCTCCACCTCATGCGGATCGAGCGAAAAGAGAGCCGTCTCCGAGCTCGAGAAAAAAGCCGAGGCCACCAGCAGGCAGACCAAGCAAACCAGGGCGAGCATGATCCCCATCAGTCCACGCCCCCGGCGTCCCGCGCACCCTCGCCCGCGCCTCCCTGCGTGCCGGCCATGTCTCGGACGAGCAACTGCGTTCGGCGCCCGGACGGATAGCTCGTCACATCGATTCGCTTAGCGATCCACTGGTCGCCCATCTTCTTGAAACTCTTCAAGGCCACCTGCCGCTTGAGTGCGCCTGCGGCGTCATAGGCTTCGGCTCGCAGGAGCATCATCGACTTGGCGCTGACCCAAAGCTTCACACGCGCGTATCCGGCCTGGCTGCGCCGCGGAGCGGGCAGTTCAAGCATGTAGCAGTTCTGGCCCAATATCGTATCCACGCCCACCGTCTCTCCGCCCGGCCACCATAGGTAGGCCAGGCTCAGATCCAGCCAGCTCACGTCGGTGCCCTGGATAGCCGCCGCCAGGTCGGGCAGTGCCGCGTTCGTCATGGCCGGCCCGGACGCGAAGGTGTAGTGGGAATCCTCCGTCGCTTGGCGCTTCACGGTGAGGCGCTGGAGTGGCGCTCCGAAGTAGTCGCGCACCGTGTACGACGACACGGGCTGCGGGCGCCCCCAATCCAACTCCACATCCACGTTCAATCGAATGCGCTCCTCGAAGCGCGGACTTCGAACAATCAACTGTGCATGGATGCCTACGGGCTCCTGCGGAAGCCGGGCGCGCACAGCGGCGAGCAGGCCGGCGGCGGCGGGAAAAGCCGGTTCATCGTGCTGCGCGGAGGCGGGAAGCGCGGCTGCGAAGATCATGGCCACGGCGACGAACCGACGCTTTGATCGCCAGGCAAGATCTGCGCAGACGCGCGTGGTCCAAGCCCGGCGTACCTGCGCCCGGGCACCGGAAAATGAGTTGTCGTCGAAGTTCATTTACGGCCGCTACACTGCCCGCTTCGAACGGCGGAAGCTCCAGGCTTCGACGCTCATCGCGCAAGGGCCAGCGGCTCTATCTACTCTGATCGCGTCCTCGATAATCTGCCAGACGTCTTCGACGCCGGCGGACGCATGCATTTACGGAATCTATCGAAAGGCCCCGTCCTGTCAATACATCTCCCACTTCGGCGGCGGATTCCGCGCTGCGGGCCGCAGCCAGGACATCTGGACGCTCAAGCCGATACGGCGTGTACGAGCAATGCGGTCACGATCCCAAGCAAGAGCCCCATGAAGACCTCAAGACGTGTGTGCCCCAGCAGTTCGGCAAGTTTTTGCTCGGAGAGACGGTGTTCATGGAAGAGTTCGTCAACAATCTGGTTCAGAAGCCGCGCCTGGTGCCCGGCAGCGCGGCGCACGGTCGCCGCATCAAACATCACGATCAGCGCGAAGAACAGGGCGAGCGCGAAGACCGGCGAGCCGAACCCCGCCTCCAATCCGATCGAGGTCGCGAGTCCCCCAACCATCGAGGAGTGGGCGCTCGGCATGCCGCCTGTACTGACGAGATAGCCGAAGTCGATTCGCCGAGTGCGCAGAAAACCGATAATCGCCTTGCAGATCTGGGCCAAAAACCAGGCCCAGAAAGGCGACCAAAACGACCGGTTGCTAAACATGCCTATGACTGGGTTATCCATCCAAAGCTCCCCTCAAAAGCTGTACTGCGTATCCTTCGCGTGAGTCGGGGTCAACGAAAAAGATCTCGTACGCGATTATCAGCGAGCTTGAGGCCATATCCCTCCACGACCGATTCGTTATGTCGCAGTTTCACCTTGCGCATCGCACGTCGGACAGCCTAAACTTGAGTCAATTTGTCGCAACTGAGCAGTCATGAAATCGAAATTCCTGGATAAACTAATCGAGCACATGGATCACATTGATCCTGAGAGTCTCCAGACCCAATTTCTTCGCCTTGCCCGCGAGAAGGGCCTTCTGGATGCAATATTCGAGGCTATCCAGGAAGGCGTCGTCGTGCTGGACGGCAAAGCTTGCCTGACCTATGCGAACCGTACGGCGGAACGTTTGCTCGGCTTTCAGATGGACGAAGTCCAGGGGGAGCCCATTTCGCGATACCTGCGCGATGTGGAGTGGGAGGGCATCTTAAACCTGACCGAGGGTGAGTGGTCTAAGCTCGTGCGTAGCGAGATCGAAGTGGATTATCCGGAACCCCGTATACTCAGCTTCTACATCGTGCCGCTCGCCTCGGTCGGATCGGCGGAGAACGGGGCGGTGATCATCCTGCGTGACATCACATCGGACCGGCAACGCGCTGAGAATCGTGTCGAGTCGGAACGGACGAATGCCCTGAAGCTGCTCGCGTCGGGCGTGGCCCACGAAATAGGGAATCCGTTGAATGCCCTCACGATTCACCTGCAACTCCTCGAGCGCGAATTGGGCGGCCTGCCGGATGAGAAGCAGGAGTCGCTGCGACAGCTCGTCGACGTTGCGCTCAGCGAGGTCACCCGCCTCGATGGGATCATCACCCAATTCCTGCATGCCGTGCGCCCCACGAGACCTCGTCGCGTACTCACGCAGATCGAAACCACCCTTCAGGAGACGCTGACGCTCATGAAGCACGATATCGAGAATCGGGAGATCGTGGTTGAGATCGAGCGCCCCCAGACCCTTCCTCCGATCCGGATTGACGGCGACCAGATCAAGCAAGCCTTTTTCAACCTGACCAAGAACGCTATTCAGGCGATGCCCGACGGCGGTCGTTTGACCATCTCAGTGATCAGCTCGGATCGCGGTATCGCTGTCTCGTTCCAGGACAGCGGCGTTGGAATCGACGCGGGACGATTCGGGCGCATTTTCGACCCTTACCATACCACGAAATCCGAAGGTTCAGGCCTCGGCCTGATGATCGTTCAGAGAATCATCGAGGACCACGACGGCCAGCTCGAAGTCACGAGCGAAGAGAATGTCGGCACCACGTTCACGATATTTCTGCCGTTCTCCGACCGACGCATGCGAGTTCTCAAGACCCCCGTGCCGGTCGCCCAAGAGGTTGAATGAGCACAAAGCAAATCATCCTGATCGTGGACGACGACCGGAACACGCGGGACGGACTCGGGCGTGCGCTGCGGTCCCAGTACGACGTTAAACTCGCGGAGAGCGCCGAAACGGCACTCTCCGTGCTCTCCTCAGCGCACGTCGACGTCCTGCTCACGGACCTGCGCATGCCGGGCATGGACGGGCTGACGCTGCTGTCCCGCGCGATGAGCATGTCCGACCCCCCGATCTGCGTTCTGCTTACCGCATACGGTAACGTCGAGACCGCCGTCGAAGCGATGAAGCATGGCGCCTACGACTACTTGACGAAACCGGTGAATCTTGACCGGCTCGAGATCCTGCTGCAGCGCGCCCTGCGCACGCGCGAGATCGAGAGCGAGAACCTCCTGCTCCACGAGCGCCTCAATGAGAAGTACGGCATCGAGAACATTGTCAGTCATGCGGAAGCAATGCGCGAAGCGTTCGAAACCATCAAGCAGGCGGCTCCGACGCAGGCCACGGTGCTCGTGCAGGGCGAGAGTGGCACCGGCAAGGAACTCGTGGCCCAGGCCCTGCATCACCTAAGCCCGCGGTCAAAAGGACCGTTCGTTGCCGTTCACTGCGCTGCCCTGTCCGCGAATGTTCTTGAGAGCGAGCTCTTCGGCCATGAGAAAGGCGCTTTTACGGGCGCGGTCGAGCGACACCGCGGACGATTCGAGATAGCGGACGGCGGCACCCTCTTTCTTGACGAGATCTCGGAGATCGCGCCTGAGATGCAAGTCAAACTGCTGCGTGTACTTGAAACACGAGCGTTCGAGCGCGTCGGCGGCAATCAGTCGATCTCCGTCGATATTCGCCTGATCGCCGCAACCAACGCGGAATTATGGGAGCGCGTCGAATCCGGATCGTTCCGCGAAGACCTCTATTTCAGGTTGAACGTGGTTGACATCTCACTTCCGCCGCTGCGCGAGCGCGAGGGAGACGTTCCGCTGCTCTGCAAACTCTTTCTGCAAGAGTTCAGCCAGGCCAACGGCAAGGATATCTCAGACATCTCGGCCGATGCGCTCCAACTGCTTAGCGCATATGCATGGCCGGGGAACGTGCGCGAACTGCGCAACGTGATTGAAAAGATGGTCATCCTGACACGCGGTAATCGGCTGACGGTAAGGGATGTTCCCGCGGCGGTTCGAGATGGCATCGCGCGGGGCGCGACGCGACGACCGGGACGCACCGCAACTCGAGCGGCGGTCTCCGCCGCACGTCTGGACGACGCGGAACGGGAGATGATCGAGGAAGCCCTGGAGGAGAACAAGGGCAACAAGACCAAGGCCGCGCAACAGCTCGGCATCAGCCGCCGCACCTTGCATCGCAAACTGAACCGTTACACGGAGGACGAAGATCAGTGAACCCACTGCCGCGTAGACTCGAAGACCAGCGCGCAACTGCCGCACCACGCCGCAACCCACACTCCACACGGACCACGGCAACCTGATTCATGGTCGACGACATCCAACGCGGCATCCAGGACATCATCTACAGCCTGGAGGAAGGGCGAGTGGCCCGCTTTCTGCGGACCGTTCTGCTGTGCGGGTTCATCGTCGGGATTGTGGGGATCTACGGGTACACACAATTTCGCGGATTGCGCGACGCGGCGGCGATGGACTACGCACAGGTCGGCCGCGAACTTGCCCGTGGTTCCGGCTTCCGCACATCGTGTATCCGCCCGGCACAGCTCGGGCACCTGGAGAAGATCGGCCTCGCCGCAAATCTTGATGGCGCGCAACCGGATCTCGTACACGCTCCGGTCTACCCGGCCGCTCTGGCGCTGGGATTTCGAATCGCGAAACCGTCCTTCACCGCTGAGCGCGGGCGCCTCTTTGCCCCGGAACGTCTGGTCGTCGTCCCGGTCGGACAACTCTTCACGATCGCTACCTGCCTGGTGGTGCTCACCCTCGGCCGCCTGCTGTTCAATCGCGCGGTCGCCCTGGTGTCTGCGCTGGCGTACGTACTGAGCCACGCCGTACTGGCGGAATCCATTTCCGGGTTTCCGACGCCCCTCTCATGCTTTCTCTCGACATCGGCCTTCGCGGCCGGCGTGGCCGCCATTCGCGCCCTGGCCAGCCGGCAAAGCCCTCGCGCGCACTGGGGTTTCATCGTTCTGACGGCCGTCTGCACCGTCCTGGGAGCCCTCACCGACTACTCGCTCGTGCTGCTCGTCGCGCTCCTCTGCGGCATGTTCTATTTTGCGATCGAAGACCCGGGATCCAGGGCGGGCGTCACGCTTGTCTTTCTTCTGCTCTGCATCGTCGGCCTGGCACCGTGGGCTTTCCGTAATCTGGCGACCGGCGGGGGACCACTGGGCCTCGCCCACCTGGCCGTACTCCAGGACACGCGCCTGTTCGAAGGCGAGCAGGCGTGGCGATCTCTCGCGCCCGCGTTTGACCAGGCGCGCATCTTTAAGGCTCTCGAGCTGAAGCTATGGAGCAACACGGCTCTCTTACTCGACGGCGAGCTCTGGCAGATCGGCGGGGTCATGTTCATGGCGTTCTTCACGGTCTCGTTCCTCTATCGCTTTGTGCGCGACGAGGTGCATGTACTGCGGTGGATCATCCTGGTGGGGATCGTGCTTTTCAGCGCGTGGGTTGCCCTGCACGGCCTGCAGCATGCACGGCTCCTGATGATCTTCTCGCCATTCGTCGTTCTCTATGGCGTCGCTTTCTTCTTTCGCGTGCTCGACATACTCGACATCATGATCGCCCCGCTGCGCGCTTCTCTCGCCGTTGTCGTCGTCGGTATCAGCGCACTGCCCTTGATTCTGACCCTGCTCTCGAGCCGGCCACAAATCCCGTATCCGCCATACTACCCTCCCCTCGTCCAGCAGGTGACCCAGCTACTTGAGGAGGACGAAGTCGTATGTAGTGATATACCGGAGGCGACGGCATGGTACGGCGACCGTGTGTCGGTACTGCTGCCGGGCACGCTTGAGGAGTTCTACAAGATCCACGGATTCGTTCATCGGATCTCCGGCCTCTACCTGACCTCCAGGACGTCCGATCGCCCATTCATGCGGGATCTGGTAACGGGACGCGAGCGGGACTGGTTACCAATTCTGAATCGACAGATTCCGGAAGACTTCCCGCTTGAACACGGAATCGCGCTCCCGCGAGGAAGTTCCGATCAACTCTTCCTGACCGACCGTGTGCGATGGCAGGAGTAGCCGGGGTAGCCGGCGCGGGTCCGGCTGGGCCCAGAATAATCGAACGCGGCCATGGCCAAAGTCACCCTCCTTTGTCGCCAGCTTCGCTGGAATTGAACCTAGGAGTCTGTCGGACTTAGCCGCCCTCCGATTATTGACGCTCAAGGGGTCCGCCAGCCTCCTAGCTACGATTTTCCCTCAGGAAGGGAAAACCGTGGGAAAAGAGCTTTCAGCGGATGGAGTGGAGCGATAAACGGCGTTGCATG
>JAQBYD010000044.1 GCA_027623315.1 Verrucomicrobiota bacterium | reverse complement strand
CAAAGCTACCAGCACCACAGACCCGCGCAATCAAAAAAAGTTAACAAATTGAAACACTGACCCCTTTTTACGGGCGTTCAGCATCAGTGTCATCACTTTGTCGCTCTGAATCCGGTCGAGTGCGGGAAACTGCGGAATGGCGAGTACACCCATCATCAGGGTAAACAGCACGAGCCCGAGCGGCAGGAATACCATCACGGCGAGGGACCGTTTCAGCGTCCGCATGGATTTGGCGGCATAGAGACGCTGAATTCCCTGCGGATACATCGCCCCTCCGAAGAAGAAGAGCACGAGCATGCCGACCCAGGTCCGGAACTTCTCCGGTGACGGCGGCAGCGCCTTGGCGGGGTTGATATCCATGACACGTTGCGGCAACGTCGAGAGTTGAACATCCCCCGAGAGCAGATAGCAGGACAGGCGAAAAGGACGCTGAAGACGAGAGAGACGAAGGCCCAGACCGGAAGCCCGAGGAGGAAGGGGCGGATGGTATTGTCCGGCCAGTAAAACGGCACCGTCAGTGCCAACAGTGCCACCAACGCGATCCACACGATGGTGGGGATCCTCGTCGTCGACTGTGATTCCCTGTTCACTTCCGTTGTTGGGGCTGAGTCCTCACGAAAAACGGCAATGCGTGTGCCTGCACACCATTAATCGCGATATCGATCGAGTACTCTCCGTCGGACGTAAACTCTACATTGTTCATATTGATAATCAGGTTCCCCACTGCGCTCTGGGCATTCCCCGCGAAGCGGATGTTGATCGTACCGTCCAGTGGCGGAATGACGGGCTTGCCGTCCGCGTCCACGAAATTGATCTTTACCTTGTGTTCGCCCTCTTCGATGCGCGTAAAGCGTATCCGCAGGGCCAATGCCATGTGCTGATACTTGAAGGGAACCGCCGACGTGAAGACGGTGTCGAATGCGCCGAGAATGTTAAGTTTCCCGGCAGTATCGGTAGCCGCATCGCAGATGGATACGATCTCAATGTTCATAGTTCCACTCCGTGGAGACGAACGGGCCGTCCCCGGTGATTCTCATTATGGCATGGGACCGCCTGAAGACGGGAGTCCCAACGCCGCTTTCGGCCCAAACCCGTTTGGAGTACCGGTTTTAGCCGGTCCCCGAAACGACCGATCTGCCATACCGAGAATAACTGCACCGTCTCGCGATGCGGTTGACCCGTCTCGAACCAGTCGATACGATGTTTCACACGTGAAGACATCAAAACTATGAACCCAGTCCCCCCCATTGTCGACTCTTTAGGACGGCCCATGCACGACCTGCGCGTGTCGGTCATCGACGCCTGCAACTTTCGCTGCGGGTACTGTATGCCGGCGGAGAACCAGTACCGCTTCCTGCGCAGTCATGAACTGCTCACCGTGGATGAAATCACCCGTCTCGTGCGCCTTTTCGTGTCACTTGGAGTGCGCAAGATTCGACTCACGGGCGGAGAACCCCTGCTGCGCAAGGAGTTGCCGGACATCATCCGCAGCCTGAATCGTATCGACGGAATTGAGGACGTAGCGCTGTCGACGAACGGGCATCACCTCGCTGAACTCGCCGCAGACCTGAAAGCCGCCGGGCTCCAACGGATTACGGTCAGCATGGACGATCTCGACGAGGAAGGCTTCGCCGAGTTGAGTGGGGTTCGCGCCGACCTCAACCGTGTTCTCACGGGAGTCGAAGAAGCGGTTCGGGTGGGACTGCGTCCCGTGAAAGTAAACGTAGTCATTCGACGAGGCATCAATGAGCACGCCGTGCTAGACCTCGTGAACTTCGCGCGCGGCGAAGGATACGTGGTGCGTTTCATCGAGTATATGGATGTCGGCACGCTGAACGCATGGGGCATGAAGGACATTGTGCCCTCGAAGGAGATCCTGGCGACTATTCAGACGCGTTACGAACTGGCTCCGGCGGACCCGAACTACTTCGGTGAGGTCGCCAGCCGCTACCTATTCTCTGACGGGACCGGAGAGATCGGGTTTATCTCCTCGGTCACACAGCCGTTCTGCAGCCAGTGCACGCGCGCGCGCCTATCTGCGTATGGTTCCCTGTACACCTGCCTTTTTGCTTCCGAAGGGGTCGACCTGCGTGGCCTCCTGCGGCACGACGCCAGCGACGAGAAGATCCTGAAGACCATTCTCGATACATGGGCCGCACGAACGGACCGCTACTCCGAAGAAAGAGCGGAAATGACATCGGAGGAGCGGGAGAAGCATAAGGTGGAGATGTACTCCATCGGGGGCTGAGCCGCCGATGGCAAGTGGCAAGTGGATCTGGAATGCTTTCACACGTCAACAGCGATAACAAGGCCGGCATGGTGGATGTCGGCGATAAGACGGTCACGCATCGTACCGCGCGCGCCGAGGCGCGCGTCACGGTTCCGGCGCAGGTCGCGAAAATGTTTGATGGCAGCGATATTGCCAGCAAGAAGGGCCCTGTTTTCCAGACCGCGATCGTGGCCGGCACCATGGCCGCCAAAAGAACCAGCGAGCTGATCCCGATGTGTCATCCGCTCGCGATCGAGAATTGCTCGATCGATATCTCGTTTGACGGCGCGAGGGAGATCATCATCATTTGCTCCGCCTCGATCCACCACAAGACCGGAGTTGAGATGGAAGCCCTCACCGGCGCCAGCATCGCGGCACTCACGGTCTATGACATGCTGAAGTCGGTTTCGCACGGGATCGTGATCAAGGAAACGCGCCTCATCGAGAAGACGGGCGGAAAATCTGACTACACCGCTTGATCATTGACCGAAACTCAACCAGAGAATCGAGGATGATTTTCAACCCATACGAAGTTGCGTTTTCGGGCTACCGGAATTCGGGCAAGACGACATTGGTCACGAAACTGATGGAGTCGCTGGCGTGCTCGCACGACATCGGATACGTCAAACACGACCGGCACCGTTTCGACGTGGACGTAGAGGGAAAGGACACGAAGCGCGCGGCCGACGCCGGGGCGCGGACAGTCTGGATTAACGACGGCGACCACGCAGCGCGCATTCACTTCGGTGAGACGGAGAAATTCGAGCGCCTGACCAGCATGCAGGAGGTCGATTTCGTGTTCGCGGAAGGTTACAAAAAATCGGATATGCCGAAAGTGGTCGTGCTCGACAACGCGGGGGAGATCCTGGCAGCCGAACTTGAAAACATCATCGCTTACGCCGGCGCGTCCAATCAGCCGCCGGATTCACTGGAACCGAACGTTCCCTATTTCTGTCGCGATGATACGGAGGGCATTGAGGCCCTGATCATGGAACACTGGGCTGCACAGACGATGGCCATGCCCCTGAGCGGACTCGTGCTCACGGGCGGCAAGAGTTCCCGAATGCAACAAGACAAGTCGGCCATGAACTACCATGGCGTGACTCAGACGCAGTTCGTCTACGAACTTCTGGCCGGCGTGACCCGCGATTGCTACGTGTCAACCCGCGCGGAGCAAGGCGGAGATCACGACAAAGAGTCCCTGCCCCAGATTCACGACACAATGCTGGGCATCGGCCCCACGGGCGGCATCCTGTCCGCAATGCAGGGCTCGCCTGATGCCGCCTGGCTCGTCGTGGCATGTGACCTACCTTACCTGGAGCCCTTGACACTCCAATCGCTGCTTGCCGGTCGCGACCCGTTCAAAACCGCAACTGCGTTTCGCAGCGCACATGACGGATTCCCGGAGCCCCTGTGTGCCGTCTACGAACCCAAGGCGCGCTACCGGCTGTGCCAGTTCATGGGGCTCGGCTACACATGCCCGCGCAAGGTCTTGATTAACTCCAACATCGAGCTTCTCGAACAGAAGAATCCCCGGTGGCTCGACAACGTGAACACACCCGACGAACACCGTGCCGCCATGTCGGGCATGCCGGGACGGTCGCAGGTGGAGGTGCCATGAATCGCCTGCAGCTTCTCTACTATGCTCAACTCCGTGAAGAAAGCGGATGCAGCGAGGAGTCCGTTGAGACGGACGCTGAAACCGCTGCGGCCCTCTTTGACGAGCTTAGCGCCCGGCACGGGTTCAGTCTGAAGTGTGAACATCTTAAGGTCGCCATCAACGACGAGTTCACGGACTGGTCGACCCCGTTGAACGACCGCGACCAGGTCGTCTTCATCCCTCCCGTCGCCGGTGGCTCGTCCGACGAATACGGACCCACACACTCACACGCCCGCATACTCACACACCCACATACCCACATACCCACACACACGTTCTCATGTTCCAACTAACCGACCAACCGATTTCCGCGTCCGCGGAGACCTCCCATCTTCGGAACGCCAGCGCGGGTGCGCTTGCCACGTTTGAGGGATGGGTGCGCAACCACAACGAGGGCAAGGATGTCGACCGACTGGAATATGAAGCCTACGCGTCGATGGCGATCAAGGAGGGTGAGCGTATTGTCGCCGAGGCTTGCGAGAAGTTTGATCTTCTCGATGCGCACTGCGTCCATCGCACCGGCGATCTCGGCATCGGCGAGATCGCGGTCTGGGTCGGCGTGTCGTCCGTCCATCGCGGCCCCGCATTCGATGCGTGCGAGTACATCATCGATCAAACCAAGAGCCGCGTCCCGATCTGGAAAAAGGAGCACTACACCGACGGCGCCGCCGAGTGGGTTGCCTGCCACGAATGCGCGCAGCACGCCGGGCACGGGGAATAGGGAACCGGTCCTATGGTTACCCCTCACCCCAAACCCTCTCCCCCTGGGAGAGGGCCGGGGTGCGGGCTGTATATGTATGGATCCATATCCCATCTCATTGTTGCGCTCATCTCTCTGAGGTCCCCAGAATGCTATCCAGGGCAGGGCCAAGATCCGGATAATTGAACTCAAACCCTTCGTCCAGCAGGCGACCTGGTATGCCGTGCCGGCTACGCATGATGAGCTCGGATTCCGTGCGCATCAGGAAGGTTCCGACCGGTAGCGCCCAGCGGGGCACGGGCGGGCTCCACGGACGTCGCAAGACGCGTCGCATCTCACGCATGAAGTCCCGGTTCCGCTCTGGATTCGGGCTTGTGGCGTGATACATGCCCTCCATCGAGTGATCCTCGATCGCGCGCAGGATGATGCGATTGAGATCTTCCACGTGCAACCAGCTCATCCATTGTCTTCCGTTGCCGACCGCGCCGCCCAGGCCGGAACGTGTCAGGGCGGCCAACGTTTTCAAGGCTCCACCGCTGCGACCGATCACGAAGCTGATCCGAAGCACAACTTTGCGCGTAGCGGGCGCCTGCACATTCAGAAAGGCCTGCTCCCATTGTTTGGCCACCTCGGGCGAGAACCCGTCCGCCGGCGTGGCGGTTTCGTCAAGTTCCGCTTCGCCCGCGTGACCGTAGATCGCCAGCGTAGCGCTTTGAATCCAAACCGGCGGCGGACGGCGGCAGTTTTTGATCGCCTTGCCGATCACCGCGACCGAATCGAGTCTCGAGTCGAGAATCTCGCGCCGATTTCGCTTGTGATAGCGACAGTTCACGTTACGGCCGGCAAAGTTCACGACCGCGGCCGCGCCATCGAGTAGAGAGGCCCACTCGCCGATTGTACGGCCGTCCCAGTAGACATCGTTCGGACCGGCACCGTTCCTCGGGGCGCGGGTCAGGATGACGACGTCGTGACCCGCCTCAATCAGTTGCGCCTCGAGTGCGGCTCCGAGGAAACCGCTGCCGCCGGCAATAACAATACGTTCTCTTTTCATGTCACACACCTGTGAGTCCGGCTGCGAGGTAGACCGTGGTGACCGTCGTGAATACGATCAGTAGAACGATGTGCAAAATCGTCTCGCGCACCTTGCCGCGCCAGTGGCTGCTGCTGTAACCCACGACCTGGAGAACCGTGCGGACACCCCAGAACGTAGCGATCGAAAAGGCCAGCCAGCGCAGCACGATGTCGGAGCCCAGGGCCATATCGGGCGCAAATCGGATCGTCAGAACGCCGAAGATCGCGAGTGTGATCGAGATGAACCAGCCGTGGATCTGCATGACCTCCCGAATGATGAGGGGCATTCGGCGCAGATCGTCCTGCCAGTTCATAATCCGTTTCAGTCCAAGGTTCAGTCCAGCGATCGCGAAGTGAACACCCGCCGCGGCATATAACCAGTTTGCATTCATTCTAGCTTCTCGGGCCTACCCAGTCCCACATTGCGAAATCCCGGCGAGTAGTTGGCTCCGATGAGTTCGAGCTTCGCGAACCATGGTCCGCTGCGCGCGAGGAGCCCGTTATCGGTGACTCGTACCCGGGCTGGGACCTGCGGCCACGATGGATGCCAAACCCGAAACTTGCGCCGCACACCGGCGTCGTTGAAGGCCATATAGCGCTCCATCAGAAATTCGGCTAGCGACCCGTTCACGGGCGGGGCGAAGCCGGCGTCCTTGTCGAACGTTGCGTGGTAGTGAAGCGCAGCCGTACGATCACCCGGGGTTACGGTCCCGTAGGCGTAGCCCTCCTCGTGACGATGGTGGAAGTCGAGATGGCCATAGCGGTATGGCAATCCAAACGTGGCGGGGGCCATGGCGAGGCTGAGCTTATTCGGCATCCACTCGGTTAGAAACTGGATGCCCCGCTCTCTCCCGACGCGCACATAAGTCCGGACATTCAGGTAACCGTGTGTGGCGATCGGGATCGTCAGCCAGTGCGTCAGGCGCCCGCCGCGCCGCAACCGCATGTCGCGCATCGTGAACGCAACCAGGCTGACGAACGCCTGTCCGTCCCGCGTATCCAACTCGAACGGCACGTGCGGTTGGAGGACGGCGGGATCGATCGCGTAGTGAATCATCAGTGCCCGCTCCCAGTCACAAACGAGAAGCGGCTTGCCCGGTCCGCCTCTGCATGCCTCGCGGGGACGGGTCTCGGGTTTTGCGACTTGATTGGCACCACCGGCTGTCATCGGCTTCTCCTCGGTTTGCAGACCCCGTTCATGCAGTATCGATTTCGTGCGAGAGCCTGGTATGCGTGCTCGAGAACGCGTCGAACGGAGGGTCTGTCCCCAACCCATGCGTCGAACGGAGGGTCTGTCCCCAACCCATGTCGAACGGAGGGTCTGTCCCCAACCCATGTCCCCAACCCATGGTGAAGACCTATGACCTTCAGCGACGAGTTTACTAATGTTCTCGCCCGTCGAAGCCGCGAATAGGGAAAGTCGGGCTAATCTTTACCATCGTCTTATCTGCAAAGATTTGGGCAAAGATTAATGGTAAAGACGAAGGGCAGGAACGGCTACACGGGTGCTTGAAATTCTCTAGACCAGGATCAGCTAGAGAGGCCCTGAATATCAACTGGATCTTAGCGCTTCTCGAGTGGCGCTTCAGGCGGAAGCTCGGGCAGCACGATGGAGGTGGCGAGAAGCTCCGGCTTGAGGATCTCGGCGGCGACCTTCTTGACGTCGTCGATCGTGATGGCGTTGAGCCGCTCCTCGAGTTTAAACCCGTGCTCGTAGCCAAGGCCATAGAGTTCATCCAACGCGGTGGCCATGGCCAGGCCAAGATTGTCCTGCAGACTCTCCTGCCGGGCAGAGATCAGTTGATTGCGGGCACGGTCGAGTTCGTCCTGACGAATGCCATCGGAAGCAAGGCGTGCCGCCTGCTCCTGGATCAAACGATCAACCTCGGCGACTGCGTCCGATCGCGTGCCGGCATAGAAAAAGAACGAGCCGGGGTCGAGGCCGGGCACATTCGAAGCGCCAGCATAGTACACGAGGCCCCGGCGCTCGCGCAGTTCCAGCGCGAGATCCGACGACAAACCGCTCAGCGCTCTGCCAAGGAGCTGCAAAACTTCATGCCGCGGGTCGTCAACGCTGACGCCCGGATATCCCGCGAGATAGATCACCTGCTCCCTCGGCTGAGGTGTCTCGGCGCGGGCGGGCAAATCCGGCTTTACGGCCTCGCGCGCGACCTTGGCGACGACGCCTCCCGTCATCCGCGAAAAGACCGGCTCGGCCAGAGCCCTGGCTCGCTCAGGCGTGATGTTACCAAAGATCGCCAGCGCGGCGTTACCGGATCGCGCCAGTCTCGCATGATGAGCCTGGACGGCGTCGCGAGTGATCCGCTCCACCGAGTCGCGGGTGCCCAATGTGCTCCATCGATAGGGATGCCCCGGGAAGAGCATCTTGTCGAGTGCCTCACGCGCCACAAAGAATGGCGCCTCATACTGACGCTCTATCGCGACGAGCTGCAGCGCCTTCTCCTTGGTAAACTCGTCGTCGGGGAAGGTCGGCGCGAGCGCGCAATCGGTAAAGAGCTCCATGAACGTCTCGACATCTTGAACCAGGCACCGGCCGCGCAGCCCGAAGCTGTTTCTTCCGGAAAAAGCCGAAAGACTTGCTCCGAGCGATTCGCTTTCCTCAGCGATCTCCAATGCCGTACGCTTATCCGTACCCCGTGTCAGGAGTTCGGACATCAGCTGCGAAACCCCCGAATTCGAGTCATCCTCCGACAACAAGCCGCCGCCGTACACGATGCAGAAATAGACAAAGGGCAGGCGATTGTCCTCACGCACGATCAGTGGCAGTCCGTTGGAAAGCGCCAGCCTACGAATTTCAGGTGGCGGAGTCGGCGCCGCCACGGCGGCTTCAGCACCGTCTTGCGCCCCCTCCGGCGTGAGCAAGACAAGCGTCGACCGGCTGGGATCAAGGTATTTGCGCGCCACGCGATTCAGCTCCTCCGGCGTCACCACAGAGGTCAGCTTGACGTATATTTCGCCGAATCTCGGGTCGCCCGCGGAATACTGCCCGGACCCGTAGCTTGAAGCCTGTCCCGCGGCCGTTTGAAGTTCAGAGAGTTCTCCGCTGACGACCTTTCGACGCGCCTTGGCAATCTCCTGCTCAGTGAATAGCCCTTCGCTCCATGAGCGGACCTGCTCTTCGATCGCGGCGATGACCTCGCCTTCCTTCTCGGGGTCGAACGAAGCGTTGATCACGAACAGTCCGGGATCCATCGGTGTCATCGAGTATGCGCCAACGCCGTGAACCAGTTGCCGCTTCTCTTTCAGTTCGCTATTGAGGCGCGAACTCCGTCCGGATCCAACGATGGAGGCGAGCACGTCCAGCGCAGGAGTGTCCGGATCGCTGAGTTCCACGGTGTGTACCGCCCACCGTAATCGCGACACCTTGTAGGCACCGGTCGCGCGGGCGAAGCGACGCCCAAGCTGGGGCGGCTCCTCGGGCAGGATCACCGGGGCTCGCGGCCGGCGTTTGAACTCGCTGAAGTTCTTGCGCACCACGCTGAGCACCTCGTCGGCATCCACGTCTCCCACGACGACAACCATCATATTGTCCGGCACGTAGTGCTCGCGGTAGAAGGCGACGAGCTGCTCCCGCGCCATGCTCTGAAAGACATCCTCGTATCCGATGACCGGAACGCGGTACGGATGAACGTTGTAGGCGGTGGCATTGAGGAGCTTGTACAGAACCCGATCCGGCTGGTCCCGCCCCATGGCAAATTCACGCAGTATGACCTCTTTCTCGCGCTCCCACTCCTCCTCCGGGAAGACGGAATTCATGACCGCGTCGGTCAAGACATCGACGCCGACTTGCCAATTCCGGGACGGAACGGTGCAATAGATCACGGTGCGGTCGGTCGAGGTATAGGCGTTGATCTTCCCGCCTGCTTCGTCGATGTCTTTCGTGATCCGGGTCGCGCCGCGGATCTCGGTGCCCTTAAAAATCATGTGCTCGACGTAGTGCGATAGACCACCACCGAGATTTTCCTCCTCGTGGATGGCGCCGGTCCCGATCCAAATCTGGACCGCGACCACCGCGGCGGAGTGGTCCTCCTTGACCAGGCAGATCGCGCCGTTGTCCAGCACCTCGCGCCGGAGCTTGCGATTCGACTCCTTCAGCACGGAGAGCAGGGGATTCACGGGCGCATCCGCGGCGTGCACGAAGGTAGCCGCCGAGAGGGCCATACTCAGAGCGAATATCATGGTGTGAGACTTGATGGCATGCACGGGGAGCGAGACGGTAACAGGATGGTCACGCCGTGTAAACACGGGAGATCCTTGCGTGGGGCATCCGTGCTTGTCGTCGGCCGTACGGTTCGGCCAGGGCGTAGACTCCGGGCCGGCGATTAGAAAACGTACGGCATGCGTTCAATGAGAAACGCCAGCACGTCCTGCCGGAAAAGAATCGCCACAGTGAGGAGCGCAATGGGTACGGCCCAGCGCCCCAGGAACTCCAATACGACTCTCAGCACACCGCGGCCACGCTCTCGTCGGGCGAACGAGTTACGCTGCTCCATTATGTCAGGTAGTACCGACATCACCCTTATTCCTCGTGTGGTTGTTGCCGCCATACCGGGTTGATTAGCACGGCCCGTGCCAACTCCGTGTCCTTCACGAAATCTCAACATCCGAATGCAAATAGACCCGCAATCACTCAATCTAGGATTTTGGAGAATTGGCACGATTCTCATGCCTGAATACGGCCGTTGGCGGCCCGCTGGCCGCCCGGCGCCACGTGCATTCTTCACGGAAACACGTCGCTTTGTCGCACGTCTCTGCAGAGAGCGCGGATGGAAGCGACAAAGACCGCGACTTGTCTCGAGTCCGCGCGAGAAGGATCTGCCCGGCCGCTACGTTTTAACGTGATAGCCCGATCGGAACACGGCATAGGAGGCGCCGAACAGGACGACGCCCACGACGCAAACCAATGCGGTTGCGCTAACGATCCCGACATCCGAGGCCCCCAGGAATCCGTACCTCAAACCATTGATGAAATACAAAATGGGATTCGCGAGCGCGACGCCGCGCCACAGCGGCGGCAGCATATCGACGGAAAAGAAGACCCCGCCGAGGTAGGTCAACGGCGTCAGAATATACGTCTGGAACACCGACAGGCGCTCGAAATCATCGGCCCAAATGCCGGACAGAAACCCGGCGCAGGAGAACACGAAGGCGACCGCAACGATGAAGAAGAGTGTCGTCCAGAAATGCAGAATCACAATATTCGCGAATGGCATCGTCACCGCCGCCACGCAGATTCCGACGGAAAGACCACGCACGACGCCGCCCAGCACCGTGGCAAGAACAATCTCGAGGTTGGACATCGAGGACACCAACAACTCGGCGATGTGCCCCTGGAAGCGCGAGATATACATCGAGGTCGACGTGTTGGCGTACGATCCGCCAATGACGCTCATCATGACCAGCCCCGGGATCAGGAATTCAAGATACGACAGGCCGTCGATCGAGCGAATCCGCGAGCCCAGCGAATATCCGAAGATGAGCAGATAAAGTGCCGCGGTAACGAGTGGCGGGATCAGCGTTTGGTTCCACAATCGAAGGAAGCGGTGACACTCGCGAAACAGCAGTGATCTAAACCCAATCAGATTCACGGCCTATGCTTTCCCTTGTCGACCCGTCAGCTGCAGAAATACCTGTTCCAACCGATTATCGACCGGCCGTATACTCGTCACGTCGATCCCGCCCTCCAGCAGCGTGCGCAGTACGGCATTGTAGTCCGTGCTCGCCTTGTCGAACGACAACCTGACCTCATCGCCGCCACCGTTCACCGTGGGATCGTAGTCGGCCAGACCGGCCAGCGATGTCTCCGACAATCCGCCGGTCGTCGTGACGATAATGGTCTCGCGAGTCAGCGTGTTCAACAGGTTGCGCGTGGAGTCATCGGCAATGATGCGGCCATGGTCGATGATCGCCACGCGATCGCAAAGCGCTTCGGCCTCCTCGAGGTAGTGCGTCGTCAGCAGGATCGTCGTGCCGGCGGCGTTCAGTTCACGCAACAACGCCCAGAGCGCCTTACGGAGATCCACATCCACGCCGGCGGTCGGTTCGTCCAGGATGAGAAGCTGTGGACGATGAACAAGGGCGCGCGCAATCAGTGCGCGGCGCTTCATGCCGCCCGACAGGTGCCGCATCTGCGACTGCTTCTTATCGTCCAGGTCGAGTGTGCGGAGAATTTCATCGACGCGGCGGTGGCATTCCGGTGTCGGGATCCCGAAGAAGCCGCCCTGGAAAACCAGCATCACGCGCAGGCGCACGAATTGGTCGAAGTTAAACTCCTGCGGCACCAATCCGACGAGTTCCCGGCAGCGACGGTACTCCCTCACGAGATCGTGCCCGAACAGTTGCACGGTGCCTGCGGTCTTGACGCACAGTCCGGCAAGAATGTTGATCGTCGTTGTCTTGCCCGCCCCGTTCGGCCCGAGCAGCCCGAAGAACTCGCCGGGCTGCACTTCCAGATCGATCCCGTGCAACGCGGTCAGATCGCCGTATTGTTTGGACAAGCCCTGGATGCTGATTGCGGGTGCTGTCATCAAGCCGGGAGTCTGTCGAAGTTCGGGCCGCGCGGCAAGTCAACGAAAGCGCGCGGCGGCGGCCTACCCGCAACCAACGGCAATTGAGAAGACGTTTTTTGGCAGGACGATTGCTGGCAGAACAATTAGAACCTATCTCTAGAACGGCTCGCGGGGACGCTCGCGCTCCATTGACAGATAACGTCGTTTGACCATTCGGCTGGAGGCCGAGCGTCCCTGCTATCAATAGTGATAGCGGAGCTGGGCGATGTACAGGGAGTCGCCCTCAACCTTATACACGATGCGATCGGACTCAGTGATGCGTCGTGACCAGTAGCCGGCGAGAGCGTGCTTGAGGGGCTCCGGCTTACCGGCGCCCTTAAAGGGATCCCGTGAGATCTCCTTAATCAGCTTATTGATGCGCTTGACGATCTTCTTGCCCGTCTGCTGCCAGTAGAGATAGTCGTCCCACGTGTGCCCCGAAAAGACATGGGTCACAACGCAAGCTTTCGCTTTCTGCCTTTGCCCTTCTCGATTTCTTCAATGGATTCCAGCAAGCGACGAGCATTACGCGGGCTCTTGAGCAGATGCGATGTCTCGACCAGAGACTCATAATCCTCGAGCGAGATCATGACGACGGCCTTGTCGCGGCGCTTCGTGATGACCCACGGGTCATGATCCTCGCAAACCCGATTAATCGTCTCGGACAGCTTCTCTCTCGCTTCGGTATATGTGATGGAGTTCATATTCGGTACAGGATAATGTACAGATTCCTTCTTTGTCAATCGCCATCTCGCGCCAGCGTGACAGATTTCTGGTCCTTACGCGGTTTTCCGCCGTCGTGCCGGCTTGGAAGCGAAGGAAACAAGTCGATCTGGATGCTGTTGTTCCTTCTTCCGCAAATCGACGACCATGGCGCGCAGATCGAAGTTAAACTGCTTCGCATACGCATGCCGGGCTTGTCGGACTTCATCAACTACGGGGTCGATTTGCATGGCTAATCCTCCATCAGTTCTTCCGGCGTGCAGATCACGGGACATGCGTAACCGGCGTCCTCGACAAGGGCCTCGATTCGGTGTCGAAGCGCCGCATTGGCAAGGTGTTTACAGTTCCACGTCAGAAGATAATCTACTCCGTTCAATGCGGCAATTGCAACGTGGAGTGCGTCAGCGGCTGATTCCGGCGGGATCGGCCCATCCGACACCAGGCCTTCAGCAAGTGCAACCGCCGCGTCGCTAATTTCAACAATCGGAATCGCCTCCATTGACATGATCCGCCTATCGGACGCTTCCGCATCGCCACGGGCGGCCTCCTCTCCGACGAGTTCAGAGACGACGAGGTCGAACGAGCGGGCGCGTGTTTCCCACCATTGACGGGTTATTTGCTGGTGCGCCGCAATCAACAAGTCCCGACTGGGGCGGCCGGTCAGATAGCTGATCACGCTTGTTTCGATGTATGTAGACGCGCTGTTTCACCTGCCGTCAGTATAGCAGGTTGGCCCAACCGGGCAATCTGTCATCATGGAGAACGTTCGACGCACCAGGTGATAACGTGGTCACGTAAATCCCCATGGAGCCGCGGTCGCGCGACCACGGTTCAAGTTTCGAGTCAGCGCCACGCCAAGCCCTCGCAGACTCGAGCAGATCAATCATGGATGAACCTCGCGTGGGACGACCGTCCCGGTCGTGCTCGTGCTCGTCCTCGTGCTCGAATCTATTCTTTCGCTCAATCTGACGCTGATGATGGAGAACGAGTCTCTCGACGATCGCTTCGCTCCGAGTACGAGATGGAGGACCAGCACGAGCACGATTTTGAGCACACACCGCCTTCGCCCGACTCCCTCGCCAACTTTCAACCCTCGAGTCAGCGCCTGCGCAGCACCTCGAAGCGGTAGCTGATTCCGTTCTCCGCTACGGCAGCCGTGGAGGACTCCGGCACAAAGGCCTCGGTGGGGCCGTCGAAGAATGTATCGCAGGCGAAATCGCCGTCGACGCGCGTGACGTGGATCCGGTTGCAGCGCGCGGTCGACAATGCCGCACGATATACCGCGGCGCCGCCGAGCACGAACACGGTCTCGATCCGCGATGCGAACTCCTCTCCATCCAGTCGCGCGAGGAACGCCTCGAATGTGCTCGCCCGATGTACTCCCGGTGGCAGGGCGAAGTTGGCCTGCCGCGTCAGCACGAAGTTCGTACGATTTGGCAACGGCTGAAATTTCGCCGGCAATGATTCCCACGTCACCCGTCCCATGACCACGCCATTTTGCTTCCCGGAATCCTGTGACCACGTGGTCACCTGCTTGAGATGCCGCATGTCGCCCGGCAGGCGCCAGGGAATGGTCCCGGCTTTGCCGATGCCCATGCAGGCATCCACGGCGACGATTACCTCGAGCGGAATCATACGGCTATGTGGAACTTGATAAAGGGGTGATGCTCATAGCCGGACAACTCGACATCCTCGTACTCCATCTGGTCGAGCGGCTTGTCGGCGATGGTCACACTCGGCAAGGCCAGCGGCTCGCGGGTCAACTGCTTGCGCAGTCCGTCGATATGGTTCAGGTAAATATGCGCATCGCCGAGAGTGTGCGTAAAGATCCCCGGCGTGAGATCGCACTCATGCGCGATCAACATCATCAGCAACGCGTAACTGGCGATGTTGAAGGGGACGCCGAGCGCGATGTCGGCCGAGCGCTGGTAGAGTTGGCAGTCGAGACGATTGCCGATCACGTAAAACTGGAAGAAGGCGTGACACGGGGGGAGGGCCATCCGCTCGAGGTCAGCGACGTTCCACGCCGAGACGATAATGCGGCGCGACCAGGGTTCCTCCTTGATTAGGTGTATCGCCCGCTCGATCTGGTCAATGCCCTGGCCACCCCAGTTGCGCCACTGGTGACCGTAGATGGGCCCGAGTTCGCCATTCTCATCCGCCCAGGCATCCCAGATGGGCGTATGCTCAGTCAGGTCGTCGCTGATATTGGTCGATCCGCGCAGAAACCAGAGCAGCTCTCGCACGACTGCGGAGAAGAGCACCTTCTTGGTGGTCAGCAGGGGAAATCCTTCGCGCAGGTCGAATTTCGCCTGCATCCCGAAGATCGAAAGCGTCCCGGTGCCCGTGCGGTCAGGTCTCTCCTCCCCGTCATCGAGAACGGTGCGCACCAGATCCAGGTACTGCTTCATTGAGATACTTGATAATCGCTTAGCGCCGATCGCTCAAGCTTCAATCCTCATCTTCATCTTCCCAGACGCCCTGCAGTTTCGGGGCGATGCGCTGATACGCGTAGGAAACGATCAGCAGCAGGAGCCCGAGCCCGATGAACGCGGCGATTCGCTTCAAGCCCGTCAGCACCGAAAGGTCGAACAGGAAGACCTTGCCGACGGTCACGCCAAAGAGGGCCAACGAGAAGTACCGGATAGCGGGGTGGTTGCGAGCCAGTCCGAAGATCGTCAGGACAAATGCACTCGACCCCCACCAGAGGGTAACCGCCGTGCCGCTCCAGGGCTTGTCGACCCGTATGAACTCATGCGTCACAAGAAGGATGGCCGCGAGAACGACTCCCAGCATCCCAATAACGTGACCACGAACGCCGCCCGGGAGAATCTCGCTTTCAGAGCGGTAGGTACGCATCCAGAAGGCCACCGCCGCCAGCATCAGGAATTCGCTGAGTAGAACCCCGTTCAGAAGAAACGGTGCCCCTTCATACGCGTCATGAATAGCGAACTGATCGATCAGGATCAGCTTGATCGGGAGCAGGTAGATCAGGGCCGTACCCACAAGCGCCGTTGCGCGCAGCCCGTTCGCACGTCCGAGCCACACCCCCGCCGCTCCGGCTAGAAACAGGACACCGGAAGACACCAGCCAGGGCCACGTGTAGTCGCCGTCTGTAAGGTAGACGAGATCACGCCAGAACACGGCAAGCACCGCGATCACCGCGGTTACGCCGAAGATTTCCGCGGCCGTTCGTGAGTCCTTGGACTCGGGGACCTCCTCGGACAGCCGTCCGTGCAACCACGACTGTAGCCCAATGCTACCGGTCGTGAAAAAGGCCACGAGGAATTTGCCGTTGAGAAAGAGCCTGTCACCAGCATCGTCGAACTCCACGTAGTCGAAGACCAGGACCTTGAGCAGACCGATACTGCTCAACACGCCGGCGATAGCCTGGAAAAGCGGCGACTTTATGCGCAATCCGTACCAAGCCAGAATGGCGCCTTCTAATCCCCACGCCAGTGAGACCCATATTCCATCCAGTTCAGCCGGAACGGCGAGCGTGACAAAGGCGATCCCCGCCGTCAGAAACGCGAGGATCTCCTCCTTGAACTCAGGCAGCCAGCGCCAGCCAAACCACGCCAGGGCGGCGTGAACAAACGCGGCCATGAGATAGGCCTCGGCAATCCAGTCGGTGCGTCCGGACTGACCCAGGATCCAGGTCAGCGATCCCAGCAATGCGCCTGACGCGACGCAGAGCCGGATAATATCCAACGCGCGCCCGGTGTGATCGCGTTCGCTCTTGAGCTTCAGGAGCCCAAGCATCGCGAACTCCGCGAAATATATACAGGTGAACAACAGGCCATCCAGCCAGATCTGCTGTGGCCGCACGTTGAGATTGTACCCAAGCCAGCTCAACAGAACGATCACGCTGAGTGCGAACGCGGTGTTGTACAACCCTTGCCAGCTGCGACGCAGCCCGAGCAGCATGACCGGCACATTGATCACCGCGATGTAGGCGAGTGTGAAGGTAAGGTTCAGTGCGTTGGAGTCCATCAGGAACGGCGTCAGGAATGCTCCAAGCACGCCCAGCACCGCAATCGCCTGGCTGCGATAGCGCACGGCCAGCAGCAGGCACGCCGCGGCGACAGCGACGAGCCCAACGCCACAGAGCAAGGAACCGATCAGCGCGTAGATCCCGAACGCTGCATACACGCAGAAATAGAACAGCGCTACACCACCGCCCGTGAGCGCACGCGCAAGCACCCCCAGCCCGCGACCCTTGGTTTCACAGCGGTATCCGACAATCACGAGGACGATCCCTGTCGTAATCCCGGCGAGAATACGGGTTCCGGGTCCGACCCAGTCGTTCTGGATCGCATAGACAATGAAATACGTGATCCCCACGAGGAGCGTGGCGATGCCGACGAAACTGGCGACAATCGCGCCAATCGTGATCTCCAGTTTTCTCTTCGGCTTTTCGTCGCGGTCCGGGGCCTGCCCCACCCGGGCCTCCGGCTTCAGATCAACGGTAACTTTCGCTGGCGGAGTGGTCGGTGGCATCGCCGGCGGGATCGCCGGATCCGGCAGTGGTGGGGGAACGGCCGCTTTCCGTTTCGCGTCAGGCAGCGCAACGGTCATCGCCGACGAGGGCGCAGCGGATGCCGCGGGGGCAGGCGTCGGCGTCGAGCCGGAATCCGCATCACGCGAATCGAGTCGCCGCCGCAGGGCGCGAATTTCGGCCTGCGTCTTTCCCACGCGCGCGAGTGCGACAATTCCAATAACCCACGGTCCGACAAAGACCAACAGGCCCAACAGAATAACAATCGCTATCTCATTCATCTTATCATCCTCCTGGCGCGATCACCGATCGCTCATGCACGAAGTGACTGATCCAGCTGGAAGTCTCCTCCCAGCCGGTATCCAGGGTTAAGACGTGCTTCGCATGTTCTGCGAAGCGCATCTGCTTATCGGTCGAACCGCATGCATCGAGAAACGTCTGCGCCTTCTCCGCATCGACGATCTTGTCGTCGCTCGACAGGACCATGAGCACGGGATGCCCAAATCGTCGCGCCTCGCCACGCACACGCCGCATGGTTTGAAACATCGCGCGGTAGATATTGCGCGGTACAAATTCGTCGCGAAGGACCTCGTCGCCAAGCGCCTGATCCTCGTAGTGTACCGGGAACGCCATCTGAAACGTCTTGGAGAAGGCAAGCAGCGGATCCACAAAGCTATACCACGCTTCGGCCGGCAAGATCGGGCTGCGGCGATTGGATACCCCAATCAACGGCGCCAGCATGACCACACCATCGGCAAGATTCGGCTGATCCATGAGTACGTCGGCCGCAATGGCTCCCCCCAATGAATGCGCAACGACAAACACCTGGCGGTGCGATTCGCGCAACGTCTCGAGTTCACGACGAACCGTCGCACGCCATTGCTCGCGCGTGCTGCGTCGGTATCGATCCATCGGTTCGGCAAATCCGGGCAGCCGCATCGCGCGGCAGGTGAACCCCTCCGCCGCCAGGCGGGGCGCCATGCGGCGGAACGTGGCCGGAGAGTCGGCGAATCCATGAATCATCAACAGGGCCACGTCGCCGTCACCCATCGTGAAATCCCGACACCCGATTCGGACGCCCTCAGCGTCGCGCGCTACGCCGGACTCCCAACGCTTCCAGCGGTTGTCTGTCACCTTCCAGTAGATCGCGTCGCCACCCAACCAAATCGCCATCACCGCTATGAATGCGTATGCCATGCGTCTCGCTCCTTTCACGTCCCGCGATTACCATCGGCGATCGCGTCGCACATCCCCAGCAGAGATCGCGTCAAAGCGGCTGCGTCTCTCGCCGACAGGCGGCGCGTAATCCGGCTGATCTCTTTGAAGTAGTCGACCTCGGCCGCGTCTACGCGGCGCTGACCGCCTGCGGTCAGACCGACGACGTGAACACGCCGATCCCCCGGACGCGGCCGGCGTCGCACCAAACCGTCACGTTCCATGCGATCGATCAGGCCCGTCATGTTGGCGCGGTTCACAAACATGCGGTCGCTGAGGCCCACCTGCGTCATGCCGTCCTGCGACTGGTGCTTGAGCAGCATCAGAACGTTGAACTGGGCTTCGGTCAGGTCATGTTCCCGCAACAGTCGACTCGCCGCGCCGCTCAGTGCACGGGACGCATGCATAATCGTCAACACTTCGCGATGACCCGGCTCGGTGATCTCCGCGATCAGTTCCAACCTCTCTTCCAACTGCTTCATCTTCGACCTCAAAGAAACGATCTCGTCAAGCCCTGACCTGCGGGAGAGGGCCATCTATTTGCTTATGTATAGATAGTTAATATATTACCTATCGAGATGCAAGCCGTTTTTAAGAAAGTCCGAAACAGATGCCTGGGACCGCTCGAACTGATGGAAATGACCGGAATGTGCGGCGGATTCGATCCCTGGCGGGGACCAGGCGAGGGATTACGGAGCCGCGATTGCCGCGTCACGAAACGTCCAGGACGTCCTGGATGGCCTGCTGGATTCGCTCGGTTACCTCGCCGACGGCGCTTTTGGCGCCGTCGGCCGCATAGTCCGACAGATCGATCGGATTGCAGAAGGTTACCTCGGCACGGCGGCGGCCCTTGATTTCGTTCTCTTCGAGGACATCCTCTTCGAATTTATGAATCGTCTCGGCGAGGCGGCCCGGCTCCGAGTCGCCGCGCAGGTACCTGGATGGGTAGCTATAGGACTGCAGCGCGACATACACGCGGTCGAGACTGCGGTAGCAATCATCGATGACATCCTGTGTGGGCGATTCCTTTGAGAGCAGAACGGTTCGGATCTTGCCGCGCAGGCGCCGAACGCGGCCCGGATGATCTTCCCCTGAGACGCCTTGAAAATACCGCTCCTCTTCGGCGGCGATCAGCGTTTCCCTGAACTGTTGCAACCGCTCAGAGAGGTCGCCCGTCTGCGGCGACCCCAGGAACTCGATCTCCTTGAGGGTCAACAATGCCTCTCCAAACTTGTAGATTCGCGCCACGATATCGAGATGGGACTGCGGGGCCCATTGGATGCGTCGCTCCAGGCGAGTCATGCGCGACTCGAACGTCGCGGAAATGTCGTCGATGTAACGGTAGCGCATGGCGGTCGGAACAATGTACGCCTTGCGATCTCCGCCATCCTTCAGAACCTTCTTGGCGGCGCGCAGGGCCAGGGTGGCGGCACCTTGATTCAACGGCGTGAGCTGGCGATTGACGTGATAGATCTCTCCCTCCGGAAACATCACCAGCGGATAACGCGCGTCGGTCAACAACCGGATTGCCTCCTTGATCGCCCTGAGATCGGATCCTTCACGGTCGATCGAGAAACAGCCCGCGCGCTGCATGACGACCCCTTCGAGTCCGCCTGACTTCTCGAACGTCTCTCGAGCGGCCATGAAGTGCAGCGGAACATGGTAGCGGCGACTCAAGTGCATCAGGACATGCGGATCTGCATGGTCGGAGTGATTCGGGGTCACAAGCAGAGCGTCGCCCTTGCGATAGCGGGCCACGAGTTCCTCGCCGCCGCCGGCAACTCGAATCTCCGTGATCTTATTGACGCGTTTGAGCCAGTAGACATCATTAAAATAGCAGATCAATGCTGCCCAGAATGGAGAGTACTTCGGAGGCCGGAATGTGTAGGGCGTATCTTCTCGATATCGATTCATGCGAGACGCTCCATGGCCGTCACGGCGCAGCCGTGTCCCCGGTCATCGTGGCTAACCACTCCAACGCGGCGACCTGCCCCTGGCGAGCATAGTCCGTGGCCTCGGCAAGCACGCGCGCAGCTTCCTGTGGAGCATGGAAACCCATCGAGTTCTCCGCGGCGATGAAATCCAGGCGCCACTGCGCTTTGCGCTGCAACTCCAGTGATGCCTCGAGATCCGCTGCGCTTGCACCTCGCTCTTTAGCCGCCTTGATCGCGTCGAGCTGATCCATCAGTGCTTTGCCTGCGCGCTGCAGCAAGTCATGATTCTTCTGCTGAATCCCGTCCACGCGCGCCAGGATCTCCGTTTCGGAAAAGTGGTGGCACGTCTGACAGGCACGATTCACGTTGAGCAGCGGACTGCGCACCCAGTGATCTGAAACCTTGGTCGCGCCGTCACGCATGTAGGGCATGTGGCAGTCGGCGCAGGACACGCCACTGCGCGCGTGAATGCCCTGGCTCCAGAGCTCGAACTCCGGGTGCTGCGCCTTGAGAATTTCGGCCCCGCTTTCCTTGTGTTTGTAGTCGTAGAACCGGGATCCGTCGTCGAAGGTGAGCTCATTCCAGAACTTCTCCGTGTCTTGGACGCGCAGCCCGTTGCCCCAGGGGAAGGTGAGGGGCATCTTGTCGGCGCAGTAGTACTCGACGTGGCACTGCCCACACACGAACGAACGCATCTCCGTGCGCGTGGCTTCGACGTTGGGGTCATAGGGAGCTTTGCGGCCCCCGCTGCGCCACCGCTCGACGGACGGAAGATGGGGCGTCGGAGCGTCCGACTGCGCGAGGGCCTGGATTCCGTTGATGAACCCCGGACGGGTCACGCGTAGCTCCATCGTCCCGGGCGCGTGGCAGTCGACGCAGGAGACCGGGTGTCCATGACCCATCTCGTGCAGCATGGCGTTGAGATCCTGGTACGAGTAAGTGAAGGACTTCTCAAATCCCCGCATGGCATCCCCATCACCTAATTCACGATAGAGAGGCATGATGGACGCGTGACAGTGCAAGCAGGACCCCGACTGCGGCTTGGTGTGGCGCTGGGTCTGCTCCTGGTCCGAGAGCATGAAGGCGTGGCCGCGCCGGTCGCGGTAATCGATAGAGAAGGCATAGCCAAGGAACATGCGTTTCAGCCACGGGTCGCGCTCGATCTTCTGATCGGGCAACGCCTCACTGCCACCGTGTCCTCCGAATCGGGTCCGCGTCGCGACCGCCGTGCGCTGATACGAATCGTGCTGCTTGGGCCAATTCACAGCCCACTTTTCAGGATCCGTATCGTCCTCCCCAACCTCCACCAACTGAACATAGGGGTGGCGCGCTCGGCCTTACGCTCGAAGATGTTGACGAGCAACGCTGTGACCAACGCCGTCACGATCGCTACGAGAATTATAACCAGAATGAACGGCCCTGCACTGCCTCGTCTTGGTTGCGTGTACTTCATCACGGTCTCCTTTCAATGATCTAAAACGATTCAGGCCCACCCAGGCCTGTGCGTTCTCCATGTCCCACGGCCTCATGACAGCGCACACAACTCATTCCCTCGACGCCAGTTGCATCGGGATTCAGCAGCGTGTGGACGACTCCGTTGTGGCAACTCCTGCAGTTCTCCTCGAGGAGGCGCCGGTTGCCCGGTGTGATCATGATCGGCTCATGGAAATCCTGAAACGTGAACGCCTTGGAGTGGCGGTAACCGTTGGATGCCTTGGCGAGGTACTTGCGCGCGAAATCGTGCGGCAGATGACAATCCACGCAGCCCGCCACGGCGTGATGACTGGCTTTCTGCCATGAATCGTATTGCGCCTGCATGATGTGGCAATTCACGCATGCCTTCGGGTCGGTGCTAAAATAAGAAAGGCCTTCGGCGTACCGAAATGTATAGCCGCCGATTCCGATCAACGCGCCCACCAATGCGCCGAGGCACATGTGCATCCCTGAGAGTCCAAATACGCCACCCTTTCCGTTCATCTGCATCGTGCTACGGACTTTAGCGAAGCCGCATTAGAACGCACGGAAAAAGCGCGACGCGACGTGCCGGCCCCGATCAGACGTCGTACGTTGACGCGGACGTGGTGCCGCCGCGGCCCGTCCAGTTGGTATGGAAGAACTCGCCGCGGGGCTTATCGATCCGCTCGTAGGTATGGGCGCCGAAGTAGTCGCGCTGTGCCTGCAGAAGATTCGCCGGAAGACGTTCCTGCCGGTACCCGTCGAAGTAGGACAATGCCGCCGTCGTCGCCGGCATGGGAATGCCCATCGCCACCGCCGCCGCCGCGATGCGTCGCCACCCGCCCTGGGCCGCCTCGACCGCTTCTTCGAAGAAAGAGTCCAGAAGCAGATTCTGGAGGTCGGGATTCTTGTCGTAGGCCTCCTTGATCTTTCCCAGGAAGGCGGATCGGATGATGCATCCGCCCCGCCACATCAGTGCGACGCCGCCATAATTGAGATTCCACGAGTACTCCTCGGCGGCGGCGCGCATGAGTTCATAGCCTTGCGCGTAGGAGACAATCTTAGAGGCATACAAGGCCTGCCGCAGATCCTCGACCACGTCCGTACGACTACCCTCAAACGCTACCTCGGGGCCGTCGAGAATCTTCGAGGCGACGACGCGCTCTTCTTTGAGGGCCGACAGGCAGCGCGCGAAGACGGCCTCGCCGATCAACGTCAGCGGTTGCCCGAGCGTCAGCGCCTCAATCGCGGTCCACTTGCCGGTACCTTTCTGACCTGCCGCATCGAGAATCTTGTCCACGACGGCCTCGCCGTCTTCATCGCGGTAGGCCAGGATATCGCGTGTGATCTCGATCAGGTAGGAGTCCAGGTCCCCGTCGTTCCAGCCCGCGAAAACCGCGCTCATCTCGTCGTTCGACATTCGCAGCACGTCTTTCATGAAGTGGTAGGCTTCGCAGATCATCTGCATATCCCCATACTCGATGCCGTTGTGCACCATCTTCACGAAGTGGCCCGCGCCACTCTCGCCGACCCAGTCGCAACACGGCTCGCCCTCGTCCGTATGCGCGCAGATCTTCTGGAAGATCGGCTTCACATGTTCCCAGGCAGCGGGCGAGCCGCCGGGCATGATCGACGGGCCAATCAAGGCGCCCTCCTCACCGCCGGAGACGCCGGTGCCGACGAAGAGCATCCCCTTGCCTTCGATCATCTCCGCACGCCGCACGGTATCGGGAAAATGCGAGTTGCCGCCGTCGATGATGATGTCGCCAGGTTCAAGCAGTGGCAGGAGTTGTTCGATCACCGCATCGACGGCGCGACCGGCCTGCACCATCAACATCACTTTGCGCGGAGACGCGAGGCTCGAGACCAGTGCTTCCGTGGAGTAGCAGCCGATGATATTCTTTTCACTCGCCCTGCCCTCGACAAACGCATCGATTTTGCTCGTGGTGCGGTTGTAGCAAGCCACCGTGAAGCCCTTGCTCTCCATATTCAGGATAAGATTCTCGCCCATTACGGCAAGTCCGATGACGCCGATATCTGCGTTGCTCATGATACTAGAGAACTCCAGTGTCCGTGTTCAGGTTCTAGACCCCGCTAAAGGCGGAGAAGCCGCCGTCGACGGGCACGACGATCCCGGTAACGAAGCTGGAGGCCTTGTCATCGACAAGCCACAACAAGGTTCCGATGAGTTCGTGCGGTTGGCCGAAGCGTCCGGCCGGGGTCTGCGACACGATCGTCTCACCGCGCGGCGTGAGGCTACCGTCCTCCTGCGTAAGTAACGTGCGGTTCTGCTCCGTCAGGTAGAAACCGGGCGCGATAGCGTTGACGCGCACACCCACGGGGGACATGTGGACAGCCAACCAGCGTGTGAAATTGTCGATCGCGGCCTTGGCTGCGCTGTACGCCGCGACCTTGGTCAGGGGCAGAAATGCGGCCATCGACGAGATGTTCAAGATGGTTCCGGACTCTCGCTCAGCCATCGATCGCGCGAAAATCTGCGTCGGTAAAAGCGTCCCCATGAAATTGAGATCGAAGACGAAGCTGACCCCCGCCGGATCCAGTTCGAAGAATGTGCGCAGGTCCGGATCGTCGCTTTTCAGATCGTCGACGCGGAGTCGTTCCACCGACGCCGTGCCCTTGGGGTGATTGCCGCCAGCTCCGTTAATAAGGATGTCGATGGGCCCGTAGGTCTCCTCGATCGTCCGGTTCGCCGCCGTAATGCTCTCACGGTCCAGCACATCACAAGAGATGCCCACGGCTTCTCCGCCGGCATCGCGAATCTCCCCGGCCACGGCATCAACGGCTTCCTGTCGACGGCTGAGCACCGCTACGCGCGCACCACACTCGGCGAGCGCCACGGCCATGCGACTGCACAGCATACCGCTACCGCCGGTCACAGCGGCTACTTTCCCTGATAAATCAACTTTGAATGGTACAGACATGTCCTGACGGGCCCAGCGGATAGTCGAACGGGGAATCAAGATAGGGGGACCGCCTCGGGCGCGCAATACAAATTGGAGACGCCGTCGTGCATGAGCCCGCTCTCAAGTTGAATCGTGCGGCGCCGTGAGCTATAACCTTTCCGATGAACCTGGCACCTTACGAGGCTTTTATCCGGACGCTTGCCGAGGAAAGCGGCAAGATCATCCGTCCCTATTTCGCCAATCCGGATCTGACGATCGAGCTGAAGGCCGACGAGTCGATCGTGACGGTGGCGGACCGCGAGGCCGAGCTGCGCATGCGTGAACTGATCGAAAAGACGTATCCGGATCACGGAATTATCGGCGAGGAGTTCGACGAAAAGAGTACCGGCAGCGAGTTCTCCTGGATCCTCGATCCGATTGACGGAACGATTTCCTTTGCCGGCGACTGCCCCCTGTTCGGAACGCTGATCGCCCTGTTGCACAACGGGCAACCCATCGTCGGCGCCATCCACAATCCACTCCTGGAGCAGCTTTGCATGGGCGATGGCGAAACGACCACGCTTAACGGCCGGGCGGTGCGCGTGCGCGAGACCGACGATCTCGCGAAAGCCACGCTTCTGACGACGGATATCAAGCACATCGCACAGCACCAGGACAAACCGCGTTTCGATGCGCTACTCGAGCGGGTGGCCCTGTTTCGCGGTTGGGGCGACTGTTACGGATACCTCTTGTTGGCGGCGGGCAAGGCCGACATCATGATCGATCCCGTGATGAACGCGTGGGATCTGCTGCCACTGATTCCGGTCGTGCGCGGCGCCGGAGGGATCATCACCGCATGGGATGGAGGCGATCCGGTGACCGCGAATTCATGCGTCGCGGCGGGCCCGCGTGTGCATGCTGAGGTGGTGAGAATCCTTAACGGGTGAGTGCGTCGTCGCACCGATCGGGGACCAGGTTTGGGTAAAGATTGAGGTAAAGATTAGGTGGAGGGATCAACCGCTATTGCTCGCCTTCCGAATCCAGATATCCCCTCAGGCCTGCAAGCATCGCCATCACCTCGCGCAGCATTGGCCTGGCGGGATCGACGTCGGCAGACCAAAGACCTTCTGCCAAATCCAAATAGGCCGCAAGTTTTGTGCCGGCGTCCTCCGCGATCTCGACGAATTTGCTATGGTCCAGATGCGAGAACCTCCCGTTCCCTTCGGCGATATTGAGCGGCAGACTCGTGGCGACTTCGTCGATTCTTCGGGCGTATCTGTGTCTCCGCTTCTCTACGCCGAGTACTCTCATTTCAAGGACTCCGTATAGTTGTAGCGAACGCTGATACACGTGCAGCGTTTCATGAGGAAAATAGACATCCGCCTCGACGCCGTACTGTTCAGCATCCTCGTGAACTGACTTGGACCAAGCACGTCTCAAGCCCATCTGCATCCGAGCGACCGTCTGCAACTGGCGCTTGCCCGAGTGCAACATGTCATTCTCGATCAGGCCTTTCAAGGAGGCTACATCAAGGCACGCTGCGGATTCCAGAACCGACCCAAGGGAGCATTCCAAGAAATAAATTCCTTGAGCTGTGCGATGCAGTCGCGCCGAACGCGCGAGATTCGTCAGAATACTCTCACTGGCACGATCCAACTGATCATGGACTGACACTGACGCAGGCCAGCGGTCCACCAGTTCAGCGGCGACGCGCGTAAAACTCAAAGCCTCTACATAGACATCTAGTTTTTCATGCGGAAAGAACTGTGTCACATAGCTCCTTTCTCATTGCGGGGACCAGATTTGGGTAAAGATTGAGGCAAAGATCAGGTGGAGGGAGCACAAGTCCGCTCGTCTTTACTTCTCTCGCTGCCGGTAGAGCCGTTCGCCGGCCTTGGGGATGTATAGAATCCCTTCGTCTTCGCGGCCCTGGTAGTCGGCCGGATTGATACTCGCGGGATCCATGTAGCTGATATTCGTGCGGCGGCAGACGTCCTCGGAAATCCCTGTTGCAAGAATGACTTCGACGCGTTTCGTCTCCACGCCGTCTTCGTAGGTGCCGCGGCCCGCCACGCCCGTGACGAAAGTAAGCTCGCTCCACGGATAGTGCTTAAACCGATCCCACTGCTTCACAAAATAATCGCGCACATGGAAGCCGACCGCCTCGATCGTCTTTCCGTGCACCTTGGAGATCTGCGTGATGTGCGGCGCGTAGATGATGACGCGACCACCCTCAGCCACCACCGGCTCGCTCTTGTACATGGCTTTCGCACCCGTCCACAGATCATCGTACATGGGCGGGCAGCACGCGAAGACGGTATGGAACGGGTGATCGTAGTGCTCGATATGGACCTGTGCCGACAAATCGACCGCATCGGACCAGGCCTCTTCGACGATCCCGGCGAACAGACCGGCCAGACCGCCTTGCTTCTCGACCATGCAGAGGGCCCGTCTGTCGATCTTCAGCAATGATGCGCAGCGATCGATGACACGCCGCGCGGGCGTATCCTTGCGCCCGATCGTCTCGTAGTTCGTCGCCAATGCAGCCAGCCAATGTGAAAAATCGATAGCGGCCGAACCGGAGATGCCCGGGAAAATGTACTTGTTGCCGCCGGAGAACCCGGCGATTTCATGAGGAAAGACTGGGCCACAGATGAGCAGCAGATCGTAATCCAGAATCTTACGATTGCAGGTGACGACCAACTCCTGGTTGAAAGCTCCCTCTGTCAGCTCCTCGATATCTGTCTTCGTGAATATGCCGACTTGCGTCAGCGCCTCCGGATCGTCCCACGCGTGGTTGAAGAATTTTGCCTTTTGATATTGCGACTGATGCGCCGCTGCATCAATTCCCACGCGATCGTAGATTTGCGCTTCCGACATCGGCGTATGCGTGCCGAGCGCGATCATAAAGTCGAGCAGGTCGACCCTGTCGGCCAGTCGCTCGTAGACCATGGGGAAGATAACGTCCAGCGGACACGAGCGCGTTCCGTCGGGAATCAGAATCAAGACACGCTTGTTGTCGAGATCCCAATCCGCGAACGCATCATCGAGAACGGACCCAATTTCGCCGTCCGAGAGAAGGCGATCTGTGTAGCCGATGCCGATTGCCGTTGCCGTTGTGGTCATATCGTGACGCCTCTCCACATTTTCCGCCTAGCTCCGTATGACCGCAAGCGTTTTCCGCAAATCCTTAAGCGAACGGGTGTTGAGAACGTGTTTCGTCTCGATCCAGGCCCGGCGGGCCTGGCCGATTCCGTGCTGCATGAGGTCCAATTGTTCGACCGAGTGCGCGTCCGTGTTCACGCTAATCATCACGCCCTGTTGAATCGCGGCGCGGGCATAGATTTCGTGCAGATCAAGCCGCTGCGGGTTGCCGTTGATCTCGAGGCAGCAGCCGCGCTGCGCAGCATGCTCGATGATGCGCGGTATATCGATTTCGTAGGGCTCCCGCGATAGCAGCAGGCGGCCGGTCGGATGCCCGAGGATGCAGAAGTACGGGTTGTCCATGGCCTTCATGACGCGCATGGTCTGCTCTTCGATTCCCAGCTTGAACTTGTGATGGACGGAGCCGATCACAACGTCGAGATCGCGAAGGATCTCATCGGGCAGATCCAGCGATCCGTCGTCCATGATGTCTACCTCGCTACCCTTGAGCACGGTAAAGCCCTTCATCTCAGAATTCACGGTATCGATCTCTTCCATTTGTGCACGAAGGCGTTTTTCGTCAAGCCCGTTGGCGATGGTCAGTCGCTTGGAATGATCCGTCACGGCCAGGTACGCGTAGCCGCGCGCCTTGGCGGCCTCCGCCATTTCGCGAATGCTGTTTCGGCCGTCGGACGCGGTCGAGTGCAGGTGGAGGTCCCCGCGTATGTCCCCTTCGGAGACCAGCCCGGGCAGCGCTCGCGCTTGCGCGGAAGCAATCTCGCCGCGATCCTCGCGCAATTCGGGTTCGATGTAGGCCAGCCCTAAAGTCTCGAACACCTCTTCCTCGGCAGCACCGGCAACATACGCCTCTCCCTTGAAGACGCCGTACTCGTTCACCTTGAACCCCATCTCCTGTGCTCGCCGGCGCACGGCTATATTGTGGGCCTGGCTGCCGGTGAAGTAGTGCATCGCGGCGCCGTAGCTCTCCTCCTTCACGACGCGCAGGTCCACCTGCAGGCCCGAGCGAAGCCGTACCGAGGATTTCGTGCTGCCGTTGGCCAGGATCTCGTCGACTTCGTCATAGGAGACAAAGGCGTCCATCAACGGCTGCGGCGACTCGCTCGCCACCAGGATGTCCAGGTCACCGACGGTGTCGCGCATGCGGCGGTAACTTCCGCACAGAGTCATGGGCGCCTCTTTCTCGATGCCGCGCAGATGCCCGAGCAAGGCCTCGGCGGAGGGGACGACATTGGCGCGCAGGAATCTCAGGCCGGCATCGATTCGTGCCGTGATGTTCTTGAGGATCTGCTCCTCCGTCTTCTTGCCCATGCCGGGCAGAGCGCTGACCTTGCCCGCCTTGGCGGCGACTTCAAGATCTTCGAGCGACTTGACCTTCAATTCCTGGTAGAGGACTTTGACTTTCTTGGGCCCGAGCCCCGGCAGCTTCAGAATATCGGTAATGCCGGGAGGCAGTTTCTTGCGCAGATCTTCAAGCGCCTTGACGGTGCCGGTCGTGACGATCGATTCGATCTTCTTCGCCAGTTCGTCGCCGATGCCCTGGATCTGCGTCAGGTCCTCACCCGCCTCCATCAGGGCCGACACGTCCTGTCCCATCGCGTCAATCGTGCGCGCTGCATTGCGATAGGCGCGCACGCGGAACTCGTTGGCGTTATCGATCTCGAGGAGATCGGCGATCTCGCTGAATTTAGCGGCGATATCTTTGTTATGAATCGGCATCTACTCGCCAGATTGATTGGACAGGATCAACAGGATCGACAGGATGGCGCACGCGGCTACAACGAGTATCCGGTCCGGCCGCATGCTCATCCTGTTCATCCCGTTCATCCTGTCCAAGACCTCTCCTGCCTCTAAAGCGGAGTCACTCCGCCGTACGCGATGCCGGTCAGGTACGCCATGTCGCGATCGAAAGTGGTCAGGTCGTTCCGATTGAATTCGCTGAGATGACCGTGTCCGCACGCGCGCGCCATCACCTGCATCAACTCCGTGGCTGCGTGGAAAAAGTTGGCGAGTTGCTTCGCGGACTCGTCGATGATCAGGCGCGCGCGAAGGTCGTCGCGCTGCGTCGCGATCCCCACCGGGCAATTGTTGGTGTGGCAGGCTCGCATCCCGAGGCACCCAATCGCCTGGATTGCCGCATTCGAAAGCGCAACGGCATCGGCGCCGAGGGCCAGTGCCTTGGCGAAATCCGCAGGCAAGCGAAGCCCACCCGTGATCACGAGCGTCACATCGCCCGCGTCCGAAGCGTTGAGATGCTGGCGCGCGCGCCAGCGCCGGAATCGTGGGAACCGAGATGTTATCGCGGAAAATCAACGGCGCCGCTCCGGTACCGCCGCCACGCCCGTCCAGAATGATGTAGTCGACTCCCACCTCTAAGGCCGCATCGATGTCCTCCTCGATGTGTTGCGCCGAGAGTTTGTATCCGATCGGAATCCCCCCGGTCTCCTCGCGAATCATGGCGGCGAACTCCTTGATCTGGCTCACCTCGGTCCATTCCGGAAAACGCGGGGGTGATACCGCGGGTTCGCCCTCTTTCAGTCCACGCACATCGGCAATCTTGCCCTTTACCTTGTCTCCCGGCAGGTGGCCGCCCGTTCCGGTCTTCGCGCCTTGCCCGCCTTTGAAATGAAACGCCTGGCACTTCTGAACCTTATCGATCGAATACCCGAACCGCGCGGAGGCAAGTTCGTAGAAATAGCGCGAGTTGTTGGCCTGTTCCTCCGGGAGCATCCCGCCCTCTCCGCTGCATATGCCGGTTCCCGCAAGCTGCGCGCCCTTGGCCAGCGCCGTCTTGGCCTCCTCGGAAAGCGCGCCGAAACTCATATCGGAAACAAAGAGCGGGATCTCGAGGCGAAGCGGCTTGCCTGCCCTGGACCCGATAACCACATCGGTGCCCACCGCTTGACTCTCAAGATGCGGCGCGGTCGCCAGTTGCGCTGTCACAAACTGGATGTCATCCCAAAGTGGAAGCTGGTCGCGCGGCACACCCATCGCCGAAACGCGCCCATGGTGACCCACCTTGGATAATCCGTCACGCGCCAGGGCCTGGATATACTTAACGTGGGGCTCCATCGAGGAACCGTGTGTGTCGGCATAGAGCCCCAGGTAGGCATCACGATCGTACGCCTGAGGATGCTCGCGCTCCCAGTCGGCGACCTCGTCCTCATCGACGAGAATATCGCCCCGCTCAATCCAGGCGTTGAATTTTTGAAGTCGGTCGGAGCTGTTGTAGGAGCTGATTCCGGTTTCGATCTGGTAGTCCCAACCGTGCACGCCGCAGATCAGGTCCTCTCCGCGAACGCAGCCGTCAGACATCAGGGCCCCGCGATGGGCGCAGCGCCCGTAGAGCACGGAGACGGCGTCGTCGTGCCGGACCACGACCAGGTCTACGTTTGCGACGAGGGCATAGGTCGGCTTCCGGTCCTGGACGTCATCAAAGCGGGCAATACGAATCTTATTCATTTGACAGACTCCGTCGTTTCGGGTTCTTTATCGGCCGTTCGCGAGGCAGAGCGTACTCTAACCGAGTGGGAGGGGGAGTTGCAATCCCCGGCGGAGTTTAGATGAAGCAAAAAGGATTTACGCTGTGGTTTACCGGGCTTTCGGGCGCCGGCAAGACAACGCTGTCGAACGCTGTCGAAAAGGAACTCCGTCGGCTCGAATTGAACGTCGAGCACCTGGACGGCGACATCGTGCGCAAGTACCTGTCTCGCGACCTCGGATTCACCAAGGAAGACCGCGGTAAGAATATCGAGCGTGTGACCTTCGTCGCGAGCCTGCTGACAAAGTACGGCGTGGCGACGCTCGTCTCCTTTATTTCACCCTATCGAGAGAAGCGTGAAGAAGCGCGCGAGATGATCGGCAACTTTGTCGAGGTCTACGTCAAGTGTCCGCTCGAAGTGTGCGAGGAACGCGACGTCAAGGGCCTGTACGAAAAGGCCCGCAAGGGCGAGATCGATTATTTCACGGGGATCACGGATCCCTACGAAGAGCCTGAAAACGCAGATGTCGTGGTCGATACCAACGAGCTCAACGAGACCCAGTGCGCCGAGGCGGTGCTCGACCACCTCGAGAAAGCCGGGTACATCGACCGGGCGCTCGACTGGAAGACCCTGATGGAGTAGCCCGGCGGGGCGGCCCTAGCCCGGCGGATTAGAAGCGACCGCGCACACCGAAGTTGAGCATCAGCCCGCCCAGATCGACGTTCGTGTCATTGGCGGTCCAGCCATCACTCGTCGTCACGTCCAGCTCCACGTCGATAATATCGACTGAGAAGACGAAAACGATATCGTGTCCGATCGTCACATGACCGCCATAGATGAATCCGCTGTCTGAGGAGAAGTCCACCTTGCCGTCGCCGAACCAATCGGTATCCGTCAACGTGATCGCACCGATGTGGGGGCCGATCGTTCCGGTACGTCCGAAGCGCCAATCGGCAGCCAGGTCCGCCCGAAACATCCAGCTCCGGAAACGCGTATTCAGAATCAGGCCGGTGCCCAGACTGGGTGTCACGTAAACATCGTCGAACTCGAACCCCAAACCGACCTTCACGTTGGGAACAATACTGATCAGGCTGGTCTCCTCGGCATCGACGATGGCGAAGTCTCCCTCAACGCTCGGGCGCCGTACCTCGAATGAATCCAGGTCATCGCTGATCAACAGTGTGCCGGGCAATACATCCACCACGATCTCGAAATCGGACTCGGCCACGGCCGGAAGGCCGAAGAGACATACGGCAGTGAAAACAGTGCATAAACTCGCGCGCATCATGAAACCTCCTGATTTTTCAAGCATGTATTTACTTCCTGAAGAATAGCTCGGAGTATGCCAATCCGGATTGGCCAAGTCAATTGAAAGTACTACCGTACTACCGTGCAGGCCTTTTAATTGGGCTTGTACTTTCAGCCCCTTTTGCTAAGAATACTCGCTTAAATCGAGGACCGCGCTCGACCGCTCATCAGTAGGTATTCGGATATGACAACGCCTCACACGACTTGTCGACAATGGACGCTTGCATGCGTGCTGCTCGTAGCGCTCAGCACGAGCCACGCATGGGCACAGGCACGACAGTATTCCCTGAAGACCGTCTCCGAGCGGATTGGTAACGGTGGAGCAGACGGCGAAGAGCCTCTGGTCACTGGTGACGCAGGCTTCGTTGATGATGTTGGTCACCGCGGATGGTG
>JAQBYD010000109.1 GCA_027623315.1 Verrucomicrobiota bacterium | reverse complement strand
CGCCGTGCCCCACGGCGGAAGAGTTTTTGTGACGCCCCACTCTTCACGGGGCACAAGCAAGGAAGGCGGCCATCTTCTCCCTCGGCGTCATCCACCCCAGGCACTTTCGGGGCCGGTCGTTCAGGTAGGTGTCGATCCGCGCAAGTTCCGCTTTGCCGATTCCAGCGAAGGACGACTTCTTGGGGTAGAGCCGACGGATCAGGCCATTAGTGTTCTCGTTCGTGCCGCGCTCCCAGGAGTGGTATGGCCGGGCAAAGAACACATCCATGTCGGTCTCCTGCGCCAGTTCCTCGTGTCGGGCGAACTCCTTGCCATTATCGAGCGTCAGGCTCAGGCGAGACGCTGGCGGCATCTCAGCGAACAGCCCGCAGATACCAAGTGTGACCTCCACGGCTTCCTTGGTGTCCGTGCGGTCGAGCAGCGTGAACCGCGTTTTCCGCTCCACCAGCGTCACCAGGTTGCCCGTCTCGCGCGCCCCGTTTATCAGGTCACCTTCCCAGTGGCCAACGCTCGCTCGTGTCTCCACCTCGGCTGGCCGGGTGTCAATCATACGCTGGTTCGGGATCCGTCCCCGCCCCCGCCCGTCCTCCCTTTTGCTGCGGCGACGGCGCTTCCTCCGGGCGCGGGGAAGGTTCTTCCACAGGTCGCCACCCGCCTTGGCGTCGGCGTAGATGTGCTTGTAGATCGTCTCCTTGCACACCGACGGACGTTTCTCCAACCGAGCGCGTTCACTGATGATCTCGGGGGTCCAACCCTCTTTGAGCCGCGACTCAGCATCGGCCCGCACCTCCTCCGTGAACCGTCGCGGTCCCGGTCGCTTGGCGCGAGTCGAGGCCTTCCACTGCGCCTGCTTCGGCCGGTACCCACGCCCGCCCGTGTTCCGCCCAATCTCCCGGCAAATGCTGCTCGCCGCCCGGTCCAGCCGACGTGCTATCTCACTGTGCCCATACCCCGCTTGACGCCAACGGTGGATATGCCTACGCTCTTCCCCGGTCACGCGTTTGTAAGCCATGCTGTTCTCCCTGTGTTGTCGCACACGAAGAACGTAACTTACCGCGTGACCTTTTCATACACCAAGTGTTGCAATGGCCGGTCGCGCGCGGGGCACGATCTGTGCTGCCGAAATAATGGAAATCGTCGGAAGGAGATCGCCCTCGACCACGACTTCCTCGATGCGGTGATTTTCCGTCGCCGCATTATTGCGGACGTGAACTTCGATCTGAATGTTTGTGCCGCCGAATGTCGTATTCGTATGCGTGAACTCCGCATTGTCAGGGACGAAGTCGGCGGTCACATTGGTTGACAAAATCAGTGGACCCGAGTTTGTCGCGAAATGGATCTGGATGTAATCGGTTCCCTCCATCACGCCCGCTTCATCCATGCGGACCCAGAACAGAAGGTTTGTATACCCACTGATATCGATGTTTCGCGTGCGAAAGATCTGGTTGCTACCGTTCAGGTCCTGCGCGTCTAACACCTTATCGGCCGACACGGTTTCGACCCGGATATAGTCGGCTGGATCGCCGTCGTTTACGGTCGGCGTGGTGATCAGCGCCCACTTGCCGTTACCGGGATCGATGGTCTGATTGGTGTAGGCCTCGAAGTCTTCGCTGTAGAGCGTATCGCCAAGCGCCGCCGTGCTCGCGAGCAATACCGTCGCCGACGCGATCGCGCAAGTCACGCCCGGGCCCGAGCGCGTGACTGGAATTCCCCGCCTGACATCTCCTCGCGTGAACGAACCCATGACCCCTCTCTAATTGATGCTGCGCGCGTGATCGAAGACCGGTCGCAACGCCGCCGCTGTGACGGCCGTGATCGTGCGACTCTACAGTTAGGACATCTTTAGTACCCCGCGCGCCTCTGCGTCAAGAAGAGCTCATGATTACTAGTCAAATTCTAGGGCAAGTCCTGGAATTTCGGCCTACACAAGTGATCGGAGGCCGGGGGGGCGCGCCAGTATGCGGCGGCAGCTCGACGTTCGGACGTCAAGCGCCGGCCATTTTCCGGCCTAAAACCGGTACGCGATGCCGAAGGCGATCACGGGGTAGATCTCGTAGTCGTTGAGGTCGTCTTCGATATCCTTCTCCTCGGCGCGTAGATCATCTTCGAGTCCGGGCACGAGTGCGGCGGAGGGAGCGCTGAGTGTGATGTCGTACGACTGAATCGCGACGCCGAGATCGAAGCTGAACGAAAAGCTTGTGCTGTCTCCGATCGCGTTGCCGAATCCAATACCGACGTATGGCGCAAGGTCGTCGAAGTCTACATCACCGGTCACGGTCCCGATAATCTCGGCCGGGTAAACGGTATCACCGATACGCTCGGCCTCGGTGGGCGTCGCGTCCAGTGTCGCGTCGCTGTTGTGCTGCACCACGCCGCCGGTGATGCGAAAGCCGTTCTTGAAAGGGTGCCAGTCGATCAATGCTGAGACGGACGAGAAGTTGATATCGACGGCATAGTTAATGTCGTCAAATTTCTCATCGGTTGAGTAATCCAGGAAGTTGTATGACCCGCGCAGGTTCAGTGTGTCGGTGAGCGCGACCGTCGCTTCGGCCTGGATCCCGAGTGTGCTGATTTTCGCGCCGACCGCGAAGTTTGCGTCGCCGGCCTGCAGGGCGCAGGGAGAGATCGCAAGATTGAGCAGGCACACGGCGACTGGGAAAGTGATTCGTGATGTATTCATCATTCTCTGTTCTCCTTGGTGGTGGGGTGGTCTCCTTGCACGATGGCGTTGCCGTTCATAGTACGTCTGGAATCGTCCCGCGCAAGCCGGTTTGGCCGACCCGGGCCATCCTGCCACCGTGCTATCGGATCTTATCGTCTTCGCGGCGCTTCTTGACGATCTCTTCGGCGATGGAGTAGGGAACCGCCTCGTAGTGCTCGAAGTGCATCGAGAAGTTTGCGCGCCCCTGGCTCGATGACCGCAGTGTCCCGGCAAAACCAAACATCTCGCTCAATGGCGCGAAGCCACGCACGACCTTGATCTCGCCTTGCTGATCCATGGAGTCGATGCGCCCCCTGCGCTGGAAAATCAGGCCGGTGACGTTGCCCAGGTACTCCTCCGGGGTCGTGATCTCTAGCGACATCACCGGTTCGAGGAGCTCGGGCAGCCCCTTCATGAAGAGATCGCGGAAACAGACCCGCGCGGCTTCTATGAATGCGAACTCATTGGAATCCACATCATGACTTGATCCGTCGTGCAGTGTGACCCGCATGTCGACCACCGGATAGCCGGCGTAGGGTCCGCTGACCATGGCCTTGATGATGCCCTTCTCGACGGCCGGGATAAACTCGGAGGGAACATTGCCGCCCTTGACCTTGTTGACGAACTCGAAACCGGAACCCGGATCGAGAGGTTCGGTGCGAAGGCATACGTGTGCGTACTGCCCGCGACCGCCGGTCTGCTTGGAATGTTTGTACTGACCGTCCCGGCCCGCCGTCGCGGTTTCGCGGTAAGCGACCTCGGGCCGTCCGATCTCGGCATCGACACTGAACTCACGCTTTAGACGGTCGACGATAATTTCGAGGTGCAGCTCGCCCATTCCCGAGATGATCATCTCGCTCGTTTCGTGGTCGTAGTTCACCACGAAAGTAGGGTCTTCGTCGGACAGTGAATGGAGGCCATCGCTGAGCTTATCGCGGTCGATACGGCTTGCGGGTTTGATGCTGATCGACATGACCGGCGCCGGGAATTCGATGCGCTCGAGCACGATGGGGTCATCCTTGGAGCAAAGCGTGTCGCCGGTTCGTGTTTTGGCGAGGCCAACCACTGCCACGATGTCGCCGCAACTCGCTTCCTCGAGCGCTTCCTGGAGGTTGGCGTGCATGCGCAGGATGCGGCCGATGCGCTGGCTGTTGCCCTGTGTGCTGTTGTAGACGGTGGTGCCCGAATCGATCTTCCCGGAGTAGATGCGTATAAAGGTCAGTTTGCCCATGTGTTTGTCGGAGACGACCTTGAACGCGAGCGCAGAGAACGGGGCCTTTACTGTGGGCGGCCGTGCGCTGTCGCCCTCCGGGCGGATGATTGGCTCTTTGTCGGCCGGGGACGGCAGGAAGTCGACAATCCCGTCGAGTAGATGCTGCACGCCCTTGTTCTTGAATGCGCTTCCGCAGAAGACCGGGACCACTCGTTGATCAATTGTGGCGGCGCGAATGATGCCGCGAATCTCCTCCTCGGAAAGGGTTTTCCCTTCCAGGAATTTCTCCAGGAGCTCCTCATCCTGTTCCGCGCATTTTTCTACGAGATTGGTTCGCCATCTCTGAGCATTTTCGAGAAGATCGGCTGGGACATCCCTCTCATCGACGTCCTCATCCTTGTCGCCGCTGTAGTAGAACGCTCTCATCGTGATCAGGTCGATGATACCCGCGAAGTTGGATTCGGCGCCGATTGGAATTACGACCGGAACCGCGTTCGCGCCAAGCGTGGACTGGATCTTCTCCGTGACCCCGAAGTAATCCGCGCTGATGCGGTCCATTTTGTTGATAAACGCGATTTTCGGAACGCTGTACTTGACGCTTTGACGCCAGACCTGCTCGGACTGTGGCTGCACCCCGCCGACTGCACAGAAAACGGCGACGGCACCATCGAGGACGCGCAGACTTCGCTCGACTTCGACCGTAAAGTCTACGTGACCGGGGGTGTCGATGAGTGTGATCTGGTGGTCGCGCCACTCCGTCGTCGTGGCCGCCGACGTAATCGTGATGCCGCGTTCCTTCTCCTGTTCCATCCAGTCCATGGTCGACTCGCCGTCATGGACCTCTCCCATTTTGTGGGATTTTCCGGAATAATAGAGGATACGCTCGCTGATCGTCGTCTTGCCCGCATCGATGTGGGCCATGATTCCAATGTTTCGAACGAAGGGTATATGTTGGTCTTTGGCCATTTTCTGTCTGTCCTGTCTCTAAAAGGGCGTGGAGTGTGTACTTACAGGCGCGACGCTGCAAGCTGTTTTTTGAACTTTCTCGGGGCAGAACCCGGCCACGGGGCCCGAATCAGCGGCGCAGTAGGACGCCGACCGGCGATTCCCAGAACTTTGGACTGATTCCGGCGGCGTCACGAAGTGGCCTCGTGCGGCCCGGCATGGGTCAGAATGGCCGCCGGTGGGCAACCTTGACGCACCCCGGATCCTCGGGTGGACGAGTCTCTTCGGATTCTGGCGTGATCGCGAGTCGGGAGGCCGATGGCACGCTCTGTGCTTAGGTACATCGGTGGAAGGATCGGTAATAACTATGAAGGATATTCGCTATCAGATAGAGCGGTTTGGACGCCAGTTCAGTGCGTACGTGACGCCGGCGTCCGTTTTCGGAATCATGATGATTGCGTTCGGAGTGTTGGTGCTGTTGCTGCCGCAGATCCTCGTTTTGCTGATCGCCTGCGCCCTCGTTGCGCTCGGCGTTGCGTTCGTCGTGCACGGACGCGAACGGCGGCACGAGTTTCACGTGCATCAACCTCCGATTCGTGTGCAGATGCGCAACGTCTTCTACCACATCTGGCCGTAAGTCGCGGGGGACGCAAAGTCGAGTATGGGCCGAGAGCAGCCCTGTGAATGACTAGCCCGGATATCTCACACTTTTCCGACTACGAACACGGATAGCTCCGTCAGGCTTGATCGAAACAGGGCTTCGCCAATTCACAGTATGTCCATACGG
>JAQBYD010000043.1 GCA_027623315.1 Verrucomicrobiota bacterium | reverse complement strand
GAGGGAGCGGGGCGCTACGTGACAACTTATTTCAGGACGGGACCCTCACTTCCCACTTCTCGCTTCCCACTTCCCACTTCTCGCTTCCCACTTCCCACTTCTCACTCACCACTTCCGCCTACTCAATCCCCATTTCCCGAATGAACGCATCGGCTTCGGCGATGGAGGCTTCCATTTCCTTGATGAGGCGCGCGACATCTTTCTCGATCTCGTTCGCTTCGTTCTCGATCGAGGCGATGGCGCGGCTGTTGCGGTTGTGTTTCAGGAAGAGCGCCTTGGCCACGGAGTCGATCTTGTCAATCCGGTTATGCACCTCGCGAGCGCTCTGCTCACTATCCTCAAACGCCGAGCTAAGCTTCTTGTACTTCAGGTTCCCGCCATCAAAATTCACGACCTCTGAGAACTGCTCCAGCGCGTCCTGGAACTCCTCCTTGGCGTCGGCCTGGGAGTCACGCGCGTCCTTAACGCGGTCCACGAGGATCTCGCGCTTGTGCACGCCCACCTCCTCCATGGCCCCGTAATAAGCGGTGGCGCAGCCGCAAAGGAGCACGGCCGTGGTGAGTTGAATAACGGCGATGTACCGATGCTTTCGCTTCATCATGTCTGTATCTCTCCGGCTAGTTGAATACGGCAAGAACCCCGGCAGTCTTATCTTCGGCGAACGTTGCAACTCGCTGACGGCGTTCGCGTAGCGCTCGCTCGATGTCTGATGTTGTACAGTTGCCCAGGCGGATCCATATCACCTTGGGCGGATGACCGAGCAACGCACTGCGATCGCTGAAGTCGACGTCTTTTGTCACGATCGTGAACTCGTTGTCGCGAGCAAAGTCCCAAAGGGTTTTGTCTGCTGCCTGATCGAGGCCTACGGCGTGCACATGCGATGACGCGGGAAACGGATCGACCAGCCGCTCGACAAGAGATGGCGACAGGTTCTGATCAAATAGAAGCTTCACTCACTCACAACCATCTGCTGATGCTCGCGATCTGCGGCATATTGCAGACAGGCTCTGATGTCTTCAGCCGTTAGATACGGGAAGTCCTTGAGGATCTCCTCGTTCGACATCCCTGACGCGAGATACTCCAAGACATCATATACGGTGATGCGCATACCTCGGATACACGGCTTGCCTCCGCGCTTACCCTCTTCAATCGTGATGATGTCCCGGTAGCTCTTCATAAATCGAAACCTTACACTACGGTCGCTTCTTTGTCGAACGGATGTGTCGAAGCCTCGATTATCGAGGTGGTGCCCGAATAGACCCGCGACGAGTCGCGGATCAAGAAAAGCGCCGACAAGTCGGCGCACTCCATATCCATTCTCCAGCCGCGATCCTCAGGAGTGCGGTGACTCGTCGCCCGCCGCTGTGATTCGGCCTGTGCAAGCGATGGACCGGCCTTCTCGCCCGATCGCGAATACGCGCTGGAACGGGGCTGTAGTGATTGACCCCGTGGCCCACAGTCATCATGCCCCGGACAGTATCGGCAACCGCTGCGTCGAGTGTCACATGCCGATTACGAAGTACATGGTGCGCAATCCTTCTGAATCACCTCGGCCGCTGGGCGGACGAGGCCCCCGTCCAGGCTGTTTTGCGGGAATCCCTGACGAATGACAACCCGCGGGTACGATCCGCTGCCATCCGGCGGCTCGCACCGGTTGCCGGCGCACAACGCGATCTGATTGCGCTGCGCGATGATCCGGTGCGCCTCGTGCGCATGGACGCCGCATGGAGAACGATCAACCCGCTCGAGCGCGATCAAGCGCATCGCGAGGAGCTGATGCGGTACATGGACTACATCAGCGATCAGCCGGCGGGTGCTGCCCGACAGGCACAGCTCGCCGTTGTGGAGCACCGTCTCGACGATGCCGAGTCATGGATTCTCAAAACGGCAGCCTGGGACCCCACGTCTCCTGCGACACAGCACATGTTGGGCCGGATTATGACCATGCGCCTGAGCTATGAAGAAGCGGAGAACGCGTTTCTGAAGGCGTCCGAGCTTGAGTCGCAATCGGCGGAGCACCCCTATGCCCTCGCGCTGCTGTACGCCGAGATCGAACGTCCTCATAGAGCGCTCGCCGCCCTGGAGAAGACCGTTCTCATCGACCCCTCGTTCGGCCGGGCCTGGTACAACCTCGGCCTCGCACACGCCCAGCTTAACGCGCTCGAGAACGCCGTCATGGCTCTACGCAGGGCCGAAGCCCTCATGGCCGGCTCGCCGGACGCGCCCTATGCACTCGCCACCGTGCTGCTCAGACAGAGAGACGTCAACGCCGCTCGCGAAGCCGCTCTGCGCGCGCGCGCGATCAACCCACAGCATCAGCCATCGCGGCAGCTGCTCGGCAGTCTCGTGAAGCCGACGCGGTAGTCCTGCATGGATCCCTCTTGTTGCGCAAGAGGCTGTCCGGTCTGGACAAAGGCGCTGTGGTCGAGATCGCGCAATTTCCAGACGCTTGGTGGCGAGACGGAGTCCGTCGTGCCGCGCGACGAGTCGCATCAATCCAATCGCGCGAGCTGGGGCAGGGAGTCAAAATGTTGATCGCGGGAGTAGAGCAACAGGTTGTGTTGCTGTACGAGCGCCGCGATCCAGATGTCGTTAGAGGGGATAGGCGTTCCCTGGTCACGTAGCTGCTTGAATATCCTGGCAAAATGAAACGTGGTTTGCTCGTCCGCGAAGAGCACGCTAACGCGTGGCCGATTGAGGAACTTGGTCAAAACACCCTCGTTGCGGCGCGCAAGCGTTCCGCATGCGAAGCCGGCGCGCAGTTCAGCCAGCACTGGAAACGGAAGACAGATTCGTTCGGCGAACTGGAAATGCGTCACGACATCGGGGACGGCCTCGCAGAAATCACGATATCGGTTGGTATCCACAGCGACCATCATCGCCAGAGATCCTCGTCGATCCGGTCCATCTCTTTCATGGCGGCATCGAATGCCTCATCCTGTACCCACGTGCCGGCGAGATCATCCAAGTCGTGGTTCGCCACCGCTCCCTCGTCGAGCCCAAGTCCGCGAGCCAGCACCTTGAGCGACGCCTCGTTCAAGCTCACCCCATAGTCGGCCGCCCTCTCGCGCAAAACTCGATCAAGCCGCTCGGAAACGCCGCGTATTGTGTACTGTTTCTTGTCCTCATCCATGATGCAGGCATATTAAGCAGGCTAAGCAGGCATGTCAAGCTTGCGCCGAGCTCAGCGAGGGTCGCCGCGAGGCCAGCCCTGAATCGTCGGTGCTTCCGCTTAGACTATTCGCCGGCTTCTTTTGTTTGAACACACTCCGTCTATGCGTCACCCAACGGGTTGCGTGTTTTGAGCATCGCGAAGCGCGAGAAGTCCCGATCGGCAGTCCAGAGCTCGCGGACGTCGTGATGAATACATACGGCGGCAACTCGCGCGTCGTGAATCATCGGCCCGGCAATCTTCGCTTTTGTCGCGATCTCCTTGAGTACGTCGTAGTAGCCAGGATCCTCCCCCTATATATGGGTCTATATTGCCTCTGGCCTTGAGGCAACGGGGGTCCACCTCGAGAAGGGCTCACGACGACGCCGTTCAACGCGCCTGATATCGACTCGCGATGGCCCTGAAATCGTCGCTTTGTTGCTGAATCCAGTCCTTCCCGTGGCCGAGCTCTCTGGCCATGACCCGCGCGACGGCATCGGTAGCCTGCATGGCAGCGCGGGCGTTGAAGAGAAGGGAGCGCGAGCGGCGGGCGAGGACGTCGTCGACCGTGCGCGCCATTTCGCGCCGGCAGAACCAGATGATTTCGCCGGCGGTCAGCTCGAGCTCCGGGTGAACGCGCTCGGCGAGCGCCGGATCGGACTGGGTCAGGTTCTCGATTTCGGCAGCGTCGGAACCGTAGAAATCGAATCGGCCGAAGCGTTCGGCGCGGCGGTGATACCCGTGAATCTGAAGATCGCGCGTCATGCACGGTTCCGGCTCGAGGTCGGCCAGCACGAAGGCTTGGTCGACGATGTCTTCAGCCATTTTTCGATACGTCGTCCACTTGCCGCCCGCCGCGGTCAACAATCCCGAATCCGGGTCCACCAGGATGGCGTGCTCGCGCGACAAAGCGGCGGTATCTTCCGCGTCCCCCGCCTTGACGAGCGGCCGGATGCCGGCAAATACGCTGAGGATGTCGTCACGTGTGGCCGGTCGCTGAAGATAGCGATTCGCGGTCTCGAGGATGTAGTCGATCTCTTCATCGAAGGCACGCGGCTCGAGCGAAATCTCGTCGATCGGCGTATCCGTGGTGCCGACCACGGCCACGTCGTGCCAGGGGATCGCGAACATCACTCGTCCATCGTCGGTATGTGGAACCATGATCGCGGCGTCACCCGAGATGAACGATCGCTCCAGCACGAGGTGCACGCCCTGGCTGGGCGCGATGATCGGTTTCGCATCCGGGTTATCGAGCCGGCGTACCGCGTCGGCGAATGGACCGGTCGCGTTGATCACGACCCGGCCGTCGATCCGATGCTCCTGCCCGGTCTCTGCATCGACGATCGTGACGCCGCCGGCCACACCATCTTCGTCCTTGTTGATTGCGCTCACGCGCGCGTAATTCAAAAGTGTGGCGCCCTGCTCAAAGGCCGTGGTGGCCAGGTTGATCGCGAGGCGCGCATCGTCAAACTGGCCGTCGTAGTAACGCGTCCCGCCGCGAAGCCCCTCGGGATTAATCGAGGGGATCTCCGCGATCACTTCCTCGCGGGACAAGGTCTCGGACTTCCCAAACCCGTAGCGTCCAGCCAACAGATCGTAGACCTTCAGCCCGATTCCATAGAAGGGCGACTCCCACCATTCGTAGCTCGGAACAATGAAGGCCACGTCGTCAACGAGGTGCGGCGCGTTCTGTAGAAGCAGTCCGCGTTCCTTCAGCGCTTCGGTGACGAGCGAAACGTTGCCCTGCTGAAGGTAGCGCACGCCCCCGTGCACCAGCTTGGTCGAGCGGCTCGACGTGCCTTTAGCGAAGTCACATTGCTCGAAGAGCACGACATCGTATCCACGTGAAGCGGCGTCCACGGCCGTGCCCAATCCCGTCGCCCCACCCCCGATGATCACCATGTCCCAGGGCGACGTCCGCTCGCCGAGGTTGGCTATCATATCGTTACGGTTCATTGTAGTGGATGCCCGTTACTCACGTAATCGCACGCAGAGCGGCGTGAGGGCACGCCGTCTCCATGGATTCAACAGCGGCGCGCAGAGCGGCGTGAGGGCACGCCGTCTCCATGGTTTCAATCCATGATGACAGAAGCTGATCCGATTCTAAGATCGCCCGACTGTTGATTCGACCATGGAGACGGCGTGCCCCCACGCCGCTCTGCGGGAGTCTAGAACTGGAGATCATGAATCCTTCCTTGGTAGGGCCAGTCATTAGGAGACGAGACGAGACCTGCCCGAACCGGGTTCTCCCGCACGTACTGCCACTTCTCGGAATATGACTCCGCAGACCGCAGATACCGATCAAAATACTCTTCCTGCCATATCGGCGGATCGACGCCGAGTCCGGAAGTGAGCTTCCTTGAACTGACGGACTTCCACATCTTCACCCAGCTCCGCATGGAATCCGCGTCTAGCGATGGCCGTGCGAACATGTGTACGTGGTCCGGCATGAGCAGGTAGTCGCCGACGAACCAATTGTTCCTGTCTACAGACCGTTCCCACAATCCGAGGAGAATCTGATGCGCGGCATCACTGCTCAACAGGGTCTTTCTCTGGAATGTCACGGCGGTGAAGAAGACGATGGATCGGTCGTTCACCGGCGGAGCGTGAGTAAGATGGCGGTAAGGTTCCTGTTTCGGCATGAGTCTCCAGTGTGCTCGATTGTCTTCTATCAGATCATCAAGGGCGGCGTGGGGGCACGTCGTCTCCATGATTCTACGCGGTAGCCCCGGGTCGGGGTCAAATGTACCTGAGCCCTTGGGATGTGCGCCATACGGCGTGATCTGGCGGTTCAAATTCCCGAAGAATGCACGCTCCTATGCTCGGCGCTCCGTCGAACTGAGTGCGCCTATATTTCTCAGGCCCGCTACGCATCGGCACCGCGCTCCCAGCCCTTTGCGCGCTCGACGGCTTCGCTCCAGCGTGCGCGCTGGTGGATGGCCTGGCTTTCGGGCATTTGGGGTTCGAAGATGCGATCGACCTGCCAGTTCTGCGCGATCTCATCGACGGACTCCCAGTAGCCGACGGCGAGGCCCGCCATGTAGGCCGCGCCAAGCGCAGTGGTCTCCAGGATGGTCGGCCGCACGACCGGGATACGCAGCAGGTCCGCCTGAAACTGCATCAGAAAATCGCTCGCTGCCGCGCCGCCGTCGACGCGCAGTTCCGTGATCGGCGACCCCGCATCCGCCTGCATCGCGTCCGCCAGGTCCGCCACCTGGTACGCGATCCCCTCCAGCGCGGCGCGCGCGATGTGGTTCCTCGTGGTGCCGCGCGTAATCCCGATGATCATGCCACGCGCGTACGGATCCCAGTGCGGCGCGCCCAGCCCCGTCAAGGCGGGAACGAAGTAGACCCCGTCGCTGCCGTCGACGCTTTCCGCCATCACATCGCTCTGCGGCGCCGACTCAATCATGCCAAGCCCGTCTCGCAACCACTGTACGATCGCTCCCCCCATGAAGACGCTACCCTCCAGGGCGTAGTCGACTTTACCGTCGCGCTGCCACGCTACGGTGGTCAACAGGTTGTTGTGGGAGGGACGCGCCTCCTGCCCGGTATTTAACAAGAAGAAACACCCGGTTCCATAGGTGTTCTTCGCGCGCCCGGGTTCGATACAGATCTGGCCCATCGTCGCAGCCTGCTGGTCGCCGACAATGCCGGCCAGCGGCGCGCCCTTGATGGCGAGATCGGCGGTGATCTGGCCATAGACTTCTGAGCTGCTCTTGACCTCGGGAAGAATGCCACGCGGCACGTCGAGAATCTCGAGGAGCTCATCGTCCCACGCATTCGAGTGGATGTTATAGAGCAGCGTGCGCGACGCGTTGCTCGGGTCGGTGATGTGCAGCGCTCCCTCCGTGAGCCGGTAAGCGAGCCAGCTATCGATCGTGCCGAAGGCCAGTTCGCCACGCTCGGCCTTCGCGCGCGCCCCGGCGATGTTGTCCAGCAACCAGGCGACTTTGGTTCCGGAGAAGTAGGCGTCCAGCACCAGTCCGGTCTTGTCGCGGAACGTGTCGACGTGGCCACGCGCACGGAGCCGTTCACAGTCTGCCGCGGTGCGCCGGTCCTGCCAGACGATCGCGTTAGCGATCGGAGCGCCGGTTGCGCGATCCCACAACACCGTGGTCTCGCGCTGGTTGGTGATCCCGACAGCCGCTACGTCGGACGCGGTGGCGCCGGCTTGCTGGAGGGCTTCATCGGCGACGCGGGACTGCGTGCTCCAGATTTCGTTTGCATCGTGCTCCACCCAGCCGGGTTGCGGAAAAATCTGTTCGAACTCTTGCTGTGCAACCGCAACGAGAGTCCCCGCGCGATCAAGAACGATCGCCCGTGAGCTGGTCGTGCCCTGGTCCAGTGCTAGAACGTATTTCATCTACCCTCCCACGCGGGTGACGCCCGGCCACGCATCGAAGCCGCTGTCGAAGCTCATGATGCGGTCCATGCCTCTTCGCTCCATGATCGCCAGGTGGACCGCGTCTCTCGCCGAAAGCCCGGCCGATCCCATGACGATCTCTTTCGCGCGCTCGACGTCCTGGAGCTCAACGGATAAGACCTCATCAACAACATTTAGTAGCGCGTCAAAAGCTGGTTGGATCGCGCCTCGCCGATCAATTGCCACGTACCGGTGTAATATCTCCTGAAGCACTTCCGCATCCGTCACCAAACGTTCTTCAGACGCCACGCTGGATTCAAGCAGCCGCTGCGCATCAACCTTGCGCGGATGCGGCGCCCCGACGAGATACATCGGAATATTCGAATCGACGAATATCACCCTGAGTCCAAGTTCGTGTAGCCACGCTCTATCTCGGAGAGCATTTGGTCGATATCTGCAGTTGGAAACCCCTGACGAGCCGAGGCTCGGATAGACTCTATTTTCTTGTCCGCCCGTCCTTCGGAGACGCTCCGGCGCGCTGTTCTAAGGGCCTGGCGAACCCACTCTGCCACGGTCATGCGCTGCTCTTTCGCCGTAGCCCGAATCTCGTTCAACTCGGCATCATCCAAGATCACCTGCAATCTCTTACTCATACGGTGAGTATAACCTACTCATGCTACGCGTCAAGCATCTAGTCTCGGTTTATTCCACGCCGTAATACGGCTCGCAGAGGAGATCTGGTAGCCGTCGCTGGAGCGCTGCCACCAAGCGGTCGAGGTGTTCGTTGGGCAGCGGCTGGGCGTAGGCTTCGGCGGGGTTGCGTGCGACCGTGTAGATCTGCACCAGCGAGACGCGGCATCCCCCCGCAATCAGCTCCCGGAGGCGTTCACAGAACGCATCGAACTCCTCATCGGGCAGCGGCTCCCCGTGCACGGTCATGAATAATGCCTGGATCACAATCTCCCGTTCACGGCCGCAGGCGAGGATGTTGTCGAGGACCTGCTGAAACGGAACCTTTGACCGGTTCACGAGCCGGTAGTATGCCGTCGTCCCGCCATCGAGCTTGGCCCAGACCTCGCCATTGTTGGCGTCGAGAATCGCGATCCCTTCTTTGACATGATCGCGATGCAACAGGCTGGAGTCGGTATGCACGATCAAGCGGGCGTCATCGAGTCCGTGCCGCGTGCGTGCATCGGCGGCGATTTGGCACGCTTCGGCGAAACGCAGAAACGATGTCGGCTCACCGTCACCGGAAAACGTTATATCGCGAACGTGCCGTAGCTCCGGCGGAACGTTTTTGAAGTCATCCGTCTCCCATATCTCGCCGCCGCCGGCCCAGGACACCATGGCATCGAGCTCCTCGCGCAGCTGGTCGAGATCCACGTCTTTGCGCGGCGGCGTGACGGACCGGTCGACACAGCAATAGATGCAATCGAAGTTACAGACCTTATCGACGTTCAGGTTCACGCCGATCGACAACCCCTTGCTGCGCCGGCTGATCACCGGGTAGACATAGTGAAAGTCCCTCCACAAGCGCGGATGCGAGGCGAAATACGATTGTGATGTGGGGTCCTGAGATTTCATGGGCGGAGTCTGCCGACGGCGTTAACTTAAGCCATCGTCCCCTTCAAATCGAGTGCCTTGCTGTACCCGGCGTAGTCGTGTCGCGCGACGAAGGCGGGACCGCCCCCTGCGGGCCGGCTCTAGCCCGGATATCTCACACTTTTCCTACTACGAACACGGATAGCTCCGTCAGGCTTGATCGAAACAGGGCTTCGCCAACTCACTCTAGAACTTGGCAACGAGGTCGAGTTGGAGGCGCTGGTGGTCCAGATCAGCGCCATCCGGATCGATCTGCTGCAGGTAGACCGCCGCGCCGGCGGATAAGTTCTTGGCGAGTATATACTTCGCTTTTACTCGAAAGCCTTGGCCATCCGTGCCGCCGCCGAACGAATCGGAGTCGGCGAACAGCCCGACCGTGGCGTCCGCTTCGAGGTCACGGTAGTCAAGGCTGGCCTGCCACATTCCCGGATCCGTAGCCTTGCCGACCTTGATGCCCAACATGAACCCGGCGTCTTTATCGCCATCGGCATCGGTGTTGGTGACGTATTCACCGAACACGGTCAGCGGCATGTCGCCGACGGCCGTATCGAACTCGATGTTTGCGTTCAGCACGCCAAAATCCTCGGCATAAGTGAGCGAGCCGTCCTCCGCTTCGACGACCGTGTTGCCGCGAGCATTGGCAACGTCGAAGAGTGGCGCGAAGCCCTTCATGTTATCCCAAAGGTAATATCCAATGGAGCCCGAGAGGCCCATATCGCTGTCGGCCGTGACCTGTGCACCAAAGAGCAACGTGTCGCTCGTCGAGCTGCGCTCTTCGGCCCAGTACGCGCCGAGGTTCACTGCAAACGCGTGCATGCCATACGTTGCGGTAAGGCCTTCGAGGTTAAGATCCCCGTCCCAGATCAGGTCGCCGGCCGTATTAAAGGGAACACCATGCTTTCCGCCGATGATCGCGAGGCTACTGTCTTGCGGTTCGTACTTCAGATAAGCGCGATCAAGATTAAAGTCCTTCGTGCTGGACCCGTCACCGAAGGTCTGGTTGCTCGATGTCGGGTCGTCAGACCCGCTTGCCAGGCGAAGATGTGCAGAGACCGCTTCGGTCACATCCGCCGAAGCCGTCACACGTGCGCGAACACGCCAACGATGACGGGTGTCCTTCCCGTCCTGGTCTATCGTTTCGTGGCGAAGACGTATGTCACCGCCCAGGTCAACGTCTGCCGCGTTAAGGCCGGCGGGGAGCAGCATGGCTGCGGTGAGGGTGACGAGCATTGCTTTCATCGGTATGGCATTCCTTTGCGTGACTGGTTTCGCTTGTCGTAAATTCGACGTATAGCACGGCTCGTGCGAAGGGTGAAAAGCCTTTTCTTGGCGATGTGTAGTAGCCGGGCGCCTTCACGCCTTGCGTCGCCCGGAAAGGTCCGCCAGACTGCGACCACGATGCCTAAGACATCAGACGCCATCCAGCCGAATACCGCTCTCTGGAACCTCTATGCCCCGCAATCGGCTCCACACCGATTCCGCGCGCGCAGCGCGCAAAGCGCCAGAACGTGGCAGCGCAAGACGCGCACGGCGCTGGGCAAGACGATCGGGTTCACGCACCTCGCTGCGGCGCCGTTGCGGCCCCGCGTGCTCGAATGCGTGGATAAAGGCGACTACCTGCGTGAGAAGATCCTCGTCCAGACGGCGCGAAACATCGTGATGCCGGTCTACATGTTGATTCCCAAGGGGGCCACCAGGCCGATCCCAACCGTCATCGCCTGGCATGGACATGGCTACGGCGTGAAAGATATCGTGGGGCTCTGGGAAGACGGATCCGAGCGGGACACTCCCGATGGATACCACGCGGACTTCGGTGTCGCGCTATGCCGGCGCGGTTTTGCAGTCGCAGCCCCGGAGATCTCCTGCTTCGGCGAACGGCAGAACGACTACGCCTACCTCCGCTCCTTTCCCGGTGAGCCCAGGCCTTCGACCTGCCACCACACGGCCGTCCTGGCCCTCCATCTTGGCGGTTCTGCCCTGGGCCTGCGCGTGCATGACGGGAAGCGGCTGATCGACTATCTCAAGACCCGGCGCGACCTCGACACGCGACGGCTGGGCGCGATGGGCATTTCGGGAGGGGGCATGCACACGCTATTTTCGGCGGCGCTGGATGCCCGCATCAAGGCGTGTGTCGTCAGTGGATACTACTGCACGTTCCGCGAGTCGGTGCTCGCGATGAATCACTGCACGTGTAACTACGTGCCCGGCCTGCATCAATTCGGCGAGATGCACGACATGGCGGGCCTGATCGCGCCCCGGCCGATGCTCAGATCCGTCAGCACCGACGCTACAACATCCGCGCGTACTTGTTGTTCTTGTCCACGCAGACGATCATCAGGTCGATCACCTCGTTGGAGGTCTCAAAACCCAGGACGTCAACCACTTCGCCGGCCTTGATCTTCTGTGCGGCGGCACCATTCAGCGCTACGAGCCCGGACCCGCGCGCGCCGCCCACGATGTAGGTTTCCAGCCGCTGGCCGGTCGTGTGGCTGGCGACCAGCACCTTCTCTCCGGGGTACAGGTCCGCCCTGTCCATCAGGTCTTCGTCGACCACGATGCAGCCGGACTGTTCGGACTCGGCCTGCGTCACCGTGGCGCCTTGTATCTTCGATCTGCAAAGAAATCGCATGGGTTCCGCCTCCCGCGCACGTTTCGAGTCGCACGCGAACGTAGTATTTGAAATAATGCGGCGTTCGTCGATGATTATCCACGTCGGCATACGCTTCCGAGGCATGCAGGGCGGATGTCCTCGGCCGCCGTCTACGGACATCGAGCGCGGAAACTATGAAGAAAATCGGGCTAGCGTTGGGCGGCGGGGGCGCAAAGGGACTCGCGCATGTGCCTTTACTAGAGGTTTTGGACGAAGCCGGCGTTAAGCCACACATCATCTCGGGCACGAGTATCGGTTCCATTATGGGAGCCCTCTATGCCTCCGGCATGAGCGGCGCAGAGATTCGCGAGGGGCTGGACCGGATCATCATCGCGCGCGGCGATTCGATGCGGGATCTGCACCGCAAGAAAGATGCCTTCAAGATTCTGCGCTTTATCGATCTTGAGTTCAGCCGGGGGGGACTTCTTAAGAGCGATAAATTTATCGAGTACCTCTACGGCAATCTTGGGGCCAAGACGTTCGAGGAATTAGCGACGCCGCTCAAGATTGTGGCCACTGACTTCTGGTCGAATGAGCAGGTCATTCTTGAAGACGGTGAGCTTCTCCCGGCAATCCAGGCCAGCATGGGGCTACCAGGGGTCTTCACGCCTGTCGTCCGCAACGAGCGCGTGTTGATCGACGGCGGCGGCGTCAACCCGGTGCCGCATGACATCCTGCGCGAGGAGTGCGATATCGTGATCGCGATCGACGTTATGGGCACGCGCAAGCCGAGGAAACATCCACTGCCGAACGTCTTGCGCGCCGTGCTGCACACCTTCGACATCATGCAAAACTCCATCATCGCCCAGCGGCTAAAAGCCAATCCTCCCGACATCTTGATTCAGCCGGATGTGGAGAACGTCGAGATCCTGGAGTTCGATAAAGCCCCTTCGGTGTACCGACAGACCGCACCGGCCGCTGAGTTCCTTCGCCGCGAGCTCGACCGCGTCCTGTAACGCAGGCCACCATGCACCCCGTGAGTCACCTACGCTCGATAGAGCTCAGCTCGCGCGGGCGCGACACCACGGTCTTTCCCTTTAGCGTGCCCGTGTTCCAGTCTTTCGAGCCGATGATGCTCGATGCCCCGGTCTCCTTCCTTGTCGGCGAGAACGGATCGGGCAAGTCAACGTTTCTGGAGGCGCTCGCCATCGCGGTCGGCTCGGTCGTGGTCGGCGGCGAGGACCTGGCACACGATCGATCACTCGACCACGTGCGCGGGTTGGTAGAAGCGGTGTCCCGCCGCTTTCTGACATAGAGCGCGCCTGCGAAGCTCGAAAGCGGCGGGACGCCGCTTCTACTTCGCCTTTTCTGAGGCCGGTGCTGTGGGCTTGCTTTCCGGCCGCTCGTGCGGCATACAGTTTGCGGGGCAGCAAGAAGCACGCAGCCCCGTCGCACGCACGCTGCGCGACAGGTTCTACGCGACCCGCGAAGCGCGAGTTTCGGCGGCTCTATGGTCGGGGCCGGACCGGCAGATGGGCGCAGCAGTTTTGGTAAACCTAAGGATTTGTGACGATGGCGACAGCAGCGCACCTGGAAGAGAGTCTTCAGCAGGATATCGACGGGATTCGCAGGAAGGTCCGGCGCATGGCCAAGCTCGCGGAGCGCGCCTTGCGCGACGCACGCAAGGCACTCTTCGAATCCGACGGCCACATGGCGTACGCGGTTATTCTGCAAGACAAGCAGATCGACGAATTGGAGAAGGAAGTAGACCGTCTTTGCCTCGAGTTCCTGATTCGTCAGCAACCCGCCGCCGGTCATCTGCGGTTTGCCTACGCCGTGATTAAGATCAACCAGGAGCTTGAGCGCATCGGCGATTATGCCGAGAGCATCGCGCGCGAGTGCCTGGTTATCAATTCACTGAAAATCGATTTTAACTACGCCGTGCTGATCGAGCTGAGCGATTGCGCGATTTCGATGCTGCATCGATCGATGGATGCGTTCCTGTCACAGGATGAAGATCTCGCTTTGGCCGCGATCAAGGACAACGAAACGGCGAAGGCGCAACGCGACACCTTGCTTGAATTGCTGATCGATCTCAGGCTGGAAGGGGCCATCCCGCTCGAGGCGCTTGCGCCCTTGATCACCGTGGTGCGACGATTCGAGCGCGTCGCCAACCAGGCGACGAACATGTGCGAAGACACGGTGTATATGTGCACCGGCAAGAATATGAAGCACATGGGCCGCGAGTCCTTTCGCGTGCTCTTTGTCGACGATTCGAACAGCAGTGCAAGCCAGATGGCCGAGGCGATCGGTAACGCGGGCCGGCACGCCAACTTCGTGTTCAGCAGCGCCGGCACCGACCCGATACGGCTTGACGAGAACACGGTACGGTTTCTTGAGACGCGCGGGATGGATATTTCGAGCAACATCACGAAATCGATCGGTCACGTTCCCAACCTGGATCATTACCAGGTGATCATCGCGCTTTCCAAGGGCGCCGCGGCGGTCTTTCCCCCGCCGCCGACGCAGACGGTGAACATCGAGTGGAAGCTGCCCTCGCAGGGCGACGATGGGGATGACAGGTTGGAAAAGATTTTTGATTATCTGTCGGAGCAGATCCTGCACCTGGTGGGAGCGCTCCAAGGGGAAGAGGCGAAAGCAAAACAAGATAAGGAAGAAGATGAACGAGACTCGTGAACCCGTGGGCCGCCGTGCCCGATACGTAATGATCCCATCGGCCCTGTTAGCCGCAGCGCTCATTCTGCCCACCGGTTGCAGGAGGAGCAGCCAGCCCTCGGCATCCGACGCGGGTGGCAGCAAGATGGAAATCCAAAACGCTGGCTCAGACACGATGGTCAACCTCGCCCAAGCCTGGGCCGAGACCTACGCGGAGGTGAACCACACCGTTGCGGTGTCGGTCGCCGGTGGAGGCTCGGGCACCGGCATTGCAGCGCTTCTGAACGGCTCCGCCGACATTGCCAACTGCAGTCGCGCCATGAAGGACAAGGAGATCGCCAAGGCGAAGCAACAGTACAGTACCGAACCGGTGCAGCACGTCATGGGGCTGGATGCCCTGGCGGTCTACGTCCACAAGGACAATCCCCTCGACCAGATTACGATCGGGCAACTCGGACAGATTTACGGTGAGGACGGCACGATGACGAAGTGGTCCGAGCTCGGAGTTGAGGCTCCGGATGGGAACGACGACATTATCCGTGTCAGCCGCCAATCGAATTCGGGAACCTACGCCTACTTTCGCGAGACCGTGGTCGCGAAGGGCAAAGAGTTCAAGCTCGGGTCGCGCGACCTGCACGGATCCAAGGATGTGGTCGAGCTCGTGGGCAACACGCCAAGCGCGATCGGCTACAGCGGCATGGGATACGCTACCGACCACGTCAAGATGCTGAAGGTCGCCAGAACCGCTGGCGAAGAGGCGTTCGCGCCCAACATGCAGAATGCGGTCAGCGGAAACTACGCCGTATCGCGGCCGCTTTACATGTATACGCTCGGCACTCCGAGTTCCCACGTGCAGGCATATATCGAGTGGTGCCTCTCCCCGGCCGGACAGAAGATCGTGGAGGACAGTGGCTACGTTCCCAACCGCAAGTAGACATCGCAGCGCCCTGCGAGTCTCGGGATGTGGCTGACGATGCCGCTGCTGCATCGCCCCAAATGGAAGGTGGTGGGTGAAGGCCTTGTCGAGTGGCTGATCCGCATCTGCGGCGTCAGCGCCGTCATCTTCGTCTTCGCGATCTTCTTTTTCGTCTTCTGGGAAGCCAAGGGAATCCTGTTCGGCGAAGACCGCCTGGACCTCTGGAAATTTCTCACCAGCGAGGAATGGTACCCGGCATCCGAAAGCAATCCCCGCTATGGCGCGAGTGCCCTGATCGCCGGTACGGCGAGCGTCACGGTGCTCTCCATGCTGATCGCCGTGCCATTCGGTCTGGGCGCGGCGCTCTTCATCTCGGAATTCTGCGGGCCCCGGCTCAAAGAAGTCCTCAAGATCACGATTGAACTTCTGGCCGCGATTCCGTCGGTGGTATGGGGCTTCATCGGAATTACGATCATGAACCAGCTCGTGATGCGGATCTTCGGCGCGCCGATCGGTCTGACCGTATTGAACGGGGCCATCATCCTGGCGCTGATGAGCGTACCCATTATCGTCTCCATCGGAGAAGACGCGCTCAAGGCGGTTCCAGATTCTTATCGCGAGGCGGCGATCGGCCTCGGCGTCACGCGATGGCAAATGCTCTACCGGGTCCTGCTTCCCGCGGCTAAGAACGGTCTGCTTGCCGCGGTACTGCTGGGCGTCGGTCGTGCGATTGGCGAGACGATGGCGGTTCTGATGTGTACCGGCCACGCCGTCAACAACCCGTTTAATACGACGTTTCCTTTCCTGCACCCCCTGGATTCCGTGCGCACCTTACCCGCCACGATCGCCGCGGAGCTCGGCGAAACCGCACAGGGATCGCAGCACTACCAGGTGTTGTTCGTCATCGGCCTGCTGCTCTTTACGATTACGTTCGTCGTCAACATGACGGCCGACCTCGTGGTGAAAGGCATCAAGGGCAAATGAGCGCGGAAACCGTTAACGCCGCACGTTTTACCGAAACGGCTTTTGTACGCCGCAAGCAGCGCAACGAAGTGGTTGCCAAGGCCGTCTTCTTACTGATGACGTTGGCGATGGTGCTCCCGCTCTTGCTGATCGTTGGCTTTCTCGTCTACAAGGCCTGGCCGGCGCTCTCCGTAGGGTTCTTCCTGGACCTTCCGCGGAACGGCATGCGCGAGGGCGGCATCTGGCCGGCATTCCTGGGAACGATTTACCTCGTCGTGATCTCGCTGGTGCTGGCTGCCCCGATCGGCGTCATGGCCGCGATCTACCTCAACGAGTACGCCAAGGAAAGCTGGTTCACGCGTATCATCCACCTGGCCGTGATTAACCTGGCCGGTGTCCCAAGCATCGTGCACGCCCTCTTCGGGCTCGGTGCGTTCGTCCTCTTCGCGGGCCTGGGCCGTTCGGTGCTTGCAGCGTCACTGACCCTTGCCGTCATGACCCTCCCGGTTATCATCGCGAGCACGAAGGAGGCGCTATCCGCCGTGCCGGTCTCATTCCGCGAGGCTTGCTGGAACATGGGCGTTAGCCGTTGGCAAACCATCTGGCGCATCGTCTTGCCCAACTCGATCAGCGGGGTTCTGACGGGGGTTATCCTGCAGGTTTCACGCGCCGCGGGCGAAACGGCGCCGATCATGTTTACAGGCGTGGTGTTCTATAGGGCGGTTGAGAAGGGCGATCTGTTCGCCTACGGGCTGCTCGACCAGTGCATGGCCCTGGCGATGCACCTCTACACGATTTCGACCCAGGTCCCGGGCGTTCCCGAGGCGGTGCCCTTCGCGACGGCGGTCGCGCTGCTGAGCGTGGTGCTCCTGCTCAACGCCATCTCGATTGGGATGCGCATCTATCTACGGACATGCAAGAAATGGTAGCGCAGCCGAGCAAACTCAACGTCGATAGCCTGACCGTCTGGTATGGAGACAAGCAGGTGCTCAACGGTATTTCGTTCGACATTAAGCCGAACGAGATCTTCAGCGTGATCGGTCCGGCTCAATCCGGCAAGACCACGCTGCTGCGCGTGATCAATCGGACGATCGACTTCACCCCGAATGCGCGTGTTCGCGGACTCGTGGAGGTTGACGGCGAAGATGTTGCGCACGTGAAGGACATCTATGGCTTCCGGCGTCGTATCGGCATGGTCGCGCCGCTACCCGTGGGACTCCCGCTCTCCATCTACGATAACGTAGCCTTTGCTCCACGCAGCTTTGGGTTGTCCAAAAGAGAGGAACTCGACGAACTGGTTGAGCGATGCCTGACCCAGGCGGCCCTCTGGGATGAAGTGAAGGACCGCTTGAACACGCTGGGCACCAAGCTCTCGGGCGGCCAGCAGCAGCGCCTCACGATCGCGCGCGCCCTCTCGCATCAACCGGAGATCCTGTGTCTCGACGAGTTCTCGATCGCGATCGACCCGGTGACAACGATGAAGATTGAAGACGTCCTTAAGGAGCTTCGACAGGACATGACCATTATCCTGGTCACCAATCTCATCCAGCAGGCTCGCCGCCTGGCCGACCGCACGATGTTCCTGCTCAATGGTGACCTGATCGAAGTCGACGACACCGAGAAAATGTTCTCGGGTGTAGCGCGGAACCCCAAGACCAACGCCTTCGTGGCCGGAACGTTCGGGTGATGACCATGAAGCCAAGCGCTATCGCACTTTTAGGTTCTCCAGAGTCCATTCGCGTGGATTCGTGTGATTCGTGGGCTCTTCCTCCGTTGGTCTTGAGTTTCACTCTTCGAATGATCCGGGCGCGATCCGGGGCGGCTCTGACCCACAGTCCGCCTTCCGGGGTGTCGCCGTCTTCACCAAAGTGGTACCCCTGATGTCCGGAACCACCCAATACGCAATCACGACGGAAGATCTCGGTCTCTGGTATGGCGACTTCCAGGCCTTGAAGGACGTGTCGGTCAATATTCGTCACGGGATCATCACCGGGTTGATCGGTCCGTCGGGCTGCGGCAAGACGACTTTTCTGCGCTGCTGCAACCGGGTCAATGAACGTTATGGCAACGTCACCACAACCGGCACGATCCATATCCTCGGCAAGAACATCTATGATCCGGACGTATCATTGATCGAGTTGCGCAAGTCCGTCGGAATAGTCTTCCAGCGCCCCAATCCCCTCCCCATCTCCATTTACGAGAACGTGGTGTTCGGCCTGCGGATTCACTCACGATGGAGCGACCTGAAGCGATCGGATTTGGACATGGCGGTGGAGCAGGCGTTGCGCGAAGTTCGCCTCTGGGCCGACTTGAAGGACCGTCTCAAGGAGAAGGCCACGACCCTGCAGCTGGAGCAGCAACAGAAGTTGTGTATAGCGCGACTGCTGCCGCTGAAACCCGACCTGATCCTGATGGATGAGCCCTGCTCCGCATTGGACGTGGAGGCGACGACCGCCGTGGAAGAGTTGATGCTCGGGCTCGCCGGGCGGTTCACGATTGTCATCGTGACCCATAACATGGCGCAGGCGCGGCGGGTCAGCGATGAGTGTATATTCATGCTCCTCGGTGAAGTCGTAGAGCACGACCGCACGGAAGACCTCTTCCTCAATCCGAAGAACACGAAGACCGCCGACTACATCGAAGGCCGCTACGGTTAGTAAATTAGAAGGGATGGGCACAGGCGTGGCCCCTCGTGCTCTAACGCGGCATCCCGGGTGCCCACCCCTTCTAATTTACCTGTAGGGGCTGCTTGTGCGCGCGGCGGCGCAGCCAGTTGATACTGCGTGCCACCGGGCGGCGGGTGACAAGCCGGCGTCCGAACGCAGGAATTTGCCGAAACTGAAGATTGGCGGGGCGTTTCCGGACTTGCGTAACCCCGGTTGATAGGCGACGGCGGGGCCGCTGCACCCGACCCAAAGTCCAAGCAAGACGCGCCCATCCAACTCGGAACCTCCGGTGGTTGGGCCGACGATCTCGCCAACGGCTACTGCTGTGGCGGCACCTTGGGCGGCCTAGTCGAAGACGCCAACGGTCAATACATTCTCAGCAATTTCCATGTACTCGCGGCCGACCGCACCTCGGGCGGTAACGGAGACACGGCGGACCTCGGAGATGCCGTCATCCAGCCCGGTTTAATTGACGTCGCATGCAATCAGAATAACGCGCAGGTCGTCGCCACGCTGGACGGATGGGGCGATCCGCTCTCGGGCGCCAATATTGATGCGGCCATCGCGCGCGTAGCCGCCGGCATGGTCGACTCGACGGGCGCTATCCTGGGCATCGGTACACTCTCTTCTCAAACCGTAGCGGCCTCGGTCCTCCAGCGCGTCAAGAAGATGGGCCGCACAACCGGTCTATCGTCCAGTAGCATCGACGGGCTCAACGCGACCATCAGCATCCAGTACGAAGACGAGTGCGCCGGCCAGAGCCGCGGGGTCGCAACCTTCACGGGCCAGATCGTTATTGCCAACAAGGGATCGAAATTCCTCAATTCAGGTGATTCGGGTTCATTGATGGTGGAAGACGTGAGCGTGAATCCGCGCGCTGTCGGGCTCCTGTATGCCGGCAGCAGCCGGTCGGCGATCGCCAACCCGATTGACGACGTGCTCTCCGCCTTCGGCGTAACGATGGTCGGCGTTGCCGGTGCACGTGCGGCTGATGAAGCGGCGGCGGACGATGATTTCGTCGCGGCAGCAAACGCCCAGACCGCGAACGCCAAGGCTTTTGAAGCGGCGCCCAATGCGATTGGACACGCGATCAGCAAGAACGCCGCGGGCAAAACCATCCTCAAGGTCTATGTCGAAAAGGACGCGGCGCAAGCACGTGCCGCGCTACCCAACGCCGCCGGCGGATTTCCCGTCGTCGTCGAGGAAATCGGTAGAGTCGTGGCGTTCTAGCCCGGATATCTCACACTTTTCCTACTACGAACACGGATAGCTCCGTCAGGCTTGATCGAAAAAGTGTGAGCTGTCCGGGCCAGGCCGAGCGGTTTCTGACGTAACTTGAACTGATCGGGCCGAGTCCAAGCGGCTCCTGGCCTGTGCCTATTCAACCCGAAGAGGCCCCTTGTCTGCGCGGCGGCGCAGCCAGTCGATGCTGCGCGCCACAGGGCGGCGGGTGACGAGCCAGCGTTCAAATTGGTACTTACCGGGAAAATTGATCAGCATCATTCCGACGAGGATCGTCAGGATGCCCTGCCCGGGCAAGATCAGCATGGCCAGGCCGGCCAGGATAAAGACCACGCCGAGCGTCGACTTCAGGAATCGCAAGCCGCTACGCATCAGCCGGTGCCCCCCGCCCCACGACCACAACTCGCGGTGCTTACCGTCGAAATAGTCTTCGGGAATGCGCACGACCAGGACTGGAATCGCGATCAGGGACGCGAAGAACATGATCACAGACGATACACCCAGACCCCACATCAGGCCCGGGTGACTACGGATCCATTCCATGATCTCGGCCATAGGTGGATCATGCCAGACTCCGCGCTCCTTTGTCGCGTCCCTTCCTGACGTGAATTGGTGGGGATTGAGTAACCCAACGCCTCTGAAGAAAGCGCCGACAAGTCGGCAGGAGCACAGCGCTGACCGGTCAGCGCACTCCAAGGAGATCGCCGAGGTACAGACCGTCGCGTCACCCAGGACACTCCACCTGTCCATCACGCTATCGAGAGGCGAGTTCTCGAATGGCGATGTGGCTGAAGTTCGCGCGTGTTTCGTGTCCGCCCAGCCCGACGGATTCGATCTCGAGGGGATTCGGGTCCGTGAACTTCAGGACCTGCCGGCCCCCGACATACCCGTAGACAGTCGCGCCCTCCTTCACGAGGGCAACGCGCAGACGTCGCTGCCGATACGGGGAATGGCCGCCGACGTACTGAATGGGAAAGGACGCGTCCTGCGCCACCTCGGCCACGGACTCGCCGTTGCGGAAAAGGATGGTCCTGGAGCGATTCGCGGCGTTGATTTCCAGGCGGTAACCGGAGTTTGGATCCCGCGCCGTACCAAGTACTGCGATGATGTTGTCGATCGGAATCATCGGGGTCTCGCCGGCTTCCCCGGGCGACCCGAAGTCCACCACGACCTCGCGCTCGGCATCTCGGTAGACCGCGAGGCTGCCCTGCGCCGGCCCGTCCTCGATTCGCACGCGAAAGGAAACGGTCATATCGGACGCCACGTCCAACCAATGCTTCAGATCAGCGTTGGGGCCCGTGCCGCGCAAGGTTCCGTCGGAGACCAACCATAGCCCTGCCGTAATGCTCCAAAAATCGGTGTACCCTCGCCCGACGATACTTCGCCGGCGCGCACTGCGCTTCAGTTTGTCGGCGTCTGCCGCCGTCGCTCGCCGCATCGCCCGCGCCCTCGGGCAGAACGAGTACGTAGCCGCCAGATGCGCCCAGATCACGCTGTCGCTCAATCGGCGCGGTAACGTCGTCGATGTCGTCACTGGTTTCGGTTTGGCCGTACGTCGCGTCATAACGCGCCCGGCGCTCGCGCACGCTCATCACATCCGTTTCAATCGGATCGATTCGAACGAGGGGTTTACCGCGCCGCGTCACGGTGACCGGCTCCTGCGTTTCCGCCACAGCTTCGCAGATCTCGGACAGGCGGGTCTTGACCTCAAATATGCCGATCGTTTTCACACACGTATAGATGGGTTTCAAGCTGTTACGGTGGTTATACCTATATTTTGAGCGAAACAGATCCTGCCGCGAGCGGTGGCACCTGTACCGGGTCATGGTGCAAGCCAAAGTAGAAGCGGCGTCTCGCCGCTTTCTCACATCGAATCCGCCGAGGGATTAGCAAAGCGGCGGGACGCCGCTTCTACTCTCTCACGTCGAACCCCTCGCGCGTGGCGGCATTGATCAAGCGCGCGTCGGAGCAGACGAAGGGGAAGCCCCGCGGCTTCTCATCGACGGTGATCAAAGCGGCGGCCAGCTGCAGAGAGTCGGCCGCGCGCAGCGGGTGGACTCTCAATACTCTTAGCGCACGATCCTGCACGGCGGGCGTGGCCTGAATCTCCGTCCAGGAATCGGCGAGCAACTCGAGGTCACCGAGGGCCTGTTGTAGGCCGGCGCTCGTCAGCACATCATCACCGTGCAGACGGTTCAGGGCCGAGGCGCATTCGATCTTGCTGCCCCACCAGGTCGCGATCGCGGGGTCCTTGCGAAAGAGCCGCTCGCGCTTGGCGGTTTCAGGCTCTTGAACGAGCAGCGGAACAATGCCCGAGGCATCCCAGTACATCATCGAGACTCCTCCCGGTCCGCGATCAACATCTCGACCGCACTGGCCTTACCCGAGAGCCGCGCCATCTTGCGCGCGGCGAAAGCCTTGGCGTCCAACGTCTTGCGCGGCGCGTTGGCCAATCCCGCTCGCACAAGCGCCTCGATTCGCTGGTCCGCTGTAAGATCCGAAGGTTCGATCGGCTGGAGCCGGGCCACCGGATCCCCGCGATCGACAATCAGGATCGAGTTGCCCGCCTTCACGGAATCGATCAGCCGACTCAAGCCGTTCTTGGCGTCAGTGATGCTTGTCTGTTTCATATGGCTAGAATAGCCTTTCCATATCAGCTAGTCAAGCCTGTATTAAGTGGCCAGTAGGGCGCGATTCGGGCGAGCCTTCAGGCTGTAGCGGAAGTCGTGAGACTTCCGGGCGCGCCTGCGTTCAGCGCGAAGTCGCCGTCGATGGGCCGCACGCGAAATTCGTCACGGCGGCTCCGAATCCGAGCGTCGCTCGGGCCCCTATTTCACCTGGATGAAGTAGTAGCGCGGCCAGGAGGCGGGGGCTGTCGTTGTGTAGACGTTCGCGGGCGTTGTTTTCGACGATCAAAGTGCTTCGGATTGTGTCCTCCCCGTCCGCTCGGATGACCTCGCGGGAGACTTTGGCGCTCAACTTGCGGGAGTAACCTGTTGTCATCCGCGCATGCTCCCTTTATATTCTCTGGGCACGCACACGTCTAACACGCAACCAGGAGGATAGCCTTGCCATCTTACGATCTCACCGGAACGGTCAAGCTGGTCATGGACCAGCAGAGCTTTGATAGTGGTTTCACCAAGCGCGAGTTCGTCGTCACGACCGATGACGACCGCTACCCGCAGGAAATCAAGTTCGAGTGCGTTAAAGACAAGGTCTCACTGCTCGATAACGTGCAGACGGGCAGCCGTGTCAACGTCACGTTCGATTTGCGGGGTAACGAGTACAACGAGCGCTACTACGTCAATCTCACGGCCTGGAAGGTGGAACAGGCCTCCGGAGCCGGACCCAGCAGTCGTGGCGCGGGTGGTGGCCTGCCCGTCGACGGTCCCCCGCTCGACCAGATGGAGCCTCCGGGCGACGAACTCCTCGATGACGGCACGATGCCGTTTTAGTGGGAAAAGACCGCCTCTTCAGGCTCTTGATTTTGCAGCGCGGGTGGGGGTATAGTCTCGCGGCTTACCGGTCGCGCCTGTCTGCATTCCAGCACGCAACACACGCTGCGCCGGTTCTTCACGCCGGTTCTTCATGCCCGATGGTGTAATGGTAGCACAGATGACTCTGAATCATCCAGTCTAGGTTCAAGTCCTAGTCGGGCAACCACTCGACGCGCTGCGCTAGTGCAGCCGCCTCGCGATCAGCTCACGCGCATCGGCATCAAGACGTAGAGAAACGGGATGTCGCACTTGATCACGCCGGGACTGAGTTCGTCGGTGAGTTCGAAGTAGATCTCGTCGTTATCCATGTTGCGCAGCGGGTCCATAACGTACTCGGGATTAAATGCGACCGTGATCTCTTTTCCAGAATACTTGATTGGCAGCGTCTCGCGCGCCTCGCCGACATCCGGTGTGATGGCCGTGATCTCAATCTGATTCTTGCCGAAGGTCAGTTTGACGGAACTGGACTTGTCCGTCGTCAGCAAGGCCACCCGGCGCAATGCCATCAGTAGGCCCTCTCGCTCCACCGTGACGCGCTCGTCGCAACTCGACGGGACCACCTGCTTGAAATTGGGATAGCTGCCGTCAATCAGTTTGCTCACGAGCAACACGTCATTGAACTCGACGGCGGCCTGGCTGTCGAGCGCGTGAATCTTCAGGACGCCCTCGTCCTGAAGCACATGCTGCAATTCATTGACCGCCTTGGTGGGGAGGATCAGATCGCGTTCGGCGGTCTCCGGGAATTCGACCTCGTGCTCCACCAACGCCAGGCGACGGCCGTCGGTCGCGACCATGGTCAACTTATCCTCCTTGAAGCTCAGATGCACACCGTTGAGGACGTGGCGCGTCTCGTCCGTCGAGACGGCATACGCCGTCTTGCGCAGCATCTCCTTGAAGGCCCCCTGGTCTATCGAGTAGCTGAATCCGCCAGTCAGCTTGGGCAGGGGCGGAAACTCGTCATCGCCGATACCGTTGATTTTGAAGTAAGACGCTCCGGATGTGATCGAAGCAAGATTCTTGTCGTCCACCTCCACATCGATTTCCCCCTCGGGCAGCTCGCGTACGATACCCAACAGACGGCGCACCGGTAATGTCGTGGCGCCGATCTTCTGGACTGACGCTTTGACGGAGCACCGAACACTGACGTCGAGATCCGTCGTGGTCAGAAGCAGTTGCGATTTCTGCGCTTGCACCAAAACGTTCGACAAGATCGGGAGCGTACTCCGGATGCTGACGACGCCCTGGACCACTTGGAGGGCCTCGAGAAAGGCAGCCTTCTCGATTTTGAACTTCATTGTTTCTCCTGGCTTGTGTTCACAGCGTCTGAATAAGAAGAGTATATATAAAGAATTACAGTCTTATTATTATGGGGTGTCAGCAGTGTCAACACATCTCGCAAGGCTAATGATTATGGGCGAAAACCTTAGAAAAGAGTTGTTCATCACTTCGCGGTAAAGCTGGCACTTATCAACGTAATTAAAAGCCTGAACCAAAAGCCTCTCGGCTACACATTCTACCAACAGCCTCCGCAACATTATACGCAGGGTTGTAAAGAGCGCAAGTCCTGCCACGGAAACGTCGTATCTTCGTCTTCAAATAGTCGTGCCGAGTTTCTTGGCAAGAGTCGATACGGTTTGACGCAGGGAGGGGTCGGCCTGCATGCGCTTGTCCACGGTGTGGTAGGCGTGCAGCACGGTCGCATGCGTCTTGCTGAAAGCCGTTGCGATCTCTGGCAGCGACGAGGTCGTGAGACGCCGGCAAAGATACATCGCGATCTGGCGAGGGAACGCGATCGCCTGGGGCCGCCGCTTGCTCGACATGTCGGCAATGCGAATATCGTAATGCTCGGCCACGGCCCGCTGGATGCGGTCGAAGCTCACCGCGCTTTGCAGCTCCTGGTCGACCGTGTCCTTCAGCAGACGCTCAACGACGGGCATCTCGATCGGTTGACCGGTCAACGAAGCGTACGAGATCACACGGATCAATGCGCCTTCGACACGGCGGATGTTGGAACTAATATTCTTGGCGATGTAGAGGACCACCTCCTGCGGCAAGGAGGTGTTTGACTGCTTCAGTTTGTTGCGGATGATCGCGATCCGTGTTTCGTAATCCGGTTGACTCAGTTCCGTCACCAGGCCCCACTCGAAGCGCGAGACCAGGCGTTGCTCAAGCCCGGGTATCTCCGCGGCCGGGCGGTCACTGGTCATCACGATCTGCTTGTGCGCGTCGGAGAGAGCGTTGAAGGTGTGAAAGAATTCTTCTTGTAAGCGCTCCTTGCCGGCGAGGAAATGGATGTCGTCGATCAGAAGCAAATCCATGTTCCGATACTTGCGCCGAAAATCGACGAGCGTTCGGTTCTGAAGACCATTGATGTACTCGTTCGTAAAGGTCTCCGTTGAGAGGTACGACACCTTGGCGTCGTTCTGTGCCAGAACATAGTGTCCGATGGCCTGCATGAGGTGCGTCTTGCCAAGGCCGACGCCGCCGTAAATAAAGAGCGGGTTGTAAGCGCGCGACGGCGCCTGGGCGACGGCCAGCGTCGCGGCGTGCGCAAAGTGGTTGGACGGACCGACGACAAATTCGTCGAATGTTAGTTTAGGATTCAAGAGCGGCGCAACATGCGAGCGGCGCGGCGCGGCCGACTTTGATTTCGCCGGTGTCGATTCGAGGGCTGCAGAGCGACCGGTCGCCTCGACCACCGTGAAACAAATCTCCACCTCCTCGCCGCTGGTGCTACCCACCGCAGAGCGGATTAGGGAGAGGTAGTTCTCCTCGAGCCAGGTCTGGTAGAAGTCGTTGTCGACCACAAGGTGGAGCTGTCCGTCCTCCAGGCGCTGTGGCTCAATGACGGAGATCCATCGTGCGTAGATGTCCGGATGAAGCGTCTCGCGAAGCTGATGACATGCATTTTCCCAAATCGTCTCTGCGGCATTCTGAGTCAATTGATCCGCCTCCTGTTAGTATCCAGCGTGATGCACACGTGGATTAAGATCGAAAACCGTCGTGTTTAGCCCCATGCTCACGATGTGCCGATTCTTAGTGCAGTTGAATAGACCGCACAACAACTTTCTATGGTTGCGAGGCCTGATGCGGCAGCATGCGTGGCGGATCTATGCACACGTTATAAACACCCCTTATCCGCAGGCCAGCAGGCAGGCCACCATCGCCCACCAACCCTCAAATCGAACTCTAATAGTCGTGCCCACAGAGTTATTAACAGCCTCCACATACCTGATCTTGTGGTTACACTTTTGTCCCTACAATCCCTCGTTGCTCCGCAGACGTAATAAAAAGCCGAAAAACCCCGGGCAGACCACGCGTTTACAGCCGCTTAAAGGCCGCTTTTTCAGTATAAGGACCAGCATGGCGACCGCACTATGAAGAAGTTAACAGGACCAAAACTCCTCGTCGGCGACGCCTGCAGCTGCCCCGATCTGGAGTACGTAACACGCTTTCGTGCTACGGACCCCGTGGTCGCGCTGGTGCGAGGCGCGCAACGCTACCTAGTAGTCCCGAACCTCGAGTTGGGGCGTGCGACGCGTGCGGCCCGCCGCTGCCGCGTGCTCACCCCCGCGCAACTGGGCGTGCCCCTCGGGCAGCAGCGACTCATTCGCGAATGGGCCGTGGCCCTACTACGTAGGGAGCGCGTCGAGACGGTAACCGTGAGTCCGACCTTTCCGCTCGAGGTCGCGCGCGGCCTTGAGCGTGCGCGTGTGCGACTGCTCGTACACGACACGTTGTTCCCGGCACGAGCGGTCAAGACCGAGCGCGAGATACGGCAGCTGCGCCAGAGTCAACGCGCGGCCGTAGGCGCAATGCGCGCGGTAATTGGCGCGATCCGCGAGTCGAGACCGCGCCGTGATCGTACGCTGATCTGGCGTGGTAAACCGTTAACGTCGGAGCGGATGCACCTGGAGATTCGCCGCGTTCTCTTGGACGCTAACTGCAGCGCCCCCATGACGATCGTCGCCGGGGGACGGCAGGGCGCAGACCCGCACGAAGCCGGGCATGGACCGTTGCGGGCGAACGAACCGATCGTGATCGATATCTTTCCGAAGCACAACGGACATGGGTACTGGGGAGATATCACGCGCACCGTCGTGAAAGGCGTGCCGGCCCCGCCGTTGCGCGCGATGTATCGTGCCGTGCGCAAAGCGCAGGAGGAAGCGCTGCGCACGGTGAGACCGGGTGTGAGCAGTGCCGGCATCCACCGTCGCGTGGTGGAGTGCTTTTCAGAGCACGGGTTTGAAACCGGCGAAGCGGACGGCACGATGTACGGGTTCTTCCATGGCACCGGGCACGGCGTGGGCCTTGACATACACGAAGCGCCCAACGTGGGGCGTGCGCGCACGCGACTTCGCGCCGGACACGTCATCACGATTGAGCCGGGGCTCTATTATCCCGAGATAGGCGGCGTGCGCATCGAGGATACGGTGGTCGTGACGAAGGACGGATGCCGTCTGCTGGGGCGCTGCTCGAAGCGATTGGTGGTGTAAGCGGAAAAGAAACGAAGAAAGGGCGGCAATATTCTGCGCGAGATATCGTTATTGTTGTAATAGGTGTACGAACGCGGCGTGGCGTGTGACGAAGTAAAGGAACTCAAGATGCATAAAGTGGCGAAAACATTGGCTTTGCTGGTACTCATGTGGGCGTGGTGCGATATCGCAATCGGGCAGGAGGAGGTACCCGCGGCGGATCCCCCGGCTAACCCGGAGCGACCCGATCCCGCGAACGGCGACGAGGCGGCAAAGAACACGGACCGGCGCCGACAGATGCGCGAGGACGTTCAGCGCCGCCGAGGCAATTGGGGCCGTCGGTCTCCGGAGGAGTTCCTGCTCAAGGGCGTCCTTCACAATGAGAAACTCGCCGAGACGCTGGGCATAACCGACACCCAGCTCGAAACGCTGCGCGCCGAGGCCGAAGCCCACCAGGCCGAGTCCCGTGGACTTGAAGAGCAGCTACGCAACTGCGGAATGCAGCAGGCAAAGATCATGACGCAGGATGAGGTCGATGAAGATGAACTGATGCAGGCGATTGATCATTGTTTCGAGATCCAGAAAGAACTCGCCAAGCTCAAGATGCAGCAGTTGCTCCTAATCAAGCGGACCCTGACCCCCGAGCAGCTTGAGGCGGCGAAAGTGTTCATGCAGGAGCGTATGAAGAACCGGATGCAAGGCATGCGCGACGGCGCACGCCCGGACCGCCGCAGGAACGCGGAGACGGACGGGCCTCGCAAGCCGCTCGATAACGATCTCGCGCCGCAGCCGAAACGCCAGGAATTCTGAACCGGGAAGCGATCATCAGCGGCCGCTCCGGGACGTAGCGCCGTTTACTCGCTGATTTGGGCGCGAAGGCGCCGGGCACTTTCCTGTGATTCCTCGATGGTCTTCTTTGCACCATCGGCTTCTCTCTGGTTGCCCAGCTTGAGTGCACGGACCCTGCGCACTTCAGCCCGCGCTGCCATTTCGTCGAGGAGCTTGGCGCGCTTGGCGAATACCGCTCCCTGGTTGGCTGATGTATTTCTCATAATCCTCTACCGCTGCAACAGCGTTATTGTTGTAAGACGGACCGCATCTAAGCCCTCATTAGCCCGTCTTAGTTTGCCCCAGTTCGCTAACGAATACGCACTGTAGCAGGTCCGGCACACCTGGCCGAGACAAAAGATTCGGCCTGGGGAGACCCGGCAAAGAACGGCGTGTTTACGCGCGATATGCCCTGATTTCCGGCAAAGAACGGCGTCTTTACGCGCGATATGCCTTTGGCGCGATGCACGTGATTCTCGATCTTGCAGCCTACGCGAAATGTACCCATGCGGATATAGTACCATTTCCTTCTCTTGTTCCCAACTCTATCGCCCAACGTACCGCTAATCATCAAATGGCAGCCGCAGCGCGGCTGTCATTTGCATGATTCAGCGGATTGTTAGACCACCTCTTTGATGCGCCCGGACACCAGCTTGTGGAGGGAGCTAGAGATGTATGTCTGGTAAGGAACACCCTCTCTTGCTGCACGCATTTGAATACGTTCAAGATCGCGTGACGATATTCGGATATTGATCCGCTTATCCTTCTGTAGGGTGCTTCGTGCAGCCTCCTCCATTTCCCTCTTCTCCCTTTTTACATTTGGGATGCTGGAAATGGATCCTGCCTCGAAGAACTTGAGTATCTCAAGTTCTTCCTTATCTAGTTGCATGGGGTTCTTGCTCATGACAGGTACTCCCGGGTTGCCTTCCTGCTCGGAATGATAGTCTTCAGGAATCTCACACCTTTTGATTTTACGTATGGCACGAGCCAGACGTAGCCATTCAAGTTCAGAATGATGATGCGTTGTCCTGGATAGAGCTCGCGATTCGGGTGTGGGATGACGTCAAGAATGTCACCGTTTTGAATACAGACCAGGACATCTTCGAAACACACGCCGCGAGAATGCTCCAGCATCTCGTTCTTCTCATCACTCCAGTCGAACTGACTCATGAGACTAGGCTAGACCCACGTGTGCCTTTTGTCACCCCCCGTTGTTTCTCTCTGGTATAAACGCCTGCGCTCACGTTTCGCCGGCCCCCGGCGGATAACGTGGAGCGCAATGTTCGCCATTGGATCACTCGTAATGAGTCCACATGCGAATGACCTTCACTGTTTTGATATCATCAAGTACCTGGTACACGAGGCGGTGCTGGATGTTGATGCGCCGCGAACACGCTCCGGATAGATCACCGACAAGCCGCTCGAATGGGGGCGGTGTCTGATACGGGTTCTTGGCGAGAATGGCGAGGATCTTCTCGGCCTGTGGCTTTAGCCCCGAGCGTGAGAGCTTCTTGGCGTCACGCTTGGCGTGGGTCGTATAGACCAGTGACCACCTCACCAATTCAGTTCCGTTGCGCACTTCTCTACCGGGCTTTTGAGCCCCTTTCGAATGGACTCCCGCATCCCGGGGATTCCGGTGAGATAGAGTGTCTCTTGCACAGCCCGCCAGTCATCCTCGGATACGAGGACGGCAGAATGCCGCTTGCCAGCGATCTGAACCGGCTCATGAGAGTCCGCCACGTCGTCGAGCAACGTGTAAAGTTGCCGTCTTGCTTCAGTTGCTGTGATGCTTGTCATGTCTCACCTCCATTCCGTACGGCATAGCGTACGTGGGCGTCTGGCGATTGTCAACTCATCGTTTCTGGCCAACGCCTCGCCTGAGCCTTCGCGGCGCTAGCCGCGATAGGGTCCAGGCGGATGTGTACGCCCAGCATGGGCGCGAACTAATGGGGTTAAAGTCCCCTGTATGTGAACCGCCCTACGTTCGTTGAACGTAGGGAAAATACTAGCCTGTGGCAACTGCGGAAGGGTGACCGACCGTGGGAAGGAAGCCGGATGGCAAATCCTCCCGGCTACCCGATTATGCCGCCGCCATTTTCCGAACCTGCAGCTTTGTGGAGTGCTTTTCCGCTTCCCAGAGATCATATTGAACCTGCTGGTTCAACCAGCTCTCCGCAGAGGTGCGGGTGTAATTTGAGTCCCGGCAGGTCAACCCGCGTTCACCCGGTCGCGTGCGTAAGGTTTGATTCCCTCGGGATTCGAACGTTAAAATCAGACTTTTTCGCGCTAAGCGAAAATAGTTTGGATTTCTTGGTTGGCTCCTCTATGTCAGGTGCTTGTCGATGAACTGCCGCGGTGTCAGAACGGTCACGCCTCCGAAGCCCGATGTCGCAAGCAATGCCTTATCACCGGAGGTGACCAACTTCGTTCGGCTCGCTATTGCGCAGGCGAGGAACTTGTCGTCGTCAGGATCAGTGCAAACTTGCTCCGCAAGTGGCGGAGCCTCAACAAGGAGTCCCACCGTCGCAATGAGTTCCAGCCATGGGTTCAAGTCCACATCGGGAAACTTGGCGGAAAGCTCATCTCCTGTTGCGTGGTACTCCGCCAGTATTTCGGGAGAAAGGACCAGTTTGATGTGACCGCTTCGCCACGCCTTTAGGATCTCATGTGGTGGCCCCGAGAAGAACACACCGGAAACGAAGACATTGGTGTCGATCACCAGTCGCACTTCTTCCCTCGAGCCCGCGCAATGGCCTTGGCTATGTCTGTGCGCTTCATTCCTGAAGCACGAGCCTGCTGCCTGGCCTTTCGAACGAGAGGGTCGAAATCAGCCATCGTAGGGCGTTGGATTGTCTTGAGAATGACGACATCTCCTTCTCCGACGACGACGAATTGTGCTCCGGCTTCCAGGTGGAGACGCTTACGTACATCTTCGGGAATTACCACCTGTCCTTTGGATGACATCCGGGTTGTTGCTAGTGTTTGCATGTAGAGCCTCCTTTAGTCTTACTGGTAAGACTGTAGCGCCAATCACCCACGAGGGCAAGTGTTCATTCTCGGGAGCCAACGATCGCACTGAGGCTATTCAGGCGCCAGCCTGAAATAGCCTCCCGTGCCGGGTTCGAATTGGGCTCGATGGCGCGTGATGCTCAGATGGAAGGACAGGAGTATGTGTTGGAGTAAGTGGACGAGTAAGTGACCGGATGGATCTCACACTTACTTCAGCACTTACTCTTACACTCTGATCTCCGGCCGTTGGCACCCGGGTAAGCATCGAACCCGCGTTCACCCGGTCGCGTGCGTAATGTCCCGATTCTCTCGGAATTCGAACGCCCAGCATCAGCTGCGGCGCGCGGCGCCGTCAGCTGCATGCTGTTGTTAGGCGCCCCTCTCACGCGGCCGCCCATTCACCGGACAGCAAGGCCGCCTGCTCCAGCACGGTCGCCGTCGCCTTCTCCTGCTTGTCCGGCGGATAGCCGTGCTTGCGCAGGATGCGCTTGACCAGCACGCGCAGCTGCGCCCGCACGTTCTCGCGCAGGGTCCAGTCGATCGTCACGTTCTTGGTCTCCAGCGCGTCGTAGAACGCGAGCTCATCTTCGCTCAGGCCCAGGGCGTCCCCGCGCGCGCTGGCTTCGCGCATGTCCTTCGCCAACTGGATCAACTCCTCGAGCACCTGCGCTGCTTCGATCGCGCGGTTCTGATAGCGGCGGATCGTCTGCTCCAGCATCTCGGAAAAGGAACGTGCCTGGACGACGTTCTTGCGCCGGCGTTTGCTGAGCTCGCCCTTGAGCAGCTTCTGAAGCAGCTCCACCGCGAGGTTGCGCTGCGGCATGCCGCGCACCTCGGCGAGAAAGTCGTCCGAGAGGATCGAGATGTCGGGCTTGGCGAGTCCGGCCGCGGCGAAAATGTCCATCACTCCTTCGGGAGCAACCGCCCGCGAGATGATCTGTCGCACCGCGTGCTCGATGTCCTCCTCGGGCCGCGGATCGCCCGGCGCACGCTTGGAGAGCACCGCCTGCACGGCCTGAAAGAACGCCACGTCGTCGCGGATGCGTAGCGCCTCGGCGTGCGGGACTGCCAGCGCGAACGCCTGCGACAACTCGCGCACGGCGCCCACGCAGCGCTCCTTGCCACTCTCCTGCGCAAGAATGTGCTCCTGCGCGAGCGGCAGCAGGCTGAGCCGCTCCTGCGGCGTTCCAGTCGTCCACTTCGCCCAGTCGAAGCCATGGAAGAGTCCGCAGCAGACCTCGTACTTCTCCAGCATCACGGCGACCGCCTCGTCCTGATCGAGCGCGGTGCGGCCCGTGCCGCCGCTCTCGGTGTAGGTCGCCAGCGCCGCCTTCAACTCCTGCGCGAGACCGAGGTAGTCCACCACCAGCCCGCCGGGCTTGTCCTTGAACACCCGGTTCACGCGTGCGATCGCCTGCATTAGCCCGTGCCCGCGCATCGGCTTATCGATGTACATCGTGTGCAGGCTCGGCGCATCGAAGCCGGTGAGCCACATGTCGCGCACGAGCACGAGCTTGAACGCGTCCTTCGGATCGCGGAAGCGATTGGCCAGCGCCTCACGCCGCGGCTTGTTGCGGATGTGTTGCTGCCAGTCGGCCGGGTCGGAGGCCGAGCCGGTCATCACCACCTT
>JAQBYD010000108.1 GCA_027623315.1 Verrucomicrobiota bacterium | reverse complement strand
GTTGGATTCGGGAGCAGGCAAGGTAGAAGCGGCGTCCCGCCGCTTTTTGGCACGACGAGCCTGGTCCAGCGGACAAAGCGGCGGGACGCCGCTTCTACTTTGCACGTATCCGGTTACCATGGTCGATCTCGCCCTGGCCGAGCACCTTGTCGTGAACCTTGTCGAATTGGTCTGGATACGGCGGGTCACCTGATCGGATTTCGAATTTGGACAACGATTAGGACAACGATTGGGACAACGATTAAGACTCGGGGAGGGAGGAGACCGGAGCGGCACGCGAGTATCGCCGGCCGTGAGAATGAGCAACCGCGTCGAATTGGTTCTCGTCAAGGTTCTCGAGTTGGTTGGGGGTTGGATTCGGGAGCAGGCAAGGTAGAAGCGGCGGGGATTGCCCCCGACGGCTTCTAACCCGCCTTCTGCATGAGCCCGCGGGCGATGCGTTGGCCGATTTCGCGGTAATGCTTGTGGGTCAGTACGGTGCGGCCAATCTTGCTGTAAGGCGTTTCGATGGAGAGTGCACAGATCCCCGGCTCGCCGGCCAGGTAGCTCATGAATGTCGGCGTTTCCCAGCGCGAGCGGTAGCGCGCCACACGTCGAAAATCTTCTGCCGCGTATTGCGGGCCGAGTGCCTGCTGCATGACATTGGCCCACTTCTCCGCAGCGCGGTGCATCTCGGGGTGGTCCTCGGGAGACGGCAGGTAGCAGTAGATCCCGTCGCTCTCGCATGCGCCCGGCGCGTGAAAGTCGATCCCGAGCGCAGGCTTGCAGCGTTCCCGCCAACGCGCAATGTCGCGCTGATACACGAGCGTTTCGTGCCGCATGGGCGGGTCGCCCCAGGCGCGGTTCATATCGTGGGGGAACGTGTCCTTGCCGTAATGCCCTCGCTCGATGCCGTCCGGGTCCGCGTGCGGCACGACCCATACCAGGAACGGATCTCTCTTGATGCTGGAGAGGCGCTGCAGGACGCCCTCCAGTACCCATGAGCCCGGCGTTTCTCCCGCGTGCTGGCGCGCGACCAGGTAGAGCCCGGCGCGCCTCCCTCCCGGAGCCCCATCGTCGTTCGAGAGGCGAAGCAACGGTTGCCCGTCGCCGCTCACGCCGATAGCGCTCTTCTTCCAGTAGCCCTTGGAGCGCGACAGCAAGGTCGCCAGCTCGTCGCGTCCGGATGGGTAGCACAGCGCCACATCGGTGTACGGCGCCGGGTGCGGCAGGGGCCACGAAACGCTGACCCGGCCATCGCGGCACGTGCTCCCAGCACCTGCCGACATGCGGCGCCATCCTTGTCCCGCAGGCTGGTAGGCGGGATACAGGTCCGACGGCAGGCCGGCGCCGAGCAGGTTTTGGAAATTGTTCAGCGTGAGGAGGATTCTGCCGCCCGTGGACCCGTCCGGCTCCGTCTCGCAGATGCGGAAGCAGAACCACAGGGCCTCGGGGCCGCCCTTCGGTGATGGAGAGAAGCTGACTTCCGGCACGTCTCCGTCCGTCCGGACGTGCAGGTCAGCGGCGTTTCCATGCGGAATGTCTGTCGAAACCGTAAGACTCACAGTGGCATGCTATAGCATAAGCGTGTCCGCTGGGAAAGCCGGGGGCGAGATGCGAATCCCGGGATCGATGTCGTTCTGAGATTTGGGCAAAATCAGGGTAAAGATTTAGGGCGGGGATAGATTCGGGAACAGGGCACGGGAATGGGATTTGGGGGGCGTGCCGCTTCTTGTCAAACGATGAGGACCGATGGATTACTGAAGCTCTGTGAGGCCCAACTCCTTCACAACCCAGTCCAGATCGAAGGCAAGATTCTCGTCGCGGGCGCGCTCTTCAACGCCGTGGATATGTAGTTTCATGAGCTCAATCAGACGCGGGCGCATCTCGGGATCAGCCGCGGCCTGGCGAGGGGTCAGGTTGTCGATCATCGGCACAGGTTCGTCCATGAACTTCTGGTAGTGGTTGCGAAGGACCTGTTTCATCAACTCCTGCATGTCATCATGAGGGAGTTCCGGATGCGGCGGCCCGTCTGGCGTAGACGCCGATGGGGCGTCTTCGGATTCGGTCCCGTCGCGATCGAGTAGTTGTTCGGCAAGATCGGTGCTTTCCTCGCCGGTCAGCTTGACGTGAGATCCGAAGTATCGCGTGACCAGAGCCTTGGCAAATTCAAATTTCTTCTCGCCCAGCGTCTCAACCAGGAAGCCGTCGTCGTGCAGTCGGAGTGCACCAAGGATCCCTACACCGTCCTGCGGATTGTCGTGCTGGAACGCTGCGGGCATGCTGTCCTCGAACTGCTTGGCTTCGCCGCGCCGTAACCACTCGAAATACACACTGCCAGGCGGGTCCGCGGGCTCCAGTTCACGCCCCTCGTTGACTTCAAAGTCTGGCTTGTTGTTAATAATGGCCTCAATCGTGGCTCTTGGTACCAGGAGTTCATATGAGGCGCGGCAACTTTTCAGGTCCATCGACCGCAGGGCGCGCTCGCGATAATCGTGCGCGAAATCGACTTGTAGGTCGCAGTATTCCGCAAAACGTTCGGCAAGATCGCGTTTGACTACCTGGAAGGCTTTGGGGGCATCTTCATTTGCATCATCGAATAGGAGCTCCTCGAAATACTCTTCGTACAGGTGACTTGGAATCTCCATGCCGCTGCCGGCCGTGCGGCTGAAATGGGGATAGTCGGTAAGCCACAGCAGGTAACGTGAGAAGCGCACTGATCTTTGGGCCGTAGCGCGGTCAAACACAAGGAACTTGCCGCGGGCGGGGTCGAGCAGGTCAGTGCATTCACTGGCGCGCTCACTCAGAATCTCTTGGACCTCAATAATTGTGGGCCGCGTGTGTCGGCGATGCAGTGTCATGAGGCGTTCGTCGTTGTTCAGACCGGTCCACCCCTCGGCTTCCCATCGTTCGCCGAGTGTCCTGCCCTCGTCGTCGGTTTCGACGCTGAGACCGTAATGGACGGCATTTAGAATCCCCGCTTCGATCTCGTCGTCGCGCTTCGGGCGAGTGGATGTACCGACTTTCTCGATGATCTCGCGAAAACGAGGCTCCCCGACATGTTTCACCACATACTCAACCGCTTTTGGAAACCAGGTGCCATCGATCCGCAGCCACAAGTCGTAAGCCTCAGTCCCGAAGGGAAAGTGTTCGCACTCGGGGGGGCACTCCAGCTTGCTGCCGCGGGACGCACCACAGCAGGCGGGACAGATCATGCCCTCGAGCGCGGGGCACGCGCGCTTGCCCTTGCGGTTGCAGATCCCGCACGTGTTGTTCTTCGCCATGATCATTTGGACTCCGGAAAGATTGCCATATCACGGGCACGATGACAATAAGACTAGGGGAGGGGCGAGAACCAAGCCGAGCAACCAGGTCGAGAATGCTGCCGCCGCGAGATCGAGAATCAGATCGGAGGAGTACCCGAGTACGCATCGTTGATCTCGCCCTTGTCGTAAACCTTGTCGAGAACCTTGTCGAGAACCTTGTCGAATTCGTCTGAACACGACCAGGATGGTCGTGCCACGTTTCGGGGATCGCACTCTCTGAATCGCGGATCGTGCGGAGCAGTTGCAACCGGGATAGCGCTCCGCGCAAGGATCGGGGATGCGAACCCCGCGCACTTTCTTGCGGCTATGGTTTGCCTTCGGCCGCGGCGCCAAGGAGCAGGCGGCCGTGGTTTTCCTTGCGGTGGTTCCAGCCGTTTAGAGGAGGATGCTGCATGACGGTGCGTCGGCCGACCTTGCGGTCGCGCGCCAACAGCAGACCCATGCTGCCGGCTTCAGCGGGCTTGATCTGCATGGCGGCGAGGGGGATGGCCATTTCGACGCTCCAGCCGTCGGCGTCGCGCGCCGCCGTGGCGCGGATGTCGGCCGTGAACCCGTCCTTGTCGAAAACGACACCGTCGTACAGCGTTCCGGCCGGATTGACCGCGATGTGGTAGTACACGTTGTCGTTCACGTCAGGGCTGATAAAGATCTCGACCACGTCGTCGAGAAAAACATTGCCGTCGCGATTGGTTTCGTTCATGGCCACGCCGCTCATTTCGGGCTCCTGACAGCGGAACGCACAGTAGAGATTCTCGTCGTCGTAGCCCAGCCAGACCTCGGTCTTTACCTCGGCCTCGCGCTGCAGCGTCCAATCTTGAAACGACTCGATGTGCACCGCGTTGGCCCAGCTGTCGTCGTCGAGTTGCCCGTCGATGACGGGCGCGGCGGCCAGTCGCGGGGCGGTCGTGGTCGGCCGTACGGACTGCAGGTATTCGTCGATGTCGCCCGGTACGCGCAGGTGCGTTTCGTGCATGAACTCGTGCCCTGCCGTAAAAGTGGCGACGCAGGTTGGCCAGCGCGGGTACATGTCCGGGGCGGTGTAGCGCGCGGAGAACGCATAGATCGAATGCTGACCGGGGGCGACGATCGCGCTGACGCGTGCCGGCGCGACGGTCCATGAGTTCGCCACGGACCATTCCATGACCACTTCCATCGGGTGGTTGAACACGTTCGTCACGGCCATTTCGAAGGTGATCCCGCCGCGCGGCTTGAGGCCGGACACGTTGCTGAACTCCAGGGAGCCGACATAGCGGTGCTTCTCTTCCGTATAGACATCTTCGGTCTGGATGCCGTCGAGCAGCAGGTTGGCCAACACCGGTCCGTTGGTCGTCATGGTCACCCAGACACCGTGATCGAATTCCCCGGTTTCGATGCCGCGCAACAGGCTGGCGCCGCCGGTCGATGCCAAGATGAAGTAGCGTTGATCGTGGCGCATGAACTTCACGTAGCTGTGGAAATGGCCGGCGAAGACCGTGTAGTCACGGCCTGCCAGGGCCTCCTCGACGGGTTGGAACCCCGTCTTCTGCGGGGCGCCGATGAACTTGCGGGCGGTCACGAAATTGCCTTCCTCGTAGACCCAGAGCGGCTGATGAAGCATCACGATGGTCCACCGCACATCGGGCCGCGCCGCGATCGCCGACGTTGCCCATGCGATCTGTTGATCCCCCAGGCCGGCCGACTGGTTGGGGCCGTCCTGCGAGTCGAGGCAGACGAAGAGCACATCCTTGTAGACGAAGGAGTAGTAGCGACGACCGTACTTCTCTTCCCACATGCGCGCCATGCTTGGGGTGCTAATGTCGTGATTGCCGGGCACGTAGAAGAACGGCATGTCGAACTCTTTGAGGTAAGCGTTAAAGACGCTCCACTCCTCGTCCAGGACGACTGTGTCGTCCGTGTATCCTTCGATCATGTCGCCGACCGAGAGGACGAACTCGGGCTGCAGGAGATTCAGCTTCTTGACCGCGCTGGCGAAGACGCCCGGGCGCGCGCCGCCGGTGTTATCCGATACGATCGCGAACTGGAACGCAGCCGGGTCGTTGCGGAAGTTCGTATGCGTCCATGGCTTGGCGTCGGTAGTCACATCGTGCTCAAACGGCGCGGGATCGGCGAGGACGAGCGTCGTGCCCAGAAGCAGGGCGGTAGCGGCCAGGGCGGGGCGACGACGCGAGCGAAGAAGTTGTCGAGGGTTCATCGTGTCTCCTGCTGATGCGGGCGGTTTGTCAAGGGGAGGGAGCGCATGATGCGGGAGCGGATTGGACTTGTAAAGCATGCAAGCCTGATTCGGTTGAGCGTTCGGGGAGGGGTTAGATCCGGGAGCAGCCAAGGTAGAAGCGGCGTTGATTCCGCCCCTTGTCGAGCACCTTGTCGTGAACCTTGTCGAATTGGTCTGGATACGGCCGGTCACCCGATCCAATTTCGATTTTAGACAACGAATAGGACAACGATTAAGACTCGGAGGGAGGGCTGAAACTAGAC
>JAQBYD010000107.1 GCA_027623315.1 Verrucomicrobiota bacterium | reverse complement strand
CGCCCCAACCCAAGAGAAGGGAGACTTCCATGCTCGTTGTCCACGTGTTTGTCCATATAAAGCCTGATGCGGTCGAAGCCTTCAAGGAGCTCTGCATCGATAACTCCAGAAACAGCCTGCAAGAACCGGGTTGCGTACGTTTCGACGTCGTCCAGCAGCAGGACGACCCGCAACGCTTCGTCCTTGTTGAGGCTTACGAAGCCGCGCAAGACATACAAAAACACAAAGAAACGGCCCATTATGTACGTTGGCGTGACAACGTGGAAGCGATGCAAGTCGAATCCCGCTACAGCCATAAGTACGACGTCATCCACCCGGCCCCGGATAACTGGTAGGTACGAAGTGCAACGGTTCTGGACAGGATTAGCGGGACAAACCTTCTATCGGGGGGTACACCCATAACCGCTCCAACCCCGTTCCGTCCCGGCATCTGCGCCCTCTTGACCCGCCATCGCCGTCGACTGGCGGGCAGGCGCGTCGCCCTCGTCAGCCACCAGCCGGCGATCGATCCACACGGTATTTCTACCGCCGAGCTACTCTGGCGCGCGGACGGAATCGAACTCACCACGATTCTCGGGCCCGAGCATGGGTACTTCTGCACCGGCGGCGCAGGCGAAAGCATCCGCTCCCGCAATCACCCGCGCTACCGGATCCCTGTCTATTCACTCTACGGCCGCGCACGGCGCCCCGCGCCGCGCATGCTTCGCAACTGCGATGCGATCGTGATCGATCTGCATGATCTCGGTGCACGCTGTTACACCTACGTCTCGACGATACAGGAAGTTCTAATCGCCGCCCAGGAATCCAAACTTCCGGTCATCGTCGCCGACCGCCCGATTCCCCTGCCCTGCACCCCGGACGGCCCGGCCCTTGCCCCAGGTTTCGAATCCTTCGTGGCCGCAATCCCCGCCCCGATGCTCTACGCCATGACCCCCGGCGAAACCGCCACATGGTTGATCGATCAACTCGGTCTTGATGTGGATCTTCACGTCTGCGCGATGTCGGGCTATAACCGGGACCCCGCGCGCGGACGTGGCTGGCCGCCGTGGATCCCTCCATCCCCGGGAATCGTAACCTGGGAGGCCGCGCAGGCCTACACGGCCACTGTCTTCACCGAGGCCGTCCCCGCGATCGACTGTGGACGCGGCGGGGGGCTGTCTTTCCAACTGATCGGCGCGCCCTGGATCAAACCCGCGGCGGTAATTGAGGCTCTCAACGACTTATCGCTACCCGGCGTGACCCTGCATGAACATCGATACACGCCGCGTATCGGAAGATACGCGTCCAAGCCCGTGGACGGCGTGCGCATGGTCATCACAAGCCCGGCGCGATTCCGTCCGATCCTGACCTCCGTATGCATCCTCTCCGTCCTCCAGGCACTCTACGGACCCAACCGCCTCTGGCGTGCGCCCAAAACCCGACCCGCGTTCTTTGACGCACTGTACGGAACCGACTCCGTCCGCCTGGCCCTTCTCGATGGCGTGCCGGGCCCCAAGATCGCGAGCACCTGGCAACGTGACCTCAAGAAATTCAGGTCAGCCCGCGCGCGGCACCTGCTATATTGAGCGCGGCTTCGCCTCCAGGGAAGCAGAAACGGCGGCTGGGACATCCGCCCTCCAGAAATCCGCATGAGCGTGGCTCCGCCTCCAGGTAAGCAGAAACGGCGGATGGGATTCCGCCTGCGCAGCGCCGCGGGGCCCTCCAGAGTTCCGCTTTAGTAGCTTTCTGTCAATCCACTGGACATCGTTCCCGGCAGTTCCACCACCGGCACCGCCCCGACCATCCCGCCGAATTCGTCTTGCTCTGATCGTCCTGGCGAGTGATCGTCCTGCCGTGTCCAATCTGCGATAGTCGATTCTCACGTTTCTACGACAGAGCCCCATGCAGCGCCCCCGCAAAGCAATCATCCTGGCGGCCGGCCATGCCACTCGCATGCGCCCGCTGAGTGACGACTTGCCCAAGCCCCTGATGCCGCTGCGCAACCGCCCCCTGCTCGCGCGTTCGATCGACTTGCTGACGTCCTGGGGCGTGCGCGACATCCTGATCAACCTCCACCACGGCGCCGACGAGGTCCTCACCTACATCCGCTCGGAGTCATGGCCGGCCAGGATCTCGTTTTCATTCGAACCTGAAATTCGCGGTACGGGCGGCGCCCTTCGACAGGCCGCGTGGTTTCTGGACGACCAACCCGTCTGGATGCTCAACGCCGACCTCGACGCTCAACTCTCCCCGCGGCGACTCGTTAGCGCGTTTAATCGTCCGCGCGTCATGGCAGCCTTGTGGATGGATTCGGCGCACGGCCCCCGTACCGTAGACCTGAAGCGCGGCTACGTGCAGAACTTCGTGACGGCGACACCCGGAGGTCCGCGCACACACACCTTCTGTGGCCTGCATCTGATCTCCCCTCGTATCCTGGAATACCTTCCCGATGAACCCTTCTCCTCGATTATCACCGCCTACGAATCGGCGATGCGCGACGGCTGGCGCATCCCTGGCGTCAGCGTCCCGCGCTCCATCTGGGCCGACCTTGGAACCCCGGCATCGTATCTTCAGGCCCACCACAGCCGCCGGTCTGGCGGGTTCCGCTTCGTCGCGGCCGACGCTCACGTACCCTCCAGCGCGAGGCTGCGGCGCGTCGTCCTTTGGTCCGGCGCGCGCGTTGCAGCGCACGCGAGGCTGAGCAACGTAATCGTCGGTCGCGACTGCACGGTGGGGTCCTGCTCGGACTGCGTGGCCGTGCGCGCCGACCGCTCGAACGAGTTGGCCATCCGGCAGTCGCTCGACTTCACGGGATGGCCCGCGCGGCGCACCACCGTGTATGTTATCGACCGACCTGGATCCATGCGCAAATTTTTTCGCCTTGAACGCGGACGCGAACGGGTCATGGCAGTGCACTACGACCCGCGGCGACTCGAGAACATCGACGCGTCCGGTCACATGCGCCTGCTTAAGATGGCCGGCGTTTCGGTTCCGGAAGTCCTGCGCGATAACCCGGAGGAGAATATCTTTATCATGACCGACCTGGGTGATCAGACCTTGCTGAACGTGACCAGGCAGCAACGCCCCGCTCACGTGCGCAAGGTCTACGAACAGGTCCTTAGCCAGGCCTTGATCATGCATGGCAAGGGAGCCACCGTTGCCGCGGCCCGCAGGCATCCCATGAGCGAACCCTGTACGCCTGCCTTGTACGCACGGGAGCACGAGTCTTTCATCACGCATTTTGTTTCGCCGATCCTGGGGCTCAAAGCTAAGCAACTCGATGCGCTCCGCGCTGAACTCGCCCACGTGGCCAGCGGGTTGCCCGGGGCTTCGAAATCCCTGATCCATCGCGACCTGCAATCCACGAACGTTCTTATTCACAGATCGCGGCCCTACCTGATTGATACGCAGGGCATGCGCCTCGGATCGCCCGCCTATGACCTCGTGGCCCTACTCTACGATCCCTATGTTCGTCTCACGCAGGCCACGCGCGACCATCTGCTGGATTACTACCTCGCACGGGCGCCGCGGTCCGATTCGATAGCGCAGGCCATGCCATGGGCCATCATCCAACGCCTCACGCAAGCCATCGGCGCCTACGCCCGGCTCTCCGGGATGCCCGGCTTCGAGCACTATCAGATCTACATTCGCCCGGCGGCGCGCCGTATTGCGAGAACCCTCAGGCATCATCCCGAGCTACGCGCACTCGATCAGCTCTTCCAACACAGCTACTTCAACCTCCGGGACATACTGTGAATTGGCGAAGCCCTGTTGCGATCAAGCCTGACGGAGCTATCCGTGTTCGTAGTAGGAAAAGTGTGAGATATCCGGGCTAATGACAGCCGTCTTTCACGCGAAGCAATAGCACCCGTTTTTTTCGAAAATCGCGACACTTTCGTTGACACCATCGCCGCCCGCGATATAGTCATCGGCTTGTTTTTCAGGCCGCAAAAACCGTCAGGAAGGAACGCACCAGATGGCGCTATCAGATTACCTATCCACCGAGCGTGAAGAGATGCAGAGACACGAATGGATTGAGTCCGACCAGAGAGGGCACTCATGACGATTTCAGACAAGCATGTCGTATCCATTCATTATAAGCTCACCGATAGCGCCGGCGAAGTCATCGACTCGTCGGATGGCGGCGAACCGATGAACTACCTGCACGGCAGCGGCAGCATCGTCCCTGGGCTTGAGCAGGAGCTGACCGGGAAGTCGGCAGGTGATCAGCTCCAGGTGACGGTCCCGCCCGGGCTCGGGTACGGCGAGCGAAATGAGGAACTCGTACAAGTGGTCCCGCGCGAGGCCTTCGGTGAGGTAAAAGACATTGAACCGGGTATGCGCTTCCAGGCCAGCGCCGAGAATGGAGACGCGCAGGTCATCACAGTCAGTGCCGTCTCCGACACTGACGTCACCGTCGACGGCAACCATCCCCTCGCCGGCCAGGTGCTACACTTCGATGTCACCGTAGACTCCGTGCGCGAGGCCAGCCAAAGCGAACTCGACCACGGCCACGTGCATTAGGCTGCGTCGAGATTGACATCTGATTTCCGCTACCATAATCTACCACCCTCTCCACTCGAGGGGCGATTAGCTCAGTTGGCTAGAGCACTTGCTTGACATGCAAGGGGTCGGAGGTTCAAGTCCTCTATCGCCCACCAGTTTCCTAGGATTTAGTCCCAATAAATAAGGCGAGGATACTACTTCCTTGACCTTCGGGACATTGTGCGACGCTGAGAAAAACAGTGGAACACACCACACACATCCACACACACGGTCACGAACTTCCTTGAGTGCTGTGGGGTACGAGACCCTTCCAGCCTCCCCCCTGCCCCTATCGTTCTGGGCGTAGATTAGCGTTACTCACACCGTCCCCGGCCCCACACGCCGCCGATCTCAAACCCCTAAGCGTAACCGAGTAAGTGTGGGGGGGAGACAGGGTCACACCTAGATTCTAGAATTCAGCTTTGCCGGGACGGTTGTTGTGCGACAAGATCTGCACATGCCAAGACCATGGAGGATACGTTTTGCGGGTGCGAAGTATCACGTGACGAGTCGGGGCAACGGGCGGGCGCGAATCTTTCTGTGTGACGCCGATTACCTTCGCTTTCTGGACCAACTGCGTGCCGCGCTCGAGGCCGACCAGGTGATACTGCACGCCTATTGTCTGATGGCCAACCACTTCCACCTTCACGTGGAGACCCCACATGGGAATCTGCCCCGATTCATGCAACGGCTGAGCACGGCCTATAGCATGTACTTCCGTTATAAGAAGCATCGACCCGGACACTGTCATGCGATCGGAGAGGAACGCTTCCGCAAGGAGATGGAGGTGCCGTACTTGGCGTTCGACTGCATAGGGCCGAGGATGGAGATATTGTCTGGCCGACACCGGATGCTGTCCCTATATCCCAGCCGTCGCAGTTTCCCGGATAGATTTACAAGGTTTTCTTCCCGGTCAACAGGCTGCGGGGTCTGTCCCCCTCGGTCTCTTTGATCGGAAGAATCTCGCCGAAATCTCGCATCCAGGTTTTCCCGGCGAACGGCTGATCGCGTGCTTCAATCCCTTGCTCGCCATGGACAGGGATCGAACGCGCACCGAGCTGCTGGATGCAACCGAAAGCTGGCTGAAGAAGGTGGCCGCCGATGTGGCCCGCCGCACCGCCAAGCCCCTGAGTGCCGCGGAGATCGGCCAGAAGGTTGGCCGCGGCATCAACCGTTACAAGGTCGCCAAGCACTTTGCTCTGGATATCGCCGACAGCCAACTGCGCTGGGAGCGCAAGGAGGACGCCATCGCCCGCGAGAAGACACTCGATGGCGTCTACATCATTCGCACGCCCGAGTCCCCCGACACCCTGAGCGCAGA
>JAQBYD010000106.1 GCA_027623315.1 Verrucomicrobiota bacterium | reverse complement strand
AAAGCTACCAGCACCACAGACCCGCGCAATCAAAAAAGTTAACAAATTGAAACACTGACCCCTTTTCTCCCTGTACTAGCACTCCCGGAGGGTTTTGCAACTAGTAATTCCCGCTAGATAGATCCAAATCCAGCGGACCCCGGTAGTCTGCGCGATCTACTCGGGCTGGCGTCAGAACAGGAAGACTGCATTTCTCGCGCAAAATTCGCAGATCCGAAATGCAAGGCGCCGCAGAGCATCCCGCCCGTTGGAGGCTGTTGCAGAACTCGACGCGCCGGCGGTCGAGACGCCCGCCCTCCATAGAGTGGCGGGGAACGCGCGTAGACTGGAGGGCGGATGTCCCCAGCCGCCGTGAACTCGACGCGCCGGCGGTCGAGACGCCCGCCCACGTTGACGCCAGTAGATCGGAACACGATTGGGGGGCACGACAGTGGCACAGGATTAGTACAGCAAATGTCCTTGCGACCGTGTATCGGAATCGCAATCTATCGTCTCGCGCTGCCGTGCGCCCCTATCGTCTCTCGAACGCACGGACCGCACGGACACCCATAATGGGTGGTCAGGCGTGGACAGTACGCGTATTCGGGCCTTCCGGCTGCCCGGGTCGCGAGGGGAGGCGATTATTGGGTATAATGTGGGCTTCGGGTCGAGTGATGGTGCAATTGGAGGCAACTTGAGATGATGCTGCAAACACACAAGATTTCCGCACCGCTCTCGGGGCTGCTCACGGCCGCGACTTGCATCGCGATCTGGGGAAGTGGGCGGGAGAATCCGATGCCGCGTTCAAGGCGCTTCGGGAACTCGAGCGGTACACCGAGAATCCATCCACGAAAGCAGCGGCATCCCGTCAGCTCAAGAAGTTTGCGCCGTAGGCTCTGCCGAAGATCCGGGGCGTGCGAATGGCCAGAGGAGAGTGACCGCGGATTATGCGGATGGGAGGAGCGTGAGCAGGGAGAAGAGCGAATCAGAAAGGAAGTTTGTGGGCCCACGAATCACGCGAATCTCCACGAATGGAAGGATCCGATTAATCCGGATATCTCACCCTTTTCCTACTACGAACACGGATAGCTCCGTCAGGCTTGATCGAAACAGGGCTTCGCCAATTCACAGTATGTCCATGCAGTTTCATCGGCAAAGCCCTGTTTCGATCAAGCCTGACGGGCTCTTCGCGCTCTCGCTACGAGAAAGTGTGAGATGTCCGGGTTAAGCAGTGGCCAATAGAGAAGTGTGGGCGCGGATGGGAGAGTCAGAATCGAGGGACAGATCGTGACGTCCGGGGGAGAGGGTTGGATTTGGGGCAGGGCAAAGTAGAAGCGGCGTCCCGCCGCTTTTTGGGGCAACGAGCCTTGTCCAGCGGAAAAAGCGGCGCGACGCCGCTTCTACTTTGCACGTATCCGGTTACGGCGGACGCGCAGGACGACGTTGTTGGCAAAATGACTTTGGGCCAAACTATGTCTTGCCGGTGAGCTTGCGCCAGAGGATGCGCAGGGGATCGTAGTAGCGGTCGACGACACGCTCCTTGAGGGGGATGATGCCGTTGTCGGTGATGCCGATGTGCTCGGGGCAGACTTCGGTGCAGCAGCGCGTGATATTGCACATGCCGACTCCGAACTCTTCCTTGATCTTGGGGATGCGGTCCGCGGTGTCGAGCGGATGCATCTCGAGGCCGGCCAGCCGGATCATGAAGCGCGGACCGACGAACTTTTCCTTTTGTTCGTGGTCGCGAAGGACATGGCAGACATCCTGGCAGAGAAAGCACTCGATGCATTTGCGGAATTCCTGCACGCGGTCGACATCGTCCTGCTTCATGCGATAGTTGCCGTCCGCGTCGCGCGGGCCGGGCTTGAACGGTGCGATCTTCTTGTTCTGCTCGTAGTTCCACGACACATCGCAGACGAGGTCCTTGATCACGCGAAAGGTGCGCATCGGTTGCACGGTGATGGTCTCGTCCGGCGCGTACTCGTTCATGCGCGTCATGCACGACAGGCGGGGCTTGCCATTGATCTCCATACTGCACGATCCGCACTTGCCGGCCTTGCAGTTCCAGCGCACGGCCAGGTCGTGTGCCTGCTCGGCCTGGATGAGGTGGATGGCGTCGAGCACGACCATGCCGGTCTCGACCTCGACGTCGTAGTCCTGGAAGTCGCCGGCCTGTTCGTCGCCCCGCCAGATTCTGAATTTGCGCGTTTTTGCCATGGCGTCGTCGGTTTTGCTAGCTTGCGGTTCCTTCGAGTTCCTCGAGGGTCGCGGTGGCGATGGCGCGGAGTTCTTCAGAAGGGGCTGGGCGCTCCACGACTTGCACCTGCATGCTTCCGTCGGCTGCCTTGGAGGTGACGATGTTGCGGTTGCCCCACTCCTCGTTCTCACCCTCGTGCTCGGCGCGCGTATGGGCGCCGCGGCTCTCCTTGCGCAGCAGGGCGGCGCGGGCCACGGCTTCGGAGGTGATCAGCAGCGGATCCAGGTCGAGCGCTTCGTGCCATCCGGCGTTGTACTGGCTGGTGCCGTGCGCCTTGACGCCGGCCGTGCGGGTGCGCAGCTGGTCGATTCCGTCGAGCCCCTCCTCGAGATAGGCTTGATTTCGAATGATACCGACCTTGGCCTGCATGAGGTCCTGCAGATCGCTGTGAATGGAGTAGGGGTTCTCACCGGTCTCGCGGTTGAGGATGTCGGTTGCCGATCGCATCAGGCCCTGAACCTGGCCGGCATCCGGGGCCGGGGCCGAGGGCAGCGAGGCTGCATATTCGCAGGCACCGATGCCTGCCAGCTTTCCGAAAACGAGTAGGTCAGAGAGGGAGTTGCCACCGAGTCGATTGGCGCCATGCAGGCCTGCCGCGCACTCACCGCAGGCGAAGAGGCCGGGGACGCGCGTTTGCTGCGAGTCGTGGTCGACGCGGATGCCACCCATGAAATAGTGCATTGTGGGGCCGACTTCCATCGGTTCCCTGGTGATGTCGAGTTCGGCCAATTCCTTGAACTGGTGGTACATCGATGGAAGCTTGCGCCGGATAACGTCGGGGGGCTTCTGCGACGCGATATCGAGAAAGGCTCCGCCGTGCGGGGAGCCCCGGCCGGCCTCGGTTTCGGCAAGGATTGCGCGCGCGACGACATCGCGCGTGAGCAGCTCCGGGGGCCGACGCGCCTCCTTATCCCCGTTAAGCCACAGGTTGGCCTCCTCCTCGGTATCGGCGGTTTCGGATGCGAAACGCTCCGGTATGTAATTGAACATGAAGCGCTCGTGCTTGCTATTGAGCAGGATGCCGCCGTCGCCGCGAACGCCTTCGGTAACCAGTGTGCCGCGCACGGAGGGTGGCCAGACCATGCCGGTGGGGTGGAACTGCGTGAATTCAAGATCCATCAACTCGGCGCCGGCGTGGTAGGCCATGGCGAGTCCATCGCCGCTGTACTCCCAGGAGTTGGAGGTGACGCGCCAGGCGCGTCCGCCGCCGCCGGTGGCCATGATCACGGCCTTGGCCTTGAAGAGCGCGAAACGGCCGGTCTCACGCCAGAGACCGAGCACGCCGGCAATCTTGTCGCCGTCGAGGAGCAGACCCAGTGCCTTGTTCTCCATGTAAACCTTGATGCCCTGGTGAATGCCGTGATCCTGCAGGGTGCGGATCATCTCGAGGCCGGTGCGGTCACCGACGTGCGCAAGGCGCGGATAGCGATGACCGCCGAAGTTGCGCTGACTGATCAAGCCGTCCGGCGTGCGGTCGAAGACCGCGCCCCATTCCTCCAGTTCGCGCACGCAGTCGGGCGCCATCCTGGCGTGTAGTTCGGCCATGCGCCATTGGTTCAGAAATTTCCCGCCGCGCATCGTGTCGCGAAAGTGTATCTTCCAATTGTCGCGCGAGTCCACGTTGCCGAGCGCAGCGGCCATGCCTCCTTCGGCCATGACCGTGTGGGCCTTACCGAGCAGGGACTTGCAGATCAAGCCCGTGTTCAATCCGCGATTGGAGCATTCCGTCGCCGCGCGTAGTCCCGCGCCGCCCGCGCCGATCACAAGCACGTCGTGTTCAAACTGCTGAAGTTCGTCGATATCGGCCATGGCTAATTCCAGGTGTTGAGGTCCTTGATAATGCCGAGTGACACCAGTCGCACGTACAGATCCGAAAAACCGACCCAGAACAGGCTGACCCAGGCCCACACCATGTGGCGCGCATTGAGAAGCGATACGCGCTTCCAAGCGCCGTGTCGACGCGCGCTGCCGGCGTCACAGGTGAAGCAGTCCAGTTTGCCGCCGATGAGGTGACGGAAGGCGTGACAGCCGCAGGTAAAGCAGGTCAGAAAGACGACGTTGAGGGTCAGCACGATGGATCCCACGCCGACGCCGAATTTTCCGTCTTTAAAGAAGGAGATAAACGCGTCGTAGGTGAGAAAGGCGATAAAAAGCAGCGCGAAGTAGAGCGCGTAGCGATGCAGGTTCTGGAAGACCATCCAGGCCGTTTCGCCCTTGTAGGACTTCTGGGGCAGCGCGCCGACGGCGCAGGCGGGCGGCGTGCCCGAGAACGCTCGATAGTAGGCCTTGCGATAGTAGTAGCAGGTGAAACGGAAGACTCCGGGGAAAGGCAGGATGAAGAGCGCCGGTGAGGCGGGTAGAAATGCGGGCCACCACGCCGGCCATGCCCCGAACCAGGAGTGTGCGAGCGGCGCCGCGCCGGGGGCAGTCGTGTAGGTGAAGACCACGGGCGAATAGAAGGGGGAGAGATAGGGGGCGGTGTAGTAGTGGTTGCCGGCAAAGGCGGCCCAGGTGGCGTAGATCACGAATGCAAGCAGGCCCACCAGGGTGAGGACCGGACCGATCCACCAGTTGTCTTCTCTCAGGGTGGCGGCGAAGCCCTCGCGGTGTCCGCCGACTGCGTAGGTTGTAGCGTCCGACATATTGATCGACTGCTTAAACTGAATTAGATGGTGTTGAATATGGCAGAAGCTTACACGACATCAAGTTTTTCCTCGCGCTGCGGAGAGAATTTTTGGAGAGGCCGAGACGCCGCTTCAAATCTCGTCGCGCGAAGGTGTGCTTGATGGGCGAGGTCCGATTGACAGGTGTGCATGCTCCCGCTACTATCACCCGATTCCGCTGGGTTGAGCCCCGCCGTGGGGGTGCCGGTGGATGTGGAGATTGCGTCATGCGGCAAGTCTTTGTCTTGAACAATGCATACGAGTGCGTCAGCCAGACGTCGCTCGCGCGTGCGCTGATGCTGGTCGAGGCAGGAAAGGCCGAGGTGACCAAGTATGGGCCCGGCGTGGTCACCTCCGCGCGTCACGTCTTTCGCGTGCCGCGGATCATTCGCATCTTTCAATATGTGAAGGCCTACGGGCGACTCCTGCGCTACTCGAACAAGGGGGTTTGGGAGCGAGACGACTATACCTGCCAGTATTGCTGCAAGAAGATCGAGTTCAGGACGGACGCATCCGCGGATCACGTAATTCCACGCTCGCAGGGCGGCCGCGAGACCTACGAGAATATGGTCACCGCGTGCATGGCCTGTAATCGCCGCAAGGGGAATCAGACGCCCCAGCAGGCTGGGATGAGGCTGGCGCGCCGCCCCTTCAAGCCATCCATGTCCAAGCGCATGGCACACGTCGCGCGGGAGGTGAAGCAGCTACTGACTGAGGAGTGGGAGATGATTAGTCGGTAGGGGGAAGTGGCTAGTTGGAAGTGACTAGTCAGTCCCAGATTAAGTGAACCCGGCCAGGGATAGAGTCACCCTCCTTTGTCGTAAGCTTCGTCGCGAGCTTTGTCGACAGCGCAGCGCTCTCATTTCGCTGTGCCTAGGCGCTATCCGTAAACGCAGAGCGGCGTCCCATCCTTCGCGCTGCGCTTGCTTCGGAGGGCACGGCAGGCCGCCGCACTCCAAAGCATGCTGGCGCATGCAGATGATCTCTTAAGT
>JAQBYD010000105.1 GCA_027623315.1 Verrucomicrobiota bacterium | reverse complement strand
GCGCCGGTTTCGTCAAAGGCGAACGTCATCGCATGAAGCTGGCCCTCTGGGAGCAGATTCCGGGCTGGGAGACCCAACTGATCGGCTTTGACGATCAGCAGGATCTGGACGCCGTGCGTTATATTCCCGTCCACACGATCGTGGAGGAGCGACAACCTGGCACGGCGCCTGCTTCGGAGGTGCCTGCTGACGGCTCTGCGGGGCTAACGCCGCAGCGGCCGCTGACGCGCCGGTCTTCCCCGCAGCAGAAGAGAGAAGCAGCCGCATGAAGAACACGGAATGGTTCAAGCAGGCGAAGTTTGGCATGATGGTCCACTGGGGGCTCTACGCGCTGCCCGCCGGGGAGTGGGAGGGGCGGCGCATGCCTTTCATCGGTGAGTGGGCGCAGTCCTACTTCCGCATTCCCAACGCCGAGTATGGCCGCCTCGCGGCGGCCTTCAATCCGATCCTCTTTGACGCCGACGCCTGGGTGCAACTGGCCCGTGACGCCGGGATGCAATACCTGGTGGTCACCAGCAAGCACCACGACGGTTTCGCGATGTACCGCAGCCGTGTGGATGCCTACAACATCGCGGACGCGACGCCTTTCAAGCGCGACGTGATCGGCGAGCTGGCCGGGGCCTGCCGCAAGCACGGGCTCAAGCTTGGGCTCTACTACTCGCAGGAGTTGGACTGGCACGAGCCCCACGGCGGCGGCTACCGCTCGGGGCATACCAATTGCGGGTGCATGAGTTGGACCAACGATTGGGATTTTCCCGACAACGAGGCGAAGGACTTTGCGCGCTGTTTCGAGGGCAAGATCAAGCCGCAGGTTGAGGAGCTCCTGCGCAACTACGGCGAGTTGTGCCTGATCTGGTTCGACACCCCGGGCGTCATCACGCCGGAGCAGAGCAGCGAGCTGTTTCAACTGGTTAAAAGACATCAGCCCGGCTGCCTGGTCAACACCCGCATCGGGAACGGCCTCGGCGACTACCGTTCCATGGGCGACAACGAGATCCCCGAGTCCTTCTTTGGTGACGAGCTGGTCGAGACCGCGGCGACGTTGAATGACACCTGGGGCTACAAGAGCTTCGACCAGAACTGGAAGCCGGCCGGGGAGGTGCTCCGCATCAAGAGCCACCTCAACGCGCGGGGAGTCAACTACCTGCTGAACGTCGGTCCGGATGCGCTCGGGCGTATCCCGGTGCCCAGCGAGGAGATTCTCAGACAGGTTGGGGCCGCTACTTCGCATTGACAAACTGATGGAAATGGAGCAATTCAGGATGACAGAATACCTTGTTTCGAAACGTTTCTCGAAGGTCTTTCTGGGCTTGGCAGCGGCCACGCTGTCTGCCTCTTGTGCTATGAACCGAACGGGACAACCGCAAATGCCAAATCAGGCTCATCTGAAGGTGTCCGATCTCACGCCCGTCACCTCACTGCCAGTCAATGATCACCAGCCTGTGCCAATCGTGCGTGACGGAGTGCCACAGGCCGTTATTTATGTGGCAACGGAAGAGCGCAGCGACAAGCTGCAGATGCTCGTGGACGAGATGGTCGAATGCATCCGGCTGGGCACCGGGGCCAAACTGTTGGTTGTTGATGCGATGCCGTCTGCCGATAAGCCTGCGATCATCGTCGGCGCATCCAGTGAATCAAGCAAGTTCATCGATTCAACGGTCATTCCGGTTGAGGGTTTCCGGATCATGACGGCGCCGAACAGGGTCTACCTGGTCGGCAGCACACAGGGACTTCCTTATCCGCAGAAAGGCATGGCAAGCCTATATCACCCTTATGCCAACAACGGAACCGCCTGGGCTGTTGCGGACTTCCTTGAGCGCTTTGTCGGCGTGCGTTGGTACTGGCCAATCGATGCATGGGGGCGCACCATCGTCAAGCAGGACAGCCTGACGATCCCGCCGTCAAACTACTCCGACGCACCGGTTTTCCAGATGCGAATGCACCATCCGCCCTTTTCCTATCATGCCCCCTGGAAGTCTCGCTGGTTCGACAACGGCGATGTGCCGAATGAGTTCAAGGATAAAACCGAGGCCACAGCTACCGGCGCTTCCAAAGGCGACGACTACCCCAATATGCCTTTGCCCCAGGGAACGAAAGAACTGCCGATGAAGCCGCTTCTGACTTTCCTGCGCTCGGACAATAGCTGGCCCTATCAGATTCGCGTTCACGAGCCCCAGAGCCTGTGGCGGCGCGGTGGCGATTGGCTGGCTCAGCATCAGGAGCTGTTTTCCGTCACAGCAGATGGCGAGCGCGATACCAGGGTGTTCTGCTACAGCTCGCCCGCCACACTGAAGTTCCTGCTCGATGGCTGCGAAGAGGTCTGGGGCAAGGGGGGGCAACGCCTCGTGGGCGCCTCGTGGGTCACCACCAGTTGTGTTACCGTCTCTCCTGCCGACGTGGCGGTGAAATGCGAGTGCTCGAAATGCAGAGAGCTCTGGCAGCCGGGAGACTCGCGAGGGTCGGCCTCGCGCATCATGAGCGACTTCCTGCAGCGATTCTGCAAAGAAGTTCAGAGCCGTTGGCCGGACAAGAAGGTGCTTTATCTGCCCTACTGGAACTACGCGACGCTTCCGGAAGGCTACGACTTTCCGTCGAACCTCGAAGTGATGCTCGCTGCCAATTTTCCGCAGGGGCTGCCCGAACTGCAGCATCCGGAAGCACGCGAAAACACGGAGAAAATGCTGCACGATTGGAGCCGCGCCGCGGGAGGCAGAATCACCACGTGGGAATACTCGCTCTCGATTACCGGATGGGTTCACGCACCCGTCCAGTTCCCGCACGTGGCCCAGGAGTATTACCGGGCCAACCGCAACACTCTCGCCGGTTCATTCCTCAACGGTGGGAATGTTGCTGAATGGTCCCGGTGTGCCCCAAGCATGTACTGCTGGATGAAGGTGCTGTGGAATCCGGAGATTGACATCGATGCCACACTCGATGAAATGTGCCGCCGATTGTTCGGCGAGGGCGCAAAGCCTGCACATGAGCTGCTGACACTGATGGTCGAACGTTTCGAAGCCACGGAATGGCCGTCACGTATGGGAGGAGTGGGAAAGGTGTCCGCGCCCATTTACAACGCGATCTGGCCGCCGGAGGTGGTAGCGGAGATGCAGGAGCTGCGTCGCCAGGCCGAGGCAAAGCTGCCGAAGGACGCTGTGGAACGAAAGCGCCTGGATTACTGGCTGTGGGCTTTCGACGCGTTTGTCAAAGAAGCACAGGAAATGAAATAGCGGCACCGTCGATCCTGCTCTTGAGAATCGCTAAGTACGCAGTCTCAGAATCATGGCAGTGCTTTGTTAAAAGTCAGGCCACCAGCTGATCAGTCAGCCTGATGAGATCGAAGAGGTCTGGGTGGCGGCGCATCCATCGCAGCGCCTCTTCATCATTCAACCGACGATGGAGAGCCAATGCGTCGCCTAACGTAATGCGGCGCTTGCGCTTCGGCAGCTTGATGACCTCCAGCCGCAGGCCCTGCAGGTAGCTGTGGGCCAGCAACGCCAGGTGCCACATGTGCCTGATGGCCTTCAGGCTGCGCACCTGATACTGATCGAAATGCAGGAAGTCCTTCAGCTCTTTGAAAACATCCTCGATCCGCCAACGGCGGGTATAGCGGCGCACGATGTCATCGGGCGACACGCTGAGCCGGTTGCTGAGAAAGACATGCACACCGGCTTCATCCCGTTCGTCCCACTTGCCAACGGCCACAACGCATCGCAGTTTGTAGTTTACAAACTTGAGGCGAGTGTCGAATGAAGACAAAAGGAACGTACGCTCATTGCCATCGCATCCGGGCAGCATTACCGTCCTATTGAACTTGTCGGGCGGTATGATCTTCACGAGCTCATCAATGCGTGTCCATTTATGGCGATAGCGAACAGTAATACTTCCCTTTGCCTCGCCAATCCAAGTGAGGCCTTTATCATTGAGGAAGTTGAGGAAGTCCTTGCCGAGATACCAGGAGTCGAACAATACATCGCGGAATGGTATGCCCTGCTGCTGCGTATAGGTGATCAACTCCTGCGCGAGCTGAATCTTACTGCGAAATGCAGGATCATCCTTACCAAGCGGAAAGCACTGCTGGGGCTTGTACGTGGCTATCTGGACGGGAAAGTAATGCGACTGTGCGGCCCATACCGCAGCAACGAATGTATTGCAGCGCACAGTGCCGCCGGCAATGCCTGCGTATTGAACTTCTGCTGCCTCGGTATGACGTGCATAAGGCTTGGGGCAGGCGGAGTCGTCTATGATCAGATCGCCATCGGACGTAGCAGCGAGAGGCCGTTTGCCTTGCAGATATTCGAGACGCTTTTTATTAACGTCGTCAGTGCTCCATTTGCATTCGGATATAAGATACTGGAGCCGTCCGTAATCTGACAGCGGTGTTTTGGCAGCTATGCTCTGTATGGAGAGCCGTTTGTGCTCAAGCAGCATGCCAGACATGTACGAGACGAACGATTCGTACGTTTTCCTGGTGAAGCACTGGCGGAAGAGCGCCGTGAACTGGAGCAGACGTTTTGGGGCCTCGAATGACGCGTCGATCATGGCTTGACCTCCGTGTATGCCACGACTGCTTGCGAGGGATTGTAGCCATGATACCATATATTGCGGCAAAGTCAAGCGTAAGTTGTTGCGCGCTAAGTACTTATGGGCGCATAACTTACGTCATTCGCGGCAACATTTTTTGGCAAAGTACTGAAAGGATCCAAGATGAGGACAAGCATTCTTTCTGGAATCGCGGCACTGCTGCTAGCGGCAACCGCTTCGGCGGCCGTGCCGGAGGCGCAGGGCAAGGCCGAGTTGGCCGAGCGCAAGAAGGACATGGACGCGGATCTGGCGGCGCTGAAGAAACGGCTTACGCGTGTGCCCGCCAACATCGACGCGGTCCGGGCTGACTTGACGCGGATCGCGGCAGCGAAGGGCATCAACGCCACGGGTATCGTCTTCGGCCCGGCCGCGGCCTTGCAGGCCATGGCGGAGAACCGCAAGTTCGACGCCGGCGAAGGCAATGCCTTTGACGCACTGGTCACGTTCAGCAAGGGTCTCAAGGCGCGCGGCGTGGACCTCATGGTGGTCCCCTATCCCACCCATGCGGAGGTGTACGGCTACCGCCTGTATAAAGACGGCAAGCCCGGCGATGAATTGTGGCCGGGCAAGGTGGAAGGCCTGATCAAGCTTCTCGAGAATGACGTGGAGGTGATCGAATGCGGCGATGCGTTCAAAGCCTACAAGGGAAACGGTCGCCTGATGGGGCCCTTCGACCACCATTTCGACGCCGCCGGCATCGACATCATCGCGAGGGAACTCGGCCGCCGGATCCGGAAGCGCTACGACTTCGCCAGGGAGGGTGAAGCGGGACGGAAGCTGTTCACGACACAGGAGGTCCAGGCCCAGACGCCGACCTTCTTCCTGAACTACAACGGGATCAGCGCGGAGGAAGCCAAGGCCCTGAACATGCCGCCTACGGTCCCGGAGGAGCAGGTCACCTACAGCGGCAAGGTTGACCTGGGCAACCGCATCGATCCGGTTTTTGTCATGGGTGACAGTTCCGTGCCGCACGGCGGAACCTATCCCCAGGGCTGGGGCATCATGCCGCACCTGTCCAAGGAACTGGGCTGGCTGGTGCCCTACACCAGCGACAACTATGGCGCGCACAAGCAGTGCGTCTGGTACGCGCGCCAGTACGCCAGCAAGATGCCCCAGCCGCGCGTGCTGATTCTGGTCATGGTCGGATACTCGCTGTACTTCAACGACGCCTTCCTGGGCCGCTGGTCCATCGCGCCCATGCCCTTGGTCCTCTCCGGACCCGGAGTCTTCAGGGCTCGCGAACTGAACATCGGAAGCGACTCAGGGACGCCGACCGCCCGGGCAACCGCCAGTCTCCTGGTACCTGAAGACAGCAAGCTCGAGAAGATAGTCGTCACCGACACATTCAGAATCGCCTCATCGGCAAGCCGCAACTGGCACACTTCGCTGCAGAATGGTTACGACGCGGGCGGCCGGTGGACGCTCCCCTCCGGCATAAGCTTCGAGATCGGCAGCGCCGGGAAGCCCGCCAGCCTT
>JAQBYD010000042.1 GCA_027623315.1 Verrucomicrobiota bacterium | reverse complement strand
CAAGCTCGCCACTTCCTCCTAATCCATCAGAGGCTCCGGGGGTTCTTCGGCGAAGGGCAATGGGCGAACGACGGTGGAGACCCCGGTCCCGTCTGGGTCTACACCACGCACGCAACGGCTCACACTGGAGGCAATCAGGATTAAGACCAGCACAAGCGTGAGGAGCATCGGCCAATTGGCCAACACGGCGCGTTGCAGCGCCTGCGCCGAGCCCTCCGCGTCGCCGCCCTCGGGCGCCTTCGACGACAAGGGTAAGGCTGCCACCAGGCGCGCCGCAACGGCACGCACGGGAGCGAATATCCCGGGCATTCGCCGCTCGTTGCCCTGCCGGCGCGTCGCGCGCTGGCCGGATGCACCGCCGCCCTGCTCGTCAAGAATCTGGCGGCGATCCCCGGCAGCCATGGACTCGCCGGCTACGCGGTCCGCCCCTGCCTGGCGACGCCGGCCCTTGGTCTTCAGATCCGGCGGCGGGGACTCGCCAGCCTGCTCCATATAGAGGTCGACCAACGGTTGCGAGTCCAGCTTCAACAGCTCCGCATACAGCCTGACGAAGCCCTTGCCATAAATCGTTGCCGCGATGTGGCTGAAGTCGTCATTCTCGAGCCCCTCGATAAGCTGGACTTTGATACGCGTCTCCTCGGCCACCTGCGAGTGCGTCAGGCCGGCCTTCTCCCGCTCTTCGCGAAGTATTTCTCCAAGTGTTGACATCGCCTTGGATCAAAGAACCGGCGACTCCGAAGCGGACTCTTCGATTTCTTCCTCCGCCTCTTCCTCCGCCTCTTCCTCTGCCTCCGCCCCGGGAATTCCGTGCTCGAGATCGAGATCAATCATGATCTCACGTGGATCGGAACCGCGCGGGGGTCCGACGATCCCCTTCTCCTCTAGAACGTCCATCAAGCGCGCCGCGCGGGTATATCCGATGCGCAGGCGGCGTTGCAACGACGATGTCGACGCGCGCTGTGTCTCGCGGATGATCTCTACGGCCTGCTCAATCAACTCGTCGCTGTCATCCGTGTCGGGAGCGCCGCCGGAGGCTTGCGAACTCTTCATCTTCTCCTGGATGGCATTCTCGTAGGATGGCTCGGCCTGCTCTTTGACGTGATCGATCAGTGAGCGAAGCTCTTCGTCCGTAATCATCGCGCCCTGGATCCTCATCAACTTGCTGCTACCGGGCGGGTGGTAGAGCATATCGCCCTTGCCCAGAAGCTTTTCCGCGCCGATCGTGTCCAGAATGGTGCGGCTATCAACTTTCTGTGCCACCTGGAACGCGATGCGTGCCGGGAAGTTGGCCTTGATCGTTCCCGTGATGACGTTCACCGAGGGACGCTGTGTAGCGATGATCATGTGAATCCCCACGGCGCGTGAGAGTTGCGCGAGTCGCGCGATACAGTTCTCGATGTCGGACTGCGCGACCAGCATAAGGTCCGCCAGTTCGTCGATCACGATTACGATGAACGGCACGCGTGCAGGGATCTCATCTTTCTTCGCCGGCACCGCCGCATCCTCGCCGAAAAGATCCTGCTGCTCGATGATAGGACGCTCATTGAAGGACTTAATGTTGCGCACACCGACCTTGGCAAACATCTTGTAGCGGGCTTCCATCTCGATGATCGCCCAGCGCAGTCCGATCGCCACCTTCTTCGGATCGGTAATCACGGGCACGACAAGGTGTGGAATGGCGTTGTAGGCCGAGAACTCCACGATCTTGGGATCGATTAACATGAGGCGCACCTGCTCCGGGGTGCGCGTCATCAGAATCCCACCCAAAATCGAGTTCATGCATACCGTTTTGCCCGAACCGGTAGCACCGGCGATCAGCAAATGGGGCATGGCGGCGAGGTCCACGGCAAGATTCTGGCCGGTCACGTCCTTCCCCAGCACCAACGGCACGTCGGCTTTCAACTTGGTCCCTATTTCGTCCATAATCTCGCGAATATAGACAATGTCCGAGCTCTTATTGGGGATCTCGATACCGACCACACCTTTCCCCGGAACGGGTGCCTGTACGCGCACGCTGGTCGCCTTAAGAGCCAGCGCGATATTATTGCTGAGCTGACCGATGCGCTCGACACGAATTCCGGGTGCCGGGCGCAGCTCGTAGCGCGTCACCACGGGGCCTTGCTGCACATCGGTGACCTCCGCTTGGATTCCGAACTCGGAAAGCGTCTCCTCGAGAACTTGCGCCGCACGCTCCAGATCGCTCTTCACGATCTTGCCGGGCGGCGGCGGAGTATCCAGCAGCTCGATCGGAGGCAACACGTAGCTCTCGTATGTCGCCTGCGGGGTGTCGGCTTTCGACTCCGCACCATCGCCGGAGCGGGCCGACGGACGCAAGACTTCGGCGAGCGTTTTCTTTTTCGGGCCCTTTGGTTTTTCAGGAGCAGGCGCTTCGACTACGGGTTCCGCAGGCACCTCCTCAACGATGTCTGCGACATCCTCTTCGATACGTTTCTGAACCGCGTCCTCGTCCTCCTTCTTGCGGCGCGATCCCAATTTTGAAGCGGCATCCGCCTCGTCCTTCAAGGGCTCCCGTGATGCCGGGGACGTTTTGCGTCCGGCCGTGGCGCGCTCCTTGCGATGAATCGTGTCCTGTAAACGCTTACGGCGATCTTCGAGCACATCTTTCTCGTTATGTCGAAGCTGGGCTTCCTCCACACGGACGGAAACGGTGTTGCGTACTTTTTGCACGACCGAGACGACGAGCGCGGAGAGGCCGGCCCCGATCATGACCATGCCGGGTCGGCCCACAATCATGGCCACGGATGCCCCGAGCAGCGCTATCGCGATGACCATCGCGCCGACATCCCGGAATAACCGCACCAGCAACCCCTGGGCGACCAGATAGCCAAGCAGTCCGCCGGAGAAGGGCTGGATGTTCAGCTTCGCGCAGATGACCTCGAGATGCCCGCTCTGCAGATCAAGAATGATACTTGTGGCGAGCAGAAACACGAAGCCCCACGTCAAATACGAGCGGATGGGCTCTGAAGGCCGTGTCCACAGGCAGACGGCGATCAGGAGTCCGAGGATCGGGAGCAGATAGGACGCCAGCCCGACTCCCATCAGGAGAACGAACGCCATCCACGCGCCCGCCGGGCCGATATAGTTATGCGGAGGATTCTGGGCAGGCGCCGCGAGGACGCTGATGTCGGTCCACTGGTAGCTCCACTGGCTCAACCCCGCGAGGACGCTCAGCGTGGCCAGAACAATGGCCCATGCCTGCCGTCCTCCGCTAATCGCATCTCGTTCTCCGCGATTCGTCTTCTGCGCCATGAATCTCCCGTGACTGCCGCCGCTATGGCGGAGTGAATCTTAGCGTAACTTCTTCTCCTCGCACGGACAACGTCAAAATCCCGCTCGCCTGCGGCACAAAGTTACTCGAGAATCTCCATCGCGCGCACCGCGCGTGCGCAGCGCTCCTGGAGATCCACGAAATCGGAGATATTCTCAATACGAAGCCCGCGCGCAAGCTCGAGCGCGATACCAGCCATCGAAAGGGCCTGTTTGAACTCGCCGCGCCGATAGTAGATTTCGGTCGCCGTACTCCAGATCAACGGGCTGTCAGGCGACGCCACGAGGGCGGCCTGCGCGTACCCGCTGGCCCGCATCAGATCCTTGATGTCCTCGTCCTCCGTCTTCCCGAATAACCAGGCCAGGTTATTGAGCAGGCTCGGATGGTTCGGGAATCGCTCCACAAGCGGCACCAGCAATTCGACGGCCTCGCGATGCTTGCGCGTCTCAATCAATGCGGTCCCCAGCGCAAACTGCAAGTATCCGTCCTCCGGATATTTCTCATGCGCGCGTCGAAAGAGAGACTCGGCGACATCCCACTCCAAAACACGCGCATGCGCCTTGGCACGCGCGATCCAACCGCGGGTGTCCTCGTCCAATTCAACGCTGGCCCGTTCGAGTTCGTGCGGCGGTTCGACGACGGGCACGCTTGGTTCCTGGGCAAAAACGGCAGATCCCGGCAACGTTACCAGCATCGCGATCGCGATGCGCATCGCGACGTCGCGTGCTTGCGCAAGCGGTGTGATCACTCTTGCACCTCGAGTGCAGGGTCAGGCGGTGCGGGTTCGTCCTCCTCCGGCACGACCTCTTCGGCTGGGGCTGGGTCTGGCGCTGGGGCGGGTGGCGGTGGCGGGAGTGGTGGCGGAGGTGGTTCCACGATACGGACCTGCACGTTAGACGGGGTTGCTTGCGAGGCGGCACGCAGCCACGTGGGTACGTGCACGATCAGCAGAACATCGTTGGTTCGCCCGCGCAGCACACTCGCGCAGTCCGCAAAGATCCGCACCTCGCCCTCACGCACGCGCCCTATCTCCTCGGGACGTCCGGTAATCGAAACATCGACCTGAGCGGGTTCGATCACGTACTCGTTCGTGCGACCCGCTGGTTCGATTACGGAAACATCGACGTTCTCCCAACGACGCGTCGCGCGTTCTTCTTCGATCTGGATGGAGACCTCCACTTGCGAAGGGGTAAAGGTTGCCTCCCAGCGGTCGCTTGGCTCCACGATCGCGACGCGACGGCTGAGCGGTCGCGTGCGCCCGCGAATATCGATCAACTCTGTCTGAACCACCTCCACGTCCTTCAGTTCGATGTCCGGGCCGCGAATCGTGACCTCCGATGGGTCGCACGATACGGTCGTCACGACGGCACCATCGGGTTCGCCGACCACCATGACTTTCACCGGAACCACGCGGTTAGCCTCGCGCGTCAGTTCAAGCCTCAGGCTCGACGGTTGAATTCGAATCACGCGAGCATTGTTCGCGCCCTCAATATCGCGTGGTCGGATTGCGATCGCGCCGTCCGGGTCCAGTCCACGGCGCTCCACGTCCAGCATGGCGCTCATCGCGTCCCGGTCGAGGGTCATGATATCGTTGCGCGATCCGCGTACCGTGACCTTGACCACGTCGTCTGATTGATCGCGAACGGCTTGCCCTGGCCCCAGGCGGAGCTGAATCGGCACGTCACGTATCGTGCGCTCGTTGTTAATGTCGCCCTGGATCGCGAACCACACAACGGCCGCCAGCACAAAGGAAAGAGCCTTCAGTTCGATATTTTCAAAGAGAACCCGCTTGACGATATGGACGCTATCCGCCATCGATCGCCTCCGCTCCCTCTCTCGCCTGCGATTTGGCGATTCCGCCGGGCGTGAGATCAAGTTGCTCCTTGGCGCGCTCCCATGCGCTTCCCGCCACGGCCTCGCGCGCGACGAGGGCTTTAAGGAACCGACGCAATTGGTCGACCCTGATATCACTGCTGAGCCTGCCGCCGTGACTAACCGAGATGGCTCCGGTCTCTTCAGAAACGACGACGACGACGGCGTCCGTCTCCTCGGTGAGCCCCATCGCCGCGCGGTGCCGCGTGCCCACGCCACGCGCCGGTTCGGAGCGTTGCGTCAGCGGAAACACACAACCGGCCGCGACCATACGGTTCGCGCGAATGATGACGCCGCCATCGTGCAACGGTGTGTGTGGAAAAAAGATACTGGCGAGCAACTCCGGAGTGACGCGACTGTCCAGCTTCACACCGGTCTCCTGCACGCTGCGCGTCCCGATCTCCTGCTCGATCGCGATCAGCGCACCGACGCGTTGCTTGGCCAGGAGTTCGACCGCTTGCGCGATCGAGTCGACGACGGACTCACGTGTGACGCCCCGGGGGAACACCGTGGGTTTCCCGAGTTCAGCCAGCGCACGCCGCAGCTCCGGCTGAAAGATAATCAAGACCCCAATGGCGAGATACACCGAGAGCTGCCTCAGAAGCCAGTTCAGGGCGGCCAGGTGAAATAGTTGGGTGAGCGCAATAAAAACGGTCATGAACAGAATCAGGCCCAGCATCATCTGCGCGCTTCGTGTGCCGCGAAAGAAGATGAAGGTGAAGTAAAACATCGTCGACAGCACGAGCACTTCAACAATGCCCCCGATACCGATCGCGCTAAATATCTGCATGCTGAGCCTCGCGCTCCCTGGCTTGAACCATCTTGAGTGTCACCAATGCGTCCACCGACTCGCGGACATCATGTACACGCATAACATGCGCACCGCGCATCACGCAATACGCGAGCAGCGCCAGGCTACCGGCCAACCGCTCACCCACCTCGCGGCCCGTGATGCGACCAATCATGCTTTTGCGCGACACACCGATCACCACGGGACGCCCAAGCCCTGACAATTGCGGGATCCCGGCCAGCAGTTCCAGGTTGTGATCGAGATCCTTACCAAACCCGATTCCGGGATCGACGGCGATCGTGTCGGGGTCCAGGCCCGCCGCGACAAGCTCGTCGATCCGACGGGAGAGATAGGTTGTGACGTCCTGCACGGCGTCATCGTAGCGGGGATTGCCCTGCATCGTGCGCGGATCGCCCTGCATGTGCATCAACACGACGCCGGCACCGGTCTGCCTGGCCACCGCAACCATGCGGTCATCGGCGGTCATCGCCGAGACATCATTGATAATGGTCGCCCCGCGAGCCAGGGCCGCCTCGGCGACCGCCGCCTTGGTGGTATCGATCGAAATCAGCACCGGGTTTCCCGAGGGGGACCCGGGCTGTGCCGCGATGGCTTCGATCACGGGCAGGACCCGTTCCAACTCAGCGGCTTCGGAAACGGCCTCAGCGCCCGGCCGGGTCGACTCGCCGCCGATATCGACGATGTCGGCGCCGTCTGTGATCAGTTGCCGGGCGTGCGCGATCGCATCGTTCGGATCGAGATAGCGGTTGCCATCGGAGAACGAATCCGGAGTGACATTCACGATACCCATGACGAGGGGACGCGTCGCGGGAGCGAGCGTGTGCGTGACACAGCGCCACGCCAGTGCGTCGCCGCTGCCGACCTCAGCGAGTGGAGGGCGGATCATCGATCGTTGCCCGAACCGATGAGGCGCTCGGCGATGGGAGTGGGCCGGGCATTCCCGGCGATACGTCGGGGAGCTTTGGCCCCGTCTGCGTGGAGGCAGCCGGCGTGGGCGCGACTTCCGGTTCGACCACAATCTTGGGCTCGGCTTCGACTCCGGACGCCTCGGCGCGCTCCTCAATGGTCAGCATTCGGCCATGCTCGATCATCTCCTCGACTTCAAAACCGTCCAGCGTTTCGCGCTCAAGCAGGGCCTGTGCTACGAGCTCCAGCGTATCGCGATGCTGCGTCAGGAGCTCCGTGGCCTGCTGGTGGCTTCGCCGCAGCAGCGCGTTGACCTCCTCGTCGATCTTGCGCGCAGTCTCATCGCTGAAATCCGGACTGCGAGACATTTCACGCCCAAGGAAAAGAGGCTCGTCGGCGGCGCCGTAGGCCTGTGGGCCCATGACCGAACTCATGCCCCAGTTGCAAATCATCATGCGTGCAATCCGCGTTGCCTCCTTCAGATCGCCGGCGGCTCCGGAGGTCACATCGCCAAATTTCAGCTCCTCGGCAACACGTCCGCCCATGAAGTGCATCAGCATCGCTTCCAACTTGCGCTTGCCCTCCATGTTGCGATCCTTCACCGGAAGCTGCATGGTGGCCCCCAGGTATGCGCGACCGCGCGGAATGATCGTCACCTTGTGCAGCGGTTCACCTTCCTCGCTCAACGCCATCGCGAGCGCGTGACCGGCCTCGTGGTACGCGGTGATCTCCTTCTCTTTGTCGTCAAGTACCTGACCGCGCCGTTCGCGCCCCCAGCATACCTTGTCCCGTGCCTCGTCCATGTCGTCGACATCGACCGCGTCCTTGCCTTCCTTGGCGGCCAGCAACGCGGCTTCGTTCAACAGGTTGGCGAGATCGGCGCCAGAGAAGCCCACGGTACCCCGGGCGGCGCGGTTCAGGTCAGCGCTCTTACCCAGCTTGATCTTCTTGGCGTGCATCTTGAGGATGGCCTCACGACCGCCAACCATGGGCAGGTCGATCACGATCTGCCGGTCGAATCGTCCCGGACGAAGCAAGGCGTTATCGAGGACGTCAGGCCGATTCGTGGCCGCCACAATGATCACGCCTTCCTGGGTGTCGAAACCGTCCATCTCCACCAGCAGCGCGTTCAACGTCTGCTCGCGCTCATCGTGGCCGCCACCGATTCCACTGAAGCGGCTGCGGCCGACGGCGTCGATCTCATCGATGAAGATAATGCATGGCGCGTTCTTCTTGCCTTGTTCGAACATGTCACGCACACGTGAGGCGCCGACGCCGACGAACATCTCGACGAAGTCCGAACCGCTGATACTGAAGAAGGGCACGCTCGCTTCGCCGGCAATGGCCTTGGCGAGCAGCGTTTTCCCGGTTCCCGGAGGCCCCGTCAGGAGGACCCCCTTGGGAATTCGCCCGCCCAGCTTTTGAAACTTCTTGGGGTCCTTCAGAAACTCGATAATCTCCTGGACCTCTTCCTTGGCCTCGTCGATTCCGGCCACGTTCTCAAAGGTGATCTTATGCTTGTCCTGGCTAAGCAACTTAGCGCGGCTCTTGCCAAAACTCATGGCACCGTGCCCGGCCGACCGGATCTGCCGCATAAAGAGGAAATAGAGGGCGCCCAGAATCAGGATGACGGGAATCGCGCCGGACAAGATCTGTAGAAAGATCGGGTTCTGATAGACGTACTCGAACGTCACCTCGTTTTCAGTGAGAAAATTCTCGAGATTGTCCCCAACCACGACCTCGACCTCGAAACGGGGTGAGGTCCCGTCCGCATTCGGGGCTTCGGCGGAGCTATCGAGATCTCCTCGCACGACCGTTTTTCCGGTGGCACGGTCGATAACGATCTTGCACTCTGATATCTCCTTGCGCTCGATGTGCTGGCGGAACTTGGTGTACCCGATCTTGTTGCCGCGATCGTTGCCGGTCGTATAGACCTTAAAAACAAGCGGTATCGAGGCCAGAATCAGGAACCAGATGATCAGCCCGCGCAGCCCGGGGCGGGGATTCTCACCATCGGCCCCGCCCCGCTGGGGTGGGCGGTCGTCATTCTCGTTCTTGCCATCCATTTTCTATCTCCGATTTAACATGGACAATGCTACATTCGGCCCATTTGCAAATCAAGGTCCCTTTTTCGGGCAGATACGGACGTAGATACCGGTCCAATGCCGGCATCGCCGCGAGAACTATTCGCGGATCATTGCTCTAGCTTACAGCAAGGTTCAGACCGTCGTCACGAGATGGGCTCGATCAGGATCTGCAGCGCGTGCGGACCTCCGGGGGCAACAGCCCACTCCTCGGCGATACGGTAACCGGGGACCCAGACAATGCAGCCGCCGCACGCGAGCAGTGGAATCCGGGCCCTTGCACTTCGATCGACCTTGGCGTCGACGAAGATGTCCTGCAGTTTCCGCGTCCCGCCGATACCCAGCGGTCGCAAGCGGTCCCCCGCCCGCCACGTGCGTACGAAGAGCTTACGACGCCCCAGCATGGCGGGGTTGACCGAGGCGCGGGCCGGCAGCAGTCCCGGCTGACGAGTTCGATCACGGACCACGGTGGGAGCAAACCAGGTCACGACGCGAATGCCCGCGGCTTCGACGCGGCATTCCCCCGGAACCGGCACGGGAACTCGATAGGCCGGCGGATCCGTAGGCTCGGACCGCCGCAACACAAGCAAGTCGCCCTCGCGCGCCGCGGTCCAGTCGCCGGCCAACGACGCGCGACGCGACCGTCGGCGTGGTGCCAGCAGGTCAAGCATCCGCTCGACCTGGTCCCAGTTGAGATGCTGCGCCCCTACCCCGGCGTCCGACAACCAGATCCGCAGAACGCGCCGCTGCGCCGCGACCGGGTGCTCGCGCAGAGCGGTTACCGAAAGCGCCGGCACGGCAGCGTCTTGCGGCCGCGCGCGCTGAACCTGCTTGATGATCTGCGCCGAGAGCGCCTCGAGCCACGCCTCGTCCGCCGCCAGGATGTCGCCGGCGCGGCAGGCGGCCTCGGCAAAACGTGGATTGAGACTTGCGCGGATCACCGGAAGCACGTCATGCCGAACGCGATTACGCGAAAAAGCCCGGTTCGAGTTCGACGAGTCCTCGCGCCACGCGAGTCCCTCCTTGAGCGCGTACTGCACGAGCGCGTCGCGCGACACGTCGCGCAAGGGGCGAATCAGGCGCAGCCTGCCCTGGCGGCTGACGTGTCGGATGGCGCCCAGGCCACGCGTTCCGGTTCCGCGTGCGAGGCGCATGATGATGGTCTCCGCCTGGTCGTCCGCCGTGTGTCCGGTCGCCGTAGCGGCGTATCCTTCGCGGTGCATCGTGTCGCCGTAGAATCGGCGCCGTGCATCGCGCGCAGCCATCTCAAGGGAGATTCCGCGACGCCGCGCCAGCTTCATGACGTCGGAACGTCTAGAATGAAACGGCACTTTCAGGCCGCGGCATAATGCTTCGACGAATCGTTCGTCCTCATCGGACGCCTCACCGCGTAACCGATGATTGAGGTGTGCGACCCCCACTTCCACCTTCAGGAGACGCCGCATCCCGTGAAGCAGATGAAGCAGGCATACCGAATCGAGTCCGCCGGATGCCGCGACGAGCACGCGGTCTCCGGGAGAGATCAAGTCATGACGCCGGATTGCCGATAACACGCGACGTTGGAGTTGCGAGATCACGTCAACTGTCAAACCTATATCGGGTTTGGGTCCACGAATCGCACGACCCCACACAAATAGCCGGAATCCAGAGACCGCGGATGACGCGGATGGGCGCGGATACGGTCAAGATGGGGCAGTCTGAACACAGTCTCCTCAGTACCAATCCGCGCCCATCGGCGTCATCCGCGGTCTTACCTCTGCGCCGATCCGCGATGATTCGTGGGCTCTTCCTCTGAATTAGCTCTTTCGCACAGGTCTACTCCCCGGCAGGAGATAGAACCGTGACACCGTCCATATAGGGAACGATGGCTTCGGGGATCTCGATCGAGCCGTCGGCACGCTGGTAGGTTTCAAGCAAGGCCACGACGAGACGCGGCAGCGCGACACCGGATCCGTTCAGCGTATGAACGAAGCGCGTCTTACCGTCGCGATTGCGGTAGCGAATCTTTGCGCGGCGCGCCTGGAAGTCCTCAAAATTGCTGCACGAAGACACCTCGAGCCATGCGTCCTGCCCGGGTGCCCAGACCTCGATGTCGTAGCACTTCGCGGCCGCGAAACTGATATCGCCTGAACAGAGGTTCAGCACTCGATAGTGCAGGCCGAGGCGCTGCAGGACGTCCTCCGCATTCAGGAGCAGGGATTCCAACTCGTCGTAAGAGGTTTCCGGTTCGACGAACTTGACCATCTCGACCTTGTCGAACTGGTGAACGCGCAGCAGCCCCCGCGTGTCGCGACCGGCCGCGCCTGCTTCGCGGCGGAAGCAAGGCGTGTAGGCCGTCAGGTAGATCGGCAGATCCGCCTCGATCACTTCTTCGCGGTAATAATTCGTGACGGGCACCTCGGCGGTCGGGATCAGCCAGAGATCGTCGCCGGTGGTACGGTACATATCCTCGGCCATCTTGGGCAGCTGACCGGTACCGGTCATGGAATCGGAATTCACGACGAACGGAGGAGACATCTCCGTGTATCCGTGCTCCTTAACGTGTAGATCCAACATGAAATTGATCAGGCCTCGCTCCAGGCGGGCACCGGAGCCGATAAAGAGAGGAAAGCCTGCTCCGGTCATTCTTGTCGCGCGCGCCAGATCGAACAGCCCGAGGCGTTCTCCGATCTCAATATGCGTCTCGGGCTTGAAGTCGAATGCGCGCGCTTCGCCATGCACGCGGACGACTTCGTTGGCCGCCTCATCGGCGCCGAGCGGAACACTGGAATGCGGTATATTGGGAATCCTGAGGATTCGATCATTAAAGTCGGCCTCGGCCGCGCGGACGTCATCATCCAGACCGCTGATCTTCTGACCCAGCGCGCGCATCTCGGCTTGCTGCGCCTCGGTATCCTCTCCGGCTTTCTTGAGTTTCCCGATCTCCTTGGAAACGGCGTTGCGCTCGCCCTTAAGCGCTTCGACCTCACTGAGCAGCTGCCGTCGCTTCTGGTCGGCATCCAGAACCCCGTCAAGCTGGCCACCGCGCGCTTCGATAATTCCGCGCAGGCTATCGGATTCTTCCCGCAATCTCTTAATATCAAGCATCTCTGGCTTCTATCCTCTCCGGGCGTGCTACCCACCAACGTGGTGAAGCGGGCAAGCGCGCCACATGCCCGGCGAAAATGCGCGATCCGATGCTCCCGGTCAAGCATGAAGGCCCTCCCGGAGTTGACACGCTTTTCGGCGTATCATATCACTGCGGTGGTAGACCCCATGGAGTGAAGACGAATGGCTGACGACGCGAAGACGACTGAAACCCGGAATCCGAACATCCCGACGGGCGAGCTGACGCGCCTGACCGACGGGATTGCCCTGCTCGTGGTCAATACCCTGCACAACAACTGGCTGTCCAATACGGACGCCCAGGAGACGCTGGCCTATTGCTATCGACTCCTCTCCACGATCCTGGAGAAGACCGCCGATGTCACCTTTCGTATCCGCGGCGACGTGCTTGAGATTAATGCCGTGGAGATGGGCCGCGAATCGGCCACGATCCAGGCATTCATCCAACAACTCAAAGTGGTCGGCGTAGACAATTTCAGCGTCAAGCAGGGCGTCGAGCCCAAGACGCTGTCGGGGCTGCTCGAGATCCTGACCGCGAGTCCGCGCGAGATTCAACAACTGGGCGGATTCAGCTCGGCCGTGGACGCCGTCGGCATCCGCAACGTCTCGTCGAAGACGATTGTCTACAAGGAAGTCACCGAGGACGACGTCATTGTCTCGAAAGAAGATTTCGAACAAGCCAAGACGGAGTTCGATCAATCCAAAGAAATCCAGGATCGTGTGTCGGATATCAGCGAAGTCCTCTCGCTTCTCAAGGCGGACGCCAAGGACGAAAAGGCCGCCAACGCGATCCAGCAGATCCGCGACATGGCAACCGATGCGCAACGCCTGGCCGGTGTCGTCGTCCATGCCGCCGAGGCGAAGAAGGACGAAGCCGAAGAGCAGGCTCGGGAGACGATGTCCACGGCCCTGGTCGGGTGCATGCGAAACGCATTCAACACACTGATGGAGGATCCCAAGTACCGGACTCAGAAGGGCAAGAAAGAGCTCAAGAAGTATCTCGAAGGTCTTGAGCGAGAGATCCTCGGCACGATCGGCGACATCGACGCTACGGAGCAAGCCGAGTGCAAGGCCGCGGTGGCTGACACCGTTGAGCAGATGCAGGACGAACTCCAGATTGACGCGCTGGCATCGGAGTACATGAGAAAGATGAAGCAGATGGAGAAGACCGAGAAACGCCTGCTGCGTTACATGAAGGCCAAGGGCCAGGACGGCATCGAGGGATCGCCGCTGCAGGTCCGCCTCTCGGAAGAAGGACTCGCGATGGACGTTTGGCAGGACTTGATGTTCAAGAGCGACGTCATGGGCGGCCCCGGTGGCCCGGGAGGCCCGGGAGGCGGCGGTGGCTCCGGTGACGGAGCGGCGATCGAGCACCTCGCCTCGCTCCTGACGCGTATGGAGGAGGTGGTGGGGAATCTGGCCACGGCGCCGAATGTTCAAAGCCGCGAGGACTTGACCGGGGTTTTGACCGCGGTCAATCAAGAGATCGATCAAATCGTCACGGTTACGACCCAGAAGATTGACCGCATCGCGAAAAAGGTACGCGCCGACGAAGTTGCGGTTGAGGAAACCGAGGAAGAAGCCCGGAAGCGCGGCATCGGCATCCGACTGTCGCGCAAACAGTTACTGGAACTCCTGGCCGAAATCGTCCAGGAACTGTTTCAGCCTCTAGCCGTCATCAACTGCGCGGTCGACATGATGACCTCGGAGCGCCTCGGCGAAGTCTCAGCCTCCCAGGTGGACGTGCTGAGCCTCGCTTCGGACAGTACACGCAAATTGAGGTCGCTGGTCGACGGTCTCCTGCAGATCTCGGGGTTCCCGAGCACGACGTCTCCGGACACGACCCTGATTGAGTCACTGGGCAGCGGCGACGCAGACGCGACGTGACCCGGCAGCGGGACCATCGGCCGTGGATTCAACGATTCCTCTTCCCACGTCTGACTCGTCGATTCTTTATTCGCTTTGCGATCGTCGTCGTATGCGCGTACATGGTCTTCGGTCACCTGCTGGTCCTGATGCGCATCCGCGGAGCAAGCATGGACCCGACCTATCGTGACGGCGGTTTCACCTTCTGCTGGCGGCAGCGGTACGCGTTCTCGCCGCCCGCGAGGGGTGACGTTGTGGCGATTGCCCTGAGCGGCCCCAGCGTGCTGTACCTGAAACGCGTTGTCGGAGTCGAGAACGATACGATAGAGTTCAGGCATGGTACGCTGTTCGTTAACGGCAGCGAATGGAAAGAACCGTACGTGAAGCATCCCTACGACTGGACATGGCCCGAGCGCACCATTCGCGAGGGGCATATCTACGTGGTGGGCGACAATAGGGCCATGTCGACCGACGCGCATACCTTCGGGGAAACACCCGTTTCGCGCGTGGCAGGAGCACCGTTGTGGTAACACCGCGCACCCTCGCACCCGTCGCCGTGGTGGCGGTTTTCGTCGCCATCCTCGTCGTATGGCTCAAACCCGATTCGCCGGAGAAACAGGTCCGGAATCGCTTTCACGACCTCAAGGTCGATTTTCCCGGGGAGAGCCGTGCACTGGTTCTGCTGAGCGCGACGCTGCAGGGCCGGCTCAATGGCGGCGATCATGCCAACGACGCCCAGGAACTCGAATGTGAGCTGGTCCACGTAGACGGTGAGTGGCGCTTTAGAAGCATCCGGATCGTCCAGGTGCTGAAGCCCTGACCTTCTCAACTCTGACAAGACGCCAGCACTTTAATTCGCACGCAGGTCAATCCCCGATTCGCGTTGATACGCGGCCGCGGGAGCGCAAAAAGCAGCGCCACAGGTACGAAATTGGACGTACCACACCCCTAATTCGGCCCTTTCTTGTGGATTCGGCGCATCTTCGAAGCTTCCCGGGCGCGTTCATCTCTCCGCCCGGGCCTGAATCCTGCTCATGTAAAGCGTGTGCGGATACGAAGAATCAAATCAGCATTAAAGGAAGGCTAAGACGAAATGAGCAGGTGGATGCAAGGAACTGGACAGAGAGGAAGTGGATGAGATGGACCCGGTCATATTAACAATCACAGGTGTACTCGTCGCGATCTGGTGCTTCGTTGGAAAGGTCTTGTACGATCAGTTACAGAGACCGGCCACGCAGCCCGAGGCAGCGGGCCCCGCTATCGCGCACAAGCCGAGCGTGACGTCGCTCCGGGAGACGGAGCATGACCAAGAGTCGCAGCCCGGTGGAACCGATCAGGATGTCCCGACGTGGGATATCGAGTGACCTGCGCGATCCTGCCTGAAGAACTTAAACGATCACCGCATACCACCCCCAACCAGCACACGCGGTGGGCGGCGAGATTGAAGAGGACAACCTAAGCTGGGAGATGTGAGCCGCTGTTCACCCGGACGTCCTTGGAAGGTCTCACCGACCCACCGTCGCTCTTTCATGAAGAAACCAGGAGCTAGTCGGCGCTTGCCTGCTTCTCGGCTTCGCGCTTGACGCGGGCGGACACAAACTCAAGCCATTCGTCGCGATGGCCGCTCGAAGATTGGATAAACTCGATCCCAAGCAGAAACTTGCCCGGATCGATATCGTCGAAGACCCAGCGGACCTCGCCACGATGCGTAAAGACCTTTGCCGGGTCTTCGGAGACGACACTCATCTCCAGAACCGACCCGACGGGGATCTCGATATCGCTGCTTAATCGAATTCCGGATTCGGAAAGATCCGCCGTACAGCAATAGAGCACCTTGTCCGCCAGGTCCACGTACCCGGAGACAGTATACAGCTTCACACGTACGTCCGCCTCGTAAGCGGCGCGTGCGTGTCGGCGGCGGTCCATCTCATCCGTCGACGGTTTCTCAGCGGCGTCCGTCATTATGCAGCGACCTTCTCCTTCATTCGATCCGCGAGCGTGTGCGGATTCAACGGGTCAGAGTGTCATCTCGACCGTCGGGAGTAAAGCCACAATTCCCTGCTGCGGAGGGGCTTGCAAAGGTTCGTATCGTGTGTCACCGTCCGTCGGTCTGTCTGTCCGGGCACGACCCGAATCCAACCGAAGGAGGAGCCTCATGAAGAAGTTTTCACACAAGAAGGACATTCGCGTCGGCGTCGTGGGATACGGTGGCGCGTTCAACATGGGACGGAATCATCTCAGCGAGATGCGCGATGCGGGCATGACCCCAACAGCCGTCTGCGAATTGGACACCGCGCGGCTTGCGGTGGCGCGCACTGATTTCGAGGGGATTGAAACCTATCGCTCGGTCTCGCAAATGCTCAAAAAATCGGACGTCAACCTGGTGACGATCATTACGCCGCACAATACCCACGCGCCTATAGCGCTAAAGTGCCTGGCGGCGGGCCGCCACGTGGTGACGGAGAAGCCGTTCGCGATTACCGTTGCGGAGTGCGATGCGATGATCGCGGCCGCACGAAAGCGCGGGCTCGTCCTTTCGACCTATCACAACCGGCACTGGGACGGCTGCGTTCTCGAAGGCGTAGACCAGATCGTCAACCGCAAGGTGATCGGCGACGTCGTGTCGATTGAGATCCGCGCCGGAAACTACGGCGCGCCGGGCGCATGGTGGCGGTCCTCTAAATCGATTTCGGGTGGACTCGCCTACGATTGGGGCGTCCACTTTCTCGAATACGCCCTTCAGATCATGAACGAGGAGATGCTCGAGGTCAGCGGTGTCGCGAAGACCGGGGTATGGGCATCGAAGACCAAATGGAAGGCAGACACGAACGAGGATGCCGTGCATGCGCTCGTTCGCTTCAAGAACCAGAAGTGGCTGACGCTTTCGATGTCCGCAATCGAATGCAATCCGAAATCGGGATTCATGGAAGTGCGTGGCACCAAGGGCGCCTACATCATGGATCACAACACCTTCGAGATTGTGCAACCGAAGAGCAACGGGCGGTTCGTGCGGACGACCGGGCGCAATCGCGCAGGCGTCTGGGGCGAGTTCTACAAGAACATCGCAGACCATATGGCGCGCGGAAAGACGTTGGTGATCACACCGGAATGGGCCCGCCGCCCGATCCAGATCCTGGACACGGCGAATCGCAGCGCCAAGTCCGGCACGGCGATCAAGCTGAAGTACCGCTGAACTCAGGCTGAGCCGGCGCCGGGATCGAGATCGCCGAATTTCTGCCGGACAGAGTCCAGGCTGGCCCGCGTCTCTGCGCGCCGGCGGCGCAATTCACGCAACGGATCCATCCGGTCGCGCTGGCCCGTCGCGCGTTCCTCGGCATCGTCTGCGCCGGCCATGTCGGGTGATTCCGGATGCGGTGGTTGCACCTCCGGCTGCACGGCCGCATCCTTGACGGAGTCTTGTGCAGATCGCGAGGCGGGACGCTCGGGCTCGGGATGGCGCGCAAAAAGGGCCAGGCTTTCGCGGGCACAATCGTCGCAGACGACGTAGATCGAGAATGGCAGAAGATGCATCCACCAGCGCCGACGGGCGCGCCGGCTCTGCGGATTCCCGCAGTTCTTACAGCGAATTGTGAAGGCGACGTGCATGACGGAACTAGACGACGGCCGAGCGTGTGCAGGCGCTTCGCCGACATACTCCAGGCACTTCCCTTGTAGCAGAGAATCCGGAGGCATCGCAACCGGCATTCCAACAGACAATTTACTCGACCGCTCATGCCGCTGTGCTAAATGGATAGGTTATGGAGCCTTGCCAATGAACTTGAACCCGGCGCAGCGCACCGCCGCTACGTTCGGGATCACCGACGGAATGGACCCCGGCTCGGTCCCGCCCCTGCTCATCATCGCGGGCGCCGGATCGGGCAAGACCCAGACGCTCGCGCACCGCGTCGCCGAACTGATCCTGCATGGAGCGGACCCTCAGCGAATCCTGCTCATGACCTTCACACGCCGCGCCTCCACGGAGATGATTCGCCGCGCGCAGCGCGTCGTGGCTCAACGCAGGCAGGGAGATCCCGCGCAGGGCAGTGCGAGCGATATCCGGTGGGCAGGCACCTACCACGCGGTGGCCAACCGCCTGCTTCGACTATACTCCGGGTCGCTCGAACTCGACGCTTCGTTCACGGTCCTCGATCGCAGTGACGCTGCGGACCTGATCGGGTTCATCCGCAACGAGATGGGGCTATCCCGCAAGTCGAAACGATTTCCAAAAAAGGATACGTGCCTCGCCATCTACTCGATGGTCGTGAACACCCAGAAGTCGCTCGACGAGGTCCTGGCCGCGTCCTTTCCCTGGTGCGAGAAGTGGCCGGATGAACTCCGCGAGCTCTGCGCGCGGTACGTGCAGGCCAAACAGGAGCAGGCCGTCCTCGATTACGATGACCTGCTGCTCTACTGGTATCACCTGATGCAGGAACCATCCCTGGCCGAGGCGGTGAGCAGCCGATTTGACTATGTCCTGGTCGACGAGTACCAGGACACCAATGTGCTGCAGGCCGAGATTCTCTATTGTATGAAGCCGAACGGGAACGGCGTGTCGGTCGTGGGCGATGACGCCCAGTCGATCTACTCCTTTCGCGCGGCCAGTGTGGACAATATCCTCACCTTCCCCGACCGGTTCGAGCAAAAGGCGGAAGTCGTCACGCTTGAACAGAATTATCGTTCGACCCAGCCGATCCTCGCCGCGTGCAACGCGGTCATGGAACAGGCGACGCAGCGATACCGCAAAGCGCTCTTCTCCGAGCGTGCGTCACAGGAGAAACCGGTCGTGGTCACCGCAGAGGACGAGCCCTCGGAAGTCGACTTCGTTGTCGAGCAGATCCTCTTTCATCGCGAGGCGGGCATCGATCTGCATCGACAGGCGGTCCTGTTTCGCACGGCGCACCACTCCGACCAGCTGGAAATCGAGCTGGGGCGGCGCAACATTCCGTTCGTGAAGTACGGCGGGCTCAAGTTCCTGGAAGCGGCGCACGTGAAAGATCTCCTATCGGTACTGCGCTGGGCCGAGAACCCTCGAGACAGTGTCGCCGCCTTTCGGGTTCTTCAACTGCTGCCGGGGCTCGGCCCGACGTACGCGTCGCGCATCATGCAAGCGCACCAGGCGAACGCGCTGGCATTCGAGGCCCTCGCGACCGTGCGCGTACCCGCCGCCGCCGCGGAGGACTGGCCGCACCTGGCGCGCCTGATGCTGAAGCTCCGGGACGCCGACACCGCCTGGCACGCGCAGGTGGGGCTGGTTCGCAAGTGGTACCAGCCACACCTGGTGCGCCTCTACGAGTCGGCTCACGTCCGCGCGGGTGACCTTGAGCAACTCGAATCCATTTCAGGGAACTATCCGTCCCGTGAACGCTTTTTGACCGAACTGACGCTCGATCCGCCGGACGCATCCGGCGACAAGGCCGGCGTCCCGTTACTCGATGAAGACTACCTGATTCTCTCTACGATCCACTCGGCCAAGGGACAGGAATGGGACGTCGTCTATATCCTCCACGCAGCGGACGGATGTATTCCGTCGGACATGTCGACCGGCTCGCAAGAGCAGATCGAGGAAGAGCGCCGCCTCCTTTATGTCGCGATGACGCGCGCGCGCGACCACCTCTACCTGATTCATCCGCACCGGTTCTACGTGCGACAGCAGCACCGCCACGGCCGGCGTCACATCTACACCCCGCGAACGCGTTTTCTGCCACCGCCCATCATGGACCGCTTCACGACGCGCGCGCATGGCAGCAGCAAGGACAAGGATCAGGCTGATTCGCGCCGACCCGCCGTCAAAGTCAATGTCTCGGAGAAGCTGATCGACATGTGGAGAAATTCCAATTGACACTCGTCCCCGGCGTGGCGAGACTCGTATGCAGATGAAGCGTTTCGATTCTGCACCGTTGATCGCCTGCCTCGCACTGGTGGTTGCACTGATCGCCTTGCCCCGCACGTCACTCGCCGACAGCCAGATCGGCGGCGGCGTCCACTACTGGCGCACGATCGACGACATTGATGTCCACAATGTTGATGAAGACGGTCTGGCGTGGCTGGTCAGTTATCGGTTCTCGAGCGAAAGCTTGTTCAAGGTCCATGCCGAAGTAGAGTTCCTTCCGGACGATTTCGGAGGCAGCCCCGACCAGGTCATGGCGCCCCAGGTCTATCTCCTCGGGGGCGGCGGACTCTATGCCGGTGTCGGCATCGGAATCTACTACGCGGACGGAGACTTCGCCAACGACCCGTTCTACGCGTTTCGCGCCGGCGTGGAGATTGCGCTGATGGGTGGCGTCCGGCTGGATCTCAACGCCAACTACCGCTTTGATAACATCGAAGACATCAGCGCCGCGGTTGACAACGTAGACACCGATACGGTTACGATCGGCGCCGCCATTCGCATTGATATCTAATAACCCATAACCGGAGGATCCAAGATGTCCGACGAGCCAGTGATCGCACAGAAGTCGCCTTACGTTCTGGACGTTGAACCGGGCAAGTACGCATGGTGCGCCTGCGGACGGTCCGCCAATCAGCCTTACTGTGACGGCTCACACCGCGATACAGAGATCCGGCCGATCATTGAGGACGTCACGGAGGCCAAGACCATCGCATGGTGCGGATGCAAGCAATCCGCCAGCAAGCCTTTCTGCGACGGGACGCACAACAGCCTCGCCTAAGCCCACTCCGTTGTCGCCCTCCCCCATTTCCAGATAGCGCCCCTTCAGCATGTTCGCCCGCACCGATGTGGCAGACTCCCGGGACGATGACTAACCGAAATCCGAATCGATACGATGAGATGATCTACCGGCGCTGCGGACGCAGTGGGCTGCGCCTGCCGGCCATCTCGATTGGATGCTGGCACAACTTCGGCGATGCCGGAACGGACGCACGACACACCACGGATGAAACCGCCTTTCACAACAACGCGAAGGAGATCCTCTTCACCGCGTTTGATCTTGGGATTACGCACTTCGACCTTGCCAACAACTATGGGCCCGCGCCCGGCGCCGCCGAGACGCGGGTCGGGCGGATCCTGCGCGAAGACCTCGCCGCCTACCGTGATGAGTTGATCATCTCGTCGAAAGCCGGCTACCTGATGTGGCCCGGCCCCTACGGCGAATGGGGCAGTCGCAAGTACATGCTGGCCAGCCTCGACCAGTCGTTGCAACGACTGGGGCTCGACTATGTAGACATCTTCTACTCGCATCGTCCCGATCCGGATACGCCGCTGGAAGAAACTCTCGGCGCGCTGGACCAGGCCGTGCGAAGCGGAAAGGCCATCTACGCCGGCATCAGCAGCTACGATGCAACGATGACACGCGAGGTGATGCGCATCTGCCGCGAGGAGCGCCTGGCGCGCCCGATTATTCATCAGCCGAGTTACAGCATGCTCAATCGCAGTATCGAAAACGGGCTGACCGATGCCGCCGAGCAGGACGGCCTCGGCATCATCGCGTTCTGTCCCCTTGCGCAGGGCCTCCTGACCGGAAAGTACCTGTCCGACATTCCCACCGATTCACGCGCTGCCTCGGAAGCCGGCTTCCTGAACGCCGACGCCGTCACCGCGGAGAAACGGCAATGTCTCAATCAGCTCAACGACCTGGCCGCGAAGCGGGAGCAGTCCCTGGCGCAGATGGCGCTCGCCTGGGTCCTGCGCCTGCCCCAGGTCACCAGCGCCCTAATCGGCGCCAGCCGGGCCGACCAGGTCCGTGAAAACGTGGCCGCACTGACAAACCTCGAACTCTCACCAGAAGAGTGCGGCGCCATCGACGCGATCCTCGCGACTCCCTGACCCGAAGCGCGGCTTACCCGGACATGACCTTGGAGTGGGCGAGATCGTATAGCGCGATCACGTCGGACTCCGCATTAGACCGCAATTCTGAGTAGATCCGCGGCCTAACCCGGATATCTCACACGTTTCCTACTACGAACGTCGGTGCCTGCACGAACGCGGTGAGTCCAACTGCAAGTTCCGTAAGCTGTCGCCCTGGGTGCGCATTTCTGATCCTTGACGCCACGCCATTCTGATCGCATGATTACGGATTCACTGATCACTGATTTTCGAGGCAGGCAGCCTGGCACCCCGACTCTCCCGAGAGAGGTCGGAGCGACCTCAAGCGACGCCGTCGCGCCCGGGCCGGGACTTTGGGCGATGGAAGTCGTGTTGCAAGGTCGGCAAAGGCCTCCCGGCCTCGCTGACGACAAACATAACGGGGCGTAGCGCAGCCTGGCAGCGCGTCAGCTTTGGGAGCTGAAAGTCGTGGGTTCGAATCCCACCGCCCCGACCACCCCCTCCCCTTGACTCCTGTTGTCAGCGCTTGCCAAATGCCTGTAAAATGGCCACTTACGGAGAGAGAGTCCATGCTTTCCTCCGAGGCCTCCTTGGGAGCGGTCTTGTCAGCAGATGACGGGATTTGCCCCAGCTTGCACGAATCTAGTGCAAGCTGGAGTGCAAGCTGGAGATCGGAGTCTTCCGAGTGCGTGACCCTAAGCCACCATCGTTTGATCGTCAGGAGATGACCCGGCAGCGATGTCTGCGTCGACCGCAGGTCTGCGGCCGACCACCGGCAGCTCGTTGACGGCACCGGCCACATCAAGCTGCATGGGGTCGGTGTACACGTTGGCCGTGAGCTCTGGCGTGCTGTGGCGCATGGCAGCCTGTGCCGTACGAAGCGGTACGCCACACCGACTCAGGTTCGTGCCGAAGGTGTGGCGCAGAGCATGAACGTCCACTACACGTCCCCTCTGGTCGCGCTTGGGAATGCCGGCGGCTGCGAGATCTCGGTTTAGGATCCGATAGAGATCTCGAGGGACGTTGAACAGAGCTATGGCAGTACCTGATGTGCGGCCGTTCCCGCTCAGTTGGGTGACCCGGAGGGGTCCCTCATTCTCAATACGGCGTGTGTGCAGGAACGATCGGATGTCCCGGACGAGCTCCAAATGAAGCGGGATCTGAGCGCCCTGGCGGTTCTTTTCGTCCGCCGCGTCAAGCATGGCGTATGGTGGATCAGCATCCAGGTCGAGTTTGGCAAGAGTCAGTGAGGCGAGTTCACCCTTCCTCAGCCCGGTCAGCAGGAGCGTCCGGTAGATCAGTGCTCGTTCTTCACCTGTAGCAAGGAGCTTGGCGAGGAAGTCCGGGCGGCCCTCCAGTGCATTACGGCCACGCTGATAGGCTTCGTCGACGGTGTCGAACGTCAGGGCGACCCTTCTCCAGTTTGAGCGTTTGACGTTGTCTGCCTCTTGCGACCGCGTCTTCTCGACGTGGCGTCCGTATTCAGCGACCGGTCTTAGACGGGCAACGTGCAACAGGCGTGCCACTTCGTCATCCGTAAGCGCACGACGCTGGTGACGCTGGTCCACTCTTTCTGAAGTTCGGGGCACCTGGGCAACCGGATTGTGTGTCAGGCGGCCCGTTTTAACACACCACGATGCGAACCCGTGGACGGCTGCACGATAGATGTTGCGGGTCCGAGGCGCCATGTTCTGATCCCTATGTAGGGCCAGCCAATCCGTGATGGCCTCCCCCTGAAGGTCCTGCAGCGTCTGAATGCCACAGTCAACCACGATCCGGCCAATGTTCGCGTCGACGTTCTTGACGTGTCGCTCCGAGGCCGTCAGGGAGAGGTGTCTGATGTACGCTGCCACGTGATCCAGAATCGACGTACGGGCTTGATCTGATGCCGCACTCTCGGCAGCCGTGATCACGCCCGCCTTCACCAATTCGGCACGTCGTTGTAAGTCGCGCAGTACGGACTGGGCGGCATCCTTTGTACGGCAGCCGGTGTTCACTTCACGGACCACGCCTGTGGCATCACGGTATCGCACCGTGAAGGTCGTGGCATGCCTGGTGACCCGCGACTTCTTCGTCCTGTCGGGCTTCCCGTCCACCGTCTTGAACTCAATAAGCCGATCGGTGTGAGTATGCCCGTAACGGTCCGTCCACTGAGCGCACTTCTTCCCCTTGCGCGTCACGATCTTCGAGCCGGCGGGCATCGGCTTCGTGTACTGTTTCCTGAAGACGCTCACATCCTTATCTTGCCTCCGCCATTGGATCGGAATGTGCGTGCGGCCGGGCAACCCTGGTCGAGCCACGCCGCAAGCCGGCGTTGTTGCCATCTGACCAGGCGGCCGATCCTGACCGGCGCCGGCATCTTGCCGGAGTCCGACAATCGCCACACGGTTCGCTCCGAGCAACTCATCAGTTTGGCGGTCCTTTTCACGTCCAACAACTCGCACTGTTGCGCGGTTCCCTGCGGATCCGCCAGGGCAGGGGACTCCCGCCCGTCACCCGTCTTGTTACCACAATTCCCCTGGGTCCCAAACCTGGAGACCCCGGACCTATTTGTATCTTCTTGTTCCACCATGATCACCGTCCTTCAAAACTAAACCTCTGACTGCAATTGTAATGAATCTGATCTGACCGGTGTTTCCGGCACCTGCCTTCGGTTGGCATGTATTCCCTTTTTCGGGTGTGTGACAAGGGTCACAATCGAGGAACGTCCCATGCGCCGCTCTACGGCTATGAGTCCGGCATTCTCCAGGCCGATAAAGGCCCTGCGTGCTGTAGTCCAGTACAGGTCGGCGCATCGGGCGGCCTGCGCGACCGAGATATCGATTACGCCCGCGTTATCACGCGTGCATCTGTCCAGAAGCACCAGTCCCACTATGAGTCCGGCACCCCCTACGCGGTGGGCTTGCAGCAGCCAATCCCAGCGCACCTGTTCGCAGTTACGAAACGCCCCTGGCCGGAATACCCGGCCGGGGCCACCGTTGCTGTTATCAACCTTGGGAGCCATAAATCTACCACCGTCGTGTGCCGTATGCCTGAGTTCTAGCCTTGTCCTCAACCGATTGCCGGTGCATCGCATGCATGAACTCCTCTTCATCGAACTCGTCGCGTAGTACCTGATTCTCCTCCGCTGATGGTTCATGCACAAACTGATCCCCAAGCCACCAGCACAGCTCAATCACGCCGTAGGGGTAGAGGACGTAATGTGCCTGCATGACGCAGGGCAGGTATTCCAGCGGCTCCCGTAATTGGTTCTGGTCCGAGCTCATAACGACCCGAACGGTCTTTGCCGTAATCTTGCCTTGGTCGCGCAGCTCCCCGTAGAAAGACTTGTAGCGGGAGTGACTCGCAAACACCCTACCGCCCCTGGTGAAAGTGTCACACTCGGACAGGAACAGGTCGAAGTGGGGTGCCTTGTCGATGTCCACGGTAATATCGTCAGACTCAGACTCAGCCGTAGCACGCTTGATGCATCCTTCATGGAGATCCATTATGAAGATCTCGGGGACGATGTCATTCAGGCTGCTGACCATGGCTGAAGTGCAGGACTGCGTGCAAAGCAGTATGTTGTGGACGTTCGCGCCTATCAGGTCGCGACGCAGTGCCTCGACATACTGGTCTACTGGCCCCGTGATGGGGCAGCGGGTCAGGACGTCATCCCCGATCGGAGGTGGGCTCCCGTATGCCTCTTTACTTTTCATTGTGCTTTCCTCCGATCTGGCAGTTCAGTCCGTTCTGCAGATCCTTCAGGAAATTCAGTTGCACGTATTTCCCAGCGCGGGGTCTAGGCGCTGATGCCCGCCGCATGCCCTCCACGACTTGCTCAGACGTAAGCCCTGCCGATCGTGCCGCATTGCTTATCGCCTCAGCCGGAGGCGTGCCCTGGTGCATACGCCACCAGGCCTCAACAATGGGCTGCCGTTGTGCGGGATCCGCGATGCAGTCCGCGATCGATTCGCCCATTGCCGTTTTGAGTGAGTTATCTGTATTCATTTGACGATCTTTCTCCTCTCATTTGTGTTGCCCCTCTATCCGGTCGTCACGCTGACGGCTATCTCGGATGAGGGTTAGTAATGTATCATCGGCCCTCCTTTCCCTTGTGGACTATGGCAATGCAGGTGTTCACCTTTATGTCCTTGAACCGGGTCGTCAGGCGGCATTGACGCATGCGTCGACAACTCCAACGGCATCCTGCGCCGCAGGCTACGGACTGGAGCATCATCACGGCCTGCGATCAGCGCCGTGCGATACACCCCAGCATGGTCCGATATCGCGTTCTTCATCGTTGTCATGCCGCGTCACTCTCTTCGCTATCAAGCCGCATGATCAGACCGCCCGTACGCTTAATTCTATCGAACATAGGCAGACCGCACTCGCCGTACTTCTTAACGAACGCCCGTGGCGTCAGGTTCATGGTCAAAATCGTGGGCAGATTACGCATAGCGATTCTCTCGTTGATGACCCAGTACAGAGCCTCTGCCCAGCTACCAGCGGGACACTTGTCGACGTCGTCGATGACGCCCAGGTACGCGCTCCCCAGATGATACGGACGCGGCAGGTCATCTTCGTTTTCCTGATTGCCAGACTTGGCTATCTTCGGGATGTGGGCGCCATTGACCCAGACGAAGTTGTCTGCGGTGCCAGCGTTGGCAGCATCAGAAATCTCCCGCCTATCGCCGACGGCGGCAGCGATCTCCTGCCAGACCAGCGCGGCGAGGTACGACTTCCCCGTCCCTGGGGGGCCATACAGCAGCAAAGGCCGTCGCACCCCTTGAATCAGATCGTCAGCGTACCGTCGCACGCGATCACGCACGGTCTGGCGACCAGTCGACGCGGCTGGAAAATCATCCCAGCCCTTACCGCGGAAATACGCATTGACCTCAGCTGACACAAGCTCCTGCCTGTCCTGCAAAAATTCAAATTGGAGGGTCTGTGCTTCCATTATTTTCCTTATTACTGCTGTTTACGTTCTTCAGTAGTGTGCCCATGGCGTGCCCGCTTTGTGCCTCTCATGTGCCCGTCGGTGTGCCCATCGGCGTGCCCTCGGCACCTTCCTTTGAGCCTTCCATGGACCGCATTCCTTCGTAATGCTTGAGGGTTATGACGGTTCCGATCACTCGCCTACTTGTGCCCAGGCGTGTGCCCTTCGGTGATTTTGGCCGCACACACGAGTACCGTCTGCAAAGACGTCTTCCATGGTTATTAGCTCTTCTTCAGCGGCGTGGGCGAGAAACGTCCTGATGGACTTGTGGCTCTTATCGTTCCATCGCGCACGCAGGATTCTAAGTGACGTAAGCACCTGCCCACGGGCCAGGTGTACAGGAATCCGCGTACCGGGTGCATGAAGTTTGGTGGGAACGAACTGGGCCATCTGGTAGAGATCCATAAGCCTGTGAAAGTTCCGATGATCTCGGTTCCCGAACATTGCGCTGCAAAACACGCCTCGACCGAGCGGTATGAACCCAGTGGTCCCGTGATAGAGTGGCAAGGTCGGCAGATATACCTCGGCACCAGCGTCATCCGACTCATCGCCGTCACGATACTCACCGGGGAGATCATCCTGTAGACCTTCGAATTCCCATTCGCCCCCAGCATCGGCGCCGAGAGTGCTGATATCCAGGCCGCCTTGCGTTGGGAGTATCTCAAACCGCAGCGACGGGCGCAGCACGAGGCGGTACACGGCACGCACGGTTGACAGTTGATAATGACGATCCTTGGATATGCAGAAAGTCCATAACCGACCATCCAGTCGTGGCGCCATGGAGATGACAATGGACGGCTTGTGCGCTTTTTCGATCGTGATGGCTAAGTCACCGAGCTGTGTGATTTCGGCGTTTTCAGCATCACGTTTGCACTGACTTGTCGTCCAGGCTGCAATCTTTCTCGTATCGGCCAGCTGCCGTAGTTCTACGAGGATCGCGGTGATACTGGCAGCCCAGCCATGCTCCATGGCTACGGCCTCCAGACCATCCAGAATCAGGACGTCTGAGATTATTGAAAGCCTTATCAGCTCTCCTCTCACATCCGTTTCTGCACACCGTATATGCGTGAGGTCGATGTAGTTGATTCTCGCAATGACGTCCCGCGTAGCGTCGATGAACGCGATATTTGCTTTGTTGTTTGAGCTCGCGACTCCGGGTTTACCTTGAACCCGCACCACATCATTCACCGCGTCCGCACCGAGGTCGGGGACGATCGTGGCAATCCGTCTCATAATATCCCCCCTCGGCATATCCAAGCACACGATACCCACCCTCTTGCCTTGTATTGCGGCATGTGCGGCAATGTTGCAGACGGTCAATGTCTTGCCCTTGCCACTCACGGCGGCGACTACACCGAACGTGCCGGGGGCGATCAGTTGGTCATAGAACAAACCGGTTTCCATGTCATACGGGCGGCTGTAGCCGCTCAGTTCGAAAATTCCGTCCGGTGCAGCGTTCACGCCTCTGTTTCCTCCCGCTCCAGCCGCGACGTTCCCGTCGTATTAGTCCAAGCGCTCCATTTGGTTATAGTTACTGTCTTCGTCTTCATGAACTTCGCTCCTAACATTGTATATTCTAGATTATCGTGAATTGGATGAGACCCTTATTGGAGGAGGGCACGGGAGTTGCCAGCGTGGAACGCACGAATGCGCCGATGTACATCGCTTAACGCGATTGGCTGAAGGGCCACTACAGGATCGGGTGTCGCCGCAACTGAGATATACTCCCAGTTAAGATCGAACCTGATCGGGTAGGTGAAGCACGAGGTCAATCGTACCGGGTAAGCGCGCCGAGGCGCGCCCCATTCGCAGGTGAGAATTTAACTCAATCCTGAAGGCCCGTGGTCGGGTGTGTCCATGTGTCCACGTAGTTTGTGCGAGGACAGTATGCCTTGAAGGCAGCACTAGATAGTATTCGAGCACATTTATATCCGCATCTGCGGGTTAGTGCAAGTCTATAATGTGATTTTTTTTCACCACGAAGGGCGAATTGCTGAATTAGGCTGAGGTCATCGGGCGTGGGCACCGGTCTTGGCCTATACGATGAACGCAACTGATACCGGTGCGTGCCTGCATCAGCCGACGTTGTCGCGATATCTCATCTGTGCCCGGCCGGTCCCCGCCGCAAGGCGCATGATTTCTGTGAAGCGTGTCGTGCCCGATCTCTCCGGATAACGAAATTGCAGCTCAGCCAGATACTCTTGGAGATGTTTCTCGCTGACTGCGTCCCGGAAGCAGTCGCGCATCAATCGCTGAAGGCGCTTCGCTACAGGTACGCACCCAGGCAGCAATTCCCCGTCTGACGACTCATCGGCTAGATCCTTGTGCGTGAATCCGATGTTCGAGAGTTGGATGTGCTCCAAGGCCCCCCTTGTCGTGACAGTGCTGCCCCTGCGAACGAGGTCGCGCAACGTCAGCGCATCAAGATTGTCCTCAAATTGGGCGATGGGTTTCAGCCTCACGCGCCCCCGCCGCAGGCCATCGTATTCTGCGGCGATGAGGATCTGTTGCCTAATCGAGCAATTACGCCTCGAATTCACCTGCACACTACAGGTGTCAACGTGAACCGTACCGGCAAGAGGCGCTGAAGTATGCTCTTGCATAAGTTTTCGAATTTTCCGAGCCAACTTGATGGCCGTCTCGTCGCTGCCGAAATTGCACTTTCTCTTGAGGTGTTTTGCGCTGACGGGATCATCGCCCATTGTCATTTCCCGTATAAGCGTAAACCACGCCTGTAGTGAGATACGGCTGCGTTCGAAAAGCGTACCTTTGAGCAGAGAAAACTGCTTGCCACAGCTTCGGCACTTGAGCGCGCCTCGACTAGTCGTCCATGGCTTCTCCCGGCTGTCGCACTCTGGACACACATAGGCACTACTCCAGCGAAACTGGTAAAGCAGTACTCGACAGCACTGTTGGCTCGTGAAATCCGACGATATCGCGCAGTTTGTATGAGGAACTTCGCAAGGGGAAGCAGGCTGTCGGCGTGACATTGTTGTTAGGACCTTTCCATGGTCATACATAAGCATGAAGCGCGGCCGCTGATTCGACTATGAGATCTTTCACCGCCAGGCGCCCCAGCCACTCCCCTGGAATCCCGCTCTCCTCGTAATGCGCACCGGCGATCTGTCCGCATACGGCCGCCGTGGTATCGGCATCGTCGCCCAGATTGACTGCCTTCAGGATCGCATCGCGGAAAGTGCTCGTCGTGTGGAAGCACCACAGCGCGGCTTCCAGGCTCTCAACCACGTAGCCGCTGCCGCGGACCTCGTCCTCGGTCTTTTCAGTGTATTCGCCGCAAGCGACGGAGTGGATATTCTCGGTTAGATCAAGAGACATAATGGCGTCGTAATCGAACAGGATCGACTCCTTGACATCCCCGCTCAGTGCTTTCACTTGCAGGAGGGCGAACAGCCGGCAGGCGTCGATGCATTCACGGGTGCCGTGGGTGGTGCGGGAGCTTTCACCGGCGTAGTGAATCGCCTTCTCAGTATCGGGGTAGAAGAACATGGGGACCGGAGCCAGTCGCATAATCGAACCGTTGCCGGCGCTGCGGGCGTCAGCTGACCCGGCGTACGGATCTCCGGTGGACTGGAATCGGTGCAGCGAGGACGATGTAGTGTTGCCGATGTCGAAGCATGTGCCCGTGCTGCTGAGATGGCCGTCTTTGTACCAGCGGACGTATCGTTCCATTTGGTCCTGTGCGTCGAAGCCGCCTTTCGCAATCAGGCTCTCCGCCAGGCAGAGCGCTAGTGATGTGTCGTCGGTCCACTGTCCTGGATCCAGGCTGAACGGACCGCCGCCGGTCATGTCTGTGACGGGCGGGAAGCTGCCGCGGGGCTTGAATTCCACCGTGGTACCTACGGCATCCCCCACGGCGAGGCCGAGAAGACAGCCGCGGAAGCGATTTTGGCCCGCTATGTCCATGGTGTCTTCCCATTACACCCTTGGTCTGTACTTCTGCAATGCCACATTGTGAGCGGACAGCCGAAGTGACTTCCTTTTCACGCATGGATCAGGATGTGCTACACTTTCTGCCAGAGCCCCCCCCCCCCGGACAGCCATACCCGGAGAAGGAGAAGTTGACACTTCCTCAGGTCATATGAAACGACGATCGCCACTAATCGAACATATCGAAGGAACGTGGAAGTCCGGACAGAAGCAGCACCCTCCAGATTTATTGACCCACGATCTCGAACAGTGGCTGAACATCGTCCGTGATGATGAACTTTCGGGAACGATGAAGGGCGCGTCGACTCACGGATCGAGTATCCGGTCGCGGGTCTACGGTGGCTGAAAACTCGAACTCATCGTGAATCTTGATGCCCCCAGGGATCTGCGTTTCCAATAAGAACTGGTGGCTTCTCTCAACGATGGAGAGATCTTCGCCTGCTTGGTCGACAGTCGGGTAGATCGAGATTTCTTGACCGCATCCCAGAATCGGCACCTCATTCATGACGGGCACCGCGTGGTTTTCCGGATCGATCTCGCAGAGCAGAAGGCGATAGCCCGGCACATTGCCGACGTTCCGCCACGTCAGTGCGAATGACATCTTCCACGGTCCGCCCCACCACTGTTTCCGAAGCTCCGCGTCGATGCGAATGAGTGGTACCCGCCCCTCATTGATGGCCCGTTCCAAGGAACTCTTCGTAGCCGGGAGGCGTAGGTGATTGCGGACCATCTCCTTGAGCTCCGCAGACGTCCGAAAAGTGGCGAACCAGTTGCTGGTTGCCTTTTCGGCATCCAGCTTCCGGTGTTCGTCCATCAGTTCAAGAAGGCCAAGATCAGCGGGAGATCGCACCCAGGCGAGTTTCGCGTCTTTGCCGCAGCCTTGCCTCTTCCATATTGCGTGATCCGACTCCAACCGGTCGCGCACGTAGAAAAGAATCGGTATCTTCTTCTCTTTCGCACGTCGGTATTCAAGGTGCGTGGCCGAAATGTCGTCGAAGCCGACTTCTCCGAGCCGAGGGCCATACCGTTGACAGAGAATACAGACGAAGAAGTCACAGGCATCGACGTTAATCAGGCACGTTTCGATGGAATTCGCATTCGGCACAACAAGGAAGTCACTGGTGGCCACGTCGGACATCACTGGTTCCAGCCCGAGCTCTGTCAGGAAGGAAGCCAGCTCGGCGCGGACATCCAGCAGGTCGTAAACCGTGGACGATATGAAAACCTTACTGCTCATTCTGCGAGTCCTCCGGATGCATGTTCCTCGTCGATGTTACGGTGATGACTCCTTCTTCACGACGTCGGCCTCTGGATAGAGCTGCTTATGCCAGTCATACACCCGATCCCAGAATACGACGCGATCGAACGGAGTCTCGGATTCGCACAAGTGGAGTCCGACGCCATCCAATTCTCCTCGGTATGGCCCAGCGGAATTGTAGATCGTAGTTCCCGATGCTGCGATCAGCAGATAGCGCAAGCGCCCATGCGGCCATCGGTATTGTGCGGCTTTGCGTGCCTTTGCCTCGATGATGCGAAGCACTTCGGCATCCCTCACGCCGAGCCATGCTGTATTCGCGGGGTAGCATGACCACTGCATCGAGACGCCTGCTCGGAGTCTCTTCATTCGTATCCGTTTCACATATCGGCGCAGAAGCACACAGTCGTCAGGATACTCACGAACATCAGCCACACGCTCGATGTCCGCATGTAGGCGCGTGACGACCGCGATCTGGTCGACAAACCGGTCGATGTCTCTTGCCTTCGGGAAGTGCTGTTTTCCCTTCAGAAAAATGTGGCCGTCGATCCATGCAGGAATCGATCCGCTCTTTCGCCGCTCTTCGATGGCACGTCGCGCCGTATCCCAGAAAGCGTTGAGCAGACGCCCAGCAGATCGGTTGTCGCGCTCCCTGTCGACATTGTATTCCGTATGTTCGACCGCTGCCCGCAGGATGCTCCCCGAGCGACGAGCCGTCACATAGACATCCGGGCGGTCTCTGGGATATGTACGAACATGTGAGTGCCCGGCGAAGACAAAGAATTCTCGAACGAGACATCGTTCAAACTCTTGCTTGGCTCGTCTTTGCACCCGTTCCATGCCGGAAAACCTCGATTCTATCCGTCCGCACTGAAATTGACTTGTCCGGACTATAACAAGTGCTATAGTCGCGTGGCTAGAGTATAACCACACACGAAAAAACGAAGATGGCGGGTAGGGATGGAGACGGCTGTCGATTACGCCCACAAGATTAAGGCGCTCCGGGCGAAGCTCGGTCTAACGCAAGTACAGCTTGCGGAGCGACTTGGGGTATCCTTTGCGACGGTGAACCGGTGGGAGAATCGGCAGTCAAAACCGTCCAGACTCTCGTGGGCCCAGATCGAGCGGCTGCGGGAGGACGGTGCCGGCCCGGCGCCGGGCCATGGCGTCGTTCGAGAAGACCGGACTGCATACGGTTCCGACACGCACCCTCCTTTGGATTTCACGGGAAAAGCTGACGCTGTCACCGCGTTCGTGGAAGGCGAGCGGCTCTCATACGGCCACCTTTACAACCCCTCGTTCGCGACGGAGACGTCCCGCATCGATCCGCTGCCCCACCAGAGGATCGCCGTCTACGACCACATGCTGAAGCAGCCTCGCCTGCGCTTCCTGCTGGCCGACGACGCCGGCGCAGGCAAGACCATCATGGCCGGGTTGTACATTCGCGAAATGCTGTCGCGTCGACTTATCCAGCGGATCCTCATTATCCCACCGGCCGGACTGGTCGGCAACTGGGAGCGGGAGCTGCGCGTACTGTTCGGCCTGTCGTTCAGGATCGTGGCTGGCCAGGACGCTAAGGCGTCCAATCCCTTCGTCGGCGCTGAGAGTGACCGGTCGATCGTGAGCGTGGACACCCTCCGCGGCGGGCGCATGATGACATGTTTGCGCGCCAAGGATGTCGACGCCTACGACTTGGTGATCTTCGACGAAGCGCACAAGTTATCGGCTTCACGCCGGAAGGATCTCCGTGTCGAGAAGACCGACCGCTATCGATTGGCGGAAGCCCTTGCCGGTGTCCCCACACATGATCGAGACTGGCACGTGCCATGGACGGTTCGGCACCTTCTGTTGCTGACGGCGACCCCACACATGGGCAAAGACTACCCATACTATGCACTTTGGCGGCTGTTGGAGCCAACTGTGCTGTCTACCCCGGAGGCGTTTAAGGCTTACCCCGCCCAGGCGCGAATCCGCCACTTCATCCGGCGTACGAAAGAAGAAATGGTCACGCTGACAGCCGCGCCGCTGTATCCCCCGCGTGAGTCGGCCACACTCGGGTACAGTTTGACCCAGGGAGAGCTGAGCGAGCAGCGTCTGTATGACGAGACAACCGAATATCTGCGCACGCTGTACAATAAGACCAAGCTGCTGAACCAGTCTGCGGCGCGGCTGGCCATGGGTGTGTTCCAGCGTCGCCTGGCCAGCTCAACCTACGCTCTGCTGACATCCCTGAGTCGCCGTCTTGCGAAGCTCGATGATCTCATCACGGCCGTCAACACAGGTCAGCTCACACTCGAACAACTTTTCGAAATGCAGCGCCGAATAGGTGAACAGGGAGACTGCCTGGACCGCAAGACCGCCGATGAGGAATCCGAAAGCGATGGCAAGGAAGAGAACGAGCTGGAAGAAGAGCAACTTCTTCAGGGCGTCATCGTCACCTCGTTGGCCGACTTGCAGCTTGAGCGTGATCGAGTGTGCGAGATTAGAGATCTGGCGCAACGTCTTTATGACACCCGCACCGAGTCGAAGTTCGAGCGCCTGAAAGAAGTCATCACTGACCCGCGATATGCCAAGGAGAAGCTCCTCGTTTTCACCGAACATCGCGACACGCTGGTTTTCCTTGTTCAACGGTTGGAGAACCTGGGCTACACGGGCCAGGTGGCGCAGATCCACGGGGGCATGCACTACAAGGAGCGTGAACGCCAGGTGGAGCATTTCCGCGCACCGATGGGATCAGGCGGGGCGCGGATTCTCGTCGCCACTGACGCCGCCGGTGAGGGCATCAATCTTCAGTTCTGCTGGCTTATGGTCAATTGGGACGTACCGTGGAATCCGGCTCGTCTTGAGCAGCGCATGGGGCGTATTCACCGCTACGGGCAGAAGGCGACCAAGGTCGTGATCCTGAATCTGATCGCCAACAGCACTCGTGAAGGCAAGGTGCTCGAAACGCTTCTGGAGAAACTCGAAATTATCCGCAAGGCGCTCAAGTCCGACAAGGTGTTCGATGTGATCGGTCGAATGTTCCAGGACATCTCCATCAAGGACTACATGGAGATGACACTCGACAGGTCGGCGGAAGATGTCGCGCAGGAGCTGGCGGGGCGGCTGACTCCCGAGCAGGTGAAGGCCCTTGAGGAGCAGGAAAAGCACACCTACGGTGAGGGCGGCGACGTCAAGAAGGAGCTTCCCCGCATTCGTGAGGACATGGAACGAGCCGCGTTGATCCGGCTCATGCCCGGATATGTACGCCGCTACATGGAGCGTGTCCTCCCCCAGGTCGGGATCGGCATCGATGGTACCTTCGAGAGCACCTTCACCTTCAAACCGCTCAAACCCCACGCTCTCGATCCGATGCTCGGTGCGCTGGAGGACGCCATCGGCGACGGGCCACCGCCGTGCTCGGTCCTTCGCCCTCCATCCGAAAATGTCATCCATTGGGTGCATCCAGGGGAGCCGGTATTCGAGGCACTGCGTGGATTGGTTGCGAAACGCCTCGGCCCTATCGCCCTACGCGGCACGGTTCTGCTCGATCCATCTGCAAGCGAGCCGTACTTGTTTCATGTGGCTCGCATCAACGTACAGCGCAGCTCCGATGCAAACTTCGCGGAATTGGCCACACCTGATACTCTCGAAACCAGGCTGGTCGGACTCCGCCAGACGGCTTCGGGCGAAACCGAAACGATTTCGGTCGAACATATGCTACTCCTGCAGAAGACCCACGGGCTCCCTCCCGCCGCGCAGACTT
>JAQBYD010000041.1 GCA_027623315.1 Verrucomicrobiota bacterium | reverse complement strand
GCTAGGAGGCTGGCGGACCCCTTGAGCGTCAATAATCGGAGGGCGGCTAAGTCCGACAGACTCCTAGTCCCTGATCGGGATCCAGGAGCCGGGAGGCGGATTCCCACGCTCCTACCAGCTCCGCAAGCGGCGTGGGGGCACGCCGTCTCCATGGCTTCAACCGGGGACACTGCTCGACCTGTATGCTCAGAGGACTATCGATTCATCATCGAGCATTGGAGACGGCGTGCCCTCACGCCGTTCCGGTTGACGCTTTGGGTGTAGGGGCGGCCAGTCGAGATGCGAGAACCGAAAACCAGGACGGGACCAAGGTTGCCATGTCCTGACCCAAAAGTGTCACCCATGTCCTGATCGCACCTCGCACCCCTCGCGGCAAGCTTGCCGCTTGCCACTCGTGCGTCAGAACGCCTATCGTCCCCGCATGGCCGCGAGTGTGATTCAACTCCTTTCCCAGCAAGTCGCGAATAAAATTGCTGCCGGTGAAGTCGTGGACCGTCCTGCATCGGTGCTGAAGGAACTCGTGGAAAACGCCGCCGACGCCGGTGCCACACAGATTGACGTCGAGATCGTGGCCGGCGGCCGCAAGTTGATCTCCGTTACGGACAACGGCAAAGGCATGCCGCGTGACGATGCGCTCCTGTCGATCGAACGCCACGCGACCAGTAAGATCCGGGACGTAGACGATATCGAGAAGATCAACACCATGGGGTTTCGGGGTGAAGCACTCGCCGCGATCTCGTCCGTATCCCGCTTCGGACTAAAGACCTGCGCAGCCGGGGAAGACCATGGCACCGAGGTCGTGATTACGGCCGGCACGATTCGCGATGTGCGCGACATCGGATTTCCGCAGGGCAGTCGCGTCGAGGTCAGGGATCTCTTCTTCAATGTTCCGGCGCGCCGCAAGTTCCTACGCACCCATCAAACCGAGCTTTCGCATGCGCGTGATGCGTTCCTGCTGCTCGCCCTCGCGAATCCGGGCATCGGGATGCGCCTGACCGTGGATGGACGCGAAACCTACCTGTTGCCGGGCGATTCATCTCTCGAGGACCGGCTGCGTGACCTTTTCGGTCCGACCTATCGCAATAATCTTGTGCCGGTTGATCGCGAGTTGGAGTCGATCCGTGTGCAGGGCTATATCAGCCTCCCCACGGTCAACCGCTCCGACCGCAAGGAGCAGTTCGTCTTTATCAATCGGCGACCGGCCACGGCCGCCATACTGGGCTACGCCATTCGAGAGGGATATCATTCCTTGCTCGAGAACGGACGGCATCCCTCCGTGTTCCTCTACGTGACGATGGATCCGGGACTGGTCGATGTGAATGTTCATCCCACCAAGAAGGAAGTCCGTTTCCGGAAACCGGGCGACATTCGTGACCTCGTGATCGCATCGATCCAGGATGGCTTGAAGGCGGGCTCATCGGCGGGGTCACCACGAGGTTTTTCGGGAGACCGGGCAAATGTCGCGCCGGCGGCACCGGCACCGGTTGATCGTCAGCTCACGATCGAGCATCTTCCGGTGACGCGCTCCTTTCGCTATCCGAAGATCCCGCTCGCGCAGACGCCTCCGCTCAGTGCGGAGGATCGGGCGGGCAAGTCAACGACGACCGATCCCGTCACGCACGCGGCACCGACAGACGAGTCGTCAGGGCACGAGGCTCCCTGGTCGTGGTGTCGTGTGCTCGGTCAGATCGGCGGTCTGTACGTGATTCTCGAGACGGAGGACGGCATGGTCATCATGGACCCGCACGCGGCGCATGAGCGCGTGTTGTATGACCGCTTCATGCGGCAGGTCACCGATGGCGCGATCGTCAGCCAGGGCTTGTTGGTGCCGCAGACGGTTGAGTTGCAGCCCGCCGATGCGGACAAGGTTCGCGGGAATCTCGATGTGCTGCAGTCGATGGGCTTTGGGATATCAGAGTTTGGCGGAGAGGCCTTCGTCGTGGACGCCCTGCCCGCCTGTTTCTCAAGCGCTAACGCCGAGCCGATGTTGCTCGACATGGTTGAATCCATGGAGCGAGGCGGGAAGGACGGGGCCCGGGCGGATGCCTATAAGAAGGCCATGGCAACCGCCGCATGCAAAGCCGCCGTGAAGGCCAATGATCACCTGACCCTTGAGGAAATCGAGCAGCTCGTAGTCGATCTTGCGCAGACCGAGCTGCCCTACACCTGCCCGCACGGCCGCCCTACACTGATCCTGAGCAGCTACCGAGAACTCGGCCGAAAGTTTGGCAGAGAATAGGTGCGATCGGAAAATGCTTGGATCGCAGCGCTGTCCCGGCGCCTATTCCGCGAAGACGTAGACGATCGGGTATTCCTTGAGGAGCGGCGCCATGATCGCGCTTAGATCGCCGTACGTGATCGTGGGCGGTGCGTAAAAGATAAGGACGCGAGGGAGCAGGATCTCGTCCGGGTCCAATTTCGACTCGACCTCCCCGAGTTGCGCGGCGACGGCATCAGGGGAATCGATCGAGTATGATTTCCGCTCGAAGGTGGGATTCATAATGTCCTCACCGTATTCGGTACGGGTCAGCACGGCTTCAACGGTGTAGGCATGCGCCGCGTGCTTGAGATGAATCTCCCAGGGCTGCGTCGGACGATCGGCGGGTGTGCGGTATGCTTCACGCGGAAGAAATGCCTTGTAGTAGGCATGTCCCGTCGGCGGCGGCTCGACGCGGATACCCTCTATCCCCTCAAGTCCCGCAATCGCCGCACAGGCTGCCTTGCACTGGGCCAGCGTCAAGGCGGGGTTCAACCGGATCTGGACGTAGGGCATGCCACCCTCGGCCACGATCCGCTCGAGGCCGGCCAGCAGGCCGGGCAGGGTGGGGGCGTCCGACGCCAACGCACCATCGGTGGAGTGCAGCGCCAGGGCCAGCCCGCCGACCCCGGAGGTGCCGGCGTCGGCAGCCGCGGCAGGACTTACTTCGAGCACCAGATCGCGCACACGAGATTGGCCGTGCTCGTGCTGGGGCTTCAGCTTGAGCACGACGAGTCGGCCCGCTTCGAGGTGAAGTTCCGGGTTGCGGCTGATATGGCGGTACTGTTCGCCTTTCGAGCGCTGCGTCGGCACGTCCAGCACCGTCGTGGATTCATTGTAGTTGGCGGCGATGGAGTTGGGCTCGAGCACGTCGGCGGCATAGACTTTCTGGTCCGGATTCGACGGGTCGGGAACCTGTCGTGATCCGACAAATAGAAAGCCGCCCTGCTGGAATGTTGATTTCGTGCGGTCATCAACGAGTAGTTCTTCGATACCGACCTCACGGGTCTCGGAATCGTCCGTGGCGAGCAGCATGCTCAGGGCGACCTGGTCCCCTTTGGGCCACATGCGGAAGGAATCGATGTCGATCGGGCGGCCGGGCTTCAGCCCGATGAACTGCAGCGCGCGATCGATATCGCTGGGATTGGCAAAGGATATCGCGAGTGCTTCGTAGTCATGCCCGCTGCTCTCGCCGATCAGGAAAAACTCGATTGGATCGTGAACACTGACGGCGGCAGTCTCGGCGAAAACAAACACCTCGCGACTAGCGTGGTTGGCGTAGAGCCCCGGTCGAAAGAGAAAACTCGCATCGCCGGCGTGCTCTGTGCGCAGCTTCGCGAGGCGACTCTCGGCAAGCGCCTTGTTCTGGTCACGGGTGGGCGTGGCGGCGGCTTCCTCCTCGTCGGCCACGCCGATTGAGCGCGAGGCGAGGAGGGTTGCCATCGCGAGGCACAGGGCGATTCGGACGGGGGTTTGATCGGAATGCTTCATTCGGTGTTGATGTCCTTCAGCCCACTGACCCTACGATAGGGCGTTGACGGAATCGAGGATGTTTCGATGCCAATAAACCCGGCGCGCTCCAGGAGTTCTACAACACGATCGACCGCGAAGACGCGGCCGCGTGGACTGGTGAGCAGCATATTCAGCGAGAAGAGCGCCGACATCGATGGACCCGCGTGGTCCTCATCCAGCATCAGGTCCACGATATGGCAGATGCCTCCGCTGGAAAGCGAATCGAAGAGTTTAGCGCAGAGCGCCTTTGCCGAGTCGGGGTCCTCCTGGTGGAGTGCGCCGCAGTAGAGCACCGCATCAAAATCGTCCGGAAGTGCGTCCGATCGATAGTCCGCCGCGTAATATGCGATGCCGTCGGCCGGATCTTCGGCCGCGATCGCTCTGGCTGCATCCAGGACCGGCGGCAGGTCAAGCTGGGTGACGCTGAGTCCGTCATGCCGCCGCGCCAGCTCTCGGCTGATCGTGCCGGGTCCGGCCCCGACATCGAGCAGTCTCAGGCGGCCATCCAGATCCACCGCGTCGACCAGTGGCCGCAGGAAGCCGAGCGCCCGGCTGTGCATGCCCCTTACGAATTGCTCGGTTCTGGCCGGGTCGGCCCCCAGGTGAGATGTCGGCGGGACCACCGGGCGTCCCTCCCGGACGCAAGTGGTCAGGGAGCCCCAGACCGGATACATCGCCGTATTGAAGCGAAGGGCATGCAGCATGCAGGATGGGGAGTCAGGGCCCAGGTACGGGCGAACCGACTCAACCATGCCGTAGCGCGAGCCGTCGCGTTGCAGTAGTTTCAGCGTGACCAGCGCGGTGAGGAGAATGTCGAGGTGCAGTTCCGACGCGCCAAGCTCGTCGGCGAGGTCCGCGGCGGTCGTAGACTTGTCGGCCAGCGCTTCAAATACGCCCAGTTCTACCGCGCTCGACAGGGCTGCGGCGCCCCAGTATCCAGTCGCCAGTTCAGAAAGTTTTTGAGGTGTCCACATAGTAATTATTACTACGCCGCGTCGCCGAAGTTCCTTAGGGTGCGCGTTTGATGCTACCAGACCAGGCTCCGGGGGGGGTGCTTAAAAAGCTACGTAGTCTCGATCTTTCAGTCACTATTTTTGCTAGGACTGACAATGGTTTTACAGTAGTTTTACTGGCTAGTGACGACATATACCAGTGGTTGTGGTTTACTACTCCTGTTCTTTGAAATTGAAACAACATCCAGTGGATCTCACAACCCACTGGCCCCTGCGTCAGGGTTGCAGGAGTGGTGAGGAATCATCAGAGGTAGCCGTTGGCGCCCCGCCGGTGAAGCCCCCCCCCTAGCTTCATTCCGACACGAGTCGGGACGGCCTACCGATGCTCCTTAACATGCGCGGGGCGAAAAAGTTGCGAGTGGGTGTGTGGCGTGTCGCCTTGGGCGATACGATACAGATTTAGCCGTTGGCTCCGGCCGGTGGAGATACCCCCCCCTCTCTCCATCCCGACCCATCCCTCCCTCCGGGTCGGAACGGTTTTTTAAACACCTCACGAGACGGGCGTCGGCATTTTTGCCGGCGCCCGTTCTTTTTGCCGTAGCCGCGTTTCGGCATGCACTCATAAAACCGGGAACTTTTGCCGCGATCAGCGTGTCATATCCCGAAGAACCATCACCAAGGGAAATAGTTCTGAAGAACTCGTGTTCCACGGACGTCACCTGTATATGATGAAGGAGTGCGCGCTATGACCTGTTTGATCCGATTGGCCTGTACGCTCGCGGTGGTCCTTGGCTGCTCGAGCGCAATCTTCGCCCAGGAGCCGGTCGCGACGCTCGCGACGCGTCGCGCGGCGGCGCAGAAGTTGCTTGCGGAGGGAAACTATAAGGAGGCCTATCCTCACTTTAGTGACCTCGCCCTGGACCCGGCAAACACGACGTCATCCGGCGTCACGGACTTGAACCAGGCGATTCAGTGTCTGCGCAATCTTAACCGCGTTCATGAGACCGACCCGCTACGCGAAGCGGTCGCCGATGCGCACGCCGCCGACTGGCGAATCCTGGTAGGCGTGGCGCAGTCGTATGTCGGCGCGCAGAAGTATGGCTACATAGTCGCTGGAGAGTTCGAGCGCGGGAATCGCCGCGGCGGAGGAGACTATGCGCATTCGACCCAGCGCGATCGTATTCGGGCGCTGCAACTCATGGCGCAGGCGAGGCAGGCTGCGGAAAGCGAAGACCTTAAGGCTGAAGTCGCACAGTTCTATCTGCAGTTCGCCCAGCAGATTCTCTACAGCCGTGGTCAACTCGAGGCGTGGCGGCTGCAGAGCCTGGGCAACTGGGACGAACTGCCGGACTACGAAGCGGCATCGCGAGGATACGGCCCGCGCAACTATGGTGCGCCGCTGGATGACGATGGCAATCCGGTCTTTCATCGCCTCCCGAAATCGTTCGAGGACGCGCGTTCCGACGGCGAGCGCTGGCGCTGGCTGCTCGTCCAGGCCGAGGAGCTCTCACCCGGGTTGTCACAGACCGTTAAGAGCCAGTTCGCAGGTTTCCTGCACGGCCAGTTCGGGGTCCAGACGATGCGCACCTATGGCTACTCGTTCGGCGCCGGCGAGGACGACGGCGAGGAGGATGAAAGCGGCCCCTATGCTCTGCATTCCCTGACCGATGACGAGACGATCGCACGCACGGCGAGCGGGGTTAAGCGCTTCGAGCTGCCTCGCGAATTCAACCATATCGCGATCTTCCGCGAACTCGGAAAGACGCCTGGCGGGGAGCACGCGCTAAATACGCTCGCCGGGATATATGAAAACCGCCGTCAATATGCGACGGCGACGGAGTTCTGGCAGGAGAGCATCAAGCGATTCGGGCCCGGACACAACCAGCACAAGCAGAAACGGGTCGCGCAGATCGTCGAGCCCTGGGGACGCTTCGACCCCGTGATGAGCCAGGCTTCGGGCGAAGCCGCCGCGGTCGACTACCGCTTCCGCAACGGTAAATCCGTTTCGTTCGACGCGCACGCGATCCGGGTCGATCTCCTGCTCAGCGACGTGAAAGCATACCTCCGTTCGAATCCGGCCAAACTCGATTGGAATCAAGCCAACATTCAGAACATCGGCTATCGGCTTGTCGCGCAGGATCAGGCCAAGTATATCGCGGGCCGCGTCGCCCGCTGGAATCTGCCGCTCGAGCCACGCAAGCACCATTTCGACCGTCGCATCACGGTCAAGACGCCGCTCAAGGAAGCCGGGGCTTATCTCGTCACGGCGCGCATGGCCGACGGAAATGTGAGCCGCATCGTCATATGGCTCAACGACACGGTCATTCTCAAGAAGCAGCTCGATAAGAAGGCCTGGTACTACGTGGGAGACGCACGAACGGGAGCGCCGGTCGCCAAGGCGACGCTGTCGTTCTTCGGCTACCGCCAGAAGTATCTCGATAAGAAGATCCGCATCGGCCGCCGCCACGACATCCTGACCACGGAGTTCGCGGAGTTCTCGGACGCCAATGGCCAGGTTCTTCCGGCACCTGACGACCTGGTCACGGATCATAACTGGCTGATCACCGCAACGACCGATGACGGGCGCCTGGCCTACCTCGGGTTCAGCGGGGTGTGGTATGGCAACTACCACGACCAGGAATATAACCAGACCAAGACCTTCGTGATCACGGACAGGCCGGTCTATCGTCCGGATCAATCTGTCCAATTCAAATTCTGGGTGCGCCATGCGAAGTACGACCAGGACGATGTGTCCACCTTTGCCAAGCGTGGCTTCGAGGTCCGCATTCGGAACGCGAAAGGCGAAGAGGTCTTCAAGAATGCGTACACCGCGGACGAGTTTGGCGGTCTCGAAGGAGACTATGCACTTCCCGGCGACGCCGCACTCGGCACCTACTCGATCCAGTTACACGGCTACGGTGGCGGGTCGTTCAGGGTCGAAGAGTACAAGAAGCCCGAGTTCGAGGTGAGTGTGGATGCGCCTTCGGATCCGGTACAACTCGGCGATGAAATCTCGGCTACGGTTACTGCGCGCTATTACTTCGGCGCGCCCGTCACCGAGGCCACGGTGAAGATCAAGGTGCAACGCTTCACGCACGATTCTCGCTGGTACCCGGGGGCTTACTGGGACTGGTTCTACGGTCCGGGCTACTGGTGGTTTGCCTACGACTATAGCTGGTACCCCGGCTGGGAACGATGGGGTTGCATGCGGCCGATCGCCTGGTGGTGGCCGCAGCAGCGCCTGCCGCCCGAGCTGGTATCGGAATCCGAGTCCGAGATCGGAGAGGATGGCACGCTCGAGGTGAAGATCGACACCGCCATCGCCAAGCTGATGCACGGTGATCTCGATCATCGCTACGAGATCACGGCCGAGGTCGTCGATCTCTCGCGACGGACGATCGTCGGCAAGGGCAGCGTGCTGGTGGCGCGCCGGCCGTTCAAAGTCTACGCATGGGTCGACCGCGGGCATTACCGCGTCGGCGACACGGTGCGCGCAAACTTCTCGGCCCAGACCCTCGATCAGAAGCCCGTAGAGGGCAAGGGGCGCCTCACGCTCTACCAGGTGACCTACGACAAGGACAACGATCCGGTGGAGAAGAAGGCCCAGGCATGGGATCTGGATACGGACGTCGAGGGGAAGTCGGACGTCCAGATCGTGGCTTCGAAGCCGGGTCAATACCGGCTCTCGTACTCCGTCACGGACCAGGCTGATCACAAGATCGAGGGCGGCTACGTCTTTACCGTGCGTGGCGACGGAGACGATGGATCGACGTACCGCTTCAATGCCGTAGAGCTCGTCACGGACCAGAAGGAATACGCCCCGGGCGATACGGTGAAGCTGCAGATCAATACCGAGCGTGCCGATAGTACGGTTGTGCTTTTCGTGCGGCCGGCCAACGGCGTCTACCTGCAGCCCACCATTCTGCGCCTCAAGGGCAAAAGCCACGATCACGAGATCGAGATCTCACGCAAGGACATGCCGAATATCTTTGTGGAGGCCGTCACGGTGAGCGACGGCAAGGTGCATGCCTCCATGCGTGAAATCATCGTGCCGCCTGAGAAGCGCGTGCTCAACGTCGAGGTGACGCCGTCGTCCGAGTCGTACAAGCCGGGCGAGGAGGGCCGCATGAGGGTCAAGGTCACTGATTTCTTTGGTGAGCCTTTCAGTGGCGCGCTGGTGATGAGCATTTACGACAAGGCTGTCGAATACATCTCCGGCGGCTCCAACGTCGCGGAGATTCGTGACTTCTTCTGGAAATGGCGGCGCCGGCACAACCCCACGACCGAGTCTAACCTGCAGCGTATGTTTGCGCAGCTGCTCAAGAGCGGGGAAGTGGGTATGGGAAACCTGGGTGCATTCGGGGATATGATTTTCGAGAAGGAGGACGGACGCCGTGGGGAAATACGCAAGAGTAACCGCGAGCGAGCATCGCAGGGTGCGGTGCTCGGCCGGACGCTCGCGGCTTCAGCTCCTTCCGCCAGGATGGCTGTGGCTGCCGATGCGATGGTGATGGAGGAATCCGCGGAAGGCATGGCGTTCGGAGACGACGGGGATAGGGCGGACCATGAAGCGGGCGGCGGTGGAGGTGGTGAACAGGGCGACGCACTGGTGACACCAACGGTGCGCTCGCAATTTGCCGATACGGCTCTCTGGAAGGGCTCCCTCGTCACCGATCAGAACGGCGAGGCCGAGGTCGAACTGACCATGCCGGAAAACCTGACGACGTGGAAGGTCCGCACCTGGGCACTCGGGCACGGGACGAAGGTCGGGGAGGGCAGTGTCGAGGTCCTGACCACCAAGAACCTGATCATTCGGCTGCAGGCCCCCCGCTTCTTTGTCGAGACGGACGAGGTCGTGCTCTCGGCCAACGTGCACAACTATCTCGACAGCGAAAAGAAGGTGACCGTGAAGTTGGAGTTGGACGGCAATCAACTCAAGGCGCTCGGCAAGGTGGATCAGGCGGTAACCGTTCCAGCCGGCGGCGAGAAGCGCGTCGACTGGCGTGTCAGCGTTGAGCGCGAGGGCGAAGCCGTGGTGCGTATGGCTGCGCTGACCGACGAAGAGTCGGACGCCATGCAGATGAGCTTCCCGGTCTATGTCCACGGGATGCTGAAGACGGACTCCTTCAGCGCGGCTATCCGGCCGGATGGAGAGCGTGCCGTCATTTCGATCGACGTCCCGGCAGAGCGGCGCATCAACGAGTCGCGTCTCGAGATTCGCTACTCGCCATCGCTGGCCATGGCCATGGTGGATGCGCTGCCATACCTGGTGGAGTATCCGTACGGCTGCACCGAGCAGACGCTCAATCGATTCGTACCCACGGTCTTGACGCAGAAGATCTTGCGCGAGATGGGCCTGGACCTCGAGGAGGTACGCGACAAGATCACCAACTTGAATGCGCAGGAGATTGGCAACGACCAGGAGCGCGCGGCGCAGTGGCAGCGCTGGAATCGCAATCCTGTTTTCGACAAGGCCACCGTCGACGACATGGTCAAGAAGGGCGTCAAGCGCCTGACCGCGATGCAACTCTCGGATGGTGGCTGGGGTTGGTTTTCGGGTTGGGGAGAGCGATCCTATCCGCACACGACGGCGGTGGTGGTGCACGGGCTCCAGATCGCGCGCGACAACGACGTGGCCATCGTGCCCGGTGTTCTCGAGCGCGGCGTGCAGTGGCTCGAGCGCTACCAGCGCCAGGAGATCGACCGGCTGCGACGAGGACGAGAGAAAGACCCTCGCAAAGACTGGAAGCAGCACGCCGACAGCCTCGACGCATTTACGTACATGGTACTTGTGGATGCAGCGAAGACGAGCGACGAGATGATGACGTATCTCTACGAGGACCGGAATCATCTACCGGTCTACGCCAAGGCGATGTTCGGGCTGGCCCTGCACAAACAGGGGCAGGCTGACAAGTTGGCCATGATCATGCGCAACATTGAGCAGGTCCTGGTGCAGGACGACGAAAATCAGACCGCCTATCTCGACATGCCCAATGGCGGATACTGGTGGTACTGGTATGGCAGTGAGTACGAGGCCCACGCCTACTACTTGAAGCTTCTGGCCAAGGTGGACCCCAAATCGGACACGGCATCGCGGATCGTGAAGTACCTTCTCAACAACCGCAAGCACGCGACCTACTGGAAATCCACGCGCGACACGGCGCTCTGCCTCGAAGCTTTCGCGGACTACATCCGCGCCGCCGGGGAAGCGGAACCGGATATGACCGTGGAGATCTATCTCGACGGGCGTAAGATGAAGGAAGTCGAAATCAACGCGGACAACCTCTTTACGTACGACAATGCCCTCGTGCTGAGCGGCGACGCGATTGAATCCGGAAAACACGAAATCGAAGTGCGCCGCAAGGGCAAGGGGCCGCTCTACATGAGCGCCTACCTGACCAACTTCACGCTGGAGGAGTTTATCCGCAAGGCCGGGCTCGAGATAAAGGTGGAGCGGCAATACTACCGTCTCGAACCCGTTAACAAGTCGATCAAAGTGGCTGGATCCCACGGCCAGGCCCTGGATCAGCGCGTGGAGAAGTACAAGCGCGTGAAGATCGAGAACATGGCCGAGCTGAAGAGTGGTGACCTGGTCGAGATCGAGTTGGAGATTGAGAGCAAAAATGACTACGAGTACGTCATCTTCGAAGACATGAAGGCCGCCGGGTTCGAGCCCTTCGAAGTGCGCAGTGGATATACTCCTGATGGGTTGCGGGCCTATATGGAACTACGCGATGAGCGGGTCGCTTTCTTCGTGCGTACGCTCGCGCGCGGTCGTCACAGCATCGCGTACCGCATGCGCGCGGAGATTCCCGGCAAGTTCAGTGCCCTTCCGGCGCGGGCCTTCGCGATGTATGCGCCCGAGTTGAAGGGCAATTCCGACGAAATCAAGATTCGCATCGTGGACTGAGCGCCTCGATCGATGTTTTCGGTTGAATCCATGGAGACGGGGTGCCCTCACCCCGCACACGATGTTTTCGGATGAATCCATGGAGACGGGGTGCCCTCACCCCGCACACGGAGAATGAGCAAGTAGCGCCGTGTGGATCGGCCCGCGTCTTGTGGGTGACGACCTATTTCAGGAGGGGACCGAATGCCGCTTTATGTTGCGCGCAAACATTCAGGACAGGGCGCCTTTCCGTCTTCACACGAATGAGAAACTGGCATAGAATCTCATGTTGAGGCTAATGACATTCGATGAGTCGACGGACCCTGATTCTCTATATCGTGCTGCTGTTTGTTCCGACCCTGATCGTCGGCGTGGCAGCCTATTCACTGCTCTGGCACGAAAAGGATCGGCTCAATAACGGGCTTCGTGCGCGCAGTCTTCTGCAGGCGCAGGATCTTGCGCGGGACCTCACGACGTCATTCGAGGCGGTTCAGCACGACATCCTGCTGGGGCTCTCGCGGATACCGGCCGCATCGCTGAGCACGGCCTTGTCGCAGATCCGGATTCAGAATCCGTTGGTGCGCCATGCGTTTTCCTGGCACCCGGTTGACGGTGTCTCTTTCGCCGGCGAGAATGCTTTTGCGGAGGAACCGCAGGAGCGTGTCGCCCGGCGATACCTTGATCTGCTGACGGGTCCTCTGCCCTGGACCGAGAGGCAGCCGGCCCCGGTCCCCGCCCGCGTGGCGGGTATGGGGCTGGGTGGCGACCTGACATCATCTCCGCCGATTCCCAATCCGAACTATACCATGGCAAAGGCGGGCGGCGAGGTCCGGCCCAATGCGTCGGCACCATTGATTCACCCCGTGATCAACCAGAAGTATCGCCAGCGGTCCGAGTTGCGGCGCCTGGCGCGCATGGAAGTCCGAGACAGCGTCAAGGCGGTCGACGCCGGCGGCTCGGAGAGTGGATGGATCACGTGGGATTGGGAGGACACGCTCTACCTGCTTGGATGGTATCAACCCGCGAGCGGCGATCTCGTGCGCGGTGTGGAGTTGAATATCGACGAGGTGATGAACCGGTTGTTGCCGGGTGTTTTTGCCGGGTTGCCGGAGGGAATGATCTTCTGCCTGCGAAACGAGAGCGATGAGATTGTTTTCCAGGAGCCGGCCGCACGGGCGCCATCCGGTGAGGCGCTGATCCGCATGCATCTCGGGGAGATTTTGCCCAACTGGTATGTGAGCGTGCACGTTCTGCAGACGGGCGTCGGCGAGGTACCCGGGCAGACCCTGGTCCTGATGTCCGCCGTCCTGTTGACTTTCTTCATTGCCGCCATCCTTTTGGGCGGGCTTGCGTTAATCCGGCAGGCCTACCAGGGCCGCCGGGACGCGGTGCAGAAGACGACGTTCGTATCCAGCGTCACGCACGAGTTGCGGACGCCCCTGACCAGTATCCGCATGTACGTCGATCTCCTGCGTGCAGGCGCGGTGGAACACCCCGAAAAGCGGGACCGATACCTTGGTATCATCTCCTCTGAGAGTCGAAGACTGGCGCGGCTCGTGAATAATGTGCTGAGTTTCGGTCGTCTCGAGCGGGGCATGGAGTCCTATACGATCGAAAGTCTTGACTTGGGGGAGTGCATGGAGGGCATACTGCAGAAACAAGGGCCCCGGCTGGAAGAGTCCGGAGTGCGACTCGTCGAGTCGTTCAACGGAGCGTCGACTCCGGTCAGGGTCGATCGAGATGCGTTGGAGCAGGTTGTGCTCAACCTGATCGATAACGCGACGAAATACGCCGGTAACGGCAGTGGTACTGAGATCGAGCTCGAAACGCTCCAGTCGGTTGAGGGCGCGGAGCTCCGCGTTATGGATCGTGGGCCCGGCATCCCCGAGGAGCATCAGGACAGGATTTTCGAGCAGTTTCAGAGAGTCGAGAGTAGTTTGAGTGACGGTCAAAAAGGAACGGGACTTGGTTTAAGCATTTCGCGGCGACTGATGCGTGACATCGGCGGCGATTTGTATTACGAATCTCGTACTGGCGGCGGCAGCGTTTTCGTCGTTAAACTCCCAACCGAGGACAAGGCAAGACAATGAGGAATATCAACATACTAGTGGCTGAAGACGAAACGAACATTCGTGATGGCTTAATCGACGCGCTCGAATCGGAAGGATACGGGGCCTATGGCGCCGCAGACGGTGACGCTGCGATCACCGTGTTCAACCAGAATAAGGTGGATCTTGTGCTCTTGGATATCATGATGCCCGGGACCAACGGGTACGATGTCTGTAAGCTGATCCGCGAGAAGAACGCCGAGGTCCCGATTATCATGCTGACCGCGAAGGGCGAAGAAGCCGATAAAGTGGTCGGGCTGAAGTTGGGCGCCGACGATTACGTGACCAAACCGTTCGGCATTCCGGAACTGATGGCTCGCATCAGCGCGGCACTGCGACGTTCGCGCATGCATCTGGGTACGAAGACCCCTAAGAAGAAAGAAGGACTACCCGGCCGGTTCAAATTCGGTGAGGCGGATATCGACACGCTGCAGTATCAGTCCAGATGTGGCGACGTGCTTTTTGATCTGACGCCGCGCGAGCTTAAGCTGATCGAGAAGTTTTACCGGAATCCGACGCGCGTGCTGACGCGCGAGGAGTTGTTGAACGACGTATGGGGTATCGGATACGTCGGCACGACGCGCACGCTCGACCAGCATGTCGCGCAATTGCGCAAGAAGATAGAACTCCAGGCCGGGAAGCCGACGACCATCGTGACGGTTCATGGTGCCGGGTACAAGTATCTGAAAAGATAGCGGGTCCAGCGCCGTTGGGGGCGCGATGACGAACGGAGGTGGGTCGATGACGGCGCGTGTGCGGATCATTCTGCTGATGGCCATATTGGCCTTCGGCTGTGACCGTGAGAGGAGTAAGCCGGCCTCAGCGTCGTCGGGAGAAGGGGTTGAGCTGCAGGCCGAGTTACAGGCCGAAATTCAGAAGGTCCGGAGCGCGGCCGCTGACGCCGCGATGGCAGGGAATGCGGAGGAGGCCCGGCGCATCCTGAACGAGGCAATCACGGATCCTCGGTACGCGGATTTCGCGCCCATCCTGCTCGTGGACCTTCTGCAGGGGCTGGTCGATGCCGATGATTTTGACGGGGCAACGGCTTTGCTCGAGAAACATGCGCTCGGCCATCCTGGGTTCGTGCTTGCCGCGTTAGGCACCATCGATCGTTTCGGCCTGCGTACCGAACGCCAGGACGCCCTCGCGGAATGGTATACATCACTCCTGGGGTTGGGCTTGAGCGAGGGCACTGTGTCGGCGCTCCTGAGCCGCCTCGCTCAGTTTCTAGGGCCCGAGGCTGAGCCGGAGCAGTTCGGCTCACTTTTCGCGCTCGCGACCGAGCATCTACCCGAAGAGGCCTGCGCGACCTTCGCACAGCGCTTGATGGAGGGTGTGAAAAGTCGACCCGGCGAGGGCGTGGCGATCGGGATTATCGAGTACATGGAGCGGACCTTCGGCGATCACCCCGCAATGAAAATTCAGACCTACCTCGCGCGTATTGATTTGCAGATTCGAGATGGCAAGGTAGCCGAAGCGCTGGCGGCACTCACCGATGCTTCAATCGCGTTGAGCCCTCAAGACGCCTCAGGGCGGGCGGCGAGTATAGTCGATCAAGCGGTGCGCATGGGTACGTTCGATATCGTCGATACGGCCGTCGCCGCGTTTCCGGACCTGGCGGCCCGTGCGACGGACGGCCGGCTGAGGTACCATGTAGAGCAGGGCCAACTGGCCGAGGCCGAGCGGCTTCTGTTCGCGAAGCTGGATGCGTTGCCGGAGTCCTCTCTGCCCAGGCATTTCGCAGCCCTGGTGGAGGCCCACGCGACGCGGGGGCAACACGCAGACGTGGATCGATTCATCATGGCCTTGACAGCCGAATTGCCGGACGAGCACCGCATGCAGCTCGCATTGGCGGGCGCCTGGGTGGCGTCTGCCATGACGCAGGAGGATTACGGCACGGCGCTCGACAGAATGGAGAAACTCGTGGATCGCCGTGGCCTGCCCAGCGCCTCCGTAGCGCAGCGATTTCGAGACTACTTCTACAAAATTGCCGTTCGCGAGAAGAAGGCCGAGCTGGCGCGCCTGGCTGCACTCGCGGTTCGCTTACGCTCGGAGGCAACGGAGGATATGGCTCAGCAGGCCTTTGCCAACCTGGCCCTGGATGCGGCGTTCATGGCCGAAGACTATGACTCCTGCCTGGCCACCCTGGCGAAGGGCGTTCCCGGCTACGATGAGGCGTGGACCGTCGCCATGTCCGCCAAGATCGGAGCGCACAAGGCGCTGGCCGAGGGCGATGACCGGGCCGCGGCCCAAGGATTTCGAGCGTTCATGGAGTATTTGGCGCTGGAAGCCGATGACCTCCAGGATCCGGTGGCGGGCGGCTCTCGTCCGCGCGAGGAAATTCTCGGTTTTAACGCGGCTCGTATCGGGGATCTTCTGACCAAGGCGGGGGATACGGATGACGCGGCCGCAGCTTACGCCGAGGCCCGCACGTTATATGAGACCGCGGCCGGCAAGGTCGATGCTGGAAGCGACGACCTGGCGCGCATTCAGAAAGCGATCGCGGACCTGGCCTCGGGAGCGACGGAGTAACGGCTGCAACTCCCCCGCACGGGTGAAGCTGCGGTTTCTGTGTGCCATTAGAATTTTCCCATCGTGTTCTCGCCCAGACATCTCCACACCCATCGGACCGGAAGCGCATGGGGTGTCCGGCACTCCTGGCTGCTGATCGTCACGCTTGCAATTGCCCCGGCGCCAAGAGTCATGTCGACGCCCGCTTCCGAGGCGATTGCTCACGCGTCGGTCGGCGAGGCGATCACCAATGCGTATGCCACGGAGTTGATGCGCCGGCCAAAGACGAGTGAGGTGCAGCATTGGGAGTCGGTAATCGCGGCGTCTGAGATGACCGCACAGGGGCTCTCCGAGGCGTTCCGCGGGTCGGAGGAAGCCGTCAAGTTACGCCGCAAACGGCGGGGCCAGGCATGGGAGCTCTGCAAGAGTGTCGGCGCGCTGATCGTCTTCCTTGGTATGGCGTATGTTGTTACGGTTCGTCGATGCCCTGAACGCAAGGTGGTGTTTATCCTCTTCGCACTCCTCGTCACGCCGGTCTTCATGGACTACGATCTGGTCTACGAGAAAGCCCACTTCCTGGATCTTCCTTCATTCTATTACGGTGCCGACTACGTCTACAACCAGCACCGCTCTCCCTACGGGAATATTCTGCAGGACGAGCTGGGGGGTAAGATTTTCCCGTTCTTTCATCCGCCTCCGTGCCTGATCGCTTTCTATCCGCTGTCCCTCATGTCGCTGGACGTTGCCAAGGAGGTCGTGACGTTCGGAAGCCAGGTGGCGCTGCTGCTCGTTCTCTACTTTCTGATCATACGGGGACGAGCCGGTGAAAACGTCGTGATCCCTTTGGGCCTGACCGTGTACATGCTGAGCTTCTATCCCAACTGGTTGACCTTCGTCTACGGTCAACCCAACTTCTGGACAACGCTGTTCATCTGCGTCTTCATGGAGGCATACGTCAGGAAACGCTCAGGAGCCTGGGTGGGGTTGCCTCTCGCCGCCGCCATCATCATGAAGATCTATCCGGGCCTTCTTCTGGGCTACCTGCTACTCAAGCGCAAGTGGTCTGCCATAGCCTGGTGTTTTGCGGCGTTGGGTGTCGCCACGGTGATCGGCCTCGTCACGGTTCCCTGGGAGATCTGGGAATCGTGGTGGGCATGTGTCGGGTCCCGCTCATCCTATGGTGCCGTAGGCCCCGTGGGGCTCTTCTCACCGGCAGGGCCATGGAACCAGGGACTGAACGGGATATGTCTTCGGCTCCTGACCGTTAATTCCTTCACGTTCGGGATCACTGACGATCCGAAGTTGAGCAAACTCGTCACGTACCTGTTGTCGGCGAGTGTGCTCTTCGGCGCGACGTTCCTGCTCTGGCTCCGGAATCGGCGCGACTGCCGGGAGGACGAAGAGTTGGAGATGGGTCTGCTGCTCGTGGTCATGACCGTTGTGGTTCCGCTCTCCTGGTTGCATCATTCCGTGATGCTGCTTCCGGCGATTGCCGCAGGTGCGCGACATGCGTTTAAGCATCGTCGCCCGCTGATCGTCGCACTCTTCCTGGTGTCCGCCATGCTCTTGGCATGGGATCTCTCCGCGCTCCCGGTGCAACTCAGGCTGCTGAAGGGAGGCATGAGTCTGCTGCTCGGGTCGGCGGCGGGATTCGCGCGACTCGGCTTGGTGATCAGCATAGGGGCCATGCTGATTGAGCCCTGGCGAACACCGCCCGCGAGTAAGCCGGCGTCGGCATCCTGAGAGGCCATAGACGTGAGACCGAGAAAATGGGCGATCTTGGCAGCGGATGAATTGTTTTGAACCTACGGACATGATCTACCTCGATAACAACGCCACAACCCCGATTGCGTCCGAGGTCCGTTCCGAGATGGAGCCTTTTCTCGGGGCGGAATGTGGCAACCCGTCCAGTCTGCACGCCGCTGGAATTCGCGCGCGAGCAGCCGTCGAGCAGGCTCGGTCTTCGGTCGCGCAACTTATCGGTGCATCGTCCTCAGAGATCGTGTTCACCGGATGCGGCACCGAGGGCAACAACCTCGCCCTGTGCGGCACGCTCGCACGGTCTCCCGAACTTCGCCTCGTGCTGAGCCGGGTTGAGCATCCGTCGGTGCTTGAAGTCGGGAAATGGTGGGCTTCGCGTGGGGGAGATGTCACGTGGATCGGTGTGGACCGGCAAGGCCGCCTCAATGCCGAGGCGCTCGAAGCGGCACTCGACGGTCCACGCGCGCTGGTAAGCCTGATGTGGGCGAACAATGAGACGGGCGTGTTGTTCGATATTCCGCGGATCGCCGAGTGCGTGAAGCAACACGGCGGGATTTTTCATACCGACGCCGTGCAGGCGGCTGCGCGGGTGGCTTTGGATGTCGGAGCGGTCCCGGTCGACCTCCTGGCTATCGCTGGGCACAAAATGCACGCGCCCAAGGGGGTGGGGGCGCTCTACGTCCGGCGCGGGGTCAAGTTGGACCCCCTCTTTCTGGGCGGCGGACAGGAGCAGGGCCTGCGTGGCGGCACCGAGAATGTGGCCTCGATCGTCGGCCTCGGCAAAGCCGCGGATTTGATACGCGACGACTTCCCGGAGACGGTGGCGCGGATTTCGGGGATGCGCGATGGATTTGAGAGGGATCTGTGTGAGCGCTGTTCGCGCGTCGTGATCAATGGAACCGAGGCCCAGCGGCTGTGCAATACCAGCCATATCAGCATTGCGGACCAGGAGGCGGAGTCCACGATGCTGCAGCTGAGCGATATGGGGATTGCGGTCGCGACCGGTTCGGCCTGTGCGACAGGGTCTATCAAGACGTCGCACGTGCTGCGGGCCATGAACATGGAGGATCGGATGGCCCGCGGGTCCCTTCGCGTCAGCCTGGGCCGATACACGACCGAAACGGAGCTGGATCAGACGGTCGATGCGCTGCAGGAGCTCGTGTCGAGATCGTAGGACTTCTGCTACCCAATTTCTTGACACCCTGCGCACGCTCAATGATACTCAAATCGGTTCCGTCTTTTGACAATGGCAACAGGTTAGGGCAGGGCGAATGCCGACGACGACGCGGGCCCACGCAGCGTCCTCGTGGCGGCCCAGGGCGAGATGCCGTCCAGTGTTCGCAGGCGATGAAGTTTTTCAGGAGAGATTAGTCCTAAGGAGAGCAGCTATGGCACCCCAGGTAGAAACATCGAAGCGAGGATCCGAGGTGTGGTTTCTCAAGACCGACGACGGATCAGTATATGGACCGGTGCCGTTCGATGAGCTGAACACGTGGGCCGCCCAGGGACGCATTGCGCCCGGGAACCAACTCTCCAGCGATCAAAGTGAGTGGATCGCCGCCGAATCTCTGGCGGAACTCGACATGGTCTGGGTGATCGAGGTCGCCCAGGACTCGCAGTACGGGCCACTCAACATGCACGCGCTTCCGGAGTTGGTGAACGACGGCATGATCCAGCCGGGCATGCGGCTGATGCATAGCGGGACCAAGGAAACGCTGACCGTTGGCGAACTGCTCGAGCGCCTCGCCCAGGAGCGCGCGGCGACGCCTCGCAAGGCGAAACGAAGTCGCGCCGTTCAGTCGGTCACCGATGCCGAGGCCGCTATCGTCGCTCGCGTTGAGGAGCTCGAGAAGAAGGCCCAGGCCGCCGTGGAGAGCCGTACACGGGCGCTGCGCGAGTTGGAGACGATCAAGAAGACCCATGGCAGCGAGTTGGAGGAGAGCGTCAAGCGGGGTGAGGGTCTCGAAACGCAGCTTAAGCAGGTACAGAAAGAGTACGCCTCCGTTGCCGCGCGCCTCAAGGTCGCGGAGGAGAAAGTCGAGAAGAGTCAGGAGACCAAGGCCGGAACCGCAAAGCGTAAATCGTCCAAAGCGAAGGCGGCCACGGACGAAGCCAAGCAATGGGAGCGCAAGGAAGTTCAACTTCTGCAGCAGATCGAGAGCCTGCACGATGAGTTCAGCGCTACTCGCGACACGCTTGCCGCTGAGCAGCGCGCCAAGGATCTGGCGACGGGCCAGGCGGCTGAGTTTAATCGAAAGCTGGGCAGTGAACGCAAGCGACTGCAACAGATGGAGGTTGAACTGTCTCAGCAGTTGGCCCTTTTCGACGAGGAGCGCAAGCATAGTGAGGAGCAGGCGCTGGCTTTGGACGCGGTCCGGAAGGAAGCCGACGACGAACGGACGCGCCGCCAGAGCCTCGAGGATCTCGTCGTTGAGAAGCAGCAACAGGTTGCCGAGAATGAAGATCACGTAGCGCGCCTGGCCGGCGAGCTGGAGCACACGCGCGAAACATTCGAACGCAATGAAGATCTGCACAACCAGGAGATTGATGCCCTCAGGAAGCAATACAACACGCTTCAGGAAGAGTACGAAGGAGCGGCCAGTCGCGTCGACGAGGCCGTTCGCGAGGTCGAGAAGCGCAACTTGGACATAGAAGGGGAGCGTGTCGCTGCCGAGCAACGCATGCAGGAGGGCAAGATTCAGTATGAGCAGCTCCGGACGGAATACGGTGTCGTTTGCGAAGAGCTGGACCAGGCTCTGCAGGAGTTGAATGAACACCGCGGCCGGATCGAGGATCACCAGGAGCGGGAGAAGTTGCGCGCGGAGGAATTGGAGCGTGAATCCGAACATCTCAAGCAGGAATTGCAGTCGGTCTCGATGCGGCTGGAACAACAGCGACAGTTCTACGACGAAGAGCGTGAAGCTCGGCGCCAGAAGGAGATGGACCTGTTGACTGAGAAGAAGAAGTACCAGGACTTGCTGACGTCGATGCGGCAGAATGAGCACCGGCTATCGAAACAGATAAAGATGGCCGAAGAACAGGCGAGCCGGTCTGAGCAGAAGGAACAGATGCTGCAAAAGCGTCTTGACCAGGTGCAGCGTGGCTGGCGCCCGGCACCTCCCGGCGAGGGCCCGGCTCCCGACAGCACGGAAGTGGCCGAGGTCGGTGACGTGGGTGAGACGGACGAGATGCGTGAGGGTGCGCAGGAGCCTTCCGCACCGGTGCGCCGAGCACCAAGTGGTTATGGCGAATCGCAGTTACGCATCCGGAGCACCACGCATCCTTCACGAGACACCGAGGAGCGTCAGGTGGAGGTGTCAACGGATTCGATCGAAGATGAATCGGCAGCGAACCCCGACGACGTGGAGCTGAATGAGGAGGTGGATGAGATCGATCTCCTTGAGAGCGAGGAAATGCGTGATGCTCCGGAGTCTGAACCACAGCCGGACTCGGACGACTCTGGTAGTAGACCTGCGGATCGCCGAGCCCTGTTTAAGCCACGGCCGTGGATGCTTAAGTAGGCAATCGCGATCTTGAAACTTGTCTCGAGAGCAACCTGACTCACGTAACCTGGTTATGGCCCGTCCTCCGAAAATATTGAAACGCGAGATTCGCGGCCTCTCGAAAAAGGGGGATGCGGACTACGAGGAGTTCGACGATCCGAACGTTGAGGATTTGATCGACGACGACGTGGACTACGAACCGGAGGTCTACACGGAGTCGGATGCGGGACTTGCGCTTCGAGGTCCGCAAGCATTGTCTGCTGAGTCCTCGGACGCACTCTCTGTTCTGGAGTCCCTTCGAGAGTTCCTGGAAACGGAACGCGCTCGATCACGAAATCGGACGCTGACGCTGGCGGCGGTGTTCAGCGTCCTGCTGCTATTGAGTATCATGGGCGGACTCTTGATGATAGAGCGGCTTCGCCAGCAAACTGGAATTTCCCTGGGGCGGCTTGGGGAGCAGCAGGACGCCACGCTGGAGGTGCAGGCTGAATCCGCGCGGGTGATGGCCGAGATCACGACCAGGACGCGTGACTTGGAGGTGAATCTCCAGAAGGCGGGCGATCAACGCGATACGTCAGGAGCCTTGATGGAGACGCAAATCGAGCGACAGCTTGAAGGATTTCAAATGGTGCGCAAGGTGTTGTCCGAGGTCGAGATCGAGAACGCGGCACTCGCACGCGAATACCGCACGATGCGGTCCGAGTGGGCGTCGTTTACGAATGCGATGCAAGCCTCGATCGAGGACATTTCAAAGGCGCGTCCGGCGATTCCCGCCCGCGCGACGACCGTCGCGGCGGTCTCGCCAGCGCGTGTCAAGGAACCCCGTGACCCGGTTGGGCCGGCTGAACCGATCGAACCGGTTGAGCCGGTTGAACCCGTTGAATCCGTGGGCGAGGTGATCGCCAAGGAACCCGTCGAACCGTGGAGCCCAACCGTGTCGTCTCGCGGGAGCACGGACAGGGGAGATCACGTTGACCTTGCGATCAATCCCAAGGGAAGCAGGCGGTCGATCTCGTGGCGCTTGCCCTTGCCGTGACGGCACATCCGCGCGTCGGTAGCCCGCCATTGCCGGGACGCCATTCGCTGGACTTTGCGCGGGAGTAACGTGTCCCAGAATACTCCCATGATGCGGCAGTATCGGTCGATTCGCGGCGAACTTCCTGACGATACCGTGCTCTTCTTTCGCCTCGGTGATTTCTACGAGATGTTCTTCGAGGATGCGGCGCGAGCCGCGGGGATTCTCGATATTGCCCTCACGAAACGGCAGAACGTGCCGATGTGCGGCATACCGCACCACGCCATGGAGGGGTACCTGGCGAAGTTGATACGGGCCGGGGTCAAGGTTGCCATCTGCGATCAGGTCGAGGACGCTTCCGCTGCAAAAGGCATCGTTCGTCGAGAGGTCACGCGGGTGGTGACCCCGGGAACCGTGACCTCCGAGCAGCTACTGGAGTCAAATCGAAACAACTATCTGGCGGGGATGGTACATCACGACGGACTGTACGGCATGGCCTTCTTCGATCTCTCGACCGGCGAGTTCTGGGTTGAGGAAACGGATTCCGCCGCAAGTGCGTCCGATAACCTGGCCCGGTTCGGGCCAACGGAGTGTGTGGTGCCGTCAGAGCAGCTCGCAAGCGGGATCCTTCGGACGGGCTTTCCGGAACCCCTCGAGAAGCGACTGACCGGCGGCGATGACTGGACGTTTGACTACGAGAACGCGCACGACTTCCTGGTGCGGCACTTCAAGACCGGTTCGCTGGAAGGCTTTGGTTGCGAGGGGCGCGCGGCGGTCGTGGGGGCGGCCGGCGGTGTGTTGTACTACGTGCGCGATGAATTGAGGCACAACATCGACCACGTGCGTAGCCTGCGTATTCAGAATCCGAAGGACTACATGCTGGTGGATGATGCCACGGCCGCGAACCTTGACCTGGTGCCCGTGCCCGGTCGCGATGCCGGGATATCGCTGTTGCGTGTTCTCGATACGACTCGGACTGCGATGGGCGCGCGCATGCTCCGTGCCTGGCTCGTGAGGCCGCTCGCCGAACCGGCTTCGATCTGCGCACGTCACGATGCCGTGGAGGCGTTCGTGGGTAACCGCGCGCACCTGCACGAGGTGCGCGAGACACTTCAGGGTGTGCGTGATCTGGAGCGGGTGATTTGCCGCCTGGCGGGCGGCGGCGGGAATGCGAGAGACATGAAGTCCCTCGAGGTATCGTTTCAGAAGCTTCCGCTTGTGCGTGAGTTGCTTGACGGACACGAGTGTGTCTCATTGCGGGATCTGGGACAGGCCGTGGAGACCTTTCCAGAACTGGCCGATTTGATCGAAAGGGCCATTGACGATGAGCCCCCGATCGCTCTGAAGGAGGGCGGCATCATCAAGGCCGGGTATCACCAGGACCTCGATGAATTGCGAGCAGCCTCGACGGAGGGCAGGCAGTGGCTGGCGGAGTACCAGGCGGCCGAGCAGAAGCGATCCGGCATCAAGACGATCAAGGTTCGATACAACAAGGTCTTTGGTTACTACATCGAGGTGTCGAAGGGGCAGTCTGACAAGGTGCCGGATCATTACGTCCGCAAGCAGACGCTGGTCAATGCGGAGCGGTTTATCACTCCTGAACTTAAGGAGTACGAGCACAAGATCCTGGGCGCGCAGGACAGGTCGACGGCGCTGGAGTACGACTTGTTCGTGGAGATCCGGGACGCCGTGGTCCAGGAGACGACGCGTATCCAGGCGGTTGCGGAGGTCATCGCGCGCCTGGACGTGCTCAGCACGTTCGCCGAGCGGGCGATGGCCAATCGTTACGTGCGTCCAGAGATCCAGGCGAGCGACGTGTTGTCGATGAAGAACTCGCGCCACCCCGTGGTCGAGCAGATCGATGTCGCAGGGCGCTTCGTGCCGAACGATGTGGAGCTGAATACGACGACTCGGCAGCTGATCCTCATTACGGGCCCCAACATGGCGGGAAAATCGACTTACATCAGGCAAGTGGCGCTTCTGGTGATCATGGCCCAGGCCGGATCGTTCGTGCCCGCCGATGCGGCCGTGGTGGGGATCGTGGACCGCGTCTTTACCCGCGTCGGCGCCAGCGACGATCTGGCCCGTGGGCGCAGTACATTCATGGTCGAGATGCAGGAGACGGCGAATATTCTGAACAATGCGACCCCGCGAAGCCTGATCGTACTTGATGAGATCGGGCGCGGCACGAGCACCTTTGACGGCATCAGTATTGCGTGGGCGGTAGCCGAGTTTCTGCACAACGATGAACGCGTTAAGGCGCGGACACTATTCGCGACACATTACCACGAGTTGACTGACCTCGAGCGTACGCTTCCAGGAGTGAAAAATGCGAATGTCCTCGTGAGAGAGCAGGGGGACGATATCGTGTTTCTGCGGAAGATTGTGCCGGGCGCCGCGGATCAGAGCTATGGTATCCAGGTGGCACGTCTGGCCGGCCTGCCCGGCCCTGTGATCGATCGGGCCAGGGAAATTCTCGCGAACCTGGAAGAGGGCGAGTTGAGTGAAAGTGGGCAGCCCACGATCGCGACGAAGAGAACCCGTAAGGCTCGTGATGACAGGTCGCAGATGAATCTCTTCGAGTGAAAATCGTCTGTTCAACATCGATGCCTCATGCGGTCGAGGCCTTCTCCGTACTCGGCGATGTGAGCGCGATAGAGGGGCGCGATATCTCCCGCGAGGATGTGACGGATGCTGAGATCCTGGCCGTGCGGTCGACGACGAAGGTCACGCGCGAGTTGCTGCAGGGCAGCGCGGTGCGATTCGTAGGGACCGCGACGATCGGCACGGATCACTTGGATCTCGAGTACTTTAAGCAGGAGGGGATTGAGTGGTGTTACGCGCCGGGATGCAACGCGGACAGCGTTGCCGATTATGTGACGTCGGCCCTCCTCTCGCTGAGTGAGCAGGCGCATGGCAGGCTCGCCGGGTCCACGCTGGGCGTGATTGGCGTAGGCCATGTCGGGTGCCGGGTGGTGAGGCATGCGCGCGCGTTGGGCATGCAGGTGGTTGCCTCGGATCCGCCCGTGGAGCGAATGCTTGCCTCCGGCGCCGCAACCGGAATCGCCGCGCTTGAACTCGGGCCTGTCACGTGGCTGCCACGAGACGATGTGCTGGCGCATGCGGATTACCTGACTCTGCACGTTCCCTTGAGCGATGCAGGGGCGGACGCTACCCGGCAACTGGCGGGCGGGCGGATGTTCTCGCGCATGCGACCCGGCGCCTGCTTTCTGAATACCAGCCGTGGTGAGGTCATGGACTCGCAGGCGCTGAGCCAGGCGCTCTCGACGGGACGCCTGGGTGGAGCCGTGATTGATACTTGGCAGAACGAGCCCGGCATCGACGCCACGCTCCTGCAGCAGGTAGATCTCGGGACTCCTCATATCGCGGGATACTCGTGGGACGGACGAGTACGGGGGACGCAGATCGTTTACGAGGCCGTGTGCCGCTTCCTGGACGAGCCGATCGCCTGGGGTCCGCGGGCGCTGGATGCGAGCGGTGGTCAGCTATCGATTCCGGCGGACCTTGACGAAGAGGACGCCATACGTTCCGTGGTCCGGGCCGTTTACGACGTTCGGTCCGACGACGCGGCTCTACGGCGCGGGGTGACCGGATCGGCGGAAGAATGGTCCGCATATTTTGACAATCTTCGCCGGAACTATCCCAGGCGTCGCGAGTTCTCGAGTGCCTCCGTGAAGCCGCCGTCGGATTCGAAGCTGAGTACAGCGCTCAAGAAGCTCGGTTTCCAAGTCTCCAGCCGCCGGCACGCCTCATCCTTCCCTTGACGGGAGCGCCGCAAGGCGGCAAACTCCGCGGCTGATTACGGGGGATTAGCTCAGTTGGTAGAGCGCGTGAATGGCATTCACGAGGTCGCGGGTTCGACTCCCGCATCCTCCACCACTCTTCGCATTCGCGAAGAGCGTGTCTCCGTATTCATCGGGGAGAGGTGAAGAAGCGTGAAGATCTATATAAGCGGAAAACTCGTGGCGCAGCGCGATGCGAAGGTCTCGGTCTTCGATCACGGACTGCTCTACGGCGACGGGGTTTTCGAAGGGATCCGCGCCTACAACGGCCGTGTCTTTATGCTCGACCGGCATATCGATCGGCTCTTTGAGTCGGCCAAGGCGATAGCGCTCGAGATTCCGATGACTAAAGAGGGGCTTACACGTGCGGTGGTCCGTACCTGCAAGGCCAATTCGATCAAGAATGGCTATATCCGACTCGTGGTGACTCGCGGTGTGGGTACTCTGGGGCTGAATCCGTACCTGTGCAAAAAGGGCGAAATCATCATTATCGCCGACAAGATTCAGCTCTACCCGAAGAAGCTTTACGAGGATGGCATGGCGATCGTGACCGTGGGAACGGTTCGCAATCATCCCGAGGCATTGAATCCACGGATCAAGAGCCTGAACTACCTGAATAACATTCTGGCCAAGATCGAGGCGATCAACTCCGGCGTGCTGGAAGCCGTCATGCTGAACGTTCACGGGAATGTCGCCGAAGCCACGGGGGACAATATTTTCGTGGTGAAGGACTCCTTGATCCGTACGCCCCCGCCGGACGCAGGCATTCTGAAGGGAATCACTCGGGATGTCGTGATCGAGTTGGCGCGAGATCACGGCTACGAGGTGCGCGAGGAGACGCTTAGTCGCTATGACCTGTATAACGCAGACGAGGTCTTTCTGACCGGAACCGCGGCCGAGGTGATCGGTGTCATCGACATCGATCGTCGTCCTATCGGAGAGGGAAAGCCGGGGCGCGTCACGCGCTACCTCGCCGGAGAATTCCACAAACTGGCCGTCACCTCCGGCGAGCCGATCCAATAGCCAGGCATCCCCTGGGAGCATGGTTGCTACGGAACCGTGTCAATGCCGTGCCCGATCGAAGCACTGGCTTTTGACATCATGGTCGTTCTCGCCTAAGGTCTGAATATGTTGATTTGCGAAAACTGCCAGATTAATCCAGCGACGGTTGACTTCACTCACGTCGAAAATGGAGAGGTCCAGAAGCTACGATTATGTGCGGAATGTGCGGCCGAGAAGAATATTCATGTGCACGGGCCGCTCTCCTTGACGGATATCCTGTTCGGTCTTGGAGACGAGAATGTGGAACCATCGACGACACCGGATCATGCGTGCCCGAGTTGCCATATGCGCAGGAGTGATTTTCGCAAGACGACGCAACTGGGTTGCCCGGTCTGCTACGAGACCTTTGCCGCCGAGTTGGCGCCGATGTTCAAGGCAATGCACGGTGACGTTCGACACGTCGGGAAGGTTCCCCGGTTGGAGCAGGTCAACGTGGAGCTACGGTTGTTGCAGCGGCAATTGGATGACGCCGTTGAGAAGCAGGATTTCGAAGAAGCCGCCCGACTTCGGGATGCTGTTCGAGAGGCTAATTTGACAAAACGCGCGGATGCCAACTGAACGCCATATCATGAGAGTCGAAGATTTAGTTGAGCGACCCGGCGCCTGGCTTTCGATGGGGCCGGAAACGGGCGTGGCGATCAGCAGTCGCATACGGCTCGCGCGGAATATCCGCGGCGCCGCATTTCCCGGATGGGCGGGACAGGAGGAATCCGTTCAGATCGCTGACTCTATCTTCGACGCGCTTGGTAAGGTGAGCGAACTGGACGGCGCGCTGGTCCTCAAAATCGATCAACTGGACCCGGTCGATCGTCAAATCTTGCGCGAGCGGCACTTGATCAGCAACGAACTCGTGGACAAGGGCGAAGGCAGCGGCCTCGTGGTCACTCGCGATGAAAGTGTCGCCGTGATGGTCAACGAGGAGGATCATCTGCGATTGCAGGTGATCTCACCTGGAATTAACCTGGACCGGCTATGGGCGCGGATCGATGCCATCGACTCGAGTCTTGAAGAGCACCTTACATACTCCTTCGCTCCGGACATTGGTTACTTGACGGCATGTCCGACGAACGTGGGCACGGGGCTGCGCGCCAGCGTGATGGTGCATCTCCCGGGGCTGAGCCTGATGCATGAAGTCGAGCCCGTGGTCAAGGGGCTCAGCAAGATCGGGCTCGCCGTGCGCGGGTTGCTCGGGGAGGGTACCGAGGCCGCCGGAAACATGTTCCAGATTTCGAACCAGGTCACCCTGGGCCAGTCGGAAGTGGAGATTATTGGGCGACTCTCCGAAGTCGTGAGTGAGGTTATCGTGCACGAGCATAACGCGAGGCAGCGCCTGATGGAGGGGCGCGAGTCGCAGGTCCGGGATCTCGTGGGGCGGGCGCATGGCATATTGCGCCAGGCCCACCTGATGACGTCGCGCGAAATGCTGGATCTACTGTCGGCGCTCCGACTTGGAATTGAGCTGGAACTGGTGAGAAACGCAGATGTAAAACTAGTCAACGAGCTTATGCTCTTGACACAACCGGGACACCTGCAGAGAATATTGAAGCAGACGATCAGTCCAGAGGAGCGTGACGTCGTACGTGCACGCATGGTCCGCGAACGATTGGCTAAACTGACGATCGAAAAGGATCTGACGAGAGATGCAACATGAACGATTTTAGTAATTTCACACCACGAGCACAGCAGGTGATCCAACTCTGCAAGAAGGAAGCAGAGAGGTTCAATCATGACTACATAGGGACGGAACACCTTCTGCTGGGGCTGGTGGCTCTCGGAGAGGGAGTAGCCGTCAGCGTCCTCGAACGGATGGGCGTTTCGCTGGAGCGCTTACGCCTGGAGGTCGAGAAGGCTGTGGGGCAGGGCGCGGAAACCCAGCAGGTGGGCGAGCTTCCGTTCACGCCGCGCGCCAAGAAGGTTCTGCAGCTCGCGGTCTCTGAAGCCCTGGCCTTAAATCACACCTACGTAGGTACCGAGCATATTCTGCTGGGCCTCATTCGGGAAGGCGAGGGCGTTGCTGCGCAGGTCCTGAACAATTTGAGTGTGGATATGGAGACCGCGCGTACGGAAATCATGAAGGAGCTCGACCCGAACTTCGAGCCTCCTACGGAGTCGGCACAAGGCGAGAAAGCTGCCAAAGGGAAGTCGAGCAAGACCCCGGCACTCGACGCCTTCGGACGCGATTTGACCGAGTTGGCTCGCCGTGGCGAACTCGACCCGGTGATCGGACGTGAGAATGAACTCGAGCGCGTTATCCAGATATTGTGCCGTCGGACGAAGAACAACCCGGTTCTGCTTGGCGAGGCCGGTGTTGGCAAGACGGCGGTGGTCGAGGGTTTGGCACAGGCGGTGATCGACGGGAAATCTCCCGAAATCATGCGCGGTAAGAAGGTGATCACGCTGGACCTGGCCCTGATGATTGCCGGCACCAAGTATCGTGGTCAGTTTGAAGAGCGCATCAAGGCCGTCCTCGACGAAATCGTGCAGTCCGGAAGCATCATTCTCTTCATCGACGAGTTACACACGCTGGTTGGCGCTGGATCCGCCGAAGGCGCGATGGATGCGTCGAATATCATTAAGCCCGCTCTGGCGCGAGGCGAGTTGCAGTGCATAGGCGCCACGACATTGGACGAGTATCGAAAATATATTGAGAAGGACTCCGCCCTTGAACGTCGTTTTCAATCCGTACGGGTGGATGAACCCAGTGTCGAGGAGACCATCCTGATCCTGGAGGGAATTTCGACCCGTTACGAAGAGCATCACAACGTGAAGTACAGTGCGCATGCCCTCGAGGCGGCTGCACGCATGTCGGATCGTTACATCAGCGGACGCTTCCTGCCCGATAAGGCCATCGACATGATTGACGAGGCCGGAGCGCGCGCGCGAATCGCAGCCACAACCCGTTCCCCGGACCTGCGGGACCGCGAGTTGCGTATTGAGCAGATTCGCCAGCGCAAGGAGGCCGCGATCCGCGAACAGCGATTCGAGGAGGCCGCCGAACTGCGCGATAAGGAGCGCAAGGAAAAGGAAGCGCTCGATCAAATGATAAAGGAGTGGGAGGCCGCGAATCGCGAGACCGCGATCGAAGTGAGCGCCGAGGACATCATGACGATGGTCTCCAAGGCAACCGGGGTTCCATTGCAGAAGATGGAAGGTGCCGAGCTTGAGCGACTGCTGCATATGGAGGACGAACTCGAGAAGACCGTGATCGGACAGACCGAGGCCGTCACGGCGATCGCCAAGGCGCTTCGCCGTTCGCATGCGGATCTGAAAGACCCCCGCCGCCCAATCGGCTCGTTCGTCTTCCTCGGCCCGACCGGTGTCGGTAAGACATTGCTGGCCAAGGCGCTCGCCGAGTTCATGTTCAATGATTCGGACGCGCTGATCCAGGTCGACATGTCCGAGTACATGGAGAAGTTCACCGTGTCACGTCTTGTGGGGTCCCCGCCGGGATATGTAGGCCACGACGAAGGCGGGCAGATTACCGAGCGTGTGCGGCGGCGCCCCTATTCCGTCGTGCTTTTCGATGAGGTCGAGAAGGCTCATCCGGACGTGATGCACATGATGTTGCAGATTCTCGAAGAGGGCAAGTTGACCGATGGACTCGGCCGGCAGGTGGACTTCCGCAACACGGTCGTGATCCTGACCTCCAACCTCGGCGCAGCCGCCGCGGCGGGAGGAAAGAAGATCGGGTTCGGGTCGGACACCGAGGAAGCGGATTATCAGAGTCTGAAAGCGCGTATGCTCGACGACGCGAAGAAGGTCTTCAAGCCGGAGTTCTTGAATCGGATTGACGATCTGGTCGTATTCCGGTCACTGACGCGAGAAGACGTCTCGAAGATCCTCGACCTGGAGGTGGAGAAGGTGCGACAGCGCTTGCTCAAGCGCGGCGGCGTCGGGCTTGAACTCGGCGCCAAAGCACGAGACTTCCTGATCGACAAGGGGTTCGATGCGGATTACGGTGCGCGGCCGATGCGCCGTGCGGTCGAGAAGTTCCTCGAGGACCCGCTTGCGGAAGATCTGCTGCGGGGCAAGTTCGACAATACCTCATCCATTAGCGTCCAGGTGGGTGCCGATTGCCTGGTCTTCAAGCACACCAAGACCGCCGTAAAGGAAGAGGCGGGTACTTCATAACACACGCCCCAGGCCTACTCCCGGGGATGGGCCTTGGAAGTGTTCACGGCGGGTTGGCGCGGCGCTCCCGCTGACGGTCACACCCCACACGAGATCTACGCATGTTTGATTCTCTCTCTACTTCACTGCAGGGCATCTTTAAAAGGGTCCGCGGACACGGTCGGCTGAGTGAGGAGAATGTCCAGGAGACGATGCGCGAGGTCCGGCTCGCACTGTTGGAGGCGGATGTTCACGTCGGCGTGGTGAAAGAGTTCATTGGCGGACTCAAGGACCGCTGTTTGGGCCACGAAGTCCTGGAGAGCGTCACGCCGGGGCAGCAGTTCGTCAAGCTGGTCCAGGACCAGCTAACGAAACTTCTGGGCAGTTCGCAGGCCACGATCGACTTGAATGGAGATCCGGCGACGCTAATCCTGCTGGGACTTCACGGATCGGGGAAGACGACCACCGCGGGTAAGCTGGCGGCCTACTGGAAGCGCCAGGGCAAAAACGTTCTGCTCGTGGCGGGGGACATTCGACGTCCGGCTGCGGTCGAACAGCTCACGATACTGGGGCAGCAGATCGGGGTTGATGTCCTGGGCCCCCAGCCCGGAGAAGCTCTACCGGACCTGGGGCAGCGCGCCCTCGAGTCGGCGCGGCGGTCCGCCAGGGAACTCGTAATCTATGATACGGGTGGACGGTTTCAGATCGACGACGAACTGGTATCGGAGCTTGCTGCGCTCAAACGCGTGGTGAAGCCACACAACGTCATACTCGTGGCAGACGCGGCGCTGGGACAGGAATCGGTCGCCATCGCCGAATCCTTCCATGAGCGCGTCAACCTGACCGGCCTGATTCTGACTAAATTGGACGGCGATGCGCGGGGAGGCGCGGCGTTGTCGATACGGTCGATGACCGGATGTCCGATCGTATTTACGGGTACCGGGGAGAAGATCGAGGACCTGGAACCATTCTACCCCGACCGCATGGCATCTCGAATTCTCGGGATGGGGGACGTGGTCAGTCTGGTCGAGAAGGCCGAGCAGGCCATAGATGTCGATTCTGCCGAGCGAATGGGGCGCCGTCTCCAGTCAAAATCGCTCAACCTTGAGGACTTCCTCGATCAGCTTCAGCAGATGAAAAAGATGGGCCCGCTTGAGAATCTGATGGATATGCTGCCAATCCCCCCACAACTGGCTGGAGTGGTTAAGGCCGAAACGGGCGGCGTGTCCGCCCAGGCGGGGGACTTCGCTCGCAAGGCGGAGGCAATTATCCAGAGCATGACGCCCCGGGAGCGTCGAAATCCAAAGATTCTCGATGGAAGCCGCCGAAAACGCATCGCTGCGGGGAGCGGAGTTCATCCCAGCGACGTCAATGAGCTCATCCGTAGATTTCAGCAGGCGCGGAAAATGTCAAAAAAGATGCTTAAGATGCAAAAGAACTTGAAAAGCTTCGTCTGATCTGTGATATTCGCGGGCTTGTGATTGCCACAAGCGTGGCCGCATTCACCTCTTTGAAGAGCTGACGTGGCCGGTGGTATCCATTATTGAACACACGTCGGAGGATTTATGGCAGTCAAGATACGGTTACGTCGCACGGGCGCATGCAATGAGCCCCATTATCGAATCGTCGCGACGGATGGCCGATCGCCTCGGGATGGTCGCTTTCTCGAAGTACTTGGGTGGTATGATCCCAACGTCGAGGGAACCAACTACAAGCTGAAGCTGGACCGCTTGAGCCACTGGGTGTCCAACGGTGCACAGGTCAGTGACACGGTGCGAAGCCTTGAGAAGAAGGCTCGCAAGGCGGGCGTATGAGGGACTTCGTCCAGTACGTGATCAGTGCTCTTACCGAGCATCCCGGCGACGTGGAGATCTGCGAGGTGACTGGCGAGAAAATATCGATTCTGGAGTTGCGTTGCCATCGTGAAGATCTGGGCCGCGTAATCGGGAAGAATGGTAGCACGATCGGAGCCGTTCGCTCACTCGTGAGCGTGCTGGCCGCGCGGCAGGGCCGCAAGGCGGTTCTGGAAGTCGTTGAGTAGACTTCGATTCGATATCGTAACGATTTTCCCCGGAATGCTTTGCGGCTTTACCGGGGAGAGCATGATCAAGCGGGCGATCGATAGTGAGATTGCGGAGGTCCGTACGATTGACTTGCGGGATTTCGCCGGTGACGTTCACCGAACGACGGATTTGAGGCCTTACGGTGGCGGCCCCGGCATGATCATGCGGCCGGAGCCGATTTTTGATGCTGTGGAGTCGGTACGGACCGAGGAGTCCAGCGTGATATTGATGACGCCCCAGGGGCGTCGGTTCGACCAGGCGTGTGCTCGTCGGTTGGCCTTGCAGACACACTTGGTGTTGGTGTGCGGCCACTACGAAGGCGTTGATGAGCGCGTCCGGTCGGATCTTGTCGACGAGGAGATCTCGATCGGCGATTTCGTTCTGACGAACGGCGTGCTTGCGGCGGCGGTTGTCATGGACGCGGTGATTCGTCTGCTGCCCGGTGCGCTGGGCGCGGATGACGCAACGGAGATAGAGTCGTTCAGCGATGAGCGCCTGGAGTACCCGCAGTATACGCGGCCGGCCACCTACCGGGACGCGAAGGTGCCCGAGGTGCTTCTCTCTGGCGATCATGCAGCGATCGCTCGTTGGCGGGAAGAACAGGCTTTGAAACGGACAGAGGAGCGTCGCCCGGACCTGCTCGAGAGGCAGACGGAGACGGAGCAAGAGGAGACAGGTAATGATCAATAAGGCGATATCTCGAGTTGAGCAGGATAACCTGCGCCAGGATAAGTTGACCGACTTCACGGCGGGCGATCTCGTTCACGTGCACGTTAAGATTCGTGAAGGGGACAAGGAGCGCGTCCAGATCTTTAAAGGGACGGTCATCGCGCGATCGGGCCGTGGCGTCAACGAATCGTTCACGGTGCGTCGCGTTTCACATGGCGTAGGTGTCGAACGTGTGTTCCCTTTAAACTCGCCTCGCATCGCGGACCTGAAGGTTGAGCGATCGAGTCACGTGCGTCGTGCGAAACTGTATTATCTCCGTAATCTTGTCGGTAAAAAGGCAAGGCTTCGCGAGAAGATTCGGTAAAGGTGCTTTTCGTCGCCTGACATCGGGTCATGGCCTCCGATCCGGAGAGGAAAGAGTCGGTGGCCGGAGTCGATCGGCTCCATTACGAGCGCCGGGCCTGGGGGCGTGGTCATGTCCACCTTGCCGGCGTGGATGAAGCCGGTCGGGGTCCCCTCGCCGGACCCGTGGTGGCCGTCGCCGTCGCCGCGGATGCCGCTCTCCTCGAATCAGAACTAGACGGGGTTCTCAGCGGGCTCACGGATTCCAAGAAGCTGACGCCCTCGCGCCGCGACCTTTTCTTCGATATCCTTCAAGGATGTCCCGCCGTGAGGGTCGGCGTTGGAATCGTTGATTCCGAAGAGATCGACACGATCAATATTCTCGAGGCTACCCACTCCGCAATGCGCCAGGCTGTCAGCGCCCTGGATCCGCTCCCCGACATGCTTCTGGTCGATGGTCTCCCGGTACCGGGCCTGCCCGTTCCATCCGAGGCCGTGGTCAAAGGCGATCAGCTGAGTGTTCTGATCTCGGCCGCCAGCGTGATCGCGAAGGTTACACGCGATCGTATCATGATCGACTATGATCGGCAGTATCCGCAGTACGGGTTCTCTCGCCATAAGGGGTATGGCTCCAAGGCGCATTTCGTGGCCCTGATGGAGCACGGTCCATCGCCGATTCACAGGCATTCGTTCCGACCGGTCCGCGAAAGCGCTCAGCTGCGCAAGTGGTCAACGAGAAGTCGCGGGGATGAATGATGTTCGGTCGTGAACGCACGAACGAGGATATCGGCCTGTGGGGCGAAAAGCAGGCTGAACGTGCCTTGAAGAGCAAGGGCTTTAAGATCATCGATCGGCGTGTGCGCGTGGGGCGGCGTGACGAACTGGATATCGTGGCCCGCGACGGAGACGTACTGGTCTTCGTGGAGGTCAAGACACGCAAGGACGAGCGCTTCGGGCGCCCCGCGGATTCGGTGGATCGAAACAAACGGCATGTCACGTCGAGGGCTGCCGTGCGCTACTTGCGACAACTCTCCAAACCGGACGTTCTATTCCGTTTCGACGTGGTTGAGGTCATCGGGGAGATGGATGACGGCAAGCCCGAGGTGCGACACATCAGCAACGCGTTCAATCTTGACCGTCGCTACCACTACCGGTGATGCGCGTAGGAGCCCGTCGGACTAAGCACCATCAGTTCAAGTTGCGTCATAAACCTCCGGCCTAGGCCCAGATTAAGCGGACAGGGACATGGAAAAAGGTCCCGTACTGGTTTCCGGTTATGACATCTCTTCCGCTCTCTACCTTG
>JAQBYD010000040.1 GCA_027623315.1 Verrucomicrobiota bacterium | reverse complement strand
AGTGGGGAGTGAGGAGTGGGAAGTGAGGAGTGAGGAGTGGGGAGTGGGGAGTGAGAAGTGGGAAGTGAGGAGTGGATTAGGGATGAGTGGGAGGTGCGTGAGTTCGGGATTCCAGTTCGCGCCGGTGGAGTACGCGCCAGGCGGTGACGATGAGGCTGAGGGCCATCGTGGTGAAGCCGATCAGGAAAAGTGGAGAATCCTTCTCGAAGCGATCAATGGTGTAGTGCCACATGAAGATGTCGCTCCGCGGATCGTGCGCCATCTTCATGTACAACTCGTGCATGCCAAGCAGACGTGGAATATCTGGAATGACTGCCCATACCGCGCAGAGAATCATGGCGATCGGGGTCGCGACAAGCCATCCAGGACCGACGCGACCACGCCGCGCGAGGTAGATCAGTGCCGCAAGGACAAAGGGAATCGATGCACCCATGACGATCTGGTTCATGGTTGAGGCGGGTCCTCGTACCATCGGTGGGCGAGCCCGTAAGGTCGCAGCGCGCGCGCGCGCGTCATCGCATCGCGGGCGGCGGGGACATCGCCGTCGTTTTTCTCGAGTTGGTCCGCGAGATTCATCCAGACCCGGTAATCGTTTGGATTGTATTGCGCGGATTGGGTAATCCATTTCGTGCAGAGCTGGTTACTCCCGGGTGTACCCACTACGCACGCCTGGCGCCCCAGGTGGTACCAGATTGCCCAGGAGGTGGGGCTCCAGGTCAGAGCCTCGACAAGCGCCTGGGCTTTTGCGCGCTCGATGAACGTGGAGGAATCCATTCGATCGATCACGCGATGCTCAAGCGCCGCGTTCGCGGCGTATACAATACCGAGGCAGGCGGGTAGGGCGGCGAGCACCAGGCGGCGGACGGATGAAGGCACGGCTCCAGAGAGTGGGTCCTGGTCGCGTCCGGGCACCGCGAGCACCATGCCCCACAGGCATCCGCAGGTGATCGTGTAGACGGGCGTCCGAAGCGCGAAGTCGACGGCCGCGTGGGCCCCCACCACCATCGCCGCGCCGGCGACGGCGAGTCCTGTTTCCGGGGAAACATGTCCGCCGCGAATGCCATCCCGCCACGTTCGTACCGAAAAGGCGAGCATACCGATGATCAGTGCGGTGCCCGTTAGTCCAAGTTCCACGGGAATCTGGATGTACTCGTTCTCTGCGTGATAGAAGGATTTTCGCGTGGATGCCGTGCGGTACTGCGGGAAGACCATCCGGAACCCATTCGCTCCAACGCCTACCACCGGGTAATCCGCGACCATCCCGACCGCATCCTTCCAGGTGCTTACGCGCAAACGCGCACTCAGGGTCTCCGGCAAACGCGTGAAGGACGCGAGTCGTTCTTTAACCTCGGGGAGCGGCACGACCTTGATCGTGCCGGCAATCCCGGCCACAAGCAGGACGCCCAATACGGCCGCGCCCGGTCGGCGGCGTGCCACGATGAGCAGGAGGGTGATCCCGGTGCCGATTCCACACGCAAGCAGTGCGCCGCGCGACTTGCTCGCGGCCACGGCGAACCCGATCACCACGAAGCAGATCGCGTGCAGCACGCCCCATTCCCAGCGCCGTCTTCGACACGCGGATGTCAGCAGCACGAGGGCCACTGGCGCGAACATCCCGACGTAACCGGCAAAGTGATTTCGATTTACGAAACCTCCCACCGTTTCGATGCCATGCCGCACCTTCATCACCCACCACAGGTAGTCTCCTTGTGGATAGGTGTGTTGGCTGTGAAATCCAAGCACAGCAACCAACGCCGCGAGAACGACGAGGGCGTGAAGGAGGAACTCACGGTGGCGGATGGGGAGCCGGCGTACGAGCGCAGCGGCGGCGACGGCGCTGATCAGCATGAGCAGATAACGATGCGTGCCGGCGCGATTTCGCGTCGACGCGATCCAGGTAGGTGCCGACTTAGCGAGACTCGAGTTAACCGCTACGGTCACCGCCTGCACGGCGGTTTGATTCTGCGACGAGCGTAGGGTGGGGGCCATGCTTGATGTCGGCATGGGCACCGCGCTCAGCAGAACTAGCGCGAGAAGTGTCAGGGCGCATATCGATTCTCCACGAAGCCCGGACCGGCCTTCGCCCGCGGATAGCACGAGGTAGAGGGCGCACAACGCGCTGGAAGAGATGCAGAGCGTGAGGGTGTAGACTCCAGCGGCCCAGGTCACCAGCATGACGAGAATCAGGACAAGTCCGAAGACGCCGGCAGCTGAGAGCCAGCGGGATGGCCTCATGGTAGCAGTGGATTCCACGTTCAGCAGGAAACCGGAGCCTACGGCGCTCTATCATCGCGAGGGGTTGCCCTCGCTTCGTCGTTCGCATCGCGGGTCGTTTTTAGTTTCGGCAGCTCGTCGTCGTCGTCGCGATCCGGGAGGTCATCTTTCTCCGCATTGCGCTCGCCTCGCGCGTTGGTCTCAACCTCCCGAGGCACACCCGCTTCCGGATCGTCGCTCCGCTCCGGCGAGCCCGCCGCGGTATGGCTGATCGAGCTCGAACCGGTGTGCAGATACACCTTATCCGGATCCCTGGTATTGGCGAAGAACGCATCGGGTAGCCTGTCCTTATTGAAGTCGACCACGACGCGACCGTGACTGCTGATGGAATCGAATTCGTTGGTGGCCCGGAAGAAGACGGCGTCTCCGGTATTGGTCCAGATCGTATTGGGTTCGCCCATGTTCGCAATCACCGCGTCGAGATCGCCGTCACGGTCGAGGTCGCTCAGTGCCACGTCGGTACTGCGACGCTTGCCCAGGCGTTGATCGGTATCGGTGAATTTTCCGTTGCCGGAGTTGAGAAATACCTGGTTGCCTGAATCGAGATTGGTCACGAAAGCGTCCAAGTCACCGTCACCGTCCAGATCGCCGAGTGCAAGACCGTAGCTCGGATCATTGCCGCCGATCTTCTGAACGCTCTTGACGAAGTTGCCGGCCCCGTCGTTGAGCCAGAGCTCGTTCGGGGAGCCGTTGTTGACCACGAAAGCGTCGAGGTCACGGTCGCCGTCCAGGTCCCCGAGTCGGATCTGCATACTGGCCGCCTTGTCTCCGAGTTTTTGACCGCTGTCGGTGAAAACGCCGTTGCCGTCATTCAGCCACACGATGTTGGGCTCTCCGTGGTTGGCGACAAATGCGTCCAGGTCGTTGTCGCCGTCGACATCGCCGAGGTCGACGCCGGCGCTTGGGCGGTCGCCCAGCCGTTGTCCGCTGTCTTTAAAAACGCCGTTGCCATCGTTGAGCCAGACGAAATTAGGGCTCGCGTTGACGACGAACGCATCAACATCGCGGTCACCGTCGAGGTTGCCAACGACCACATCGACGCTTCGGTTATCGGCCAGTTGCTGGTCGGCGATCGTGAAAGTGCCATCGCCGTTGTTGATCAAGATCAGGTTCGGCAGACCATCTCGTGTGAGGTAGATGTCCAGATCGCCATCACCGTCGAAATCGGCGGTGTCCACGTTGGTGCTGCCGTCGATGTCGAGCTCCGTGCCTTTGCCAAACCCGATCGCGACCGGCCCGTGCGGCCATTCGTCATCGTCACGGCGTCCGCCAGGACCGCCGATATCCTCGTCCGCGGGTCGCGAGCCGGCGTAGTCATCGCCGCTGGGCGGCTCCTCCGACTCGTCGGAGTCGGACTCAATGGAACCAAAGTATTCGTCGCTGTTGTCGTCACCGCCACCGCCGTCATCATCATCATCATCGTCATCATCATCGTCGTCATCGTCGTCGTCTCCGCCACCGCCACCGCCGCCGCCACCACCACCACCGGGTGGACTGGTCGGGCGGTCCCTGGTCGTTGGCGGAACAAATGGCGGTTCTGGGTCGACCGGCGGCGTCGGTGGTCGTGGTGGCGGCGGCTTGAGCACGAGGATGTTCTCTCCATCACCAGGAATGCCGCTGACATTGATGCTAATGCCGCCGCCTTCTTCCGGCGGAGGATACTTTTCTAATTCGTCTTCAGCCTCATCAGGCTTCTTTGCCACTTCGGGCTCCTGGGCCCCGCAGGGCTCGAGATAGAAGCAGTACAGGACGTGGACACGCACGAGATCCGCAAGGTCGCCGAGGTAGGTGCCGCCCACCCGGAAGCCGAGTTCGGTGCCGAGATAATACGGTGGCTGGCCCTCTCCGAAGATGGTCTCGCGAATCGGCTCCTTCCAGGAGCCCCCGGCCACGGCTCGACTGCGGCGATCACCGGGCCTTCCGTGGTCGTTCTGCCATTCGGATACGTTACCCGACATGTCGTAGAGGCCGTACAGATTCTCCTCGGCGTGAACCCGGTAGCGGTCGTCGTCTTCGTCTGCAGCGTAGTCCGGGTCGTCCGTGATGTCCGGAGTCTGAAACATTTGGTTGGTCAAGGTCTGGTTTCCGTCGAAAAATCCGCGGGGAAGTGTGCGGCCCTTATGGATCGCCACCGCCGCCTTTGAATTCGCATCACGGTGGTCCCCGTCGTCGCGACCGAAGCCGAAGACTCTGTTTGTGCGCCCCTGCCATGCGGCGGCCTTATAGAACTCGTTGAAGTCATTGGTGACGATCCGGGAGGTATGGCAATCCAGCATGGGGAGCCTGAACCCGCGAAACGCGAGCAGGAGCGAACGTTCGGTGTCGTCGAAGGTACCGCGTGACCAGTTGGTCGCCGTAACGGGTCGCCAGTCCACCGAATTCGTGCCTTCGAAGTAGGCGCGTTCCTCGGGTCCATGTCCGGCAGCGAGGGTCAGCCAGTTGCAGTACTTGAGCGCCCCGTACCACGACACGTTGACGATCGGGTGGTTCGTGTACGGGGTTTCCCGGTCTTCGTCCTGGTAATGAGCGTACCGACCGCCCGGCGGTTGATCGGGATCGTATACCAGGCCACTGCCTTCGACTTTGAACACTTCGTCGCGGTCACGGCGCATCTGCGGGTTAAACCAGACGTTCCCCGCGTCGTCGAAGGTAAGGTGCGCGCCGCGCAGCGTATTGGAGTTAGCCTGTGCGTCGTTGAGGAACTGGAGGTACTGATCGGTCGAGGTCTCGTAGGAAGACAGGTAGAAATCATATGACGGGCCGCCGGGCTGGCCGCCGCGAGGAATGAGGCGACCGCGCTCCAGGCTCTCGAGCACCGCGGCGCTGCGAGCCAGGGCCGCCGCGTCGGGATCGCGTGATGCACAGGCGTCAGACAGGCAGTCGTCGTACGGACGGTCTTGATCTGGAAAGAGATTCGCACATGCCCGCTCGATTTCACGGTAGGCGGTGGGATTGGACCGGCGCAGCTCATCACAGGAGTTTTCAGTTCCATCCGGGCGCTCAAGCGATTCACGGTCCAGCCTGCGCAGGTAGGTCAGATTGTTATCGGGCGCGATTCGCGTCGAATCGTGTCCCATGGGAATGTAGCGGCCGGCCCATGATTGGGTTTCGATGTCCCCTTCGGGCGGGGGTTGCCGCCAGATATTATGAGAGATTCGTCCGTTTCGGTTGGATCGGATTGTAAGGAATGGATCGATTCCCTCCGCCGTGCCGTATCCCAGGAGCGCGATTCGATTCGTTCCGTCAATCTGCTCACCATCGTCGCCACGGCCCAGGGAAAGCGTGTCGTTGGTAAAGTCGCAATCACCCCAGCAGACCACGCCGGTGGTGATGCCGGCACGATTGGTGATGCTCCAGAGGATCGGCGGGTCGTTGAACACAGCGGGAATGTTTTCCACGGCAGGCGGATGGTTGGTGGTATAGACCTCACGGCTCTCACGAACCTTCTTCCGGCTCTGGTAGTAGATCTGCGGTCGATACTGAATCATCTCGCCGCGATCGAGGTCATAGTGCACGTCGGAACCGGGAAGCACGCGCATGCCATCCGTATACTGATGTTCCAGCACGATCCGACCGGGATCTGAGCCCTGATGCAGCACGAAGACGTACTCGAGGCAGTGCTCGTCCCCGTAATGCGCCAGTTCAATTCCGGGATAGATGAATCCCTGTGAGCCTCGAAACTGTCCGTCGGAGGATCCTCCGCCAGCCTGAAAGCCCGAGAAGAAATGTGTCGGATACCGGAAGCGGGCTTCGTCGAGCCGGGCCCGGGGGTCGTCCGCCCACCATTCCGGTCGGATCTCAAGTCCGGGCGAGATATCCCGAACGACGATGCGCACATCCTCGTCATCGCAGTCCTGATCGTCGCTCTCATTCGCGGGTACGCCCTGCGCGGCGACGGCAGTCGTCCACAGCGCGAAGGATGCGATCAGCACGAGCAGGGCTAGAATGCGAAGTTTCATGGGCGCAGTGAAGGAGCGGTTGTGTCGAGTCGGTCGCGGCCGATGTGGATATCGCTAATCGTCGAGTGAATCGCGGCATCATATTCGGCGCCGGGATAGAACGCGGTGTATGCGGAGAAGTGGCGCGCGGAGGATAGGGTCATGGGAGCTGCGCGGGCTGGGAACCCGTCCGCGACCGTGACTCGCTTATTGCTGTCGGTAATTCGGTTGACGCGGAGATCCGCATCCGCGGTGACCAGTTGCTTTCCCGTCGCGGGATCATGAAGCGCTTGACCCGAGCGCGTGGTGGTTACCAGGATTGGGGCCCTTCCTTCCAGTCCCAGGACAGCGATTTCATCGCCATCGATCAGGCTGTGCACGGCAACGTCGGCGTCCGGCACGTCGACGCGCATCATGCGCGATCGGATCGCGAGCCCGTCCGTGGAGTACTTGCCAATCGCTCCGGACTGCACGCGCACGTCGCCATCGATAAGGCGGATCACGAGACGCGACGTTTCCGGTTCCTGGGGCACGTAGCTGTATGCATCGATCACAACCGAGGACCGCTCTCCGATGTAGAGCAAGGTGCTGTCGGAGAACTGAAGGATCGCCCGCCCGCCGTCCCATGTCTCAAGCTTCTCCCCGACTTCGAATTCGCCGCCGGGTTCGAGAATGCGGTAAGCGTCGCTGGATGCGCGATTCGGATACGCGATCAGGCCGCCACGCATATCGACCAGGACGCCGGCGGATCGTTTACCCTCGAGCTCCAATGCGGCTGGGCCGCTTCGCTTCGGAGGTGGAGCGTGCACCACGATCTTTGGTGCCGGCGCGGCGGGCGCGGTGTCGGGTACAGGAGCGGGTTCGAGCCGGTCCGGGGTTGCGTCGGTATCGGTTTCCGGGGGCTGATCAGGCGGAATCTCGACGGGCGGTGGGGTGGGGGTCGGATCCTGCCTGGCTTGCGCCTCAGAGTCTTCGTCCAACGACTCAGGGCCGTGCTTGGCATCGACGATCAGGGGGGTCTGCGGTTCCGTCGCGACGACTTCAATATCCTCTTTGACAGACATGCCGAACAGAACGCGCAACAAGAGGGCGACGACTCCGAGCAGCAGCAGCAGCGCGCATACCAGAACGCCGTAGGTGACTTGAGGTTTTAGACGTGCCATAACAAGATAACTCAGCTTATCGCAGACTCCCGCCGCGCTGCCCCTCGTCGGTTGTGTGCGCCAGCCCGATTCGTATCCGCTATGATAGCTTTTGTAGTGCCGCCGTGTAAAGCCAGCACTACCCCAATTTCATTGTTTTTTTGACGTTTCTATGTCTAGATTGCTCCAGTCTCAGAGGTATTATAGAAGAACATGTCGAGCACATTTGGTCATAGATTTCGAGTCACGACGTTCGGAGAGTCCCACGGCGCCGCGCTGGGCGCGATCGTGGACGGATGCCCGCCCCACCTGGAGCTGTCGGAAGCTGACCTCCAGCCGCAGCTGGATCGCAGACGTCCGGGGCAAAGTCGACTGACGACCCAGCGTAAAGAAGACGATCAGATCAAAATCTGCTCCGGCGTGGAAAACGGTGTCACGCTCGGGACCCCCATCGGCCTTATCGTGGAGAACAAGGACTTCAAGCCCGGTGACTACGCGGCCATGCGCGACGTCCCGCGCCCGTCACACGCTGATTTCACCTATCGCGCCAAGTATGGCCTCGCGGCCGGAAGCGGCGGAGGACGGGCGAGTGCGCGCGAAACCGTCGCCCGCGTGGCTGCCGGTGCCATCGCCGAGAAACTGCTGCGCTTGCGGCATGGCGTGGATATCGTGGCCTGGGTCAGTTCCGTGGGCGCGATCGATGCTCCCGCCGAGCTCGCCGGGCATCCGCCCACACGGGACGACGTCGATGCGAACGAGGTCCGTTGTCCAGACGCAGGAGTTGCTGCCCTGATGGTGGAGGCCATCGAGACGGCCCAGCGGGATCGTGACTCCCTCGGCGGGATCGTGACCTGTGTCTGCAGTGGGGTCCCGCCGGGCCTTGGCGAGCCCGTCTTTCACAAACTCGAGGCCGTACTAGCCGCGGCGATGCTGTCTCTGCCCGCGACGAAGGGATTCGAAATCGGTAGCGGATTCGCCGGGACGCGCATGAGGGGCTCAGAGCATAATGACCTTTTCGTGGGCAAGGAAGACTCGATCGGTACCGCAACCAATCGCAGCGGCGGCGTTCAGGGCGGGATCTCCAATGGTGAGCCCATTGTTTTTCGCGTGGCGTTCAAGCCCACGTCGACAATTGCCAAGCCCCAGTCGACGGTCAACTACGATGGCGAGTCCGTCACGATCGAAGGCAAGGGCCGCCATGATCCCTGCGTTCTACCACGCGCAGTCCCGATCGTGGAAGCCATGGCGGCACTGGTGCTGGCCGACGCATCCCTGCAGGCCTAGCCGCCTGTTGAGGAACTCGAGGAGACGGCGGTCGAGACGCCCGCCCTCCACAGAATGGCGGGAAATGCGTGTAGAACTGGAGGGCGGATGTCCCCAGCCGCCGCGAACGTCGGGTTCTTCAACGGCCTGCCAGGAGTCTGTCGAACCGAGCCACGCCTGTTACGATCGATGCTCAAGCTGTGCGCCGGCCTCCTGGCTACGACGCGGCAAGCAGTGATAACGCGGCGCCGGCGGGTTCGCGGATGACTTCATCGGCGCTTCTCACGAAAAAAATTCTGGAGCAGCGCCCGGCAGGGCTCCTCGAGGATTCCGGTTATGATCTCGCATCGATGATTCAAGTGCGGACTATCCAGAATAGGGAATAGCGATTTTGCGCCGCCGCGACCGATATCATCCACGCCGTAGACTACTATCGGAATCCGCGCCTGCACAATGGCCCCCGCACACATGGGGCACGGCTCCTTGGTGACGTAGAGCACGGTATCCAGAAGCCGCCAGTCCTCGAGGGCGCTGGCGGCCTGGGTGATCGCGATGATTTCGGCGTGCGCCGTGGGATCCTTGAGCATCTCAGTCTGGTTGTGGGCCTGCCCGATAATGGCATTGCCATGCACGATCACGGCACCGACTGGAACTTCCCGGTTCTCGGCTGCGATCTGGGCCTGGCGCAATGCCAGGCTCATGAAATGTTCGTGCGTGAAGACCAGTTCGTGCATATCGCGCGTCCGCATAGCATTCTCAAGACGGAAGAGACTATACGCTACAACGGTGGCTGCCGGAGACTCAAGTTTGTCTTGTCTTCCAGTCATTCGAATGTAACTATCCGACGTTGAATCCACGTGATGACGGCCGGGTCCTATGCATCTGGCCTTGGTGAAATTCCGTCAGGACCGGAAGGTAGCAGCGGCAAGTCAACGGCTTGAGTGCCGTAGGTAGCCTGGCCCGAGCGTGGATTCGACCCCCTTTTACAAGGTGCCCGATTCTGAATTCTGCTGTGACATGGCATACGAAGTCCTAGCGCGAAAATGGCGTCCTCAGCAGTTTGAGGACGTGGTGGGGCAGGAGCATGTCGTTCGCACCCTGATCAACGCGATCTCATCGCAGCGCATCGCGCATGCCTATCTCTTCGTGGGACCGCGCGGAATCGGCAAGACAACCCTGGCGCGCATTTTCGCCAAGGCACTCAACTGCCAGAAAGGTCGCGATGGTTTACCGTGCGACGCCTGCGATTCGTGCCTCGAAATCGCGACCGGTAACGACCTTGACGTTAAAGAGATCGACGGCGCATCGAACAACGGCGTCGACCAGGTGCGTGATCTGCGCGATACCGTGGCTTACACGCCGGTACGCGGCAACTACAAGATCTTCATTATCGACGAGGTGCACATGCTCAGCACCCAGGCGTTTAACGCGCTGTTGAAGACGCTGGAAGAACCTCCGCCGCACGTGAAGTTTATCTTCGCGACCACCGAACCGCAGAAGATTCTGGCCACGATTCTATCGCGCTGCCAGCGCTTTGATTTGCGGCGGATTCCTACGCCGGCGATCGTTGAGCGTCTGAAGCTCATCGCGAAAGAGGAAAAGGTTGAGGTGGATGACGACGCGATGCTCGCCATCGCACGCGGAGCAGAAGGCGGATTACGCGACGCGGAGTCCGCCCTCGACCAGCTCATATCGTTTAAGGGCGACACCATCCACGAGGAAGACGTTCTCTCCGTCTTCGGCATGGTCTCCCGCGAGGTGCTCGAGGCACTCGCCGAGGCGATACTCAAGGGTGACATTCCGGCGGTGATCGGGATTGTCGCTGAACTCGATCAAGCGGGCAAGGACGTGCAGCGTCTCGTGGTCGAGCTGCTGGACTATTTTCGTCACCTGCTTGTCTGTGTATCGCTGGACGGCAAGATGCCCCCCGGTGATTTGACCGAGTCGCAGGTCGAGCAGCTCGTAGGCCAGTCAGCGTTGGCGAACGTCGATCGGATTCTGAAGATTACGGAACTCTTGATCGAAGCGGATGGACAGCTTCGCTACGCGCTCTCGCGACGCACCTTGTTGGAGACCGCCTTGATTCGATGTTGCCGGTCCGCCTCGGTCGTCTCTCTGCAGGAGATTTTGAATCGCATCAACGCGTTGCGCACCTCCGGGTCCGCCGTGCAACCGGTCGCAGCCGGAACGCCGGCACCCGTCGCTCCGACCGCGCCGCCGGCGTCGATCGAACCCGGGGCGACCCCTGCCGCCGTGTCTGAAACCGTGCCGGCCCCGGTCGCCGATCCTCCTAAAAAAAAAGTTGATCCGGAATCGGAACTAGCCCTGCTTGGGCAGCAGTGGACGAACATCATCAATCGCGCCGGCCGCGTTACCGTGATGGCCAGATCCTGTTTTATCGATGCACGGCCGCTGCGCGTTGAAGGCGATCATGTCGTGATCGGGTTTGACCCGGAGTTTGAGGAGAACCTGGTCAACGCACGCACACCGCGGATTGCACAGACGATCGAGCGAATTATCGCGAAGATTCTGGGGCGCACGGTCAGCGTCGACTACACGTTGCTGGAGGACGAGACACCCGTTCCCGTCGCGATGCCGGCGGAGTCGCCGGTGGAGTCGCCGACCGCGAAGACGCGCGAGCGCTCCGATCCCGAATCCCAGCCGGCGGAGGAAGAGGGACAACAGGATGATGAATCGTTGTTAGAGGATCCGGCGGTCAAGAATGTCTTGCAGACATTCGAGGGGCGTGTGGTAGGAATCAGGAGATAGTTGGTGTCGCGGTTCGAACCGAAGCGAAGAGGAGTGATATGGCGAATCTTAAGAAAATGATGCAGCAGGCCGCTTCCATGCAAAAGGATATGGAGCGCATCCAGGAAGAGCTCGCGCTGAAGACCGTCGAATTTTCGAGCGGTGGCGGTATGGTCACTGCGGTAGCCCGTGGCGATGGATCCCTGGCGGATGTTCGAATTGATGCCAAGGTCGTGGATCCCGAAGACGTAGAGATGTTGCAGGACCTCGTGCTCGCATCCGTGAATGGGGCCCTGGCCGAAGCGAAAGAGGAGGCCTCGCGCGAGATGGCCAAAGTCACGGCCGGGCTCGGTCTGCCGGGGCTCTAGGCCGTCGTGCGCCACGTCGCCCAGATCGTGAATTTGTAACCAGGCCCACTTCGTACCATGTCATCTCTGGATGCCCTTAATCGACTCGCCGCCAGCCTGGCCAAGCTTCCCGGCGTGGGGCGAAAGTCGGCCGAACGGATGGCGATTGCCCTCGCACGCGATCCCACGGGCGTGTTGGCCGCCTTGACCCGCGCGCTGCAGGAAGTCGGGGACACCATTCGGTCGTGCGGCCGTTGCGGCTACATGACGCCGCACGATCAGGATCCCTGCCGCCTGTGCACGGATTCCCAGCGCGACGATTCCGTGCTTTGCGTGGTCGAGGACCCGTCTGCGATCGCGGCCCTTGAGCGGGCCGGCGAGTTTCGTGGTCGATACCATGCGCTGATGGGAAAGATCTCCCCGATGAACGGTGAGGGTGTCGATGGTATTCGCGTGCAGGATCTTTTGGAGCGTGTCGGTGAAGGAGAAGTGACGGAAGTGATTCTTGCGCTTGATACCGATGTGGAGAGCGATGCCACGGCAAGTTTTCTGGCCGAACTTCTGAACGAACGCGGCGTGCCCGTGACGCGACTCGCGTTCGGGCTGCCGGCGGGCAGCGGCATCGGGTACTCCGATCCAGTGACCCTCGCGCGTGCATTGAAAGGGCGCCAGCAGGTAATTTGATGGAAGCGTCTCTAACGGCAACGGACGAATCCTTCCCCGACCGCCTGGCGCGCGTACGGTTACAGATTGAGGAAGCGTGCGCGCGGGCCGGTCGCCATTCCGATGAGGTGCAACTCCTCGGTGTGACCAAGAAGAAGGATCCGGATTGCATTGAAGAGGCGTCACAATGCGGATTATGGTGTTTTGGTGAAAGCCGGGTCCAGGAGGCCCGTCAGAAAATCGCGATTTGCTCAAGCAGCCTCGAGTGGCACCTGATCGGACATCTGCAGGGCAACAAGGTCCGGGATGCGGCCGAGTTGTTTCACACGATTCATTCCATCGACTCCGAGAAACTGATGCGACTCCTCAACGACGCATGCGAAACGGCCGGTAAGACGATGTCGATCTACGTGCAGGTGAACCTGGCCGGTGAAGCCAGCAAGTCCGGGCTCTCGCCGGATGCGGTGGAGTCCGCCTTGACGGTGGCCATGCAGTGCCATCGGCTTGACGTCATCGGACTAATGACGATTCCTCCGTTCACGCCTGAGCCGGAAGATTCTCGTCCCTACTTCGAGCAACTGCGCATGCTTTCCGCGGGGCTGGCCACCAGGAGCGGTCTTCACCTGAGCGGATTATCGATGGGCATGTCGCATGACTTTTCATACGCTATCGAAGAAGGATCGACGTGCGTCCGGATCGGTACGGCCTTATTCGGTGGACGCCGCACCCGGACTCAAGAGCTTGAGGCTGGTGGGAAGGAGTAGTTCGCATGGGCAAGAAGAATAGCGAGACCGACACTCTCGGAAGCAGCTCATCGGGAGCGCGACGTGTGGGCGGGCTGCTCGGAACGCTGATCATCGTCGTCCTGATCGTGCTGGTTTTCGGATTTCTTGCGATCCGGACCCGTACCGCCGCGCACTGGCTGGAGAGCTATCTGGGCGACCGGCTGGGAGTACCGGTCTCGATCGAGAAATCTTCGATCGCCTGGCCCTATGACCTGGTCATCGAGGGATTAAGAACGGCTGAGGAGTACGACGGGCCCGATTTCTCCGCCGTGGAGTTGCGGATTCGGTGGACCAGACGTTTTCAGACCAGCATCGAGCTTCGAAGGGCCATGCTTGTCATGCGCAGCACACCGGAGGGGGAGTGGCTGCCTGCGATCTTCGCGGCGTTGGGTCCGCTCCAGAATATTGAGGAGATCAGTGCCGTCACGGACTCTTTTGAGCAGAAGGTTGTCGTGAGCATCACGGACAGTAGCGTCAAGTGGGAAGATGAACATGAACGAGACCTCGCCTCGGCCACGGGGATCCGGTTCTCCATGATGCCGCTCCAACTGCCGACGCGAACGATCGTGCACTATCATCTCTACATACGCCGCGCCGATGGCGGCGGCGGGTACATGCTGCGCGGGGTGGAGCGAGAATGGCTGGCCGGCGAGGATAATACGTACATGGAATTGATGCGCCGGGAGAATCAGCCGGGATCGCAAGCTGCGGGAGCGGAAGGGCGCGATGACGGCGCCACGGATCCGCCGGAGGGGGATGCGTTGTGAACGCCGTGGGCGTCATACCCGCCCGCTGGGGATCGACTCGCCTTCCGGGCAAGAGCCTGATCGACCTGTGCGGAAAACCTCTGATCGTGTGGGTCCTCGAGCGGGCGGCGCAGGCCAGTCGATTGAGTCATGTGGTGGTTGCTACGGACGATGAGCGCATTGCCGCGGTGGTTAAGGCTGCCGGTGGCGATGTCGCGATGACGCGCCCGGATCACCCTTCCGGGACGGACCGCGTGGCGGAGGCGGTGCAGGACCTCGGTGCGGATCTCGTGATCAATATCCAGGGCGACGAACCCCTGATCGACCCGGCGACGATCGATGCGCTTGTGGATGTTATGCAGGCCGCGTCCGATTGGGACATGGCGACTCTTGTCGTACCGCTATCGGCGGACGCGGCTGGCGATCCCTCCGTGGTGAAAGTCGTATGGGATGAAACGGGGCGCGCGCTCTACTTCTCGCGCTCGGTCATTCCTCACGTACGTGACGGTGCGGAGTCGGCACCCGAGTCGGGGTATTGGCGGCACATCGGGATATATGCCTATCAGCACGCGTTCCTTCAACGCCTGGTGGCCACAGCGCCATGTGCAACGGAGATTGCCGAGAAACTTGAGCAGTTGCGGGCCCTGCACATCGGCGGTCGAATCAAGGTTTTGCAGGGACGAAGTGGCGGGCCCGGCGTTGACACTGCGGATGACGTGGCCTACGCTGAACTCGCATTACGAGAAGCCGGACTGGCCTGATGTCGGCACGGCTATGCGTGGGTCGTGCGCGCCTGTTTCCTTTATGAACTTGTCGACTTCATCGTGAAACACAGAAGCGTCTCCATCGGTCGTGTGTGCGTCGGTCACGGCAGCCCCCTGGTCATGATTTCGGGCCCATGCGTCATCGAATCTCGTCGGCATTGCCTTGGAATGGCGAAGAAGCTGAAGGCGCTGGCGGCGCAATGTCGCGTGAAGTTGATTTTCAAGGCGTCGTACGACAAGGCCAACCGGACATCCCTGAAGTCATATCGCGGCCCCGGACTGACCAAAGGGCTGGAGATTCTGCGTGAGGTCCGGGAGGAGTTTGGTCTGCCGGTGCTGACCGACGTGCATTCGATCGAGGAGGCCGAAACCGCCGCTGAGGTCGTGGATTGTTTGCAACTGCCCGCGTTCCTGTGTCGCCAGACGGATCTTGTTCTTGCACTAGGGCGCACGGGGAGGCCGGTTAATATCAAGAAGGCGCAGTTCCTGGCCCCCGCGGACATGGCGCATGTGATCGCCAAGATCGAAAGCACGGGCAATCGCAAGATCCTGCTGACCGAGCGCGGGACGAGCTTTGGTTATCACGACCTGGTGGCGGACATGCGCAGCCTGGTGCGCATGCGGGAACTGGGGTATCCGGTGATCTTCGATGCAACGCACAGTGTTCAATCGCCCGGCGGCGCCGGCGGCGTTTCCGGTGGCGAGGGGGCATTGGCGCCCGACCTGGCGCGGGCCGCAGCGGCCACAGGATGCGATGCGGTATTTTGTGAGACGCACGAAAGACCAGAGCGGGCCCTCTCGGATGGGGCGAACGCGGTGCGTTTATCGGAGTTGAGAAAACTGTGGCCAATACTGAAGAAAATCGATACCATATGTCGGTGAGATGACAACTCGCGGACTCAGCATGGTTTTGGTGGTGACGACGGTGGGCGCGTGCCTGGGCACTTGGCTTACGGCCGAGGAGGCGCCCCAGATTCTGATCGACGTGGTCTATCCTCTTAAAGGAGAGGACGGGAAGAAGGACGGGGAAATTCGGGCCGACCGGGCCACGGTCTCGTCGGAAGGACTTGTTCATATTGAGGGCGTGACCTGGGAGGCTTACAACTCCGATAGTTCTCTGCAGATGATCGTGACCACGCCGGAGTGCCGATACAACACGAAGTCAAAGATCCTTTCATCCTATTCGGATGTGAAGGTGGAGCGCCACCGGGCCGTGATGACCGGCACAGGCTACATTTGTGATATCCAAAAGAAGAAACTAATCATCGTGGACAACGCCAAAGTTGTACTTCGCGATATGGGATTGTGGAAACCAAAGAAAACGAGCGAGGAACAATAAAGTGAACCAGAATTGGCACCAGGGCATCGTTATCGGAATAGCGTTTCTCGTATTGGGCGGCGGATCGGCCTCCTTTGCGCAGGATGCTGAAAAGGTAAAGGAGACCGTCATCACGTCGAAGCGCTTCGAGTACGATGCGAAGCGGAACCAGGCAAAATTTGAAGGAAATGTCGTGGTCGTGGATGAGCGCCTTTCTGTCCGTGCCGAGGAGATGCTGATCAACTTCACCAGTGCGCACGAGGTCCGCACAATCTACGCGTATGGCGACGAGGTGTTGATCCACCAGGCCGGTCGCAGCGCGGGGTGCCGAGTCATGACCTATGATGTGGAGGATGGGAACATGGTTCTGAAAGAGAATGCGTGGGTGAAGCAGGGCGACAATGTGCTGCGCGGGGAGCTGATTCGGATCTGGCGCGACAGCGAAAAGATTACGTCGGACTCCAACGTAACATTTCGAATTTATATGAATGAGGGCGAGGGAGGCGGGTCGATTCTGCCATCCGGCAATTGATTGAATGAGTGAAGTTCTCGTACGAACAGATGCACTCGTAAAGCGCTACAAGCGTCGCGAGGTCGTCAGTCAAGTCAATGTCAGCGTGTCCGCCGGGGAGGTCGTGGGTCTTCTCGGGCCGAACGGCGCCGGCAAGACGACCACGTTTTACATGATCACAGGGCTGATCCGCCCGTCGGCCGGCAGCATCTTCTTTCAGGAGAAGGATGTGACCCGGCTTCCCATGTATAGGCGCGCGCGCTTGGGGGTCGGATACCTGGCGCAGGAGCCATCCGTTTTTCGCAACTTGACCGTGGCGGAGAATGTGATGGCGATTCTTGAAACCCTTCCGATTGGCGTACGAGAGCGGAAGCAACGGCTCGATTCCCTGCTGCATGAGCTCGACATCCACACGCTGGCTGACCAGAAGGCGTACACCCTGAGCGGCGGCGAGCGGCGGCGTCTCGAGATTACGCGGGCGTTGGTCACGGAGCCCCTGCTCCTGCTCTTGGATGAGCCCTTCAACGGGGTTGACCCTTTGGCCGTGATCGACGTGCAGAATATCATCAAGCAGCTGCAGGACATGGGGCTGGGGATTCTGATTACCGACCATAACGTTCGGGAGACCCTGTCGATTGTCGACCGCGCCTACCTGATGTACGAGGGCCGCGTGCTGCGCGAGGGGCCGGGTGATTTTCTGATTAACGACAAGGTCAGCCGGGAGTTATATCTAGGAGATCGGTTCAGCATGTGAATGTTGAGCCGCATGGATGAAACCAGTAGGCAAGGAGGTACAGAATGAGCATTGAGATTACTGTGCGCCATGTGGACGTGTTGCAGGAAGACAGAGAATACGCGCAGGATCTTGGGGAGCAGATCGCGGCCGCGTTTCCCCGGGTTGAACATATCCATATCATCCTCGACGGCCAAAAATACTTAAAGTTGGCAGAGATCGTTGTGCAGGCAAAAAATCATATTCGGGTCGAAGCCAAGGAGGAGTCCGAAGCGATGCGAGCGTCGCTCGATCTCTGCTTCGCGAAGGTGGAGACACAGCTACGGCGTCTGCGCGACAAGATTCAGAGCCGCAAGGTTCGCACGAGCGCGGCCGAGTTTGAGCAGGCCCAGGCGTCCGAGCCGGTGGAGTAACGATCGCCGCGCGGAATCGACCCACGATATGGAAGTGATTGGTAACCAGATCCCCCCCGTCACCGTAGGCGACTTTCTCGAGTCCGCCGTCCGGCGTATCACGATCGATTTGGTGGCGGGAGAATCCGGGCTCGATCGCCGCATCCAGGAGCCGTCGATTAATCGTCCGGCCTTCGCGCTTACCGGCTTCTATGAGTACTTCGCCAATAAGCGTGTGCAGGTCTTTGGTGGCGCGGAGCACGCCTACCTGCAGTCGCTCGACACGGAAAAGCGCTTGCAGTTGCTAACCAGTTTCTTCCAGACGAATATCCCCTGTGTCGTGATCGCCCGCAACCGGAAGTTGCGCCCCGAAATTCGTGAGCTCGCCGAGCGATACAAGATACCGGTCTTGCGAACCAGTATGGTGACCGGGCATTTCCTCAACGCCGCGACCCTGGTGATGGAGTCTCTGGTTGCAAAACAGAGTAAGTTCCAGGGCACGATGCTCGAGGTAAGCGGTGTAGGTGTGCTGCTGGAGGGCCGGCCAGGCGTTGGTAAGAGCGAGACGGCGCTCGCCTTGATCAAGCGCGGGCACGCCCTGGTGTCGGACGATGTGACCCTGCTACGACTCGATAGCTCCGGCGCCGTGGTCGCGGCGTCGATCGATGTGACCCGCTATCACATGGAGATTCGTGGGCTCGGTATTATTCACGTCCCCAGTCTGTTCGGGGTGAAGTCGGTTCGTGGAGAGAAGCAGTTGGATATGATTGTAACGCTTTTCCTGGCCGGGACGAACGAGGACTCGCCGCTTCTACGTGGTCCCGACGAGAAGACGAGTAGCGATGTGCTGGGTGTGCAGATTCCACATGTCTCGATTCCCGTGGCCCCGGGCCGTGGCATCGCCGACCTCGTCGAAGCCGCGGTCCTGGATCGGAAGCTCAAACTGCTGGGGCACGACGCCGCGAAAGAGCTCGATGAGAAGCTGATCACTCGACTGACCGGGGGGATCGCCGCTCGTGACTGAAGCGCCCACACCATCGGGAGCGGGCGACAAGCTCGTGCGCGAGTACAAGGTCGACAATAAGTTCGGCATTCATGCGCGTCCGGCGGCGATGTTTGTCAAGACCTGTTCGCGCTACGACGCCAACGTGTCGGTGGAAAAAGAGGGAAACCAGGTCTCGGGCAAGAGCATCATGGGGCTCATGACCCTCGAGGCATCCCGTGGGTGCATCCTTCGCATTACGGCTGACGGTGTCGACGCCAAGGCCCTGATGGATGATCTCGCGGTGCTCATCGAGAGCAAATTCTACGAAGACTGACATCGCGGGCCGTGGACGGGACGGCCGTCCGGGCGCGTCACGATGCTGCGCCGGTCCGCACAAGGCTCATACAGTTCAAACTTGCCGCATTCTTGCCCTTTGCCCCATAGTGCCCCGGGCATAGCGCCGGAGCGAATCGAATCATGACACAGAATTCTACCAGCGATCAGGAGGAGGTCGTCCTGCAGGGGATAGGCGTCTCGCCCGGCGTCGTCATCGGGCCGGTGTTTCGGCTGGTCAACGAAGAGGAGCACATCGTCGAGCGCGATGTGACGCCCCGGGAGATCCCCCGTGAGATCAATCGTTTCCACGGAAGTCTTGATGCTACACGCCGCCAGATCCGCGACATTCAGTCCACGTTCGAGAAGAGTATTGGACATGGCGACGCCAGCATCTTCGATGCGCATCTGATGGTCCTCGATGACCGGGTCTTTATCGAAGAGGTCGTCAGGGATATCACCGAGAAGCGCCGCAACGCAGAGGCAGGCGTGCGGGTCGTCTCCGAGAAATACGCCGCTGCGCTTGGTGCGATTAAGGATGCCTATCTCCGCGAGCGCGTGGTGGACGTGCAGGACGTGGCGCGCCGTATATTGCGGAATCTATCGGGTCGCCAGGAGGCACCATCGGAAGACATCGACCAACCCAGCATTCTGGTGGCCACCGAGCTGGCGCCGTCGGAGACGGCTGCATTAAAGCGCGACAAGGTTCTTGGTTTCGCGACAGATCTGGGGAGTCCCACGGCGCATACCGCCGTGATGGCGCGCGCGATGCGCATCCCCGCCGTGGTCGGGCTGCACGATATCAGCGTGCGTGTATCGACCGGGGATCGCATGCTGATGGACGGCAACAAGGGCGTATTGATCATCCGGCCCACCGCGGAGCGCCTGAGCGAATACGGGCATGTGCTCGAGGTTCGTAAATCCTTCGAGAACGTGCTGCAAGGGCAGGTCGCGCTGGTGGCCGAGACGAGGGATGCACATCGCGTCGGACTCTCGGCAAATATCGAGATTCCTGAAGAGCTGGATGCCGTGGTGTCGCAGGGGGCGGAGGGCATCGGTCTCTTTCGATCGGAATTCGTCTTTTTAGCGCAAGGCCATTTGCCTTCCGAGGACGAGCAGGCAGAAATCTATGAGCGCGTTGCGAAGCGCCTCGCTCCGGCACCGGTCGTGATTCGGACATTGGACCTGGGGGGCGACAAATTTCTGTCCCACGTCAAGTATCCCTCCGAGATGAATCCGTTTATGGGGTGGCGCGCGATTCGCCTTTGCCTGGCCCAGCCAGATATGTTCCGAACCCAGCTTCGTGCGATCCTGCGTGCCAGTCGGCATGGCAACGTGAAGATCATGTACCCCATGATCACCAAGGTGGACGAGGTTCTGCAGGCCCAGGAACTTCTGGAATCCGCCAAGGCTGAGCTTCGTTCGAAGGGCACGCCGTTCGACGAGCAGTTGCCGGTCGGCGTCATGATCGAGACGCCCTCTGCCGCTCTGACGACCCGCGCGATCGCGCCGCACGTGTCGTTCTTCAGCGTGGGCACCAACGACCTGATTCAGTACACCCTGGCGGTCGATCGAGTGAACGAGCGCGTGGCATACCTCTATGAGCCGACGCACCCGGCGATTGTCAGATTGATCAAGGAGACGATCGATGTCGGGCACGAGCACGGCGTGCATGTTGCGCTTTGCGGTGAAATGGGGGCAGATCCAATCATGGCGCCGCTCCTGATCGGGCTGGGGCTTGACGAGATTAGCGTGACTCCGACGGCGATTCCCCTGATCAAGGACGCCATTCGCCATCTCAGCCATAAGGACTCTCAAGCCCTGGCGGAGGAGGCGATGAAGAAGCACTCGGCGGCGGAGATCGTTTCGCTCTGTCGGGAAGTCATCGCGCAGGTGCGGCCGGAAATCCTTGATCTGGTGCGCTAGGTGTGCACAATGCTCGGCTTTTCTGAAAGGAGATGCAGATGAAGAAGTATATATTTACCTCGGAGTCCGTGACGGAGGGGCATCCGGATAAGATCTCGGATGGCATCTCGGACGCGATACTGGACGCGCTGCTTAAAGGGGACAAGAACTCACGTGTCGCGTGTGAGACGATGGTGACGACCGGCATGGTCGTCGTCGCCGGGGAGATCACGAGCAGGACCCAGGTCGACTTCGCCGACATCGTGCGCGACAAGGTAAGACGTATTGGGTACACGCATTCTGACATGGGCTTCGACTCCGAGACCTGCGCGGTCCTCGTTTCGCTCGATAAGCAGTCTCCGGATATCTCACAAGGCGTGACCGCTGGACGCGGCATGTTTAAGGAGCAGGGGGCCGGCGACCAGGGAATGATGTTCGGCTACGCCTGCCGTGAGACGCCGGAGTTGATGCCGCTGCCGATCATGCTTTCGCACAAGTTGACGCGTGGTCTCGCCAGTGCCCGTCGGTCGGGTCGTGCCCCGTTTCTGCGGCCGGATGGCAAGTCCCAGGTGTCCGTCGTCTACGAAGACAATAAGCCGGTGGCCATCGACACCGTCGTGGTGTCGTCGCAGCACGATGCGGCCGTCTCCTATAAGAATCTTCGTTCCGCGATCATGGACGAAGTGATTCTAAGGAATATTCCGAAGCGTCTCGTGACCTCCAAGACGCGATTCCTGATCAACCCCACGGGGCGTTTCGTGGTCGGTGGACCGCAGGGAGATTGTGGCCTGACCGGCCGCAAGATTATCGTCGATACCTACGGTGGCATGGGGCGTCACGGCGGTGGAGCCTTTTCGGGCAAAGATCCCTCCAAGGTGGATCGAAGTGCCGCGTACATGGCGCGCTACGTGGCGAAGAACGTGGTGGCCGCCGGATTGGCAGACCGCTGCGAGGTGCAGCTTGCGTACGCCATCGGGTTCCCCGATCCGGTGTCTGTGCATATCGATACCTTCGGTACCGGGTGCGTGGCGGATGCCAAGATCGCACGCGCCGTACGCCAGGTCTTCGGGTTGAAGCCGGCGGAGATCATCAGCGCGTTGAAACTGTTGAGACCCGTATTTGAGCCGACCTCGGCGTATGGACATTTCGGGCGGTCGCGGGCGAGCGATCTGAAGAGCTTCACGTGGGAGTGCACCGATAAGGCCGCAAAACTCGCGGCAGCCGTCTAAACGGCGGACTGGAGACATGGCATGGCGAAGACAGCAAAGAAGAAGACCCGTTCGGCTCGTGCCAACAAGGGCGATTACAAGGTCGCGGACATGACACTGGCCGATTTCGGCCGCAAGGAAATCGAGTTAGCCGAAATCGAGATGCCTGGCCTGATGGAACTCCGCAGGGAGTTTGGCAAAGCCAAGCCGCTTCGAGGCGCGCGAATCACGGGGTCCTTGCATATGACCGTGCAGACGGCGGTGCTGATCGAAACGCTGCAGGCCCTCGGTGCGCGGGTACGCTGGGCCAGTTGCAACATTTTCTCGACCCAGGATCACGCGGCGGCCGCTATCGCCGTGACGGGAACTCCCGTCTTCGCCTTCAAGGGCGAGAGCCTCGAAGAGTACTGGGAGTATACCGACAAGATTCTCGATTGGGGAAATGGGCAGGGCCCGAACATCATCCTCGATGATGGTGGCGATGCGACCCTGTTTGTGCATCTCGGCTACCAGGCCGAAGATGACGCCTCGGTTCTACGCAAGAAACCTGAGAGCATTGAAGAGGGCGTCTTGTACAAGCAATTGCGAAAAAGCCTGAAGCGGGATCCAGGCCGTTTTCATCGAATCGTGCCCGGCATTCTCGGCGTCTCCGAAGAGACGACGACGGGTGTGCATCGACTCTACCAGATGCATGAGAAGGGGAAATTGTTGTTTCCCGCCTTCAACGTAAACGACTCCGTAACCAAGTCGAAATTTGACAACCTGTACGGCTGCCGGCACTCCCTGGTGGACGGCATCATGCGGGCGACCGATGTGATGTTGTCCGGAAAGGTGGCCGTGGTGGTTGGGTATGGTGACGTGGGCAAGGGCTGCTGTCAGTCTCTGCGCGGCCAGGGCGCGCGCGTGGTGGTGACTGAGATTGATCCGATCTGCGCGCTCCAGGCGGCGATGGAGGGATACGAGGTCATGCAGATGGCCGATGCGTGCACCATCGGCGACGTCTTCGTCAGTACAACCGGATGTTGTGACGTGATCACCGAGAAGCATATGCGGCGCATGAAGAACATGGCGATTGTGTGTAACATTGGGCATTTCGATAGCGAGATCCAGATTGAGAAGCTCATGAAGTACCGCTGGCAAAACATCAAACCGCAGGTCGACAAGATCACCTTTCCGAACGGAACGAGCATCATTGTGCTGGCCCAGGGCCGCCTGGTAAATCTGGGATGTGCCACGGGGCACCCCAGTTTCGTGATGTCGAACAGTTTCTGCAACCAGGTTCTGGCGCAGTTTGAGCTCTTCCTGCGGCACGACGACTACCCCGTAGGGGTCTACGTGCTGCCGCGAGCACTTGACGAAAAAGTCGCACGACTACACCTCGAGAAGGTCGGGGTCCGTCTCGACCGACTCTCACGCAAGCAAGCCAAATATCTGGGCATTAGCGTCGACGGGCCTTACAAGTCCGATCTATACAAGTACTAGCCGGTCTGGTCATGGCGATGATGCGGGGCATTTCGGGTCCGCGCAGGCCGGTTTAAATCGTGGCAATTGCTGTTGCATTCGGCCCCGAGTCTGGTAGATTTTTCCTTTGTTTCCAGCAGATTTTTTTGCATTCCGTTCTGGCCACGGGGCCATGTCAATAATAACCATCTAGGAGGTATCCCATGTGGATATTGCGCAAGGGAGTCGGCGCTGTCGTTACGGCGTTCTTGATCAGCACCGTTGTTGTCTGTGGTTTTGCCCATCTCGCATCGGCCGAGGAAGCCCTCGATCATCCCTGGTACCTCGGTGGCCAGATCGGAGTCTTGAAGTTCGAAGGCGACGAGGAGGTTGAGGACGGAATTGTCATCGGCGTTGGCGCGGGCTATGATTACTCCGAGCGCTGGACCTTCGAGGGTTTTCTGTACCTGGCCCCGCAGCTCGACGGGAATACGCGCAACTCATTCGGGGCCAAGATCAATCGTCTCGAGGAGACGGCCGGGGTGACGGATACGTCGGCCGTGGGATTCGGTGTGGATGCGTTGCTTCATGTGACGCGCTGGGAACGGCTGGATCCCTACCTGGCCCTTGGCGCTGGAGTCACGGTCTACGAAGATAATTTTGGTAGCGACTTCGACTTCGCCGTGCGTGCCGGTGGAGGTGTGATGTACCATTTCAACGACGAGTGGGCCGTGCGTGCGGATGCCCGGTTCTTTATCGCCGGCCACGACACGGAGGCCAACGGTCTCTTGACCGGAGGAATTGTCTGGACGATCGGCGCGGGCGTGGCGCCCAACCTTAAGGTCAGCGGCGGAATTCTTGACAGCGATGGCGACGGTCTTCCCGATACTCGCGAAGCTGAGATCGGTACGGACCCGTACGATCCTGACACCGACAAAGACGGTCTGTCCGATGGCGAAGAGGTGATCGACTACGGCACGGATCCACTGAATCCGGATACCGATTGGGACCAGCTTAAGGATGGTCCCGAAGTGCACGCGCATGGTACGGACCCCAATGACCGCGACACCGACGACGGTGGCGTCGCTGACGGGCATGAAGTGCTCGAAGATGGCACGGACCCGCTCGATGGCTCGGACGACTTGCTTCTGTTCACGCTGAACATTCGGTTTGATACCGACAAGGCCATCATCAAGGAGCAGTACTTCGCGGATCTCGACGTGATTGGTAAGGTTCTGGCACGCGACACCGGTGCCGAAGCAACCGTCGAGGGCCACGCGGATCAGCGAAAAAGGTCCAATAAGGCCTACAACCAGAAGCTCTCTGAACGGCGCGCGAAGGCCGTCTTGAACTACTTGGTTGAGAAGTGGGGTGTCGATCGCAAGCGGCTCGAGGCGCAGGGGTACGGATTCGGTCGGCCGAAGGCGCCAAATGATCCGGTGAACGGTAATCCCGAAAACCGGCGCACCGAGATCTATATCCGTACGTCGGAGCACCAGCGCCGCGCCGAATAGCGACCGAATCGGTATGTGCGGCAAGACTTCGATGCGGGCGTTTCGGATTCAGTGCGGTGCGATCCGTACATGACGGGACGTCATACGGCGGTTTACCTCGGCCTCGCGCTGATTCTATACGGTGCCACGCCCGCTGTCGCATCCACGAACGACCTCTGGTTCCCGGTCGGGGAGAGCCTTGAGTATCGACTCTACTGGGGCATTATCCCGGTCGGCAGCACGCGCATCTGGAGCGAGTGGGTAGAAGAGGACGGCAAGAAGTTCGTGGCCTTACGAATGACGGCCAGGACGGCCCGCATCGTCGATGCCGTCTACCCGGTTGACGACTTCATCGAGAGCATCGTGGTACCCGAGACCTTCCTTCCCGTGCGCTACACGCAGAGGCTTAGCGAGGGGCGCAAGAAACGACGGAACGAGACCTGGCATTTCAATCATGCCGAAAAAGAGGTCGTGCAGCATGATTTTCGAAAGTCGCAGACCAACCTCTTCGCGATCGGGAGCGACACTCGTGATATCCTGACCTTCATCTACTATATGCGCAACTCGCACGTGGACGTGGCTAAGGAGAAGGTGTTCAAGGTGCTCGCCGATGACAAGGTGTATGACCTGAAGCTGGGTGAGGTCCGTCGCGAGACCATTCTGCTCGGACGCTTCGGACGCGTGCGGACGCTTCACCTGGAGCCCGTGGCCAAGTTTGGAGAGATATTGAATCGAAAAGGCCGAATCTGGGTCTGGTTCTCCGATGACGACCGGCGCGTCTGCGTCCAGATGACCGGAAAGGTTCCCGTCGCGGATTTCCGTGCGGTGCTCTCCAAGGTGCATGGTCCGGGCGACGACCGATGGGTAACATCAGGACGTAAGCGCTGATAGATGTTCCGCCTCTACGTGTTCGCACCGCGTACACCATGATCCAAACGCTATCGCGATATCTTCTACGGAGTTTTTCCGTGACGTTTGCCATGACTCTCGTGGTCCTGACATTCGTGATGTCGATCGGGCTGATCTTCAAGATGGCCCAGTTTATCGCGGTCGGGGCCCGCCCCGCGGATATCCTATGGATCTTCCTGCTGAAGATACCGGAATCGTTGCCTCTGACGATCCCCATGAGCATCATCACGGCTGCGTTGCTGGTATTCGGCGGGCTATCGGCTGGCGGGGAGATCACGGCGATGAAGGCATGTGGTGTAAGTGTGTGGCGAATCGCGCGTGCGCCGCTTGTTTTCTCTGCATGTTGTATGGTTTTCTGCCTCTACGCGCACCAGGAGATCGCGCCACGTAGTCATTTTGCGAGGAAGAACTTCGTACGGACTCTGAAGCTGGATCCCATGCAGTTGTTCGAGGTGGGAAGCTTCGTGAAGCGCTTCGACGGGGTCACCTTCCGAGTCGGGCGTCGCGAAGGCAACCGCGTCTGGGACGTCATTGCTTACGACACGAGAAACCCGAGCGTCCGGCGCGAGGTCATCGCGGAGCGCGGTGAGATCTCGATCACGGAGGACGAGACACAGATTCAATTCGTGCTGCACAATGTGACGCTGGATCCCCTGCTGGGGGCAGGCTCCGGGAAGGGGAAAGTGTCGACATTCCGAATGGAGCCGATCGCGCTTGCTCATCGCGGGGAATATAGGAAGGGCATTGAGGATCTCTCGCTGACAGAACTTTTCGTTTCGTGGCGCAGCGTGGCGATCGACAATCCGGAACTGGACGCGTCGGCCCGGTCGAGAATGCGTATGGAATTTGGGGTTGAGCTTCTGAAGCGAGTCGTTCTGTCGATATTCTGCGTGACGTTCGCGCTCTTCGGGATTCCGCTGGGCATTCAGAGTCACCGTCGGGAGTCGACGGTTGGAATTGCGATGAGCCTGGGCATTGTGGTGCTTAGCTATGTCTTTATCATCGCGGCAGAAGCGCTTTCGGTCAGTCCGGACTGGCGTCCCGATCTAATCATCTGGATTCCAGTGTTTCTCTCAACGCTCGGGGGCTTGATCTTGTTTCGCCGAAGCGAGTAGGCAACGCCGGGCGATCCGGTTGTGCTGCGGGTCCCGGGCTTTGGCGCCATAATTGAGAATTGCAGTGTGTGTAGAGTTCGTCTATCGTCCGTTCGACTGGTCTCAGGGTCTGTTCAGGGAGTGGAATGACCGACTGCGGGGTCGCCGGCCCTCGGAGTTCAGTTCGGGATTGAATCTATGACCATCATGGAAACAGAGCAGATTATGGCGGTGCTAAGGCACCGAAGCCCGATGCTGCTTGTCGATCGCGTGGTGGAGTGCGATGACAAGAGGCGTATAGTGGGCATCAAGAATATTTCCAGCAACGAGCCCTTTCTCGACGGGCATTTTCCCGGCCAACCCATCATGCCGGGCGTCCTGCAACTGGAAGCCATGGCCCAGACCGGTGGAATACTGCTGCTGCGGCTGGCCGGCGCGCCGGGCGTTGTGCCGTATCTTGTGGGGATCAACAAGGCGAAATTTCGCAAGATAATCAAGCCGGGCGACCAGATGCGAATTGAAATCGAATTCCTCAAGGTGCGCAAGACCATGGCCCAGTTTCGTGGAGAGATTTACGTGGATGGAACCCTCGCATCGGAGGCCGAGTTGATGTGCGGAATCTCCACCGAATCGCCTGAGGCATGACGACCGAGATTCATCCCACCGCAATCGTCGATTCATCTGCTTCACTGGGAGAGGGCGTCTCCGTAGGTCCGTACTCAGTCATTGGCGCACACGTCGAGATCGGGGCCAATGCCCGGGTCATGGCGCATGTGTATCTCGACGGCCACACCCGCATCGGCTCGAATTGCACGATTTTCCCGTTCGCGAGTATTGGCACGCAAACCCAGGACCTCAAGTTTAAGGGGGGGACGACCCATGTCGACATCGGTGAGCGCACCGTAATTCGAGAGTACGTGACGGTTAATTCCGGAACCGAAGACGGCGAAGTCACGCGCGTGGGGAGCGGTTGCCTGCTCATGGCCTATTCTCACGTCGCGCATGGTTGCGTCGTTGGCAACGAAGTGATCCTTGCCAATTGCGGAACGCTGGCGGGCCATGTGGTCATGGACGACCACGCTATTCTCGGTGGGCTCAGCGCCGTGCACCAGTTCGTCCATATCGGGCGCCTCGCGATCATCGGCGGCTGCTCGAAGATTACGCAGGACTGCCCTCCGTTTATGACCATTGACGGTCACCCGGCACAGGTGCGCGGCGTCAATCGGGTGGGGCTTCAGCGACATGGATTTGACGAGGATTCGATGAAAAACCTGAAGGCGGCTTACCGGATTCTCTACCGGGAGGGCAAATCGGTCACGCAGGCCGTGGAGAACCTGCGCGCGGAGTTCGGAGACGATGCCGAAATCCGTGAATTGATAGAGTTTATCTCCCGGTCAGAACGCGGTATTATCAAGTAGCTCGCATTGCGTGCGTGCGCCGATCATGAAAACTCGCGTCCCGAAAGCCCTTGCCTTAAGCATGCTCGCCACCTGGCTGTTGCAGGCTCCGCTACATGCTGACGACGCCGGCGGACGCCTGATCGATTTCAGCTTTGACCAGGTGGATCTGCAGACGGTTGTTAAGATCGTCAGCCAACACTCCGATAAGCGATTCATTGTCGATGAGGGTGTCGAGGGCAAGGTCACGATCATCACACCGCGCATTGGCACGAAGCAGGTCTATCCGCTCTTCCTTTCCATCCTGGAGTCGATCGGATGTACCGTCATCGCGACAACCGAGCCGGATGTTTACCGGGTCTCGCGACTCCCGGAGCGGGGGCTTCCCGATACCCCGCTCGTAGGACCCGACGACGAGATGCCCGAAGGCGGCCTGATCACCAAGATCATTCGCATGCAGCACGTGCACGCCACGGATCTCGAAAAGGCGTTGCAATCCCGACTCGGCGCAAAGCAGAAGGGGCGCCTGGTGGCTGTCGATGCAACCGACCATCTCATTATTACCGATACCGCGGCAGCCGTGCGCACGCTGGAACGGATCATTGAAGAAATCGACCAGCCCGGGCTGTCGCGTGTGACCGAAGTGGTGCACTTGGAGCATGCCGATGCCGTGGATATGGCCCGCGAGTTAATGGAGGCGATTCGCGGTGGTGCGGACGACACCACGCCGGTGGGCCGCGCAGAGCAATTGCGCCGACGGCTGGACCGGTCGGCGAGCCGCGAAGTCGAGACGGCGAAACGCGATGCCGTCGTCGTGGCAACACCGCATTCGAATAGTTTGTTGCTCGTCGGCACCGCGGCACAGGTCGAGGAGTTGAAAGTGATCATCGGTCAGCTCGACGTGGACTCCCCGTCGGGCCTGAACGCGATCTTTCTGAAATACATCGACGCCGAGGAAACGGCCAAGATTTTGTCCGAGGTGCTGTCTGACTCCGGCGAGAATCAGCAGGGCGCTGGCGGCGGCAAGAAGATCAGTATCCGCGCCAGTGCCATGACGGCATCCCTGGTAGTGGACGCCCGTCCACGCGACTACGAGATGATTCTGAAGTTGATCGACCGCCTCGATCAGGCGCCACAGCGTGTGCACGTCGAAGTGGTCATCGTCGAGGTCAGCCTGAGCGACGAATTGAATCTCGGTTTTACGGTGGCCGGAATCAACTCCCCGGAGACGGTTGGGGATACGGTTGTGCAGGGCAGTCTGCAGTTGGCGGAGGGCACGGAAAGCCTTCTCTCGAGAGTGCAGTCGGGTATTTTTCCGCAGGGCATCACGATCGGCGTCGCGCATGGGGTACGACTGGATGGAGCTGGGAACCTGGTGGTCGGAATACCGGCCGCGGTGAACATTGACGCCCTGCAGCGCAACGCACATGTGAATATCCAGGCGAGCACCTCCCTGGAGGCCGAGAACAATCGCGAGGCGACGGTGAGTATCGTCGAGAACATTCCGCTGCTGACGTCGACCCTCACCGGAACCGGGGATTCGAGAGAGGTTATTCAGAACATCGATCGTCTGGACGTCGGAATTAAACTCCGTATGACCCCCCATATCATTCCAGGCGGCGAAGTGCAGCTCGAGTTGAACCCCAGCATTGAGGCGATCATCGATCCGGGGCCACCCAATGCCCAGTTCGCTCCAACCATCGCGCGGCGGGAGGTGTCGACGACCATTACCGTCGGAGATGGCAAGACGGCGGTTATCAGCGGGCTGATTCGTGAGGACACAACGAAGGTAGAGCGAAGGATACCGTTGTTGGGTTCGATCCCTCTGCTGGGGCGCTTCTTCAGGCACACGCGGGACTTGAAGCAGAAGACGAATCTGATGATTCTCGTGACGCCAACCATCATTAAGGACGATGAAATGGCCAGCCGAATCGAGGAAGTGCTCAGGGAGAAGTCGGGATTGAAGACATCCGACGTCTCAGTCAACATGGAGAATGGAGATGGCGAGCGCTAGGCAGGACGTCCGCGCCGGTGCGGCCGACGAGTCGTCGACGGCAGCAGCGGCGAGTGGCGCGGCCATCGCGGAACGGTACGGGCTCGAGTTTCTAGCGTCGATCGAGCCGGCCAGTCTCGATCCCGACTTGATTCGGGAACTTCCGGTCGAGTGGGCCAGGACCAACGTGATCTTGCCGATTCGGATCGGACATCGGCCCTGCGCGTTGACCAGCGACCCGACGCAGGTTAACCAGTGTGAGTACCTGTCGCTCTTGCTGGGGCAGGATGTGCAACCAGTCGTCTCGACTCGCGAGCTTATTCTCCGAGCCATCGAGAAGTGCTATTTCGAGCGCAACGATACCACCCATGATTTGCTGAAGGATATGCAGGGGGATGACGGACCCGCGGTGGCCTCGATGCCCGATGCAACGCCCTCCGGGGACTTGCTCGAGAAGACGAACGATGCACCGATCACGCAGCTCGTGAATATGATTCTCCTCGACGCGGTCAAGGCCCGCGCGTCGGACATCCACGTGGAGCCTTTTGAGGACACGATCAAGGTGCGTTACCGCGTCGACGGAGTCCTGCATGAGCATTCACGTCCTCCCAAGCATCTCCAGGCTTCGCTGATCTCGCGGCTCAAGGTGATGTCCCAGATGGATATCTCGGAGAAACGCCTTCCGCAGGACGGTGTGGCACGTGTCCACATCGGCGAGCGAGAGATCGATGTGCGCGTCTCAACGCTTCCCGTGGCGGAGGGAGAGCGCATCGTATTGCGTCTGCTCGATCGGCAGTCTACGCGGCTGCCCCTCGGCGAACTGGGGATGTCGAAACTGACGCTGGGCAGGTTTCGCCGGCTCCTCGGTGGTAAGGACGGAATCATACTGGTGACGGGGCCGACGGGAAGCGGCAAGACCACGTCTCTCTACGCCGGGCTGCAGGAACTTGATTCAGCGAGGCGAAATATTCTGACCATCGAGGATCCGATCGAATATCAGTTGTCCGACATCGGCCAGATGCAAGTGAAGCCGAAGATTGGATTGTCCTTCGCAGACGGCCTTCGTCATATTCTTCGCCAGGATCCGGATGTCATCCTCGTCGGGGAGACTCGTGACCTGGAGACTGCGGAAATCGCGATCAGGGCCTCTCTGACGGGGCACCTTGTTTTCACCACGCTTCACACCAACGACGCACCGAGCGCGATCGTGCGCCTTATCGATATGGGCGTCCAACCCTATTTGCTGGCGGCGTCCGTGCGCGCCATCGTCGCACAGCGTCTCGTGCGGCGGCTGTGCAAGACCTGCCATCATGGCGTGCATCCGACGGCGGAGGATCTGAAACATCTGGGTCCTGCCGCTAAGCGACTTGAGGGTCAATTGGTCTGGGCCGCTGGAGAGTGTGAATCCTGCCGCGAAGGCTATCACGGGCGGGTTGGAATCTACGAGCTGCTGACGATGGATGAGTCCCTGCAGCAGCTCATTCGGGATGGCGTTACCGGGCCCGACCAGGTGCGGAATGCGGCTCGCGAGATGGGGATGGCCATGTTGATGGACGATGCCGTCGACAAGATTCTCGCCGGAGCGACCAGCGTTGACGAAGTCACGGACGTCCTTGGCCATGTTGTATGAAGACATACGCCTACAAGGGATACGGGCAGGATGGGCGGACGCAACGGGGTCTCGTCTCGGCCAACAACCCCAAGGATGCCCGCGAACGATTGGCCCGCGGCGGGACGCTCTCCGAGTCGATTACGCCCGCCAGTGAATCCGATCACCGATGGTACGCGCGTCGCACACGGAATTTCGGCGTCGACGTCCGCGCCATGGTGTACCACGAGTTGGGAGCGCTCTTTTCGGCCGGTTTGTCCGTAGACCAATCACTCGACATTCTGATTGATTCTCCGGAGCTCGCCGAGCACCGCAATATTCTTGCCGTCGTGAGGGACGAAATTCGGGAGGGGCAGTCATTGGCTGATGCGCTCAGCAGCCAGAGCTCACGGGTGTCGCCGTTCGAGAAGGCGATCATTGAAGTCGGCGAGCGTGCCGCCACACTCGATACCATCTTTGAAGAGCTTGCCGCTTTTCTGGAGGAGCAGCGATATCTACGCGACAAAGTCAGGAACGCGATGATCTATCCAGCCTTTGTGGTCGGGATCGGCCTGATCATAGCGGTTTTCATGCTCGTGACCGTTATCCCGTGGGCCTCGTCTCTGCTCGAGGAGGCCGGTCGCGATGTGCCTGCCTTGACCCGCGCAATGGTGTCAACCGGTAATCTCGTGAGGTCCGCCGGTCCGTTTGTGGCGCTTGCTCTGCTTGCCGGAGGATTTTGGTTCAAGCATCGAGCCCGGACGGATCGCGCGTTGCGCTGCAGGGCTGACCAGCGGGTTTTCGGACTCCCCGTGGCCGGTCGTGGCTACACCATTCTGTCGAATCTGAGATTCGCACGCACGATGGCGATGTTGCTGCGTGCCGGTGTGCCGCTCCTGGAGGGCATGGCCCTGGCCGGTCGCGCGACGGGAAGCCCGTGGATCGAATCCCTGGTGGACGCCGAGTCGGAGACCGTGCGTCACGGGAGTACGCTTGAGGATGCCTTGCGCCGAGTGCCGCCGCTTGCCGGCTCACTTCCGGGATGGGTCAGGGCGGGTGAGGCCAGTGGAGATCTTCCGCGTCTTCTGACGAACGCTGCCGAACGCTACCAGCGCCAGTGGGAGAGCATGATCACGCGGGCGCTGGGTCTCTTCGAGCCCATCCTCATTCTCGTGATCGGCGGTTTTGTGCTGGTGGTCACACTTTCGATCCTGCTTCCGATCCTGTCATTGAGTCACACCCTCGAGTGATCGGATGCCGTTGGAAGTAGAACCGGTGACCGTATGATTCGGCGCTGCAAGAGCGTGCTAAGATTTGATTCATAAAATGAGTGCCGCATCCGAAGATTCCCGCCTCCCACGCTCGTTTCTGTGGTTGAACGCAACCCAGTTCTTTGGGGCGATGAACGACAACGTGTTCAAGCTTCTGGTGATCTTCTTTATTCTGAACCGCCTGGGACCGGAGGCCGGTTCGGCGCCGTCGATTATCGCGAAGACGACGCTCGTATTCGTAATTCCTTTTCTCCTCTTCTCACATTTTGGCGGCGTGCTTGCGGATCGCATCAGTAAGCGCAAGATCATCGTTTCAATGAAACTGGCCGAAGTGCTGGTGATGGTGCTGGGTTGCGGGGCCGTTGCCGCGGGTAGCGCTAACCTGGCTTATGGCGTCATGTTCTTGATGTCAACGCAGAGCGCCATCTTTGGTCCATCGAAGTATGGCATCATCCCGGAGCTTGTGGGTTATCACCGCTTGTCCAAGGCGAACGGAGTACTGGTCGGACTGTCGTATCTCGCCATTATCCTGGGCACGTTTATTCCGTCAGCATATCTCCGTCTCCTTTTTTCGGACGGCTACTTGGGGCTCAGCTTCGTTTGTGTTTTCCTGGCTTTCTGCGGATTCCTCGCCAGCACGAAGATCCCGCTGACACCTGCGGCGGGCTCCACGAAGAAGGCTTCGCCGGTCTTCATTGCCGAAGTTGTAAGAATTCTGCGTCGCGCAGCAGCAGATCGCTATCTCTTGCTGGCGATTCTTGCTTCCGCTTACTTCTTGTTCGTCGCGGGATATATCCAGCAGAACATCATATTGTATGCGCGGGAGGTGTTGGGCTGGGACTGGGAGTCCGCAGGATTTCTCTTTCCGCTCGTGGCGCTGGGGATAGGCTGGGGTGCTGTCACCTGCGGGCGGGCCTCGGGACGAAACATTGAAATAGGCCTGGTTCCGCTTGGTGCACTCGGGTTGACCATCAGCTGCGTGCTGCTCAGCGTGGCGACTTCGTTTCCGTTCGTTTGCATACTGCTGGTCGTGCTCGGCGTCAGCGCTGGTTTCTTCATCGTTCCGCTCAACGCCTTTATTCAGTATCGCGCTCCGCGCGAGCAGTTGGGTGAGATTCTAGCGGCCAACAGCATCCTGAGCTTCCTGGGCGTAGCCATCTCGGCGGGGGCCATCGCCTTGCTGTCCGCGCTTCCCGGGTTTACGTCGAGTACAGGCTTTCTCGTAGCGGGCCTGCTGACGCTTGTTTTGACGGTGGCGGTCCTGAAGCTCTTACCCGACTTTTTCGTGCGCCTGGTCGGCGTGCTGATGACGCGGTTTTGCTACCGCATTCGCGCCTTCGGACTCGAGAATGTTCCCATGGAGGGCCCCGCGCTACTGATTCCGAATCACGTCACCTGGGTGGATGCCGTGATTATCATGGCGACCCAGCAACGCAGAATTCGCTTTCTGATGTACCGGCCGTCATATGAAAACCGCTGGTTTAAGCCTCTATACGACCTGATGCAGATTATTCCGATCGCTGCCGCGGATTCACCCAAGCAGATGCTGCGTTCGCTTGAAGGTGCGCGCAAGGCGCTCGACGACGGGTACCTCGTCTGCATCTTTGCGGAGGGAGCCCTGACGCACAACGGGAACATGCGTGGATTCCGATCCGGATTCGAAAGAATCGTTCGCGGCACGGAGATCCCGATCATCCCCGTGCATATTGGCGGTGGATGGGGAAGCGTCTTCAGCTACTACCACGGAAAGCCGCTCACCTCTTTGAAGCCACGCGAATTTCCGTACCCGGTGACGGTCCACTTCGGTTCGCCGATGTCGCCGGACTCGTGTCCTTTCGAGGTCAGGCAGCGCATTCAGGAGCTTGCAGGCGAGACCGTCATCAACATGAAGAGTTCGAGTCGAACCTTGCCGCGCCTGTTTATCCGGTGTGCGCGTCAGAATTGGCGGCGGCCGGCGATGACGGACACGACCGGAAAATCGCTGACCTACGGCAAGGCCCTGATTTCAACGTTGGTGATGGCGCAAGCGCTTCGGGCAGAGACAAACGATGAGCAGACCGTCGGTGTGCTGCTGCCCTCATCCGTCGGGGGCGCGCTGGTGAATCTCGCCCTGGCGATGCTCGGAAAGGTCTCCGTGAATCTCAATTTCACGGCATCCCGGCAGGCCATGCAGTCGGCGATTCAACAGTCCGGGCTGAAGAGCATCATCTCCTCAAAAGCGTTCCTGGAGAAGCTTGAAGGGTTCGAGCCGCCCGACGGGATCGTCTTGCTCGAAGAGATCCAATCGCGCATCACCGGCGGCATGAAACTCAAAGCGATCCTCTTCGCTCTCTTTTCTCCCGCGTACCAGCTCTTGGGTCGACGTGAAATTCTGCCCGACGACATGGCGACGATCATATTCTCCTCCGGAAGTACGGCAGAGCCCAAGGGGATCATGTTGAGCCAGTCGAATATCCTGTCGAATGTGGAGGCCTTCAGTGAACCGCTCCATTTCGGGTTTGAAGACCGCATGTGTGCATCGCTGCCTTTCTTTCACTCGTTCGGATACACCGTCACACTGTGGTGCCCCTTGATCTGCGGTTTCCCGGTAGATTATCACCCGAACCCCGTCGACGGCGCAAAAATCGCCGAGATCGTCCGCGAGAACAAGTCGACGATCCTCCTGTCGACCCCAACCTTCTTGATGGCCTATATTCGGCGTGCGAAGCGCGAGGATTTTGAATCGTTACGTTTTGTGATTACCGGGGCGGAGAAGTTGAAGACCCGGATTGCCGACGCGTTCGAGAAACAGTTCGGAATGCGACCCCTCGAGGGATATGGGACGACCGAACTCTCTCCTGCGGTATCCGTAAACCTGCCGAATGTCTCCGGCGACGGATTGGAGCAGGTGGGCACGAAGGAGGGCAGTATCGGGCACCCCATACCGGGTGTGGCGATGCGCATTACGGATGTCGACAGCGGTGCGCCTCTTCCGCCCGGACAGGAAGGTCTCGTGCAGGTGAAGGGGCCCAACGTGATGCTGGGCTACATCGGGCAACCAGAAAAGACGGCCGAGGTGATCCAGGACGGTTGGTACGATACGGGTGATATCGGGTGGATCGACGAAGACGGGTTTGCGACGCTGGTCGACCGCCGCTCGCGCTTCAGTAAGATCGCCGGGGAGATGGTTCCTCATCTCGCGATCGAGGAGACGTATCACGAGGCGCTCGGTGCAACGGAGCAGGTGCTGGTCGTGACGTCGATCCCCGACGAGAAAAAGGGGGAAAGACTGGTGGTGCTCTACACCTCGCAGGCGGGTGATGCGGCGACACTGCACAAGGCCATGGGGTCCGCGGATGTACCCAATCTCTGGAAGCCACGTCTCGAGAGTTACGTCGCGATCGAGTCCATTCCCGTGCTCGGCTCCGGAAAACTGGATCTCAAGGGGATCAAGGAGATCGCACTCGCCAGGACCTCCCATATTGCGGCGACCTCTTGAACGTCCCCTGAGCATGTCATGAATCACGGAGGAAAGTTAATGACTGTAATCCTGTCCGTACTGAAGATTGCTGTACTGGTTTACGTCGGTCTGTGTTTGCTGGTGTCATGCCGGCAGGCATCCTTTGTCTATTTCCCCACGTCACATCTGCAGTGGACGCCGCGTGACGTCGGCTTGGATCACGAGGAGCTATCCCTTTCGAGCGGTGGCGACGAGACCATGCATGCCTGGTTTGTGCCGGTCGCGGAGGCCGAGTTCACGGTGCTATTCTTTCACGGGAACGCCGGAAACATCGGTGATCGCGTCGAGTCCATTCGGCTTTTTGCGGAGCTCGGCTTCAACGTCATGATCATCGACTATCCGGGGTACGGAAAAAGCACCGGTCGACCGACGGAGGCCGGCACGTACGAGGCGGCGGCCGCCGCGTGGACGCATCTCGTCGGCGAGCGCGGTCTTGCGCCGGAGTCGATATCGATATTCGGAAGGTCGCTGGGAGGTGCGGTCGGGGCCTGGCTGGCGGAGCAGAAGGCTCCGCGTTGCCTCGTCCTGGAGTCGGCCTTCACCTCCATTCCCGATATGGGCAAGGAGTTCTACCCCTTTCTTCCGGTCCGGCTTCTGACGCGAATTAAATACGATACGTTGGGACGTATCGGGCAGGTGGACTGTCCGGTGCTGATTCTGCACAGCCCGCAGGACGATGTTATAGCGTATCGCCACGGGAAGCGTCTCTTCGATGCTGCGAAGGACCCCAAGCGATTTCATGAACTTGCCGGTGGGCACAACACGACCGTTTTCGATGATGCGTACCGCAACGTGCTTCGTGACTTCATAATCAACGGTGAGTGAATCTCGCCGGCGATCATTCGCCGAGCCGATTGACGCCCCGCCGGTCCCCGTGGGCCCCGCGCACACTTTGCAAAGTGTGGCACAGCGGGCGTTGGGCTCGTGACCATGCGCGCCCGGACTAGGCCCAAATCCAGCGAACGTCGTATTCAGTGCGCCTTTGTCGTAAGTATTGACCACAAGCTTCATCGATTTCCAGCATAGCTGGGTGAATGTCTCATGC
>JAQBYD010000104.1 GCA_027623315.1 Verrucomicrobiota bacterium | reverse complement strand
CAGAGTATTTGACAGGACGATTACTCGACAGGACGATTCTACGGCCGTGTTCGCTTAATCTGGGCCTAGAGCGTGATCTGCTCGATCTCACGCATCACACGGCCATCCAACGCGTCCGATTCGCGCAGGCCGCACAGCCCTGTTAACGCCCCGCAAATGCCAAGGCGGTCAGCGTGCTCCAGAAACTCGGTATCGGAACGGAGGGCCTCGCCGTCCGTGCGCCTGAACTCGAAGGCCGCGCGCACAGCATAGGCCAGTCCGGAACACGGACACCCGTGTTGTGCTGCCGACAGCATGGCGCCCAGCATGCGATCGCCCCTCGACAGCTTTCGCATGAGATCCCGTCCCACACGCGTCATCGTATCCCGCAACGCTTCGTTGGCAAAGCGCCCGAGTAACTGGTCTCCATAGTGCAGCAGATCCGGCACGTCGTAGGCATGCGCGTAGGCCCCCGCAAGCCCGCTCGCGGATTCGGCGATACAGTCCCGAACCCGCTGTCTCACCCCGGGTACCTGGATCGCATCCGAAATGGTAGCCAATCCCGGATCGTGCAAATTTCCCACGTAGGCGGTCGCGGCATGCGCCATGTTGAAAATCAGAATCTTCCGATCGATGTAAGCCCGCATGTCGTCAACGGCCTTGAGATCGGTGGCTGCCGGAACCGCACCGCGAAACGCCTTGCGATCGATTATCAGCCCCGTCGCAGGTTCACAGATGACGCGCAGCAGGTCCTCGGCACGCTCCTCCGCGCTCATCAACGGCACGGCACGTTCAATGCTTGCGGCACTCACCCCGACACGATCCAACCAGTCGCGATCTCCGTCCAGGCGCTCGCTGATCAGCCGCGTCATGACCTCCGCCCCGTCGCGCAGGTTCTCGGCCACAATCACATCCAGCGTACGGCCCGGCGCCAGCGCGTGACGCGCCGCGATCCCCTTCGCAATCACCGGCGCCACATGCTTGAGCGCCCCGCCCCCGACCGATGTAGAAACGAGGTCACTCCCGGAGATCAGCGAGACCACGTCATCGACCCGCAGCCCGTTCACCGCCCTCACCGGCCCGACATCAACCGTCACATCATCCTGCCCGCTCTGGCGCTCGACGATACGATAACGCCGGACCTCGTTGATCCGCTTGACGAGATCGTCGTCCACATCGACGAAGATCACCTCGTACCCCGCGTCGAGGAATATGGGAGCGATCACGGCCCGGCCGATGTTGCCGGCGCCGAAATGGATCAGGATGGGCATTGGATTGGTTATTGGAGCCCTAATCTTTGCCCCAATCTTTACCTTCGTCTCGTCCCAGGGAAGACAAGGGCAAAGATTAGGGTAAAGACGAAGGGGGAAGTGAAGCAGAAAAAGTGACAAACGGAAATCAGGACGTGACATTGCCCGCAGGGAAAACGAATAACGAAGGTCACAATTTCCCCGGACAGCAGTGACCAATACCCAGCCCTCTACTTAATGAAGCGTAGGCAGACCGGGTAACGGTGACGCTCGCCCTGGTTTGCTTTCACGCCGGCGATGATGACCAGTACCAGGTCGGCGAAGAACACGCCGATCAGCAGCAGCAACCCCAATCCAAAAACCAGGATCAAGGGCAGGCACGCAATTCCGGCGATCAGAACCGTAATCTGAAAATTGATCGCCTCCCTGCCCTGGTCGTTGACGAATTCGAATTCTTCCTTCTTGATGAGCCATATCGTGATCGGCCCGGCAATCCCGAGGATGGATCCGAATCCAGCCGAAATGGGTCCGAGCAGTCCAAGCAGCGCCGAAAGATGACAGAACGTACCCCACATCCGGGCATCCTTGTTCTCCTCGACCGCACCGGCAGTCGGTGCAGCGGCTTCAGGCGCCGGTGCAGTGGCTTCGGGAACTGGAGCCGCTTCGGCGGCTTGACCGGCTTCAGGTTCCTGCGCGTCTTCGTTCTTCGCTTCGTCGCTCATTGTCTATCTCCTCTATGGTTTCTGCCGGAAGTCCGGCACTACGACTTTACCGTGATCGCGCCAACCCGCTTCCTCACCTCGTCAACCAATCGACCATGCAGTTCCGTGTTGGCCGCTCTATCCGTGATGACTTCAATCACCGCGCTCCGCCCGGAGGCGACACACTGAGAATACGCGTCGTTCAGCTGCATCATATCGATCGCGTTGAAATAGTCCAACCTATACATCTCGGCTGCGCCCCGAAAAGTGAGTCCATGCGGCGTCCCGAAGTATTGCTCGAACAGCTCAACTTCACCCGCCACGGGCAGAAACGAGAACACCCCGCTCCCGTCGTTATTGATGATGATCGCAATGACCTGCGCTCCGGATGACCCTACCAACTTCAGGCTGTTCAAGTCGTGCAGGGCCGCCAGGTCTCCCAGGATCAACGTCACGGGCCGACGCGAGCCAAGCCCCAGGCCAACCGCGCTGGCAATATTCCCGTCGATTCCGCTGGCGCCTCGATTCGCGGCGACCAGGACGTCCGCTCCCGACGCGGCGGCGTAGACGTCCATGTCGCGCACAGGCATGCTGTTCCCCAGGAAAAGCGCATGGCCATCACCAAGTCTTGCCGCGATGTTGCGTGCCAATGCAGGTTCCGACCAGCCGTGCGGCTCGCCAAGCAAAGCATCGATGCCCGCCTGTGCCGTGTCGCGCGCCCGCTTCCACGCGTCAGGCCATGCGGAGGATGTGCGCGGCGTGAGTCCGCGCAGAAGTTCGCGACAGGCCGCACCCGGGCACACCCCGCTAAGGCGACACGTCACCCTGTGAACCGGATCGTATCGCGCTTCCAATGCTGAAATCACAACGTAGTCAGCCGGTTGCCGCCTTTCCAACGCCTCTAGAACGTGCTTCGACACCAACCGCCCCCCGACGTGCAGAACGCAGTCGATAGCCGCGCTCGCTATGAAAGGCTCGGAGCAGAAGAAAAGATCCGGACTCCCCATCGTCCGATCGGCGTGTGGCCCGAAACGCAGCCCCGAGTGTACGTCGGCCAGCACGGGCCATTGCGCAGCAGCAGCCAAATCGAGGATCGCGTCCGCATTCGATTGGGCCGCCCCCGCCCCGGCGATAACCACGCCGCGCGCATGGCGTTCCACAAGCCTGGCCAGCGCCGCCGCATCCGTCTCTGAAATCCGGTGGTCCGGCACACGGAGATCGGTGTAGGGCGCATCCGACTCCAACCAACCCGCAATCGTGCTTGTGTAGCCGTCGTCAACCGCCCGCGTCGGATCCGGCGAGAGGGGCTCCCGGAACATGCAGTTGAAGTGAACCGGTCCCCTCCCCGCGCCGTGGACGGCCTCGGCGATCGTCGTCAGCAGGAAGGCGGGATCGATCTCCGTCGTGGGACAAGGCACATCCGTAAATCCAGACACGTAGTCGCCGAAGAGCTTCACCTGGTCGATCGACTGGTTTGCCGACGACCCGCGCAACTCGGGCGGACGATCGGCAGAGAGAACGATCATGGGCAACCCGTCCATGGCCGCCTCGATCACGCCCGCAAAGAGATTCGCGACCGCCGTGCCCGAAGTCGTGACCAGTACGCCGGGCTTCCCTGAAGCGCGCGCGTAGCCCACGGCGGCGAACGCCAGCCCGCGCTCGTCCAGGTGTTGCACCACTTTCGCGCGACGGTTCCGCGCGATGGCGATCGTCAACGGCGCACATCGCGAGCCCGGCGCGAGGAAGAACGTATCGGCACCATGCCGCACGAACTCCTCGATCATCAGCTTCGCCCACAACGTATTAATATCGGCATTCATAGTGTCCGGGCTAGCAATTCGCCGACGTAACCTTCACGAAATCAACGATCTTATTCTCAATTTCAAGCCACTCATCATCCGGAACCGAACCGCTCACGATGCCGGCGCCCGAATAGACCGACACCGAATCGCCCTGCACCAGGCCGGAGCGAATCGCCACGGCGAATTCGGTAGCCGTCGCGCCGACCCAGCCCAGCGGGGCGGCATACCATCCGCGCACGAAGGGCTCCAGGCGTTCGATTTCGGCGACGGCGACCTCGCTCGGATACCCGCCCACCGCGGGCGTCGGGTGCAGACTCCTCATGATCTCACCGTCGCTCACACCCGGCTTCAACGTGCCGATCACCCCGGAGAAGAGATGTTGTTTACGCTCCAGCTTCAAGAGTCGCGCGGTCTCGTCGACTTCCAGTGATGCGCAGAGAAGGTGAAGCCGCTGCCGGATGGCCTTGCGCACGATGTCGTGCTCGCGCTGATCCTTCTCGCTCGACATGAGGTCTCGCGAGAGGGTTTCATCCGCGGTCGCATCCGTGCTGCGCGGCCGCGTGCCGGCAATAACCTCGCTCTGGATCAGTTGATCCACGCGGCGGTAGAGTCGCTCCGGCGTCGTCCCCATGAACGCCAGGCCTTGTCGTACCTGGAAAAGGAAGTGGTAACAATTGCTCGTGAGCGGTCTCAACCTGGCCAGTACAGTCGCCGCATCGATATGGGCGTCGAACAAGAACGTAGCGCGACGCGCGAGCACAAGCTTCTCAAGGACCTCCTCCTTGATCAGACCCAGCGCCGTTGAGACAAGTTCGCACCATCCGGCGCGGTCCGGGGAGTCCACTCGCGAGTCGATTCCCGGCAATTCGCCGATCGCGTGCAGCCCTTCAAACGTCAGGCGCTGCAGGTGTGCGATCACGTCCTGCATGGAAGAGTCCGACGGCCGCAGGTTACAGGCGAAGAAGCAGCCCTCCGCATTGGTGACCAGTTCGAACTCAGGCAGGATGAAGCGGGACGGACCGAACTCCCGCCATCCCTCGTCGTCCGTGGAGTGCGGGCCAAATCCGAAGCCGCCGTAGTATCGAATGTTCGGGTCGTCTCCGATTCGCTCGCGTAAGGTAGCGAAGATCTCATCCGGACGTGCGCCCTCCTCTGCCGTGACGGTATCGAGTGCCCCGACCCCGGCGACACACCAGTCGTCATCGCGACCGGACCACAGGAGCTGGACCTCACTCGACTGCAGCGCCAACCAGTCATGCGCCGAAACCCGTTCAACCGGGATCTGAATTCTGACGAGTCGTGCGATCGGCGACTCCGCCGTGGCCCGGCTCATCTCCAGTGCTGCACGAATGCGCCGCTCCATCTCCGCCGCGACTTGCGTCAGCGAAAACGTCTTCGTCTCTGTTATCGTCGTCACGTCGTCAGCATCCTCGGAGTTTTGGAAACCACGAACAATACGAATGACTCGAATGGGGCGGGCTTACTCAATCTTTGCGACTCTGCGTGAGAGCCATTCGCGTAATTCGTGTGATTCGTGGTCACTGAAACATTGTCTACCCTGTCAACGTCTGACTCACTATTGGCACCCTACTACGTTTTCGGGGTGCGAGTATACGGTGGCGCGGGTTTCGCGACAGAACCCGAGCAGGGAGATCCCGAGCTGGTCGCAAGTCTTCGCGGCGAGTGATGATGGCGCGGAGACGGCGACGATGAACGGCGTGCGTGCGGCGTAGGCCTTCATCACGATCTCGTAGGAGACGCGGCCGCTGACCAGCAGGCACTCCGCCTGATCCAGCGTTCCCTGCAGAAGAAGCGACCCCACCGCCTTGTCCACGGCATTGTGACGACCAATGTCCTCATAGACCGCCAGCGGTTCCGAATCCAGCGTGAAGAGTCCGGCCGCATGCGATCCCCCCGACTGCGCGAACAGCTCCTGGCGCGCCCGCATAATCTCCTGCATCCCCGGAATGCTCCGCGCGCTGAGCGGGCTCGAGGGGGAGAGCGGCTCCCCGCCCATCCCCATCTGCTCCATCTCCTTGCGACCACACAGCCCGCAGGATGACGTCGACAGTAAACTGCGACTGAGCACCACATCGCCTGACAGCAGGGCTGGATCGGCAGTAACCTCGACCGCCAGAACCCGGCCCGATCGCGCATCGCGCGTCTCGGCGTATTCGTAGCCCCCCTCCCCCAGGACATGCTCCGTATAGAGGAGTCCGCGTACAAGTTCCTCATCATTTCCCGGGCTGCGCATCGTCACGCTAAACGGATTGCCGTTGATGTTGATCTGCAGCACATCTTCAGGTGCCAGCACCTCAGACACGTTCGAGGGTTTCCCGTCATCAAAACGCACAGCATCTACTTCGGTCATGCGCAGAGTCTCGACCGCGCCCATCGTAGCGTCAAGATTGAACGCCCATCCAGGCGCGAACCGCGTCCCTGCACAACCGGTCGCCCAATCCAAGCAAAGCGTCGCGTGGCGGAGCAGGGCCCGAGTCACTCGAGCCACCCACAGTTTTGGACAGGATCTACAGGATGGACAGGATGGGAAGACGATGGAGAGGATCCCGACCGAATCGCACTCTCCGAATCCCCATCCTCATCCCGTAGATCCAATCCAGTCGATCCCGCTAATCCGACCGTGCCCGCCGAAGCGCTGCGCGTAGGAGGGTCCAAATCTCCGGCACGTGCCTGAGTGTGCGCGTCGTGACCCTAAGCTCACAACGTTCTATCAGAGTCGCTTCGCTCCGAGCACGAGCACGAGGACGAGCACGACGTTTCGATCTCGGATGATCCGGCGGAGCGCGACCGACGTTTCCGCTGGACTCGCTTCGCCGCGATTCGGGAAAAGGGGTCAGTGTTTCAATTTGTTAACTTTTTTGATTGCGCGGGTCTGTGGTGCTGGTAGCTTTGGGCATGCCTCGCAGTCCAC
>JAQBYD010000039.1 GCA_027623315.1 Verrucomicrobiota bacterium | reverse complement strand
GAAACAGGGCTTTGCCGATGAAACTGTGTGGACATACTGTGAATTGGCGAAGCCCTGTTTCGATCAAGCCTGACGGAGCTATCCGTGTTCGTAGCAGGAGAGACGAGAAAGACAACTTGACGCCGCGGGGCTACACGTGTACTATACGTGTAGATATTATGGAGGTGAACCCATGCAAAAGAAGCTGACGCTCACGATAGACGAGGAGGTCTACGACGGACTCCGCGAGGTCATTGGCCCGAGAAAGATAAGCCGCTTCGTGGAAGATCTCGTACGGCCGCACGTCGTCAAGCGCGACCTGTATGAGGGATACCGCGCAATGGCCGCCGACTGTGTTCGCGAGTCTGCTGCACTGGAGTGGGCCGACTCGACGTGCGGGGACGCGAGTCATGAAGAGATCTGAGGTCTGGTGGGTCAACTTCGATCCCTCGGTTGGAGGCGAGATACAGAAGCGGCGGCCGGCAGTCATCGTGAGCAACGACGCCGCAAACCACTTTCTGAATCGCATCCAGGTCGTGCCGCTGACGACCGCAACCGCCAGACTTTACCCGAGTGAAGCCTTCGTGACGTTCGGGGGCAAGCGATCCAAGGCCATGGCAGACCAAATCACTACGGTCAGCAAGAAGCGGCTGCTCAACAAGGCCGGATCGCTCTCGTCGGACGACATGCAGGGCGTCGTTCGGGTCATCTCAACACAACTTGGCATGTGAGGCAGAATAAGGCCGGTGGACGGTACGGCTTACAGCCGCCCGTCACAGCGTTGGGACGCACCGACGACATGAGCAAGATAGACACAAAGAGCGTTGACGGGGTTGAGGACGAGATGTCGATGTTGAGCATGAGTGCACGAAACAAGCACTCTCACTCTCCGCCGCGCGAGCGCCAGGTGGGGCGGTGTTCACCCGTGCCGAGTCCATCCAAAAGATCACCGTGAAGAAACCAGAAACAGTCCCAACCATCCCCTGGAGGATATTCCAGTAGGCCCGCAGACGGACCCACTGGAAATCCTCAGGAGGAGCGTTCGGCCACCCAATAAAGTGAACCTTGTCCTCAGATTCGCGGCTCCCTACCTCGCCGTCGCGGTTTTTTGGTTTTGCTTCGCGAATGCCTGGCTGGCCACTCTCGCTTATCACGCACTGATCCTGCTGCTTGCCAAATGGCGCATTCCCCGGCCGCGCTTTCCTCCCGAACCCCGGCACCTGTTCTATGCGCTGCCCGCTCTGGCTGTTGGGCCCCTACTGTATGTACTCCTCCCGCACCTTGCTGGTGGACCACTCGATGGTTGGCTCGCACAGCGTCATTTCTCAGCATCTTCCCTGCTTCTATTCCTGCCGTACTTTGGGTTGATCCACCCCTGGCTTGAGCAGGTTCACTGGAAACCACTCCGTGAACACACTCGAATCGCGCATCCATTGTTTGCCGGCTACCACGTCCTCGTCCTGACATCACTGACAACCTGGCCCTGGCTAGTACTTGTCTTCTGCTCCCTGTCGTCGGTTTCCTATCTTTGGGAGAGACTCACGAGCCACGCAAAGAGCCTCACTCCAGCATATTTATCGCACGCGCTTGCTGACATTGGCATTGTTGTCGCTGCATGCTTGAGGACGTAATGGCCGAGCCAGAAAATCGAGCTTACGTCTCACCCGCGGGCGTGTCGTTCAAGGCAACGCGAGGACACCCGGAAAGGCTGATACCAGATCGATTTTTCTCACTGCGGGCGAATGCGTTTCGTACCGGTATTCCATCTTACCAATCTCCTATCACTTGATCTCCACCCTCACCGTACCGCCCTGTTCGAGGATGACCTCCCTGGATTGTTCCTGGCCGCCGGGCAGGCGCCACTTGAGCGTCACGGGGCCCGCCTCGGTGCGGCCAAAACAGGCCTGGCTGACGCCGGGCAGGACGTTCCACGCGCCCAGACAGCGTTTGCCGATCCAGCCGGTTACGGCCACCGGCCCCTTGCATGGGCCGCTGACCGGCAGCACCGCGGCCACCATCATCGCCGCCCAGTCGGCATCGCTGTTCTCCTGGAACGCCACCCAGATCTCGCCACTGCTCAGAGCTAACGCCAGATCCTGCGCGCCGTCGCCGTCAAGATCGGCAAGGCAGGCCGATGTCTGACCTTCGATCGCCGCGGGCAGCAATTCTTCAAAGCCCATGTTGACACCTGCCGCATTCCCGAAACTCCGGAACCCGCGATTGAAGAAGAACATCGGCTTATTGGCACTGTATGCGATCATGACATCCTGGCGTCCGTCGTTGTTTAGGTCGCCAGCCATGCAATCAATGCCCCGACGCGAAGCGCCATAACTGAGCTCGCCGGTCTCCTCAAACGTCTCGACAAACATACCGTCACCCGCGTTCTCCCAGAGATAGCTGCCTGACCGGTTCGCACAGAAGACGTCCAACCGGCCGTCGGCGTCGAAATCAGTCAGGCAGGCAGCGGACGGACTTTTACCAAGTTGCACCGCACAGTCCACGCCCGGCGCAAACTTGCCCGCCGCAGTGGCGCGGAACCATACACTGCCTTTCTCCGCCGGCATGAGCACATCGGGCAAGCCATCCCCATCGAAATCGGCCACCAGGCAGGGCCCGGGCTTGCCGAGTTTCGCCGGCTCGACGCCCGGCGCGGCCAGGGCGGTGGCGGTCGCCTTGCCCTCCGCGTCCAGGACAACAAGCACGGGCCACGCATCGCCGCTTACCAGCAGACCGGAACGCCCTGTGGCCCCGACGTCGAGCGCTGCCAGGGCGACGCAACCCGTGGTCACCGCGCCGCCGAGATCCAGCGGCTTGACCTGAAACTTGCCGTCAGCCTGTTGCGCGTGCAGCGACACTACTTTGCCGTCGAAGGAAATCAGATCCAGCCGCCCCTGGCCCGCGAAATCGCCCCACGCGTACGCCCGCGACTTCGACTGCAAACCGCGCGCCGCAGTGAGGTCCGTGAAGGTCCGGGCCTCGGCCCCGTCGAACAAGCGGTCCCCCGACTCACACGCGACGAACAGCGCCAGCTTGCCGTCCCCGGCCAGATCCACGGTCCGGACGGCATTGATTGTCCCTTCGACTGACGCCAGTTTCAGCGGTTCCTTGCTGAAGGAAAAACCTTCGGCAACCGGCAGGACAGGGTCTTCATCGGTCAAGATGTACTCGACGGCCCGGCGCAGCATGTCCGTGCCACCATGCCAGACAGTCAGAAGCATGCGGTCATTCAGGTTGCTCAGGCTCCAGAGGCCATCCTCTCCGAAGTCGAACACCGCCCAGGCACCGCCGAGGTGCAGGAAAGCGCGCCGGCGCGTATTCCCTCCACCCAGGTCCTTCGTGTCCTCGAGCTCACCCACGAAGAACAGAGCCGGCTTCCCGGCAGCGAGCAACTCACGCAGGAATGCGGCGGCATCGTCATCGCCCGCCTCGGAAATATCCAGGCGGAACGGCTTCTGTTCCTCCTCGCCTTTGAGCGTTTCGCGGATCGTGGCCGTGTACTGGTCTTGCGACTCTCCGGGCTTGATGTCCACCCATAGGATCAAGCCCGCCTGATTCACGAGTTGGACCGGCGTAAACGAGGGGTTGATCATGGCGCGGGCCGCAGTCGCCGCCAGCAAGGCGGTCGCAACGGTAACAACGAGAGTGGTCATGCAACGATTTCTACTCATATCAGTCTCCTTATTTCCTGGTCTCCTGAACATCAATATACCTTGAACACCCGTTTCAATACGCTCACGGTCGGAAGAGCAACAATCAAATAGGCCACGAGCCAGGGCGGGAACATCGGTCCCAGCCCGCCTATGACGCCAAACAGCTTGGGCGGTCTCATCATCACTTCAGAAGCGGGCGTCAGATCAGGCGGGCTGTGCACTTCTAGCTGCGGTGCATAACGCTTCTGCCCGACCAGTAGCTCGCGCTCATAGACCGCACCGTCAAAGACCATCTTCAGCGCGTAGGGTTCGGGGCGTCCTTCGGGCACAATGCGCCAGGTAACCACACTTTCAAGCGTCGGTTCAGGCAGCTTCATCAGTCTCGCCACTTTCGCTGTGTATGTCTCCCATACGCCGCGTGGCTCGGTCGGTTTGTCGCGTTCGGCCGTCTGGATCCAGCCGTCCACCGTTTGAATGCCGGCCACCGGAACGAGGTGCCCGATCTTTCCTATCTCCGAATTCGCGACATGGAGCTTCAGCTCCACCGCTTCGCCGCCTCCTGGTGGATTGAATCCCAGCCGGGCAAAGCACCACATGGCGATCAGCGTCATCGCGATGAGCATGATCAGTAGCGGCTTGCATTCAACCTTGATGGCACGTAACTGCACCTGCGAAATCGTGGCCTTGTGACGCTGGACAGCTTCCTTGTCTTTCCTATTCGCGGCTTCCTTCTTCAAACTTTTCAAGCGCTTCTGGTCGGCGTCGACCCGCTTCAGCCAATGCTGATTTGTGACCCATTTGCGTGGAAATACGATTATGGAAGAAGTGATGACTGCGACGGCAATCATGGCGACATCCATGGGCACATAGAGGAGCCACCCAAGCACATAGTCCATCGTCCCCACGATGAAATCATTGATGACCTGGAACATCTATTCGTCCCCCTTCAATACGGTCACGCTTCCCCGGTTGCCATCCACCCGGACCCGCGCGCCGTCCGGTATACGCTTTGTGGCCCCTGGACAGACAACGGCAGGGATACCGAAATCGCGCGCCACAATCGCGCCATGCGAAAGGATTCCGCCACGTTCGATCACCAGGCCTGTGCAGCGCACAAAGAGCGGCGTCCAGCCGGGGTCGGTGGATGGACATACGAGCACGTACTCGTGCCCAAGATCACCTGCCTCATTGGGGTCGAAAATAATCTTTGCCGTCCCGGTGGAAACGCCCGAGGAGATGGAGTCTGCCTCCAACTCATCCGTGTCAGCATACTCACGCGGCATTCCCAGGGATTCCAACTCTCCGGCATTGACCACCGTGGCGACCTCGAGACGTTTGGCCGACTGCCAACGCGTTTTTCGCGCGGCGATTTCGACAGTGAGATGTGGCGTTTTGTGCTCGAAATGCTCTAGTTCATCCCGGTTCAGGAAGAACACATCGCGTCCAAGATCCCAACGTCGTGCCAGTTCGAGTATGGCAAGACGGAGCAGCTCGTACCCCATCATCAGGTAGTACTTGCCGTTCTCACGCATAGGCAGGAGCTTCTGCGCGTCCCTCAGGTCAGTCAGTATGTCTTCCTCGAAGGCGCTTCCGCCATGCTTGACCAGAAGGTCAGGAAGTTCCGCTTCGGCCTGCTCCCGCTTTTTCCGGTTAACATAGTGCAGTTCGGAAGGATGCACGGTCCCGCTTCCCTGGTAACTGGCCATAACTTTCTCAAGATAGTCGTGCTCTTCGCGCCAGCGTGGGACGGCCAGTTCCATCTCTCCCACCGTTCGATGGCCAAAGCGTTCCATGAAGACCTCGAAGGTCTCCTCTTTCTGCGCCACCTCGTAGAGGGTCTCGTTCTGCGCCACCGTGAGATCACCCTCCAGACCCATCGTCAGATCGAGGGCGAGTCGGGAGCCCTCCTCCTTTCCCATCAACTGGTTCAACATCGTCTCCAGGTTGCTGCGAGCGAGGCCGCCGAAGAAGCCGGGTTGGAGTGACTCGTTTGCGAACTCGTCCAGCACCTTGGTCAGGCGCTGCTCGAACTCCGCAATCACCTCAGGGGTGGAAAGCACGGTCAGATCCCGCGCGCGCTGCTCCTTCACATAGGCCAGATAGGGAGGAAGCACGTCTTTCTCGAAACGCTCCATCGCCCGCGCTCGAAGTTGTTTCATGCGACGTGCGCTCTTCAACATGGCCCATAGCGTGCCCGGCAGAGTCCACAGGAAACGGCCGCCCGCCAATTCAGGATTGAACTTGGACGGGGCCTGTTCCATGGCGCCTTCATCATGTTCGATCAGATCGAGGTCGTACTCGAACGGCATATTCTCCCAGAACAGCTCCGCCAGGCGCTCCGAGTCCGCATAGATACGCCCGCAGATCAGCTCGAGGAACCCTTCATCACGAACACGCCTGCTCGGGCGATAGCCAAAATCCTGGTACATCCGCCCGAATCCGCCGTCACCTCGCATGAAGTGCCGTATCAGGTCCCAGGTAAGCGGAGTCGGGCTCCGAAGCGTCTCACCCAGGTTATGGAATACCCACACGCGTCGTCGCCCCGCAGCCAACTCGCGCAGACGCTCGATCTCCTCCTGTCGTCCGACCTCCACATCCCGCACGATGTCCAGTCCGCGTATGGCGCGGCTCTGTAGCAAGCCGAACTCGCCCCCCACCAGGCCAAACTCTATATCCACGGCATAGCCGAAGAACCCCTCGACTTTCATACACATCTCCGCCAGCTCACTGAGCTGGTCAGCCGTCAGCGAAGGAGCATCTGGATCGCGCTCGCCCGCGTCGCCCAGCGCGTAGATAATCGCGGACTTATGCCCGATAACCGACTCCTTAATCCTCCTCGTCTCGCGATCAACGACGAACTTGTCCGGCTGGACATCACCGGAAACCACAGACTCCCCAAGGCCAAACGACGATTCGATCACCATCTCCTCGGCCGGCAGGTTATTGGGATTGGTTGTGAAGACAATCCCTGACACCTCAGATGGGAACATCGACTGAACGTTAACGGCCGTGCCCTTGAGCCCGCGCAGGTCGTGCTCTCGGCGATAGGTAATGGCACGTTCGCTGTTCCATGAATCGAAGACCGCATCGATACAGGCGATGAGCGACTCCCACGGGGTTGTGGGGAAGGTGTTGCCGCTCTTCTCTGCATAGCATGCGCGCAGCTTCTCCGAGAGCGCAGCCCGCTCTTCCGCTGTATTGGCGTCCGCGGCTTCCGTCATGGCTTCGAATTCGGCTCTGGATATATCCGCCACGGTGGTCGAAAACATGATCACAAACTGGTTGTAGACACGCCAGAACGCGGCCGGATTGGCGCACGATTCAGCCATGGAAAGTGGAAGTCCGCAATTGAGGATAGTATCCATCATGCCGGGCATGGACCGCGCCGCGCCTGAACGGACCGACACCAGCAGTGGCGAGTCGGGATCTCCAAACCTTCGGCCCGTAAGGGACTCCAGTCGCGTCATGTATTCGCGTAGAGCTTCTTCCAGGCCTTTGGGCCACTGCCTTTTCCGCTCAAAGAACTGCTCGCAGCATTCGGTGGTGATCGTGAACCCGGCCGGCACCGGCAACCCGGCCTTACTCATTGCCGCAAGCGATGCGCCCTTGCCGCCAAGGAGCTCCTTGTTGCCGGGATCACCTTCGGTATCATCGCCACCGAAGAAATATATCATCTTCTCAGCCATTGGTTTTCAAACCCGTCTCCGTCACTTTCCGCGAAGACAGACTAAGCCCCGTTCCCCCGTTCCAATGTACATTTTCGAGTCAAACACAATGCCCGGGGTCACTATGCCGCCCAACCATCCAAGGTTGCCGACCCAATTCCGCTTCTTCCCCGATTCAATTTCTACGAGCTCAACACCGTCCGGCTTCGGGCAAAGCATCACAGCACCACAAAGCACAGGCGTGATCCCAGGCGCCACGGCATCTGTACGAACCTTCTCTTCACCCGCCCAATCCATCAACACGACTTCCCTGTTGGTCGTGACGCAGGCAATATATTCATCACTGCAAACCAGGCCACCGACGGTCTCACCGCAGGCGAGGGTCCATGCGGTCGAACCATCGACCATGCGGAGAGCAACAACGCCCTCCGTGGTGCCGACGGCGACGGTCTCGCCGCGCACCACCGGCCCCGTCCGCACAGGAGCAGGCAATGCCACCCTCCACAAGTTCTCGCCGCCCACAGCGCTCAACGCGGACACGCCTGATTCCGTAGCAACGAAGAACATGTCGTTCCCCGAGACGGGACTGCCAACAACCTTACCCACATCAAGGAAGATGCTATCTTCCTCCCCGCGCAACAGGCTCAACCCATCCTCCCTGTCCGCCACGAGCAGGCCGTTACGCGTCAGCAGCATCTGCCCGCCGGCATAATCCGCCACCTCTCGCTTCGACAGAATCGCACCGCTCTTGACATCCACGGTGTGGAGATAACGCCCCTTGTCTCCCGGTTGACCTGAAACAAAATAGACCAACTCGCCAAGGATCGCCGCGGACGAACCCGGCGCATGCGTCGCGGCGCAGAACCACGCTTCCGTGAAAGGCCTGCGTCGGTTATCGGTCAGCTCGACTTTCGCAAGTCCGTTGCGCGCACCACCCATGCCGACATACAGGGCATTCGTCGAACAGGCGACGGGTGTGGTAATCGCTGTTGCCTCGGCATCGGTGTCGGTCGTCTCCGTCTTGGGATAACGCCAGGCAAACTTGACCGACGCAGGAACAAAAGACCCGTCAACCCAACCGGATTGACCCTCGCCGCCCATCGCCCCGGCCCAGAGATACGTTTCGTCAACAACAGGGCCACCCAGACACACAAGACCGTCTTTAGTTGTGCCAACATAAATGTGGCCGCGCCCCACGGCCGGAGAACTGATGGCAGTCCCACCGCTGCCTATGCGCATGTCCCACACGGGCTTCAGGCTATTTCTGTCCAGGCAAATCAGCGTGCCTGCTTCAGTGACAAAGTACACATGCTCTTTCCCGACAGCCGGGGATGTCACGATAGGCTCATGCGAATCAAATTCCTTCATCCCCGTGCCGTCGAGACCGAGCGAGTACAGCCTGTGGTCACGACTGCCAAAGTACAACCTGCCGTCTGCTGCGGCGACGGCGCCTAGAACTGTGCGTGCTAGCTTCTTGGACCAAACCAAGTCACCGCTCTCTGCATCCATGCACCATACTTCACCTGCAGGGCCGAGCATCGCCCTCTCTTTTTCAAGCGCCCCCTCGCTCAACCCCTTGTCCCTGAGCTTCTGGATCTCGCTTTCAAGCGCTTCTTCAGCGCTCTCGATCATGTTGCCGGTGCCCATGCCGACGATCACCTTGCCGTCAACCACAGCCGGCGCCCCGAACACGGGATATGGCGTATTGACTTTCCACAGCTTCTGCCCCGTCTCGGCATCCACGCAGACGACAGCTTTGCCGCCCATGCCGAGGCAGAAAAACACTTTTCCGTCCAACGCCGCCGGAGATGCCTCGCAATCCAGAAGCGCCTCTTCTCCTTCAAGGATCATGCCACCGCTGGATTTGTTGCCCGCCAAATGCCATTTCACGACCGGCTTGTTATCGGAATCCGGTTCAAGTTCAATGCAGTACAGACCATCATCACCCGCCCCAACGTAGGCGCGACCGTTGTAAATGCAGGGCGACGATTCCACGTGGCTCCGGGTACGGAACTCCCACAGAAACTCGTAGCCGTTGCTCTCAAAGTCTATGCGAAGGCATGTGATGCGCGCATCATCCGTGAGATGCAGCCCTTCTCCAGAAACAAGGTAGTTGCTCTGAACGGAAGGCGAAGAATACGTTGCCCTGAAACCCCTGGGTGCATAGTTCCAGACCACTTCACCGGTATCGGCGTCAAGGCATACGATACCGCCCTCGCCCTGAGGATTGAACGCTCCCGCTTCTGCCGAGGTGGCGAAGATGCGGTTTCCGACAATCCCCGGTGACGAATAGAAGGTTTTGATCTTTGTAGTCCCGCCCCACACTCTGGCGGCCGCCTTTGGATCCTCGGCATCAAGCGTTGCCCCGCGCCTGTCCGGGCCGCCGCGAAAGGCCGACCAGTCGCTCTTACCCACCTCGACGACTCCGCCACCGCTGCCGCGCTCGGACAGCACGCCCTTAATGTATGTGACGCCGTGACAAATCCCCGCGATCGCCGCAACCAATACGATCGTGGCAAGTTTGTTGCGCCACATGATCTGCAGAAAAGCCTTGATGGTCGAAGGCTTCAGAAGCTTAATCAGCGCGCTGACCACCGCCGCGACCACCGCCGAGAGCAAAGCGATCAGCATGGGCCCAATCTGAACCACCACCGGGATCACCCCGAGGGTCGGAGCACAGTTGAATAGGTCAATCATAGGGTCAGTCCGATTATCTCCGTACGATGAAGACTTCGAGTTGTTTGATCAAGGCGCGTTCCGCGTTCGTGGGAAGGTTGATCATCCAATGCTCTTCCCGGCAATTGGTGTCTCGTTTCTGAACCAACGCCCAACCTCCGAGGAAGAATTTCCTCCTTGGAAGTTGGATGTTGGGCGTTCAGACTCCCTGAAAACTTCTCGCTTTTCACTACTTACTTCTCACTTCTTCCCGCTTCCCAGCTCCCGCGCCACCTCAGCGGCCAGGCCAAGCAGCTTGGCGTCCTCCCCGGCGCCGGGCATGTCTCGAATGGTGAACCAGTCCATGATGAAGGCGTTGCTGCGCGCTTCCAGGGCCTTCTCGGCTTTCTGCTGGAGTTCCGGACTGAGCTTCTTCTCCTGGATGGCACGCTCGATGAAGAGGAGCGTCTCCGCCATTTGCACGCCCTCGCGAAACATCTCGAAGCGCTCGGTCGCGACCGGCCCGTCGGGGCCGGGATAGAGGATGGAATGTAGGGTCCAGCCTGGTCCGGAGGGATATTCGGGGCCTCCGGGTTTCTGCAGGCGCCCATTTGCATCCCTGTACATGAACAGGTCGGCCCCGAAATAGCTGACCCCGTCGCGACCCGACATGATGATATCTTCTCCAACCCGGCGATGAATTGTCAGGGGCGAGAAGTCGCGCCAGTTGCCGCGGTACAGGTTGCAGAAAAACACCGCCCGGTCTGGCAGCAGGGCGCGGTAGCCGCGGACGGACGGATAGCCAAAGCTATAGCACCCGGCGGCATAGCGGAGTTTGACCCAGGGAATATTGCGATCTTTCCAATCGGCCGTGACCTCATGCGTAACCATGGTCCAGACGGCTTCCGGCCAGAGCTTCTCGGCGATCGTGGCAAGGCCGTCGGTCGGCCCACCATTGTCGGCGGTCCAGCCGAAGCCCGTCTCGTCCATCCAGCCGCGGGCCTTGATGCGCTTGAAAACCTCATCGAAGACCGGCTTCCAGAAGGCCAGCGCCGCCGCCTCGTCGGTAGCCGGATCGGGCGCCTTGAGTGGCTCGGTCTTGCCTGTTACCGGATCGAGCACCGAAACCGAAACCACGGGCGCCTCGAGACGATTGCCGCCTTTGCCCTGTAATTCCCCCCAAGCCTGCACGCGCAAGGGCTGGGGTTTGCCGACAGACTTGGCGATCATGTCCAGGTACTTGTCAAAGAGGGTGAAGTCATACTTGAAACGGCCGTCCGGCTGTTTGATCCAGCGGACGAAGCCTTCCAGGCCGACGTTGAAATGACGCGAACCGGCTTCGCTCATCAGTGTATGCGATCTGCCGACCATCTCCAAGTGCTTGTCCGACCAGAGCGGGACCTTGTAGTGTGCGGCCACACAGACGTCATCATGATAGGCCATGTTGCGCATACGAAAATCCTTCGTGTCCGTCATGGCCCAGTCGCAGATGCTCACGCGCAACGGCACGTTGGTGCGCGGCAGTCCCTCGGCCTCGATGGCGATCTGGCCTTGGTACACCCCGGCTTTCGCTTCCTTGGGGACCCGCACCGTAAACCACAACGGCGCCACCGCGCCGGCAACCAGGGACTTCCGGTCCGCGAGCGCAGGTGCCTGGCTCACGGGGATTTCACCGGGAATGACGTCCAACAAGCCATCGAAGCGGTCGGCGGGAAGATGGGACTTTTCTCCCGATGGATCGGCATCGCGATTCGACGGCAACGCACCCGGCACCACCGCCACGGCATAGCGGATCTGAATGGCGGAGGCCGGAAGCTTAGCGCCGCCAGCGGTCGCCGTAAGGTCCGACACTTTCACATTCAACCCTTTGATCGGCTGATCCGAACTCACCGCCAGCCGTCCCGAAAACACGCTGTTGCGCGCGGCCAGGATGGCAACCGGGCGCAGGGGCTCGAGAGGATCGCCGAAATCGAACACGCTGAGCGTATCGGTCGCCGCGCAATTCCACACCTGGATGCCGCGCGGACGCACAAGGTTGGTCCCGACCTCGGAGAGAGTCGGGACCGCGGCTATGGGCGTCACCGACAGCCGCACGTGCAGGAGTCCAATGGGCACCCACGGAAGCGAGCCGTGGGCCTCTTTGCCGCCGCGTTTGACATAGGCCATAGTGACCGGCGCGGTATGCGTCTCGATGGCGAGCACGTTCACCCCCCGCCGCAGCAACCCGGCAGGAATCTCGAAGTCCTGCAAGCTGCGCTCGCGTTTCGGAGGGGCACTCGCGTAATTACCCTTCGCGTCCGTAAACGCCTCCTCGGGATAGTCCTTGGCCAGGGCCAGCAGATCCGGCTTGTCGCCGGGCACGTCGCGGCGGACCGCTTCCTTGCCGTTGACGTAGACAACCACCCCTCCCAGATATTCCAGTGAGAGGCGGCAGGACTTCGCCTGGGCCGGATCTTTCACCTCGAACTTGCCGCGCACGAGCAGGACAGCCGTGGCACCATCCCGCGTTTGCGGACGGGATGACTCGCCAGCACGTGTCGGCAACGGCAGGCGGACACGCGGCCATGCCCCGTCGTCCAGGTCAAGGCCGGACCAATTTGTCGGCGGCAGAGCGGAAGACGCGGTCGAAGTCGCGGGCTTTGGTGCTATTCCGGGCCATATTCCGGCCGCCCCGGTCGGCACGCCCAACGGCGTGAGATCCCACGGTTCCAGCTTGCCGTCGGCCGTGCGCGCAAAGGCGCAGCGCGACACCACGAAGTGCCGCCAGAGACTGTTGTCGTCCAGCACCACGGTGCCGGCTGGCTTCGCGGCGACCGCGGCCGTCGGCTCAGCAGCCAACGCACTCCCGTCACCCGCCAGTCCTGCCGCGATCATAGCCACTGCGCCCAGCGCGGAACCCATCCGCGCCAGTTTGTGTTCGCTTTGTTTTCTGTTCAGCCGCTTGCTCCTTCTTCTCAATCTGAATACTGAACACTTCCTACTTCTTCTCTCTCCCCATCTCCCGCGCCACCTCGCCAGTCAGACCCAGTAGCTTAGCGTCCTCCTCGGCGCCGGGCATGTCGCGGATGCTGAACCAGTCCTTGATGAACGCATTGCTACGCGCTTCCAGTGCCTTCTCGGCGCGCTGCTGGAGTTCCGGGCTCAGCTTCTTCTCCTGGATGGCACGCTCGATGAAGATCAGCGCCTCCGCCAGTTCCACACCCTCGCGGAACATCTCGAAGCGCTCGGTGGCCACCGGCCCGTCGGGGCCGGGATACAGCATGGCCATCTGCGAGACGCCCGGTCCGCCCGGCCAGGAGATTCCGCCGCCGTTGACGCCGAAATCGCTGACACCGTCGCGCCCCGACAGGATGATGTCTTCGCCAACCCGACGCTGGTCGTTCAACGGCGTGCTGTCGTTCCAACACCAGCGGTACGAGTTGCAGAGAACGACGGACTGCGGCTGCAGCAGTTCGCGATAGCCGCGGACGGAAGGAAAGCCGTAGCTGTAGCACGTATGGGCGTAGCGCAACTTGACCCAGGGATTGGATCCGTCTTTCCAAGTCCGGGCCATGTTGTGAGCCAGAATCCCCCAGACGGCATCGGGCCAGAGTTGCTTGGCGAGCGCGACGACATCCTCGGTCGGACCGCCCTGACCGGCGATCCAGCCCAGGGCCGTCACATCCAGCCAGCCGCGGGCCTTGATCTTCGTGAGCACCTCGTCGAAGACCGGCTTCCACAAGGCCAGTGCCTCAGGGGTATCGAGGTCCGGCTGCTTGAGGCGTTCGATCTTGCCCGTGGCCGGATCGATGAGCGACACCCACCTTTCTTTCTTCTGGCCCCCGCCAAGCTCCCGCCAGCAGTTCAGACGCAACGGAAAGGGCTTGCCGACAGACTTGGCAACCATGTCCAGATACTTGTCGAAAACGGTGAAGTCGTGCTTAAAACTGCCGTCCGCCTGCTTGATCCAGCGGACCAACCCCTCGGAATTTTCCAGAGCGCCGGGGCAGAGGTTGGCAAAGACCTGTCGCGAACCCGCCTCGGCCATCAGCGCTTGCGAACGCCCCTGCAGCTCGAGATGCCGATCCGACCAGAGCGGCACCCCATACAGCCCGGCCACCGTCTCAGGATCGTTGTAGGCAAAGTTGTGCATGCGGAAATCCTTGGGATCCGGCATGGCCCAGTCGCCAACGCTCACGCGCAAGGGGATGTTGGTCGGCGGAAGCCCCTCGGTGCTGATCGTGATGCGCCCCTCGTAGACTCCCGGCTTGGCCTCCCGGGGCACCCGCACCGTAAACCACAGCGGCGCCACTGCGCCGGGAATCAAGGACTTCCGGTCCAGCCGGCCGCGAAAGTTCTCCATCGGGGCCGGGGCCTGGCTCACCGGGATCTCCGCCGGAATGGCATCGAGCAGACCATCGAAGCGATGTGGAGGGACCGAGGATTTGCCGCTCACGACCGGCACGGCATAGCGCACCTGGATGGCGGAGGCGGGGAGACTGGCGCCAGCCTTTCCCTGCGCCAAATCCGACACCGTCGCCTGCAACCCCTTGATCGTCTGATCGGAACTGACCATCAGCCGGCCGGAGAAGACGCTGTTGCGCGCAGCGTGGATAACGACGGGGCGCAGGCTCTCGCACGGATCGCCGTAGTCGAACACGCTGACCGTATCGTAGGGCGCGCAGTTCCAGATCCGGATGCCCGCGGGCCGCGCCACGTTAGCCACCACGGCGGCAGCGGGCGAGACGGACATCTGTACGCTGAACAGTGCAATGGGATCCCAGCAACCACTCGCACCTTCTGGCGATTCGAGCGCCTTGACAGCAGCCCGGGGGTACGGAGCAGCATGCACCTCGATGGCCACCACGTTCACGCCCGACCGCAGCAGCGCCACAGGTATGCTGATCTCACGGGCGGACCGATCACACGCATCACTCCCGAACACCTCCTTCGGATAGTCTTCGGCCAGGGCAAGGAGATCCGGCTTGTCACCCGCCACATGGCGGCGGAGCACTTCCTTGCCGTTGACATAAACCACGACGCCACCCCAATAGTCCAGGGAGAGACGACACGACTTGACCTCCGCGGGATTCCTGACTTCGAACTTGCCGCGCACGAGCAGGGCCGCCGTGGCGCCCTCTCGGTTTTGGGGGCGCCTGCCGGTCCCCCCCTGACTGTGATGCGGAACCGGGCTAGGCAAGCGCACGCGCGGCCAGGTGCTGTCGTCCATGGCCAGACCGGCCCAGTCCACCGCCGGCAACGTGGATGGCGCGGTCGAAACGGCGGGCTTTGGCTCCACTGTCGGCCAGGTGTGCTTGCGCCCGGTCAGCGGCTGGAGGTCCCAGGGTTCTAACTTGCCGTCATCGGTGCGCACGGTGGCGCAGCGCTGCACCTCGAAGTGCCGCCAGAGGCTGTTGTTGTCGAGCACCACACTCGTATCGCGCGTCACCACGTAGCGGGCGCGATCCAGCACCCGTACCTCTGCCGGAATGTCGCCGGTCACTTCCGGGCCGATCAGGGTTCGCGCGCCTGCCACTCCGACCAGTGGAGGATTCGAAACGACAAGCCGGCCGGCTGCCTGACCGGTGCCTTGCAGGTAAATCGTTCCAGCCGCGCCATACCCCAGACTCTTTCCGCCGCCGACTCCACCCGCGGCGCTCATCGTAACGCTGCCAAAGGTTGCGGCTTTCGTCAGCACGACAGCGATGCGCCCCCCGCCGCCACCACCGCCACCGTTGTTTTGGACCCCGTCTCCGCCTCTCGCCGAGATGCTCCCGTTGCCCGACAGCTCGCCGGCCCGGATATTCACCGAGCCGCCCGCACCGCCGCCGCCCTGGCCACTGCCGCCGGTGGCATCGATCACACCGTCTACGGCCACCCGGCCGGCCGCACGAATAACCGCCACCCCGCCGCCAGCACAATAGTAAGCGCATCCGCCGCCCGCGGTCACAGGGTTCGACACCGAACCGTAGGTCGGAGTCGTCGTCGTTCTTCCTTCCTTTTCTCCAAACCCGCCCTCTCCTCCATGCACGCCGCCCGAAGAGGCGTTGGATTTGTACGGACCGGCGCCCTTGCCGTACCCGCAACCCGCCACCCGAATGGCGCCGCCCGCGCCAATCGTCAGGTTGCCGCCGATCTCCAGGCATAGTCGTTGCGTCTCGTCGCCCACGGCGGTTCCGGTGGCCGTCTCGTTCGCATGGGTCAGCACCCCATTCGTGCCGACGGTCACGTCGCCTTTGACGATCAGAATCTTGTCCGTGACGTCGCCGTTGGCAAAGGTCAGCGTCGCGGCCGCCGCCTTGCTGCCAATGGTCAAAGACTTGATGGTCACTGCACCATTCGTGAGGTCCATCACAGGCTGGAACTTGCCGCCTTCAATCACAACATCGTCCGCCGCACCCGGCACCGCGCCGCCGGACCAGTTCCCGCCGTCGGCCCACTTCGCACTCACAGCGCCGGTCCAGGCTCGTGCATTCGCCGCCGACTCAGCGGCCAACGCGTCCAGGCCGCCCGCCATCCATGCCGCCATGATGGCTACTGCGCCCAGCGCGGACGGCACCCGCGCGATTCCGTGTTTGCTTTGCTTTCTGATCATCGCTTATTTGCTCACGAGGTTTCACCGCAGATCGATGAAGCATCCTGAGGTGTCAGGTCGTCATATCGTAATCGCCTGTGTTTCAATCCCATTCGCGCCAACATCGATGACGGTGGCGCCATGCTGTCCCAAAATGTAGCAGGTCATTCGGCCGTGCGGGACAACGTACGGCGCGTGCAGGTGCCCCGAGAAAACGTGCGAGAAGCGATTCTCCACATGTCCCGCGTAGAGTCCAGTCGCTTTGCTCTGCACATACCGGACCGCCTAAAGGCGGAACTACGAACTGGTTTTCGAGCGCATCGTAAGGTTTGTAGTTCCGGCTTCAGCCGGTCCGGGTTAAGGGCTGGCCCTAATCCGGGCGGCGGACTCGAGTTGTACATCCCAGACGACGTCGCTGCTGCCCAGATGGTTGTGGAGCATCACCGCAATGACATTGGTGCCGGGGTGCAAACGCCCCGCGGGAAGGTCCACGGTGCGGTTCCAGTACTTGGCCTCGTGATTGCCGTCATCGCTGTCCACTTGGATACCGTTGATCCACACCTTCGCTGAGTCATCGGAAGCGATCAACAAATTGAACTTATCCGATTCGCCGAGTGCCGCCTTGTCGACGGTAAAGACATGGCGCAGACAAAGGTTCTGTTCCTTGAGATCGATAAGAGTTCCCTGTTTCTCGCGAATCCACGCTTCACCGTAACCCAGCGGCGCCTTGCCGGTTCTCCAGACATCGGTTGGCTGATATTTCGCCTCCTTCCATGCATCGTCATGAACGTCGGACGCTGCGGCATAAGCCCACTCTTCAGCATGGGCGGATAGAATGGGTTGCCGCGCGACTCTGTCATTCCTCTGATTTTTCTGGTTATCCAAACGGTCACGCATGTCCCAGGTCACCTGCGCAGACGACGTGGTGTCCAATTGTTTCTCAATCACCTCACCGTTCGTAAACAGCACGACCATCCCATAACGGCCGGGTACGACGGAGAATGATGCGTGGGGTGGAGTTTGAGAAGAGAAGTTCTGTACCAACCCGAGCAACCGGGACGCGACGATGTTGTCGGCCGCATCATAGACCCGCACCAACGCACCGGGCGCAGTGCCGCGGGGTAGTCTCAGCTGCAGCGTCGAGTGGGGCGTCTTTGCCGGGGGCGGCTGGTTAATCAGTATCGCGGCGGCGGCGTCATCGCTGTTCACAAGCAGGTCCAGATCCCCATCCCCGTCCCAATCCGCAGGTGCGAGGCCGGTGGCGTTGCGCGTGGACGCAAACATGGAAATTCCGGACAGTTCGGAAAAGTCAGTAAAGCGGCCGTCCGCCGAATTCATAAACAGACGGGCCCGTTGGTCGCTAAAGCCAACCACCAGATCCTGATCGCCGTCGTTATCAAAATCCCCCCAGGCCGAAGTGCGCGCGTTGCCGCTCATCTGCGCCAAGTCGCCGGAGGCGGCGATCACGTCGGTAAAGGTGGAATCGTTGTTATTGCGGAACAGGCGGGATTTGCCTTGCTGCGGCACGAAGATATCCATGTCGCCGTCGTTGTCGAAATCGCCGACGGCGGTGCCGATCTTGTGCGCATCCAGCGCCTGAAACTGCAGGCCGGCGCTAGTCAGCTGTTCAAAACCCTCGCCGTCACGATTACGAACCAGTACTCCGTTGCCATAATTGTAAAGGAAATCCGTGAATCCATCGCCATCGAAATCCGCCATGGATAGAAAGTCGCCGTTACCCACGCCCGGCCCGTCGTGGCCCAAGCTCCAATCCGCGGTTGCATTTATGAAGCGGTCCGTTTTCTTTCGAGTGTTGAGGAACAGATGGATGCCGCTGGCTCCGTTACTGAGGAGCAAGTCGGGGTGCCCGTCTCCGTCGGCATCGATCCAGCCGGCACCTTCGGTATTCATCGCTCCGAGCTTCGGCAGTTGCCCGCTGTCGTCGCGGAATATGCCATCGTCATTTGTCCACAATGCGGGGGTGGATAAAAAGAGATCAAGATCGCCATCGCCGTCATAGTCGGCCCATGAGGCGCAGCGGCTGCCTCCTCTTAGTTGCACTTTTGCGGTCACATCGGCGAGTTCACCGGACTCGTTGCGATAAAGGCGATTGCGGTGAGTACTACAAACCAGAACATCCAGATCACCGTCGCCATCGAAATCAGCCCAGGAAACGCCCCGGGCCTCGCCACCGTCATGCGGCAGAATCAGAGCGCGCACAAAGTTACGGCTTTTCTCAATGCTCTTGGGATCGATGGACACAGGATCCGGTGATTTCTCGGCAACCGTTTTTTTGTCGAAAAACATGTCCCGGGTCAGCGGCTTCTCCGCGGGATTCGGGGCCGGCGGTTCGCGCGTGCCCGCGATTACCTCGCGGACCAGACGGATGAATTCCGGGGTCGTACCGCGATAGGTGCGGTTCATCCACGGCTCGAGATGGGTAAACGTCCACCACTGCTTCTCCTCATGACCGGGCGCGGCAAAAATTTGAAACCAGATGCCGTTGACGTGCGCCAGACAGCCGAGGTCGAATCTCTGATCTGGATAATCTGCATAGAAAAACAGGATGGGCTTGCCTTCCTCCAGCACCGTCATGATGGCCTCGGGGTACCATTCTTGACCGACGGCAAAATTCATCTTGATCTGAGCGAACTTCGTCTCTCCTTTGACGCTGTGCGTGAGCTTGGCCACGGCGGTTTGTTTCGCCACATCGACGGCAACGATCTCCCCTTCCACGATCACCGTCGACTGATCCATCACACTTTCCAGCGTATACAACACCCGGATGACACCGTCTGCCGAGGGTGCCAAGCCCACCAGGCACAGCACACCAACGACGGCGATTGTCGCCAGCCGATGCCGATCTATTCTCGTGTAAGCCCTGACGTTGCGCATCATTCTTGGTTGTCTTCCATGTTAACGGTGGGGCGAATCTCAAAATCCGAGAAGGTCTCTTCCGTTGAACCGGTAACCGCGTCCACCTTCGTCACGATTGCCGCCCGTGGTCCTTTATTCAAACTCTTGACCAGAGATGCGAGACTGCTCTCATCGCCTTCGGCAACCAGCTCAACCGAACCATCGCTGCGATTACGCACCCATCCGTTGACGCGCAGCAAGCGCGCCGCACGCTGAGCAAACGCGCGGTAGCCGACACGCTGAACTCTGCCTTCGATGATCAGGCGGCGGCGATGCAGCGGCCCTCTGGTCCGGGTCGGTGCGATAATCAGGGTGATCTCCGTACCGGCTTCGGGCAATCGGGCAGTGTCCGGCTTATAGCGCAATGTGTCACGACCGCCCGGCAGTGGGTTCTGGAAAAGAACGGTCGCGTCACGGTGATGCAGCGAGATCAGGTTGTTTACCAGAATTGCCTGAAGCACGGCGTCCCCGGTATCCGGATCAATCCCGGGGCTGGAACCGGTGAACGGCCACTCGAGAGCCGGCAGCGGCTTGCCGGTCTCAGTATCCACCACCACGGAGGCCGCCGGCATCTGCAGCCGTTTACCGTCGCTAAGGAATTCGATCATGATGCGCACGGTGTCTCCCGTCGGCATACGGTACGCAGCATCGCCAAAATTCGCTGCCGGCTGGCCGGGACGTACGCCGAGCTTGAGTATGGCGTCATACAATTGTTGGGTACCAACGTCCGTGACAAAGAGTGCTTCGTAGGTTTTCCCGGAGGCCGCGCACAAAAGATATTCGACCGCACCGCCCAGTACGTCGTAGCGGCCGAGATTCGCCATCACAGCACGTATACGGATTTCTCGTTTTTCCGTGTTCACGACCAAATCGCCGGTTTCAGCTCCGCCGTCGGCTGCAGGCGATTCCGCTGCGGGCAAGACGGCAATCGCGGTGGTGATTGACACGAGAAAAATCGCTGAAATCCGGGTCGTACGCATGATTACTGAGGAAAAATCGCTTTTCTGGCGGTACGGGCACACGCCCGTTGAGACCGGCCTGAAGCAACGCTTTTCCTCCAGAGGCGGATCTTCGACATGGCGCGGAGCATACCGAAGTCCGGTGGGACGATCAAGACCGGGCGCAACCCCTTGTTCTGGCAAAGGGCTCAGTGTTGGAAGTTGCGAAAATTCTGATCGCCCAGGTGTGCGCCTCTTGTGTATTGCCCTACGCTTCGGTTCAATCACGAAGGAGAGCCTTCGGAGCGCGAGAGGCGTAACGTTGGCGAATCCAGATCTGAGGATCACGCAGCATCGCGCCCCGTGCGGGCGCTCTACCCATCGCTTCGCGTGCCGTGGTGATGCGCGAGGTAGTGACTGAACGAGTAGTACATCACGTTGACGCCCAGTTTGTAAGCCTGGTTCGCCAATCCCTCCCCAATGCCCGAATGTCCGCGCTTCCACGCATCATTCAGATCGCCCTGGTGATAAAAAACGATCCAGCGCCCGTCGTGCTTCAACCCCATTGCCCGACGGCCACTGTGATGCCACAGCGGTGGCGCACCATTCGGAAATGCGAAAGGATACTGGAAGAGCGGATCATCGTTCCCGATATTGATCCAACGCTTCCCCGGGAAGACGCGTTGCATAGCGCCGCTAAAACCCGCGTTGAAACTGCCACCGCCATTGTCGGCAAAAACCATTCCCCCCTCCTTGATGCAATACTCGCGCAGAATCTTGATCTCATGCCCGCTTAACTGAACCCCACCCTTCCCCGTCAGAAAAACGAACGGCGGGGCCTTCCCCTTCGGAAAGAAACGCAACCGATTGATCCGGCGATGCTCCGTGTTGCGCGCGATCTTGAAACCTGTGTATTCCTTGAATTTGAGCAGCATGTTGTAGTCGGCGCCCATCGCGAGGTCCTGGTCCCAATCTCCTCCGTTGTACTCGAGGCGAATGAAACGCACGCGCCCGGGCATTCCCTTGGGCCAGCCACTGCGGGTCCCCTTCCCTTCGCCCGTCTGCCCGCGCAAGCCCTCGGCGACATACGCGTGCTCCGTCTCCAGCATCGCCATCTTCAGCACGTCACTTTCATCCGGGTCCGGCTTGTAGAAAAGAATCTCCGTATTCAGAGACAAGATGACTTTCTCGCGTTCGACCTTCTTCCGGATCATTCGGATCTGCGAGAGTACAGCCGGCTTGCCATCACCCTCCGGGACCGCATACGGGGCCTCCCATCCGCAACCCCGAATCAGAAGCGGAATCAACAGGATCAGGATGACGTGGAGTGCTCCGGACCACCACATCGAGTTCCGATATTCCGGCGCCGGTCCGCCCGATCTCAGGTTGGCCGCGATCCGGTCCGCCAGCCCCGGCGCGGCCGTATCTGAACCCAGAAACCACGCACGCGTACTGTGCAGCGCCGTCGCCAGGAGAATTCCTGAGAACCACAACGCGCCTGGGAGCCAAAGTGCGATCGAGGCCAGCCATACCTCGTTTCGCATGAAGCGATGGAACTCGATGGCGTGATGCAGATGCAGCAGGCGTGTGCCATCGACCACCAGCCAGATCAGCCCCGCCCACGTGATCATTCCGCCCAGCACGGCCGCCTGCAGGACCCTCATCGACCACGACGTCCGCACGAACGTGCACGCACACGATGCGAAGGCCAGCGCTGCCGCCATCCAGGCAACCCAGCCGAGCAGTCTGAATGCTGTATGGTGGCCGACGCGGGCGAGCGTTTGCGTGTACAACGGCGAGAGCGCCGCCCATCGGAAGTACGAAGACTCGCCCGCAACTCCGACCCAGAACATCAGAAGACCCGTCACGGCGCAGAGAGCAACCAGTCGCAAGGGAACCGGCAGCCGCCCCACCGTCGCATCGAATCCCCTCAGAAGAGCAGCCGCGAGGCGCACCACCGCGCGATTCAGGGCTTCGAAGTAGGAGTGCAGTCTATTCACTGGCTCTTCAATTTAGAGACCAAAATCCTCGTCGACATTCAGATTCGAATCCTCAGGCTCCGCACGCTCAATCGGCTCAAGCGCGCTACCTGTAACTCGACGCGAATCCGGTGACGGCCTGGGCCCCGCCTTAACCGCTACCGCCTTAGGGGGTGCCTTCTTCGTCTGCACCGCGCGGTCGCCCTGCTCGCGACGCGTCCGCCTCTGCTCTTCCTCCAGCACCCGCCGCTCCTCCGCACTCGCCGCGCGCACATCCAAAGTTCCGTAACGCACACACTTGAAGACGTAAGGCAGGGACGACACGAGGATCACGACGAGATGAATCATCACCGACCGAAGCGTCAGGCTCATCATCGATGGTCCTCCCCGCAACGGCTTCATCAAGTCATCCGGATTCTGTCGCAGTTGGGCTTCACTCATTCGATTCATCTCCTAGCCAGGCAATCCTGGCACCGGTTCCACTCAAGGCCGCGAGGACCGGCGCAAACTGGTCCTGTCGCACGGCACGATCGATCTTCAGCGTAATCAAGTCATCCGAGCGTGAGGTGAGTTCCGTCTCCAGAACTCCCGACAGGTCCGGCAGACGACAGGGATGGCCCTGCACCCACAACTCGCCATCCTGGTCCATCAACACGGAAAGATGCCCATCGCCGAGGCGCTCGATATCCGGCGACTCCGGCAAACTCACCGTCAAATGCGCTTCGCGAATAAAGGTCGAGGTGAGCATGAAGAAGATAATCAGGAGAAACGCAATGTCTCCCATCGGCGCCATCGGAACGCACGGCTGCACCCTCTTTTTCCGCTCAATCTTCATGGCTACTGCTCTGCACCTTCTCCCCTCACATCGCCTCACGCTCTTCTTCGAGCAAGGCAAGCACACCGCCCTGCCGCGTGATCGCCATCACAACTTGAAAGTAACGCTCGCACGAGACATCCGGCTCGCTCTGCACGAGCACCATGCGCTCGTTCTCTGGCCGCGCGTAAAGCTGCGCATCTCCCAATCGTTCGCGCAACCCCTCCATGTCCACACCGGGGGTCTGCCCCTGGAATAGAATCTGATCGCGAGTCAGACGGACCGTGATCATTTCGTCCTTCTCCTCCTGCGTGTCCGGCGTGCCCGACGGCAGGGCCAGCAGGTGCCCGACGTTTCCCGTGAATGTTGTGGTTAGGATGAAGAAGATAATCATCAGAAAAGCAACGTCCGCAAACGCGAGCAGGTCAAGTTCCGGAGTGCGCCGCGGCTTTCGAGTGACCCTCATGGTGCTTAGTCGTGATTCAGGGTGATGTAGTTGATCAATGTATTGGCGGCCTCTTCAATCTGGAGCGTAAAGCCGTCGATCCGTCGCGAAAAGAAGTTGTGAAACACGACCGCGGGAATGGCCACCAGCAGTCCTGCGGCCGTGGTCGTCAGCGCGAGAGAGATGCCCCCCGCAACGGCACCGCCATCCAGGCCACCCACCGCGGCCATCTCGTTGAAGGACATCATCATGCCCACCACCGTGCCGGTCATTCCAAGCAAGGGCGACGTGCTGCCGATCATCGACAACACGTTGAGCCGCTGCTCAAGCGTATCGAGGACATGCGGCACGTAATCGGACATCGTGCGGTCCACCACACCCACCAACTCCATCCCCGTCTTGCCCCGCTGCCTGAGCGCCGTGTACTGCTCCAGCCCGCTCAGCAGAACGGCCGCCGCCGGGCCCGAACTCGCCCGGCAGGCCTGGATGGCATCCTCCGGACGCTCCTCGCGAAGCGCGGCACGGACGCGCTCCTGCATGCCCTCTGCCCCGGTTGCCGCCAGGCTAAAGACCCTCCAACGGTCAATGATGACCGCCAGGCCAACCACCGACAGCCCCACCAGAATGACCATGATCAATCCACCATCTATAATGTACTGCAGCATGCGTGATCCTTTCTCGTCACTACAACTCCTCGTCACTTGCCTGGGCGCGATCCAGGCGTTCACGAAATCGAACAGCCGTTCGAATGATACTGGAGTCCGGATATTCCGAGATCAGTTCATCCAGTTTGGCTCTCGCCAGCGCCCGGTTATTCATCTTTTCCGCCACGATCGCCCACTTGAGTAGAATCACGTCCAGAAACGAGGAGTCCTGGAAATCCTGAAAAATCATCTCCATCATATCCAACGCGCGCGCATAGTCCTCGGTGTCGATATAGAACTGCACCACTTTCTCAAGGGACTGCCCGGCAAATGCCGAGTCCGGCCACATCTCGGCGCATCGGCGATAGGCCGCGATGGCCGGTTGCGAGAGTTGCGGCCGCTCCACATCTCGCGCGCTCTCGTACCCCAGCTGTTCCTGAGCCTCTGCCACACGATACTGCGCTTCGGCCTTAAGCGGCGACTCCTTGAGCCGAAGAATCGATGAGAAGACTCGAATCGCTTCTCTCCAGTCCGACGGGAATCGGCTTTGCGCCTTGGCCATCCCGATATTGAGCAGGGCTCGATCCGCGATCACCGAGCTGGGAAACAGTCTAAGGAGCGTGTTGCAGACTTGGACGGCCTCGGATAGCCGGTCCTGCACCAGCAGCAGATCCCACTTCACATTGAAGGCGGCTTCAATCGTGGCCTGCGCCAGGTTCCTGTTAACGGCGAGCCGAATCACTTCCTCCGCTCGCTCGAGGCCGGCCTCGGCTTTCTCGAAGGCCTTGTCGCGAAGCCCCACGTCCTTGAAGACCTGTCCGAGACGCAGCAGGATGCGGGCTTCGACGAGGTCCTTGCGTGCGCGCAAATCGTCATCACGGACCACCCACTGCGTGGCCTCGACATCATTACGGCGCGGGCTCAAGACGATCGTGTTGTAGCCGATGCTCCGCGGGGTTTCGTCGAGAATGTGCCGATCATCCTGGTACTCTACAACCAGTTCGTCGCCGACGTGGGTGACGAGTCGATCGTCCTGCGACATCACGGCAGCATCCGCCCGGCTATCATCCGCGCCCTCCTCGAGAATGGGATCGACGCGACCGTGAAACATGCCCGACGTCGACTCGCTCTCGGTGAGTGTGATCGTCAGGGCGTCCCTTTCCTTGTACTGGATCCGATCATCATCCATGCCGCTTCCAACATCCTGCTCAGCCGCCGGAAGCTTATAGCGGGAGGCAACCCGCACATCGAGATGGTCGTACTCGATGCTTTGATTGCCATCGAGATCCTTAAGACGAATAAAGGCCGGCTGTCCGCCGTACACGCCGTTGAGGTAATCCGCATAAGCGCCATCGGTGAAGCCAATCGAGGCCGTCGAGACCATTCGGGTGCGCGTCACGACCTCCCGGTCCTGTTCTCCTGATTCCGTCGTCTTGTCCGCGTAAGTCGCCGTCACCTCATCATCACCCATGACCTGCAGGACTCCGTCTCCCGGAACGGGTTCGCCGGGGACCGTGTCGATCGAGCCAAGAAACTCGGTGCCATCACGATTATTGGGACGCAGGATGACCGCCTCGGCGTCACCGCCCTTGGACGAGATCGCTACCGGCAGCTGCGGATCCTCGTCTCCCAACAGAATAACAAGGTCCCGGTCCGCCACCTTGACCCACAGTTTGTGGCTGGACTCCGATGTTCGATGCTCAAGATCAGTCGGCACGCTCACCCCCACCATGCGCAACGCCTCGTAAGCACGCGTCCATCGCTTCAGTCGAAAATGGCAGAGCCCGATGTAGTAGTAGGACTCGTTGGCGAAGACGGTCCATGGATAGCCGGTCGTAACCTTTCGCAGGGACACGAAGGCCTGGTTGAAATCCCCCAGTTCATAATGGCAGCGCCCCGCCAGATACAGCGCCTCGGCGCGCTTGACCGGAAGATCATAGGCCCGCGCCGCAGCCTCCAGGGGCTGCAGCGCCGCTTCATAGTCGGACTGCGCGATGTAATGGCGTGCCAGTGACAGCAAGGCATCGAAACGTACGTCCAACTCGGGAAACATGCGGGGAATATCCTGCAGAATCTTGACCCCCTGCCCGGTATTCTTGGCCGCGAGATACCCCAGGCCCTTCTTGTACATGCTGCGCGCGCGGTACTCCAGGTTGGCACCCGTCATCGGGGACTCGGCGCTGAAGGAGTGCGGAGGCAGCAGCAACACGGTTAAGGCGATGCAGAGCAAGCTCCGGCGAACCTGCACAACCGCCAGGCTCGCGGGGACGCTCGCCCTCCAGCGCGAAGACGAGGACACGACGGCTCTACTGGAGGGCGAGCGTCCCCGCGAGCCGCGCTGAGCATATGTCCTATTCATTGTCCATCACCCCGCCGCCCGTGGCTATACCGTACTCTTCAAGCAGTTGATGCGCCTGCGAGGACTCGCGGCTTTGGCGGTAGATCTTCAGGATTCGACGTGCTTCGACAATGACGCCGTCCCGGTTCTTCTCGTTATGATAGTACTGTGTGCGCTTCCATGCCGCCGCCGAGGCCTGCGTTGGGAAGATGGCTTCGATCTCCTTGAGCGTGGTGATGGCCTCGTCAAGTTTCTTCCAGCGGTAAAAGCAATCCTGCACTTCCCACAACGTGCGCGGAGGGTCACTAATCTCGTAGTAGAGCGCGATCGCCTTCTCGTAATCCTTCAGCTGATTCTTGTAAGCCTTCGCGCGCGTTTCTCGGGCCAGCGGCTCGTAGTGCGCGTCATTCGTCGCCTCGACCTCCAGCAGGATCTCAACCGCTTCATTCCACTTCTCCTGGCCGGGCCCGACGATCTCATAGGTTTTGAATAGTCGCAGCGCCTTGTGAGAAACATCGGCGAGGAGCCCCAGCGCCTGGTCGTAGATCTTCGCTGCCTTCAGCTGGTCCGATAGCCAGACCGCCTTTTGATCACGCTCTCCCGCCGTGGGCCGATCCTTCGCGAACGCCCGCGCCTTGGCAAAGAGGCGCTGCACGATCCCGGCATCGCCCATCGAGGGCAGCAGGCTCGTGATCAGGTGGGTGTAGCAGCCCCAGCGGATCTCGGCAGCCGCCGGCGACTCGGCGAACGCCAGGGATGCTCGAGTGACCAGCTCGGAAAGCTCCGTTGCTTGTTTCGACTTGAGTAGGGAGGCCTGCAAGGCCGTGTAGAGTTCCCACTGCTTTGCGGGATCCTGGTGGCCCTTGATGTACGCAAGGGCTCCATCTACGACAGTACGCAGCACGGCAGGATCGGTTCCATAATGGATCTGCATCCAGATGGCCCGCTGATGCGGCCCCCATCCCGGACGCGATGCCTGCTCTTTCTCGATGAATTCGACAGCCGCCGCAATCGCTTCACTCAGAAGTTCCGACTGCTTAAGGATCTGCTTCGCGTAGCGCAACTCACGGACATGGCCGTCCCAGGCCCGGTGAGCATTGACAAAGGCCTCCCGGTGGTCGCGCAACAACCGATACCCCGCCTTGGTCACGTCGTCGCGACGGCGCGCGCTCCAGGTCTTCAGTTTCCAGGCGTTGCCCACGATTCCAGCCCAGATCAAGTCGTCGGCGTAGGTCACGATCCAGAGCGCCCTGGCCGCTTCAGGATCCTTCACCTTGGGAGCCGGCAGGGCCATCGGGGTTACCCATTCTACATAGTCATCAACCTGCCCGTACGACAGGTAATGATTCGCGATGCGGTCCCGGCAATAGGTGGACTGTGCGGGCACTCGCTCGGCGAAGCGGGCGAACACGTCGTTCCAGCGCTCCAACGCGCGCCCCGTCTTCTGGTTGACGTAGTCGTGATCGGCAAGTGCTCGAATGGCCGGGGCGGCAAGGTCGTGACCGCGGTAACGCTCGTCCCGGTCCAACTCATCCATCGCCTTCAAGCTCAGCTTGGCGTCCCCATTCTCGTGGTGAGCCATCGCGATCTGGTACAGGGCTTTCGCCGCCGGATCGATGTCGGTGGGGAAGTAGTCAATCACCTCCCGGTAGACCTCGACGGCCTTCAACCGATAGGTCGCCGTCTGCAAACTGAGTCCGCGATAGAATAGAACGTACGGCAGGGCGGGACACTCCGGAAACTGCGCTTGCATTTTCTCGAACTCGGCCGCCGCGGCCCTGGCATGATTCTTCTGAAGGAGCCCCAACGCGCGGTCGTAGGAACGGCGCTCAATGATATCCATCTCCTGGTACCGTTCCACCGGCAACCATGCCGCTACCCCCGCCGCATGCACTCCCGGGGCGATGCCTGCGAGCGACAACGTGAAGATCGCAATCTTACCGCTCAACGCGCCCGTCGCGAGCGACGCCCCCATCTCGCGGATGAGGCCAAAACGTGTGAATCGGTACGACATGCCGCGCCTACTCCGTATCCGCCGCATTCAGCAGCACGTTCTCTGTCATTCTGCCCCGCGCCATCTTCGCCCACTTGGTCTCCGGGTAGTCCCATGTGAGCTGCTTGAACGCCCGGTAAGCGTCTGCATACGCGCGCGCCTCGATCGCGCTGTCCCCCAGCCAATACATCGCCTCCGAACGTACCGCTTTCTCATCCGGATAGGCCTGCACAACAGCCTCAAACACCTCCATCGCACGATCGAAGGCTTCGCCTTTCATATGACTCAGCCCTGCCAGGGTCAAGGCCTTGGCCGCCAGCCGATGCTCCGGATTGTTGTGCTGAAATTTCGTGAATATCTCGGCCGAGATCTCGTAGCGCTTTTGCTTATAGTAATACGACGCCAGCCGCACCACCGCGTCCGCGGCCAAGTCGTGTCGCTTATAGAGGTACGTCAGCCGGACATACTCCTCCAACGCCTGTTCGGGCTCGCCCTGCTTCTCCAGGCACAGCGCCTTTTTGAACAGCGCACGCGGAGCGTACTCGCTATCGGGCCAGGAACTACTCACATCGGAGTAGCGTCGAATGGCTTCGTCGTACTGCCCCAACTCTTCGGCGAGGTTGGCCAGCAGGAACTCACCACGAACCACCAGGCTGGTCTCCGGAAAATCTCGCAGCGCCTCTTCAAGCACCTCGCGGCCCTGCGCGATCAGGGCTGACGCCTTGTCCTCACGCCGGAGCTTCCTCTGATCCTTCGCCATCTCGAACAGGGATTCAGCCATCAGGAAACTCGTCTTGACGGCCATCTCAGCGTCCTCAAACCGCTTAGAGAACGCCGCGATGCCGCCGTCTGCGCCATGACGAACCGAGCCGTACTCCTTAACCGCGCGCGGCCTTGCGACCGATACATTGCGCACGTCGTTGTACTCCATCGACACCTCTTCGCCGGGAAGCACCATTAGCGAGACGGCCTTCGACTCAACGGTTTCGTCGTGTTGCCCCGCGGCCGGCGGCGCGACGCGCAGCGGCGCGGTTAACAGTTTCCCCTCAAAGATCCCGGAACGCGCAAAGGTTTCGCTAATCTCGAACTCTACAGAACGCCCCGAAGCCGTTTGCGCTTTCACTTGAATGGTGTCCCGATCGGCAGTCCGGTCCTGGTCGGTGTCGCGTACGCGGACATGGAAGGCTTCGCCGAGGTGCACGTAGCGATCCCGTGCGACGAAGGAGCGCTCGAGAAGCTCGACAAAGGCGTCGGAGGCAACCTCGACCTCCTTTTCGACCATCGGGTTGCCCTCCGAGTCGTCAATCCTGAGATGGATCACATCATCCGCGCTCACCAGCACGCGGTACCGACTCGACTCCATCTCGGGGGACCCATCGCCAGTCATGGCGGGTATCTCATCCGCATCGGATTCCTCGAGCATGGCCTCCTCGGTCATCTCCGTGCCCGGTTCCATCGGCGCACCCATCTCCCCGGCCAGGGCATTGGTCGCTTCGACAACCGCTTCCGCCTCGTGACCAATCTCAAAACCAAGCGATGTGCCGAAAATGCCGTTTCCCATATCCATCAATCGCAGGCTCAGTTTCCGTTCACGAGGCTCGCGCCCGTCCGCGGCAGCGTCTTCGCGTTCGGCCTGCGTAACGATTTTGACGTGACGGAACTGGCTCTGCGCGTGCAGCGCCGCGGCCGGATGAATCACCCTGATCTGCAGCCGGGCGTCCAGGCTGGTCCGGTAGCGCTGGCGCATAATCAAGTCTGGAAGCCACAGCTCCTCCGGTTTCTCGGCGATGTCGCCGTACCAATTCATGGGCGCGGTGGCCCAGACCTGCAGATTGGTGCGGCCGCGGTTGTAGGACTTACGCAAGAGCCTCGCCAACGATGCCGCGGCTTCGGGACTTCCGTTGATGCCCATGGTCATGTTCTGCGGAATGATGAACAATGCGGGCGTACTGCTGCCCGCTTCAACCACTTCGGACTCCCGGCGCACGGGCACACCCGGATCAAGATTTTCCTTGTCGAGGTAGGACACCGTCAACAACTCCCCGGCATTGAGCATGATCGTATGCCCCCCGGTCGCGTCGCCGAGCCTTAACACCGCGCGGAAACGCCCCGTATGAATGCCATCCTCGCCCTCCGCAGGATTCGCGGGGTTGTCCTCGATCGCCGTGAGCACGACCTGCTCACCCGAAGCGGTCCTGGCGACCAACTCGATCGTGTCTGACTTGGCGGACTGGTCTTCGTCGAGATCCGTGACCAGGACCTGCAGCGTGTCCCCGCGACGGCATCTCTGCACCTCGTAGTAGCTCAGGTCCTTTTCTCCATCAGAGGACTCCCGCACCACCTCCATGGCCAGGGCGATGGTTCCGTTTGCATAGGCCGCGTCAAGGGTCGTCACGAGAAGGGGATTCTCTTCACTCAGGCGTTTCTCATCGTGATACGACAGCGTCACGCGATCACCCGATGCGATCTCCAAAACGTCATTGCGAAGACCCATCGTGAAATCCTGCGCTACCGGAATGACAACTCCATTCGTGGAGTCCCGAATCTCGGTAGCGCTGACGGCGATCTGCAATCCCTCGAATGCTTCAAAGTCCCACTCCATCTTTCGATACCGTCTGGGGTCCCGCATCGATAGCGTGAATCCAGTTTCGGTACGTGCGATCGTAGCGTTCGGACTCAGGGACTTCGCCAGCAGCGGGGTCGTGGCTACCGAGAACCATGCCGCGGCAAAGGGCTCGAACGTGTCAGCCTGCCAGCCTGGTACGACGGGCTGCTTTAAGGGCTCGGGAGAGACGAGTAGCAATTCCAGGGAGTGCGCGCCCTCAGGCATTGCAACCGGCAACACCCCGGCGAGCCCGGTCGCCTCCCCGGCGCGGCGCTCAAACACGATCTCCTCGTCGATCAGGATGCGGGCCCAGGCTGTCGTCGAAAGCCCCTCGCACCGAATCGAGCGTTCGATGGCCCCCGAGACGTGGAAGACACCCGACAATCGAACGGCCACGCCGCCTTCGTGCCCATCAAACACCACGTCAGCAGGCTGTACGCCCGGGTCCGCAACCTTCTTCAATACGGTCCCGGTCTTTCGCTGAAACAAGTGCCGGCCAAACATGGGCGGCACACCGCCCACACAGGCCCGCACGGCGCCAACGTCGATTCCCGCCGCCAGCGGAGCGGCCTGCAGCCAGAGTTGATCGGAAATCTCGGGTTCCGGAAATTCGGCAATGGTCTGGGGCGCGCCGCTCAAGGAAGCTTTGACACCGACGCGCGACACGTCCTTCGCATTCAAAAGCGCAACCATGGCCGAACCCACCTCGTGCGATGTCATCGTGTCGATCTGGATCCACTTGGGAGCCACGCCATCCGCCTCACTCTCCCAGCGGCCCTCGCGCACGGATGAGATCACGGCGTTGGGATCGTTGCCTTCAACGCTGTCCGAGACGGACGCCCGGGCAAATGGGATGCCGGATGTGATCTCGCCACGGAAGACGGCGCTCATCGGCGTCGTCTCTTCCAAATCGACTCTCAGCTTGTCGCCGGAAGACGTCTCGACGTTGACCTGCACCTTGTCGGCTCCCACGGACACGTTGCGGTCCTTGTCGCTCACCTGGACGTAGATCGGATTCCCGGGCCGCACCGTCGTGCTGAACTCCCGCTGCATTCCCTCGCGGCGATTCATCGCCGACCCGAGCGTGCGCTCCATGCGCAGACGCTCTAGCTGCGCCTCACTCAGAATCATGCCCGCGCTGGCTACCAGCTTCGCGTCGGATTTCACCTCAAGATCCTTGGGGCCGTACTCCAGCTTGAATTGCGCCCGGAAGTCCGGCGCGATCTCGTAGCGAATGCGATCATTCCCAAGGATATCGATGCGCCCGCTATCCCGCTCTGCCGGGCCCATTTGGGTGGAGAGGACGCCCGAGAAAGAGGTCTTGTTACCTGCAGAAGGAAACAGCACCAGGCGCTCGCGGTCGCCACCGGGATCGGTCGTGACCAACACCGGCACCTGCTTTCCATGTCGCGCGATCACCAGGCTGCGGTCCGCCAGGGTCAATCGAAGCGGACGACCCGGCACCAGCACCCGGCGCAATTGCTTCTCGCCAAGTCGGATCTCGACCTCCTCGAGTCCACGCTCACGGTGCAGACGCAACTCCCCATCCAGCAACAGCGCCTCGGCGTGCGCCGGTGCGAGTGAGAGGGCATGGTCGATGTCCTGCTTGCTGCCCTCATAGTCCTCCTGCAGAAAGGCGATCCGTGCCTTTAAAAACCAGGCCTCCGCTCGCGCGTCTGCATCCGGCGCATCCAGTAAGCGCTCCAGCAGCGGCTCGGCATTATCGTAGGCGCGCGCATCGATCATCATCTCGATAATGCGATAGTGTGCCTGCCTGGCCGCCTCGCTGTCCGCAATTTCTTTGTTGTCACGCAACGCCTGGTACTCAATTCGCGCCGCATCGTAGTTGCGCAGATCGCGAAAAAGATCGCCGCGGATCAAAGACACCGCTGCGCGGTCCGCACTGTCGATGCCTTCGGCGAGAAGAATATCGGACGCAAGGGCGACTCCTTGCTCATAGAACTGCCGCTTGCGCATCTGCTCCAGGGCCCATACCACGTAGTCGCGGTTTAGATCCTTCCAGTTGGCCGTAAGCCGGTCGAGGTGACCGCGCGTCAGCAGCCACGCCTGCCCCGTGCTCCCGCCCTTCATCGCACGGGCGGCCTTGTGCAGCGGATACATCGGGTCGTTCTCGTGTACTGGAATGATATCGAGGCCGGAGGCAATACGCTCCATGCGCTCATTAACCGTCTTACTCAACCAGTCAAAAGCCGCGCCACGTTCACCGAGTGCCCCGAGCAGGACGTAACTCAATTCATCCCCCCCGTTTGCCTCCAGCGCGTCCAGCACCGGAACCACGTTGGCGTTAAACCGGTCTGGAATCAACGCAGTCGCCGCGGCCGCGGCGCCCGGCAGACCATCGAATATGGCAAGACTGGCGTACGGTACGATTCGCTCGCTGACGCGGCGCCAATCGTTCTGCCCGATGTTCCTCAGCAACCAAACTCGCGCGGGCGCGACGCGATCCTGCTTGATCAGGACCTCAGCGCGACTGCCAAGTCCGAGGATAATCTGCGACACCACCGCATCGTCCAACGTCGCCGCTGCTGCGCGCTTATCCTCGGGTGCCTCCGGATCCTTCTGCCAGTAATCCAGGTTCTCGCGGACATAGGTGAAAACGGTCGCGCGCGGACGAGTGAAGCGATTCAACTCGTGATACAGACCCGGCAGCCTCTGAAGGGTCACGTCATCGGTGGCATCCCGGGAGTTGTCGATCAGGAGATTCAGATAATTGATACGCGTCGACGTGGCTTCGCGCTCGACCTCGGCCAGGATCGCCGCGAGCACCTGGCTTTGCTTGACGGGGTTTCCGATCCGGACATATTGCCAGTGACATTTAGCCATGGTCTTGATTCTGTCGAACTCGCCCGTGTGCTCTACCCCGCTCTGCGCATACTGCCACATCAAGTCGGCAAAGAACTCCGGGCCACCCGCCATGCGCCACTGGGGTCGCTTCGGGATCAGCTTCTGGTACAGATTCTTTTCATGAAGCGCCGCCGTGGGAACGGGTATGAAATACGGCAGTCCGACTCCAAGCTGATCCATGCCCGCCAGCCGCCACAGCAGCTTCGGATTCATCGCGGCGCCGCGCTCAATCGCGGCGGCATAGGATGCCGCCAGATCCATCCCCGCCGCGACCGCAGACTCCGCCGCCAGTTGGTACGTCGGACCGGTTGCGAGCCGGGCTACCCAGGTGCGTCCCCATTCCCCGAGCGCCGCCGCATCGTGTGCAACCTCGCGGCGATGCTGTTCGCAGATCTCCCACGCCGCGATGAGCGTGCTGTTGGTCGCCTGCGCAGCGCTGCCGGGCACGACGCCCTCGATCGATTTCAGGAACGCACGCGCATCGGCCGAGATCCCCGTCGCCGCGATCTTGGCAACGGCGCGCTGTCCAGGATACTTGGCAAGGAACTCCCAGTGCTGCCTCGCGGGATCGACGGCCGCCCTCTCGGCAAGCGCCGCTTGATATGCACCCAGCAGGGCCTTGAAGGCTCCGGAGTCCTTCAGCTCTGCGATCCCCTTCTCCCACTCCGCCACGCCCGCCTTGCCAAACGCGACCGACGCGAGCACGGTGCTCAGCGCGGGGCAGACGGCCTGGGTCGCGAACGCAGCCCGTAGCGCGCTCACCCGCTCGTCGACCGTGAGCTGCGTTGCTCCCAGCCAGCTTGCCTGCAGGGCGCCCAGATGCACGAGCAATGGGCGTTGCCCACCCAAAATCCTTGTCACCGCAGCCTTGACCTTCTCCTTCTCGCCCGCGGCAATAGCCATCGGCAGGTGCGCGACATCCACCGCAACACGCTCCGCGGCGGGCCGCGCCTGCATCACCCACGCGACCTCCGCGGCGCGCGCCTCCGCATCCAGTCCGTCCAGCAGCGCGCGGATGGATAGCGCACCCGCCACTGCACGGAACGGCTCCATCACGGTGCGCCGCGCGGCGATGTTCGCGCCCTGACTCCTCACGGCGATGGCCAGCCGACCGTCGAGGTCCGCTCCCGTCGCCCCGAGACGGCGGTACGTCGCCAGAAAGCCCTGGATTTGCTCCGGCGACAATCGAAACGCAGCCGGAACCCCCAGTGCAGCGTCGAGGAAGACCGCATAGATTTGCGGCGACCCGGTCGCCGAGTAAATTGGCTCATATCCGCACAGGCGAGCGGCTGCCGCCGGAACGCGATCCGGCTCCAGGCGCGCCGCGGCCGCGGCGTGCGGCCTGAGAGTCTCCAGGGGCAACCGATCGCTCGACTCTTGAACTCGACACAGGATCTCGAAACGAATGTCATTCGCCACCCAGCGCGACAGGCCGTCATGGATCTCCTGCCAATCCCGTCGGTCATCCGACTCCCGAGCGGCGATCGGACGCATGAGCTTATCCAGGGCGGCGCGCTCGGCCTCCGAAAGCTCCCTCGCATCCAGCCCCGCCTGCAGTCGAGGAATGATGCGTCGCGCATCGAAGGCGGAAGGGTACAGCTGCAACAGGTAGCGAGTAAGGTCGGCGAAGTCCTTGAAGCCGCGGCGCAGTTGCTGCTGAGCCACGTCAGCCCCAACCAGGCGGGTATCGGGCGTACGCCCGGCGAGGGAGACATACGACCGGTACAACGCGAACGTCGGTTCGTGTTCCAGCAGGTAGAGCAACGCATTCCGTCGAGTGTCGGATTTGCCCGTGCTGTGAGATATGTAGACGCCGTATCGGGATACGGCGCGGCTCCGGTCGCCGGTCAACTCGGCAACCCGGCCGGCGTAGTAGAAAGACTCCGCGTTCGCCCGGATCGCGTCAGCCCCATCTCCGTGAATCGTCTCAACGCGACGCGACGCGACTTCGCCGGCTTTCAAAATGCGCCCCTGGGCAAGCAGCGACTCCAACGCCAGCGCTACGGCGGCCGGTTCGGGATTCACGCTGTCGAGTTCGATCAGCAGGGATTCGTAGGCTTCGGAGAATCGCCCGGCGTCGTAATGCGTCCGCGCTTCGTCCAATGCGGCCGCCTCGAGGAGCACAGGCATCCAAAGTCCGCAGAGTATGCAGAGCAGCAACCGCCCCAGCTGAATCGTACGGGTATGTGTCATCGCCAGCCCATCCCACACCCGCATTTCGGGACTCATCCCGGGGCAGCTAAAGTCGGCCGCCCTTAACGCAATTGGTTCCGGATTCTTCACAAGCCTTCAGGGACTCGGCTGCACTCGACAGCAAGCCACTCATCGTCACCTCCGCTTCAGTGCGCTCGGGGTCGAAACCTGTGACACCACAACTCACGGTGTAGGTGAAGGTCTGCCCCTCCTGCTCAATGGAAGCTTCGGAAGCGACGCGACGAAGCCGCTCGGCCAGGATCTCCGCACTCTCCGGCGGGGTCTCGGGCAGTACGATCAAAAATTCATTCTCTCCCGCGCGCGCCACCCAATCGATCCCCGTGCGAAGATTCTTTCCGACCGAGTCCACAAAGTGGATCAACGCCGCATCGCATGCGATTCGTCCATGCAATTCGCGCAGCTCATCGGACTTATCCACGCTGGCCAGGATCACGGATGCCGGGCGCTTGTAACGCCGGGCGCGCTTGATCTCCTGGGGCAGCTGACGGGAAAGGTAGGTACGGTTATAGACCCCCGTCACCGGATCCACGAGCGCCAGAAGCATGACCTCCTCGGCGGACTCGCTAACCGCAAGCTCCAGCCCGATGATGCGTTCGGCAACTCGAAGTCGCGCCGCAAAGTCGATTTTCTCCAGCGGCTTCACGAGATAGTCATCAGCGCCGGAACGTTCCATCGACTCGGCCTGGCTACGGTCTACCGCGGCGAGAATATAGACGTAGCCCGAACTCGGCCATTCACGGATTGCGTCACAGAGCCCCTTGCCGTCCAGGGCGTCCGTCTCCCAATCGATCAGCACGATTGGGTAGTACTGACTGGTGACGGCATCAAGCGCCTGGTGGCCACTTTCAACCACGCGGCCCTTCAGGCCGGCTTCGCCCAGGAGTGATTCGATAGAACCTCGAAGCGCTTCGTCGCTCGACAAGACAAGGACCGTAGTCTGCTCTGCTCCAGTTGTGTTCATAAGGAACTAGGATACCCCACGAGCGCCCCAAGCGGCAATACCCTATCGCCCAACAAAGACCTGAAAATGCATGGCGTTTCCGTGGTGAATCTTCCGCGCACCACGTCGGGATTCAGGATCGCCCTGGCCGGGCGTCATGGAGCCTCGTCAGCCACAGTCCCGTGCGCACTCAGCTTCTTCGACACCATGCTCCGCCACGCCAACTGACGATTCTCCTTGGTCTCGACGAACTGAACCCCGATGTAGTGAGCGAAGAAGCCGTCCTCTTCCAACTCCTTCTCCCAAACGACCCGCCCAACATGCGTAAAGACATCAACCGGACTCGCGAGTTCGACGCGCAACTCCAACTTTGCATCCACCGGAACATCCGAGTGCACGCAGAACCTCAGGCCGCCGGCCGATATATCACGCGTCGAACAGAAGAAGGTGCGCCCCTCCAGGTCGAGACTGTCCGGCGAGGCAAGGATAGTCACCGTAACCTTATCTTCTTCCGGCACCCGTGGATGCCAACGTCGATCTTCCGCTGTACTCACGTCACCTCCATGACTCACCAAGTTCTGCGTGTCCGAATGTCGACCCGGATATAGAGACCCAGGCCCCATATAACAATCGTTTATTCCGACAAACGAATCCACGCCAATACCATGCATTGCGTCTGGCGGGAACTCGATCCGCCGCGACTGCCGGAACGAACCTGCATCGCCGCGCTGTTCTGCGTTCCCATCCCCCGCGTGACGGTGTAAACTCACCGCCGTATCTAAAGCCCGGACATCTCACACTTTTTCGTAGCGAGAGCGCGAAGAGCCCGTCAGGCTTGATCGAAACGGGGCTTTGCCGATGAAACTGTATGGACATACTGTGAATTGGCGAAG
>JAQBYD010000038.1 GCA_027623315.1 Verrucomicrobiota bacterium | reverse complement strand
GCAAAGCCCTGTTTCGATCAAGCCTGACGGGCTCTTCGCGCTCTCGCTACGAAAAAGTGTGAGATCTCCGGGCTAGGGGCGCTCGCGGGCTGGGTGAGACGGCAAGGTTGATCGGCCGGTCGCGCCCCGTGCAAGAGGTTGGGAACTGTTGCCGATTCGGCTGACACGAAAGGAAGATAGTGATGAGGATAAGGAACTGGAGTATCGCCGTTGCGTTGGTGTGCGCCTGCTGCGCGGGGCCGGTGTCCGCGGATGAAGCGAGCCACCGTGAACTGGTGAAGAAGCTGATCATCGTGATGGACGTCCGTGAGGACTTGGAATCTTCGCTCGAGATGATGAAGAAGGGGCAGATGCAACGGATGGAGAAACTGGCGGCCTCGACCGGGCGTTCGCCGGCCGAGACGCGCTTCCTGGGAAAGAAGGTCATCGACCTCGTTTCCGCGGAAATGTCCTGGGAGAAACTGGAGGACGATTGCGTGGACGCCTACATGGAGGCCTTCCCCGAGGAAAGCATTGGGGGGATCATCGCGTTCTTCGAGTCCGAGGCGGGGAAGAAATTCTCGGAGGGTACCCCGCTCGTGCGGGCGGGCATGATGCGGATTACGCAGGCGCGTATGCGAATCCTGGGACCGCAGATCCAGGCTCTCGCCGAAACGGTACGGACGCTCGAGGCTAATCCCTGACGCGGTTCCCGTTAGTGGTGGGTACGGCGCGCGTTACGGTCCAGCGAATTCTCCTTGTCTCCGTCATGCTGCTGCTCGCAGGGCTGGCGGCCGAGGTGACTTTTCGCGGAGTCCGTCTGATTCGACCAAGTCGGGTGGCGATGGACCCGAAGTTGGGGTGGAAAATCAATGCGTACATAAGTCGCCATCCACCAGGCAGGCGTCTGGACGGAACCACTTACAGTAATAGCTTCCGAAGTTCAGCTCATGGATTCAGGGCATGGGGAGACACCGCGACGCCAAAGAAGCGTCTCCTGGTAGTTGGGGACAGTTTCACGGAGGCCTACCAGGTCTCGAATGATCAAACCTACTACGCCCGTCTACACAGGATGCTCGGAGACGATTAGGAGCTGTTTGCCTACGGTTGCGGCGGGTATAGCACACTTCAGGAACTGCTGGTGTTTGAGGAGTACTGGGAAACGGTGAGCCCGGATCTAGTAATCTGGCAATGGTGCATCAACGACCTCTGCAATAATTCGTTCGAGATGGATCGGAAAACGGTGGAGAACTTCAATATTCAGCCTAGGCCCTACCTGGAGAACGAGGTGATTCGCATGCGCGTATCCCGGGGTGTTCCTTTTCTTAGCCACCATTCCGCTCTGTATCGCTATCTCGCCCCACGGCTGGTGAGGGGCATGATCGGTCGACAACCAAGTGCCGTCGACATCTTTAGGATCACGGAGCCTCACTACCAGCGCGCCGTAGCGGTCACGGATGCGATCCTGGCGCGATCGAAGGCGACCTTCGGTTCGACGCCGGTGCTTGCCTTTCTCGCCGGTGGCCTACACTACGAATATGTTTTCGAAGACTTGGCGAGGAGAAACGACATAGCATTCACGCCGCATGTGGACGCGGAACTGGACCGGTTCTTTAGGGCGGGCATCTCGGTCAGCGGCCATCCCTCGATCGGATCTCATTGGTCTCCAGAGGGTCATCAGGCCGCGGCAGGAATTATTTTTGAGGCTCTGCGGCAACACTACGGCGACATGTTGGGTGGAGGTGACAAGATGCGCCCTGCCGTAGACGTCGAGACCTCCGTCATAGCAGTGGGGGAGAGGGCGCCTCCGATGCGAGGAGCCTCTCCATCACGTTAGTCGCTCGTTCTCGTTCTCCTCGACGGATCTCGGGAGGTTAAACTGGAGAATATGACCGCCGGACGCACGCTGCACACTCATGTGAGGCGTGTCTCGAAGTCCGTGATCGGCGTCGATCATGATCGTGAGCCGGTGGAACTGCTCCGCGAACGTGGCTACAGTGAGATACAGCCAGGCGATGCAGAATTTCCTAGGAGTATTTCGCGAGGGAAACCACCATGTTCTATCGTTTTCGATTCTTACCCTCGAGAATCTTCTTCAGCGATACAGTTTACGCGTTACCGAATCCCACACCTGCTTTAATCAGGCCGCGTGGAATTGGAAAAGAATAATGGAACTGGCCATAGGTGTCCCGGTTTTCAAGCTTGTACCCAAATTTGGTGGCACCCTTTTAGTCTGCGCCATGAGGGCATAAGCCGGGCTCTGCGCAGCGCGGTGTCGAGCGTCAAGGCCTTGTGGTGCCGAGTCTCAGGACGGGCAAAATCTCCTCGCGAAGGACGCCGTTCAGTTCGTAAAGCGCGAAGCCGCCGGCGCCAGCCGCGCGTGCAGCCTGGATTTGTTCGATCGTCGCGACGGCATCCAGGCGGCTCTCGCTGGCCGTGACGCCGATTCCCGGATAGATCCTGCCTGTTGCCCGGGGAAGTGCTACCTGCCGCTTCAGATAGGTGAGGAACTCCTGCGTCGAGGAGACGTAGTTCATCGGGTACACAACGTCGACGAGATCTTTGGAGATCCATGCCGCCCAGTCCTGTGCAATCGACGTGCGGCATGAAGGATATGATCCGTAGACCGCGGCAGAGAGTTGGGTCTTCGGCCGGATCTCGCGAACGGTCTCCTTCACACGGGCCACGAAGGTCGTAATCGTCTCCCGGCGGAAGTCGTTGTATTGGTCCTTCAAGATTCCGGATCTTACGTCGCGGGGCCAGGCGTGCACACGGCTACCGTTTCGTTTTTCGAATTCCGCACGACAAGTGTCACAGTAGCACGTCGTGGAGTCCTTGTAGCGGATGTAGTCAAGGTGCAGCCCGTCGAGATCGTAGCGGCGCAGAGCGTCGGCGATGGCTTCGATTTCCAGGTCGCGATTCTTGGGATGACTTGGACACAGCCAGTTCACGGTTGCGCCGTTGTGGGTCTGCTGCAGGCGCCGCTCGCTCATGAGTTTGCGAACCATGGGCGCTGATGCCCGTTCAAGGTTCCAGCAAATCTTCCAGAGATGGACGCGGATGCCGTTGGAACGTGCGGCGCGGATGCACTGGGCGAGTTGGTCGCCGTGAAGGGCCACGGCGTCCGATGGTGGCGTGACGCGGCTCTCGAAGTGTGCCTGGCCCGGCCAGAGCATGTTGGTTAGCAGGTCCGTGAATCCGGCGTGCGCGACGGTGCGCATCGTGCGACTCCAGTTTCCCGGATGCAGACCCATGCCGGAGTGTTCCCATAAGGCGCGAACTTCGCCAACGCGCGACGGTTGCGAGCGTGCGTAGACGTCGACGATTAACTGGTCAAGCACCTGCGTCGACTTCAGGACAGCCGCATAGTCGTTCGCGCGGTACTGTTCCTCGGCCAGCGCGTGGAAGCGCTCGATCTCGGAGAGTTTGCTGCTGACCGTGGCGCGTAGCGGTTTGGGCATCGGGGTATGGCGGATGGTGCGGGTGAAATCATCGTAGTCACGGTATGGCCCCATCCGGCCGATCGTGCGCAGGGCGTGCGTGGCGGCCTGCTCGAGCGCGGCCGGATAGAAGTGGGCGATCAATCCAAGGAGAAGCTGCTGCTTCTGCCTGGTAACGCCGTCGAGCAGGATGTGCGTCATCCACGCACCGTCCGACGATATCACCCACGCAGGCTCCTTCTGGGGCCGTTCCCGGTCGTCATGCCAGCGCGCGATGATCCGTGCGTCGCGACGATGCGGATAGACCGGGCGAATATTGCGGGAGGTTTGCGCGATGACGGAAGGGACTCCCCGTGGAGAGGGATCGACAAAGTGCATGCTGCTCCACTGTTGTGGATACTTTTCGAGGGCGTAGGAACCGAGGCGCAACCCAAGCATGTCGGCGAGTTTCGCATCCGACGAGTAGAAGACGATGATCTTGCCGCCGCGTCGCAGGAATGTTTTCAAGGTTGAGTGATGACCGCGTGGGAGCGTGGGGCTGTAGGGGAGAATAAGCACGCGCGTGAACGTCAGTGCGCTCCGCGAGAGCGTGCTATCTTCGAGGACGCGATGCGGGAGCCCAAGCTGATCGAGCCATGTACTGACACGATCGGTGGCGCTTTGCACGTAGTTTAGTTCGGCGGGATCCCGGGTCGACATCGACCCACGGAGCACGGTGATCTCATCACCAGCAGAGGCTCGAGGAGCCAGCAGGGGCAGTGCCGCGAGTATCGTCGCCATCAGAAGGTTGAGATGCGGAAGCGCCGGGCGAGATTGCCAAGTCCGGCCGAGATGTCTATAGTTGTGCGCCTTCGTCATGATGTGTTCCTGATTATGCACGAACTGTCCTTCACCACAAGAAAGCGCCAGACCCGATGAGCGAACTGCATTGGCAAGTCCTGTACGTCCGGCCGCGCTGCGAAAAGAAGATGGCCGCCTACTGTGTGGCGCAGTCCATCGACTACTACTTGCCGCTGCGTAACGAAACGAAGATCTATCAACGCCGCAAGGTTCAGGTGGAGAAGCCGGTATTTCCGGGATACGTCTTTGTCGGACACACGGAAGAGCAGCGCGTGATCATGCTCAAGAGCAACCTCATTGTGCGTCTACTGGAGGTTGACGCCCAAAAAGTCTTGCTGCACGAGCTTGAGCAGATCCGGCGCGCCTTGCAGGTGGATCCCACGCTAGGGGCGTGTGCGGCGTTCACGGAGGGGGTTGCCGTTCGAATCATCGCTGGAGCCTTTCGTGGCATCGAGGGCGTCGTGCACGCCGTGCGTGGTGAGACGAAAGTCGTGCTCAACGTGGAAATGATCGGCCAGGCCGTTGCGGTTGAAGTGGAAACGGATTACCTGGAGGCGATGGATTGATTTTGACGTGCCCGTCTGAACCGGATCTGGTACATCTTATGTCGTTATGAGCAAAGCATGGAAAGGAATAGTGCTAGCGGGCGGATCCGGATCGCGGATGTACCCGATGACGCGGGTGTGCAGTAAACAGCTTCTGCCGATCTATGATAAGCCGATGGTTTATTATCCGATCTCGACGCTGATGCTGGCCGGCATTCGGGATATCCTGATCATTTCCACACCGCAGGACCTTCCCCGTTTTCGCGATCTCCTCGGCGATGGTGAACGCATCGGCGTCAACTTCGAGTACGCGGAGCAGGCGGAGCCTAAAGGTATTGCGCAGGCATTTCTAATCGGCGCGGATTTCATCGCCGGATCGCCGACCGTGCTGATCCTGGGCGATAACCTCTTCTATGGCCGAATGGACTTTCTGCGTGACTCCCTCAAGAGCGCAGAGGGCGCGACGGTTTTTGGTTACCCGGTTCACGATCCGGAGCGATATGGAGTCGTTGACTTCGATTCGAGCGGACGCGTCTTGAGCATCGAGGAGAAGCCTGCCAAGCCGAAGAGTCGCTACGCCGTTCCGGGCCTTTACTGCTATGACGAACGCGTGTTGGAATTCGTACAGGGCCTCAAGCCGTCAGCGCGCGGGGAGCTCGAGATTACGGATCTGAACAACCTCTACCTGGAGATGGGTGAATTGCGCGTTGAGTTGCTGGGTCGGGGAATGGCCTGGCTGGATACGGGAACGCCCCAGAGCATGCTTGAGGCATGCAGTTTCGTGGCCAGCATCGAGAGTCGCCAGGGCATGAAGATTGGCTGCCTCGAGGAGGTCGCCTACCGTATGGGGTTTATCAACCAGGACGCGTTGATTCGGTGTGCGGCGGAGTTTGGCGAGAACGATTACGGCCGCTATCTCAGGGACGTCGTGAACGAAGACCCGGCGCCACTCCGTTTGTAATCCCGGAAACCTCTTCGTGATCGGGGCTTCGCTCTTTACGACGGCATCTTGCACGGCCGATCTACGACATGAACGAGGCAAGTCATAACCCCGAGTTGACAACGTGTCTGCGCGTGCTCGGGGTCGACCCCGGTCAGGTTGCAGCCGAGACGACGCGAGCCCTTTGCGGCGCCGGGCGTCGATACATCATCGTTCCGAGTGGCGAGCGCCCGCGTTGGATTCTGCCTGTCGGAGATACCCGGGTTCTGCGCGGTGGACTACTCTCGTATCGTCCGTGGCGCTGGCCCGGCAAACTCGGACGCGTGTGCATGCTTGTGGTTACCGCGTCTCCTGGACTATGTACGCGGATTTTCTCCGGGTTCACGGTGGCGTGCGAGGGCGAGTCTGCCTGGGCTAAACAGTTCTGTGCATCGTACGGAGAACGTGACGTGAGCCTGGCGTTCAGCCTGGGGACGCCCGGGCCACACCGACGAACCACGATTCGGATCATGGATCGGGTCGGCACGCTGAGGGGCTATGCGAAGGTGGGTATTTCCGGCCCGGCGACAGAAACGCTGAAGCGCGAGGCGGATGCCCTAAAGCGATTGAACACCCAAACCAAATTGCGCGGACGGGTCCCCTCGCTCGTCTGGGAGGGCGAAATAGATTCCGTCACGGGAATCTTCCTTGCCCCCGGGCCGGAGGAGGTCGCGGGTGTCGAATTGGGCTCGATGCACCTGGGATTCCTTACGATGTTGTCCCTCGACGTTCAGGGGCCGGTCGGTGAGAACGCTGAGTATCGCAATGTCATCGCAGCGATGCGCACTGCCGCCGCATCCATGCCCGGCGGCGCGCCTGACTGCGTGCGTCAAGCACTGAACTCTATCGAGCGCGAGGCGAACGACCATGTGGTCACATCGGTGATCGCGCACGGGGATTTCGCTCCCTGGAATATTCGACGCATGGGGCAGGATCTATATGTTTTCGACTGGGAGAGTGCGGAGCACCTTTCGCTGCCGCTGCTTGATGTTCTTCATTTTATTCTACAAGTATCGTTGCTGGTCGAGCGACGCTCGCCCGAGCAGGCTGCATTGGATGTTTTGTCCGCGCTGCGTCGTCCGGACGTTCTGGAGTATTGCCGACAGATGAAGGTCTCGGATCGTGCGACGCAGCTCCTGTGTCTGCTCGGCTTGATGAAACGCTGCGCGGTGCACGTCGCCGACGTGACGATCACCGGGGCTCCCCTGGATGAGCACCCCGGATTCCAGGAGACTATACGCGTTCTGGAGGCGCTCCTGCCGCACCTTGTCGCGCCGGGTTCAGTCCGTCGGGCGTGACGGCGTTTTCTGTATAAGCGCGACGGCGCTTCCAACGGTGCGCCTCCAGGTTCGTGCTTGCGCCGCGGCGAGGGCACCGCGCCTGAGGCGACTCCGCATGCCGTCGTCCGAACCGAGTTGGTCGAGCGCTTCGGCGAGATCGCCAATGACCTCGGATTCACTCCGCTGCCGCGCGGGGATGACGCGTCCGCATGCGTTATCGATCAGGACGCCGGGCCCGCCGAGTTCGAGGCAGATCACCGGGAGCCCGTAGCTCATTGCCTCGAGCAGTGCGTTGCCGCTGCTGTCGTGTAGGCTCGGCAGGAGGAAGGCGTCGTGATCATGGTAGATCGACGCGAGTTCGCTTTGTTCAATCCAGGGCATCCACCGGATGGCCCCCTCGATGCGGAGGGATGTAGCCAATCGCTTCAGGCGGGTTTCGTCGCTGCCGGCCCCGACGAGGGTGAGGGTGGAGTCCGGATGATTTCTCAAGTGTTCAGAGAAAGCGCGAAGGCCCAAGTGAATTCCTTTCCAGTAGAGGAGACGCCCCACGTACAGAATCCGAAAGGGGCCGGACGTGTCGGATTTCAGGTCATGCCTGCCATCCTGCGCGCGCGGGCTCACGCCGACTTCGAACTGTTGGTGTATCTTCGCCCGGTGTCGGTCATGAATCCATCGGGCGGTCTCATCGGTTTTGACCAGGATCCGTTGGGCTCGGCTGAAAGTTCGATTCATCAACGGGTCATGACGGACCCAGGCATTCATGAGGTCCCGGCAGGAGTCCGCCAGTCGACCGCGAATTCCATAGCCCTCTCGAAGTCGCTTCGGTGTGGTCTCGCCACCGCCGACCGGTCCGAACGTGAACGGAATCTCCAACCCCCCCATGAAACTAGGCGTTCGGTAACTCCCGATCGTGACATGGAGGACATGCTCGAAGTGTTGCAACTCGTGAGCCCGGCGAGCGGCCCGGTAGGCTCCTATCTGCCAGAGGAAGTAGTAGGCATAAAGTCCCGGCGGAGAGCGTTTGATCCAGAGCATCGGTTGCGGAAGGTCGTAGTACAGAAAACGCAGACGGCCGACATCGGGAGTGGTCCGAAGGGCATTCTCAATCGACTCTCGATTGTTGGCTCGCGTTAGCGTCCATACGTCGTGTCCAAGCCGCGCCAGTTCCAGTGCCCAGTTCCAGCCGACCCCGGGTTCGGAACCCCTGCCGGGTTCACAGGCATACGCTGAGAGCAGAAGCCTCATCGTCTCCGCCTATCCGACGCGCGTGACTGCATGTACGAGAGCGTAGCGGAACCAATATCGGCTACGACATGATCGAGGTCCTGGTTCGCATCGATCTCAAAGACGTTCGGTCGGCTTTTCGAATGTGCGCGGTAGGCGTCGAGTTGTCGCACGGACTCATCGCGCGTGAGCTCACCCTTGCGTGTCTCGAGTATCTCGGGTGAGGCCGATAGAACAAAGGTCAGATCCGGCCGGGGGATAAGAGGCGCCATCATCTTCACCCATGCGCGCGGCCCAGCATATCGATAGCGCGCCGGGTCTATGAGGATATCGTCAAAATATCGATCGAATATAACGAGCGTCGAGCACACGAGTGCAGGGTATATGTGACACGCGTATCCGATCACGTAGTCCAGCGCGTAGTAGAGCATCTTCGCCGCCGACCCTATCCAGGATCTAGCCGGCTTACCGTGCGGTGGGGTTGCGGCTGGGTCGGGTGAAAATGAGGGGCGTCCCCAGTGCGGGCGAAAGTGATGGAAGGAGGTTCGACGGAATGCCGGGGCAAGTCGTCTTCCAAGCTCCTGGACAACCGAACTCTTACCGCTACCGTCGGGACCCAGGATCACGATATGAATTCCCGTCGGGCGCCTCAGTCGGTAGATGCGGCGAGCCCATTCGCCGCGGCGGGCAGACCAGGTGCGGGACCGGGTGCCGCGAAGTTCGCGCTGTAAGCTCTTGATGGAATCTTGCACAGGCAGCCAGGCGTTCCCTGCCGCAGCGTCGGCCAGGATGCGCCGCTGCGGCGGTCTCCAGAACTTTTCAAGCCACTGTTTTGACCCATCGGGGTTCGCTTCGAAGACCCGACTGAGGTGTTCCGCCTGCCGGTCGTTGAATTGCCCCTTGTCGATCTTCTTGAGGAGGTAGTAGATGAACTCGTCGGCGGGTGCCGGAACGAAGAATTCCTTTTCGCGACCGCCTTTGTCGAGAGCGAGTTCTCGGCGGCTAAGGATGTCACCCGCGGGCATGAGTAGCATTCCGTTTCGGTGGTAATCGCCGCAGATATCCGGCCCTAGAAAGCGGGGCATGCCGTCCTCGTCCAGCCAGGAAAATATGAAGTGTCGTGCGTTGAGCTCATGCATCAACACCTGCACAAGGCGTGCGCCGGTTTCCTCTTCGAACGTGGCAAGGGCTGTATGGATGGATTCGGTATCGGTTGTCTCGATGACGATATCTATATCTCCCTCGACCTGCTCCGGGAGATCTTCGGTCATTCCCACAACGCAGTAGGCGATGCCGCTGCGGTTGAGCAGACCGAACAGGGAGCGCAGGGCCGACGAGGGGGTTAGTTCTGAGAGAGGCTGCATTTGGAAGGAGTGCCCAGCATAATGTTGACCCGTACCGTCGAGGCGTCGATACACGGAGTTACGGTGCGACGGCACCTTTCCGGTCAGGCTACACGATTCGCGATTATTCACAACGGGCTTTTCGATCGTGCATAGAGGACGGACGACCCGCATTGGGACTCGGTGAGTCTGCGCCCATATTGACTGAATCAGCCGGTCGCGATATGGTCCGCACTTGCTCGTCAAACGTCCAGATGCCAGATTGGGATCCCGGTGGGCCTGAAGAGGTCTGTCTCAAAGCACATCCGACAATCCTGAGGACGGGTGGCAATTTCATGAGAAACTCAAACCCAATCTCTAATTTCTCAATCGTTCTGGTATCCATCGCGATCGTGGTCGGGCCGTGGATGTTTGGCGCATGGGAGACGTGGTGGTTCTGGCCGTTTGCCGTCTGTATATTTCTCTCGGGCGGGTCCTTTGCTTTTCGCTGGTTCGACGGGAAGCACCTGGTGCGGGAGGCTGGATGGCGAGGCAGCGAAATGCTGAAGGTCGCGGTCCTCGGTTTTCTTGTATTGATCCTGTATGCGGCGGTTCGCATGTTGCAGGCCGAGGTGCACACGACTGCGGAACGCAGCTTTCTGCTCATGCTTACGCCGTTCGTTATCGCACTCGTTCTCGGGCTTGGGGCGTCGGCGTCTCAACTTCGTGGACTGTACAAGGTCATTTGGGTCAATCTGGTCGTGATTGGCGTCTATGGAATCGTCAATCACTGGGCTTGCGGAGACCGGTATGTGCTGTGGCGGGCTGGGTATGAGAACTACTATAGGACCCAACGCATGACGGGCTGTTACTTCTGCCCTGATCACTTCTCGGGTGCCATGGAACTCCTCCTGTGCATGGCGCTGGGTGCGTTGGGAGCACGCAGCGTGACTCCGCGTTGGCGACTCATGGCCGCGGCGTCCGCGGTGATAAGTCTGTACGCGATCCTGATGAGCCAGTCGCGAGGCGGTGCCTTGACGGTCATTGTCGTGGTGTTGGCCTTCCTTGGGCTGGGGCTTTGTGAGTGGCGTCCCCGCATGCGATGGATCACTCGCGGTGGGCTTGCCGTGGCGGCGGCCGCTGCGCTGGCCGCGCTTGTGCTTGGTAATGCATCGGTGGTGGAGCGCATGCGCGTCTACCCGTGGAGGCACTTGGAGCGGGACTCCCGTTACCAGATGTCGGCCGCGGCGGTGCGTGCATGGTCGGAGACTCCGTCGACCCGGCTTTTCGGGATCGGCCCGGGTATGCATCAGAATCTTTGGTTTCACTACGCCGCAAGTCGTGACGGGGACCGGGCGACGGGAACCTGGCCACGCTTTCGCAATATCAAGACCCACTCCCACGAAGTCCACAATGACTGGATCCAACTCCTGGAGGAGTACGGCGTCGTCGGCTTTGTTCTCTTCCTGGTCGCGGCATTCGCCTTGGTGGCCCTGTTGCTACGCGACTACGCGGCCCAGGCGCGAGCGCGGCGTCGTGCCGACTGGTCGGATGGCGGCGGGGAGGATTTCTGTATTCTGCTCGCGTCCCTTTTGATCGTCGTGGCAATCGCGTTCCATTCGCTCGGGGATTTCAACTTGCAGATTCCCGGAACAAACTGGATGTTCGCGGGAATTCTTTCGATTGGGTCAGGCCTCGTGATCCGGAGAAAGTGAGCAAGCCCACGATTGTTGTCAGCGACCTCCACCTGGGGTCAGATCACCTCGAGCGGCGGGATGCGGAATACTTTTTCGCCAATCTCCCGCCCGATGCCGACTTGGTTTTGAACGGTGATATCGTGGATATCATACACCATGCATTGCCTGAATTTGATCAGCGTATCTTAGACCAGATCATCGAGGAGTCCCACCGCCGCAATGTTGTGTGGGTGTACGGGAATCACGATGATGGTATGATTCTAGAAGATCCCGGGTGTATTCAGTTCTGCCGGGAATACGATATCGGAACCCGGTTGCACGTGAATCACGGTTACGACTTTGACAACGTCATCCCGAAGAACACTTGGTTTGTCCAGACGTTTCGCTGGTTGCACATGCTTCGCATCGCGCTGGGAGCGGAGCCCGTGCATGTGGCACACTATGCTAAGCGATGGCCGTTGCTCTACAGCTACCTGAGGACGAGCGTGATCGCTAACGCGGTCGAGTACGCCCTGGAACGGGGTTGCGAAGCCGTGACTTGCGGTCATACGCACTATGCCGAGGATGTTGTCCAAAAGGGCGTACGATACATCAATACCGGATCATGGACCGAGCAGCCGGTTTCCTACCTGTGGGTCTCCGAAGATGCCATGGAGTTGAAAAGACTTGTCATCGGGGAGCCGATTGGGCATTGATGTCAGGCTTTAGTCCAACCACACAAGGCGTACCATGTCAGAATCGAAATCATCAGTAAGTCCAGCCGGGGAATCGTTCGCGCTTCCGACGGACGAAGACTATAGGGCGGAGTTCGCCCGACTGCAGGGGCTAGTCTCCGCGCAGCGCGATCAGGGACGGGAGATCGTGGTGGTCGTCGGGGTCGGTTTTGTGGGGGCTGTGATGGCTGCCGTGGTGGCGGACTCGACGCGTGAGGACGGTCAACCGGGCAAATTCGTGATCGGCATGCAGCGCCCCAGCGCGCGCAGCTACTGGAAGATCCCACTGCTCAATCGGGGCGAATCGCCCGTCAAGGCTGAGGATCCTGAAGTGGCCCTGATGATTTCGCGATGCGTGAAGGACAAGCAGACCCTCATGGCGACCTTCACCTACGACGTGCTCAAGTTGGCGGATGTCGTCGTCGTCGACGTGCAATGCGATTATCTCAAGGAGTCCCTGGGCAACGTCCATGACGGAGCCGCTGACATGGCCGCCCTGGAGGATTCGCTTGGCATCATCGCGCAACATATCGAACCCCATGCGCTGGTGCTCATCGAGACCACCGTCGCGCCCGGCACGACCGAACAGGTCGCGTATCCGATCATGAAGAAGCAGTTTGAATCTCGTGGCCTCGACGGCGAGCCCCTGCTCGCGCACAGCTATGAACGCGTGATGCCGGGCCGCAATTACGTGGCTTCGATCCGTGATTTCTGGCGCGTCTGTAGCGGGGTGAATGACGAAGCGCGGGAGCGCGTCGTGAAATTTCTCAACGAGGTGCTGAACACCGACGAGTTTCCGCTCACCGTTCTGGATAAGCCAATCGAATCCGAGACCGCCAAAATTATCGAGAACAGCTATCGCGCAACGATCCTGGCCTTCATGGACGAGTGGTCGCTTTTCTCAGAGAGAAACGGCGTCGATTTGAAGAAGGTGATCGAGGCGATCAAGGTGCGTCCGACGCATTCGAACATGATCTTCCCCGGGCCCGGCATCGGGGGCTATTGCCTGCCCAAAGACGGTGGACTCGGAGTGTGGTCGTACAAGCACATCCTTGGCTGGGACGATAAGATCTTTAAGATCACGCCACTGGCGATCGATATTAACGACACGAGGGCTCTTCACGTCGGGCAGCTTGCGCGTGACGCATTGCGGAATATCGGGCGTCCCATCGCGGCGGCGGATATCCTGCTGCTTGGCGCGTCGTACCGGGAGGATGTGGGAGATTCGCGTTACAGCGGTTCGGAGCTGATCGTACGTAAGCTTACCGAGATGGGCGCCGACATGTCCGTGCATGATCCCTACCTGGAGCATTGGTGGGAATTCGAAGCCCAGGATTCCTATCCGGATTCCTCTCATAGCTGGGCGCGGTTCTTCCATCGCCAGGAGAAGCTCAAGGAGCTCCGTATTGAGCCCGATATGTGGGAAGCCATGCAAGGGGTCGAGGCAATCATCCTTGCGGTGAGGCACGCCGAGTACCTCGACCTGGAGCCCGCCAAGGTGGTCAAGGCGGTGGGTAAGCCGTGCGCAATCATCGACTGCTTCTGTGTTCTCGACGACGACCGTATTCGCCAATACTTCGAACTCGGATGCGAGGTCAAGGGAATGGGGCGGGGGCACATTCAACGAATCAAAGAATCCGTGCGTCGCGGTTAGAGACGCCGGCCGTTGACTTCGACGCCCTGTCTGGTAGCCTCCTCGTTGCAGCCAGTGGTGGCTCGGATCATGATCCCCGGTGAACGAGAGCGGAATCCATCCAGCTTGTTTTACGGCCTCGCTTCGCCGGAAGCAGCCGAGGGGGCCGGATGGGGAACCTGATCGAACAGGCCCGTCGCGGTTCCTGGCGATCCTGGAGTTCTGATCTGCGTCGCAGCGTCCGGAACGCAAGCTTCAGTTCTGCCGAGCACGTCTTACATCCTCTCCTGTGGCTTCTGGCCACGCCTATCTACATCGCGTACCTGGGCCGTGACCTGTTCGGCGTCTGGATCCTGGTGCAGAGCATACTAGGGTTCAGCCAGCTTTTCGGACTGGGGCTTACCACCGCGACGACCAAGTATGTTGCGAAGTACCGGGGGCGTGAAGATAGCGAGGCATTGCGGCGCGTTATTCAAACGACGGGTTGGATCTACATGGTCCTGGGCGGGGCGGCCGCTGCACTCGTGTTTCTCGCAAGCGCGTGGATCGTTGACCATGTCATTCATCCGCTACCTGAGCACAGTGAGATGTGCATAGGTGCGGTGAAGTTGGTCGCCGCGGGAGTGTTCGCGCGGTTCTTCTACAGTGTTTATCAATCCGCACTGCAGGGGTTTGAGCGACACGATCTCGCTGCACGAGTTGGAATGATCGTTAACGCCGTCACGATGGTCGTGAACATCGCCCTGGTTACACGCGGATACAGCTTGCACGCGATGGTCGGTGTCGTCGTCGCATGCACTGCACTGGGCGGCTGTGCAATGTGGTGCATTCTGCGAATGAAACTTGTGCCGGGGCTATCGTTGCGTCCACATCTTGATTTCGCCATCATCAAGGAGGTCTGGCAATTCGGCTTTTTCAGCGGAGTCCGTGCGATCATTTCGAATGCGGGTGAACATCTTGAGCTATTTATTGTCTCTTCCGTGCTCGGCGCGACGGATGTCGGGCTTCTGGGTGTCGCGCGACGGCTTCCCCTCCAGGTGCATGCCCTTATCGCTAACGCGACGGCGTTTCTTTTCCCGTTTACGGGAGCACTGGTGGAGCGCGACGATAAAGAGAGGTTGCGGCGGGTCTATGATAAGGCGTCTACGGCCGTCGTGATTGTCATCAGTGGTCTCCTGATGCCGATTCTTCTGTTCGGTCCGGATTTTCTTGCGCTCTGGATTGACCCGGAATTCGCGGATCTCGCGGGGGTGGCCCTGATGATCTACTGTGTGCGATACGGCTTGCTGCCCATGACGATCGTGAATCATCACTACTTGCTAGGGGTAGGTCTGGCCCGCCTGCATGCTATGATCGTCACCTTGTCCACGATCACGGTATTGCTGGCGATCTACACGTTGACGCCACGCTACGGAATCAACGGAGCGGCCGGCGCGACCCTGATCGTGGTTCCCGTGGTGTTTCTTACGCGCATGTACATCGAGTGCCGGATCTTTGGTCACGCGTCGCTAAAGAATAATATCGGGTATTACCTGCCGATCGTGGTGCCGATGGGGATAACGGCGCTCATCGCGCGATTCGGGTCAGCAGGATACGTGCGGGGCCTGCCCTTATTCTTGGGCATGGCGGTCACCGCTGTGGGGGCGTGGGCGCTGGCCGTAAGTATCGTGTTGCTTCTGCAGCGCGTGCATGTGTTGCCGGTGGCGTCCGCGCGCGAGCACACGGGACCGGAGCATGCTCCGGAGCTGGAGTCCCCGTGACAGGAGGTCCTACCCGATGACGGTGAGATGCCCCGTATGTGACGAAGCGTGCCGTGAGTCGTTCCGGGCCCAGGTCCTGCGCAAGTACGACGCGGCCTACTATCAGTGTACCGTGTGCGGCCTGGTGCGGACCGAGGACCCGCACTGGCTGGAAGAGGCCCATGCTTCCGCGATCGCCGATGCTGACACCGGGTTGTTGTCCCGAAATATTGAGCTGTCGGAGCGGCTTTGCGCATTGTTGTACCTCATGGACGGCGGGCGGGGCCCGTATCTCGATGCATCGGGAGGCTACGGCGTTACGACAAGGCTTATGCGCGACGCTGGATTTGACTACTATTGGGAGGATCCGTACTGCGAGAATCTCTTCGCGCGAGGATTTGAGCACAATCCGGGACGCGTTTACTCCGCGGTCAGCATCTTTGAGGTGCTGGAGCACGTAATCTCCCCGCTGGAATTTCTTGGCCGTTACCTGTCGCAGCAGCCCACGCCAACGCTCCTGCTCACCACGGAGACCTTCGACGGGCCGGGCGCTCCGCCGCGCGATTGGCGGTACTACAGCTTCGAGACCGGGCAGCACGTGGTATTCTTCTCGACGGAAAGTATGCGGCGACTTGCTGCCCGACTGAGCGTGAATTACTTCTCATGGCGCCGGTTTCATATTCTTGGAGCGGGAAACCGGCTGCAAGAGAGCCTGCGGATATTGCAGGTCCCACTGCTGTGGAGGTTCGTGGCCCGGGCAGCGCGCGCGAAACTGTCGTCGAGAACCGTGACGGACAACGCCATGCTTCTCGACGCCAACAGGGAGCCGTGAAGCCGATGCGGGGAGATCATTTCAGGAGTCCGGGGCGAAGCCCCCGGTTGGGGGCTTCGGTTCGGGCCGCGACTCGGAACGCGCCGGTGCAAGCTCCGATATTGAGATCCGTGGCGGGAACAGAGCCGGATCTACCCTAGCGAGCGATAGAACGCGACGGTGACATCGGCCGTCTGTGTCCAGCTAAATTCGGCTGCCCGTATTCTTCCTTCGTATATGAGGGAGGCGCGCTCTGCTTCGTCATGCAAGCGGACGAGTTGGGCTGCCGCAGCCTCGACACTAGTCGGATCAAAATACCATGCGGCACCGCCGATGATTTCAGGCATGGGTGGAGCCGAACTCGACAGTACGGGACATCCGAATCCCATGGCCTCGATAGGGGGCAGTCCGAATCCTTCGTAAAGCGAGGGGTAGATCAGTGCCCTTGCTCCAGTATAGAACGCAGCAAGCTGGGCGTCCGACCCGCCGAACCGATGCACTCTCCCCGTCAGCCCGCGATCCTCAATAAGCCGAAGCTCAGCGATGGAAAACTCGTTGCCACCGAAACACGCTAGATGCATATCTGTCTGATCCTTGCATCGAGTGAGTGCTTGCAATACCAATTCGAAATTCTTGTATTGGACTCCTCGACTTCCGACATAGAGTAGATAGGGGTAGGGGAAATCGATCGAAGCGGGCAACACTCCTTGCATGCTGTTGCCGTAGTGAATCACCTCGACCGGCTTTCCCTGAAGGTCGATAAAACGCTCCAGATCCGACCTGGTCGTGGCCGATGGACAGATCACCCCGTCTGCTCGATTGACAGCATTCTTCTTCCATGCGCGTTGGGGGTCTGACGGCGAAAACATGGCAGGAAATCGTTCGTGGATCATGTCCTGAATGCTGACAACCTCCTTGCATCCAACAGGGACCCTCGGAGTCTGCAGGTAGGTGTGGTGGCAGATGTCTGGTTGAAAGCGGCGCGCGTAGCAACGAAACAGATATCGATTGATCGGCATGAAGATGCGCTGCTTGACTATCTCCTCAGGAAGATGCCAACCCACGATATGCTGCTTAACGGATGCAGGAGCATCGCATAGATACTGATTCCGGTGAAATCCGGCGAACAACTTGCAGTCGGTGTCAGGTCGCTCGGAGACGTGGCGAAACAGGTCATACAGCACTCGCGACACCCCGCCACAAGACTGCATAACGAACGCCGCGTAATCGTATAATACTCTCATCTCAAGTTAGCGCCACGTGGGGAGACCATCGGGATCTCGCCTTCGTCTCCTCCGGAATTTCTTCAGCGGGTATGTCGCGGGTGGTACACCCTATTCCCTACACTGGGCGGCATCGCGGAGCAAGTCTGTTGGAATCTGTACGCGGCGCGGTGAACTGAACCACCTGCCAGAGCACCGCCAGGTCGGGGCCAGCGACGCGATAGAGCCCGGCGGCGCACGGCTTTCTGAGGCCGGGGGGAACGCGCTCCGTGATTGCCTGTCGCAGCAGGGTGTCGTAACCTAGAAACTTATGCCCGAGTCTAGATTCCATAGTGGACCGCTTCCCGAGGTCGTCAGGCTTCGGCTGATCGCGGCTGGAATTGTGCTTGGGGTACTGGTTCTGAGCATCTACGGGTTCACGAGCGGGAACCGTTACGTGCTCTTCGGACTAACGGCTCTACCGGTGGCGATCTTTCTGGTCAATCGGACCCGCTGGTGGTTTCTCATTTCGATCGGTGTTTTTCATACCTGGTTGTACATTCCTGGGTTCCCAACCCCGCTGTCCCTTTTTCATACGTTGGCCCTTGGAATCGTGCCCGTCATGGTGGCTCAGCGTTGCCTGGATCAGAGCGTGAAGAACGAGAATCGGATCCTGAGCGGGCTTCTCATCTGGTTTTGCGTGGTGGTGGTCGCGACGATGTTCGTGCGGGGATTCGGGATGAAGAGCCTGGGGAACGAGCAGTGGGGTGGGGCGGTCTATCTCCATATTTACATCACGGCCGGCTTCTTTCTAGTCAGCAACTGGATTCGACTGGACGAGCGGCAGTGCCGGATAATGTTGGCTCTGTACTGGGCCGGCGGACTCTTACCGGCTGTCTCTGAAGGGCTCTACCTGTTGTCCAGGGGGGCTATTTATCATCAATTCTATTTCGTTCGTCCGGAGGGGTCATCGCTGCGCGGAAGCATGCAGGTCTTGTACGCCGGCGGTGGTCTCTTGAGGTTCCAGTCCGCCAAGGAAGTGATTCCCCTGTTTGCACTTGCGCTTGCGTTTTACCCGCTGCGCGGGCGTGGCGTGTTCGTCGTTGGCACCGCCGCCCTCGTCGCCCTCATTGCGGCGGGTATCTCCGGGCATCGTGGCGCCGTCCTCTATCTCGTCTTGTTCGTTCCGACACTCATGTTGTTGTCGTCGCCACGAAGTGCTCCCAAGGCGCTGACGCTCGCCGCTGGATTCTTTGGCATCATGATACTCCTGCTGTCCGTCTGCACGAAGTTTCTTCCCCTGCCGTTTCAACGGGCGGTGTCATGGATTCCGTTTGTCTCCGTTGCGCCTGAAGCACGCTGGTCCGCGGACGTCACGGTGACCTGGAGGCTCGAACTGTGGGAGCGTGTTCTGAATATGTTGGACCAGTACTGGTTGATAGGGAGGGGCGTCACCTTCGACGCTCCATCGTTCGGATCGGCCTGGACGACCGGGTCCCAGAGTGTTGAGTATGCGATCATCACCCACAATTATCACAACGGTCCGATGACGCTGTGGGTCGATCTCGGCATCTTTGGTTTAATCATCGGAACCATGTTCCTGGTCTTCGCGGCGATTCGCCATGTGCGACTGACGCTTCGGACCCGGGACGGCGAATTTCTTGCCCGTGCGCATCGGGTTCTCCTGGCGGGCTATCTCGTTAGCCTCTTCCGCTTTTATGTGATTCACGGGGATATCAAATTGCGACTCATTGAGCTCATCGTGACCGTAGCGACGCTCGAGGCTTTGGTTCGGGCCACCAGTGGGCCCAAGGCACCGGCCTTGGAACCTGCCTCGGCACCCCCAGATTGAAAATGCCCTCAATAGGGCGCTGGATCATGAGGTGGCGCCTTGGGTTTTCAGCGGAGACGCCTGATTGAAGATACTACTTGCGCACAATTACTACGCTCAGCGCGGCGGGGAAGATGTCTGTGCCGACGACGACATCGGGCTTCTGCGAATGCATGGACATGACGTCCGCGTCTATTCGCGCGATAATCGCGAGATCGGACGGACGCCGGGTGTCGGGAAGTTCGGCGCAGGCATGGATGCGCTGTGGTCCCGGCGAACCGTGCGAGAGTTGAGCGACATTTTCTCCTCGAATCGCCCGGACCTTGTGCATGTGCATAACTTCTTCCCGCTGATCTCACCTGCGATCTTCCATGTCTGTCGCCGTTTTGACGTTCCCGTCATCCACACGCTGCACAATTTCCGCATGATGTGCGCGAACGGTCTGTTTTACCGGGATGGCAAGATCTGTGAAAAGTGCGCACGCACAAGTGCCGCATGGGCGACCTGGCATCGATGCTACCGGGATTCGGCCCTGCAGAGCGTGGCGGTCTCCTCGATGATCGGTCTCCATGATCGTATGCAGACCTGGAAGCGCAAGGTAGATCTGTTTATTGCGCTCTCCGAGTCGGCGAGAGCGCTCTTCGTGAGCTGCGGGATTCCGGATAGGAAGATCGTTGTGAATCCAAACTACCTGAGCGTGGATCCTGCCCAAACCGACGCGCCGCGATCGGGTGCCGTCTTTGTGGGACGTCTGAGTCCGGAGAAGGGCGTGGAAATGTTGCTCGAGGCGTGGTGCGCCTTGACGGATATTCCACTAACGATAGTGGGTGAGGGGCCGTGTCGCTCAGAACTGGAAGCCATGGTTAAGTCTCGTGGGTTGACGCGAGTCCGTTTCCTTGGCTATTGCGCGCATGCCGAGGTATTGAAGGAGATCGGAAACGCTTGCATCCTGGTCATGCCCTCACAATGGTACGAAACATTCGGTCGCACGATGATGGAGGCCTTCGCTATGGGTACCCCGGTGGTTGCATCCAGAATCGGTGCGATGTCGGACCTGGTTGAGCATGATGTTACGGGTCTTCTATTCGACCACGCGAGCAAGGACTCCCTGGTCTCAGCCGTGCGCACTTTGATCGCGAGCCCGGATCGGCTGGATCATATGGGGCGCGCTGCTCGACAGCGTTACGAGGCGCGGTATACACAGCAGGCGGCTTACGACCGTTACATGGGCATCTACAGCTCCGTATTGAATCGCAATGTCGCAACACGGTCTGCGGAATGATGAGTCATGATGGGCGGATACCCCAGCTTGGCTACACCATGAAGGAAATCAACGTTTTGGGCGCTCGCGTGTCTGCTCTCAATATCGATTCTGCCGTGTCGCTGATTGAGGAGTGGTTGCGGTCGCCCCAAACAGGGCGCTACGTCTGGATGGCCGGTGTGCATGGCGTCATGGAGGGGTACTGGGACTCGGAAGTACGGCGGGCTCACAATGCGGCCGATGCCGCATTGCCGGACGGCATGCCACTCACTTGGATTGGGCGATTGCTGGGGTGCCGGGACATGGGCCGGGTGTATGGACCGGACTTGATGCTGGAGTTGATGCGACGATCCGTCGAACGTCGCTATACCCACTTTTTCTACGGCGGCAAAGAAGGCGTGGCCGAAACGTTGCAACAACGGATGGAGGAGCGATTTCCCGGGGTCCGCATCATCGGCACATGGACGCCGCCCTTTGGCGAAATATGCCGAGTGCAGGATGACGAAGGCCTGGCCATGATTAACGACGTCCAACCTGACCTCTTGTGGGTGGGGATGAGCACGCCCAAGCAAGAGCTCCAGATGCATGCATTTCGTGACGAGGCCAAGGCCAAGTTGATGATCGGCGTGGGTGCTGCGTTCGATTTCCACACGGGGTTGGTCAAGCAGGCACCTCGTTGGATGCAGTGCTGCGGCCTGGAGTGGCTGTATAGAATGAGCCGTGAACCCCGCCGCCTTGGCCGGCGCTACCTGCGCTGTAATCCCGCATTCCTATTTCATCTTTTCTGCCAGGCGACACGACTGCGCCGTTATCCCTTAGAAGAGCGCAAGTCCACACATGAGGCGTGAACGATGGCTCGCATGGGTTTTGGCGGCGTGTTTCGGTGCGATCTATCTCTGTACGCTTCCCGTGAACCGAAGCGAGGCTGAAGATGCCTACATGTATGCGTACGACGTGGAGACGAAGTCCATCCAGGACCTTCTGCATCCGCATCACCTGCTGTACGGCCCGATCGCCAAGAGCATCTATGACGTATCCCGGGAGATCGGCCTTGCGGAGCGCGCGTTGCCGGTTCTCGTCGGCTTAAGCCTTTTCTCCGGGATCTGCGCGCTTGCCCTGTTTTCGCTTCTGCTGGGCCGCTACGGAGGAATCGGGCAATCAACGGCCCTGCCGCTGAGCGCCTGCCTCGGGGCCAGCTACGGGTTCTGGCGCTATTCGGTGGAAGCTGAGATCTATCTTCCCGTGACGGCGATTACCCTAGCGGCCTGCGTGTGCCTGGCGCCGGGACGACGAAGCACGATCACCGTGATCGGCGGCCTGGTGCTCGCGGCCCTGGCGCCCGTCACCCATATCCTGGCCTTGCTCCCGGTCGGTATTGCGCTACCCCTGTGCCTTCTCCGATACGGACATTCACGGCGTGCCATGGCGACGTTCGCCTCCGTCGTCGGAGTCGCTTTTCTTGTTTACCTCGGCGTCGCCTTTTCCGGGAATCTGAATTTCGGGTTCGGGGTCGCGTTGACAGGGGCCACGGTCGGCAGTTCCAGCGTCGGCACCCGCCTGCTCCACGGACTCGTCGCCTTCGGACAGACCTTGGTGTCCGGCAATTTCCTGTTCGGCTGGCCAATCTTTAGTGAGTGGATCCACAGTCGTTTCCCGTCCCGGATGTTTGCCGAAGAGGACTGGCTGGGAGGCTGCATGTCGCGCATGGACCTACTCGCGGCATGGGGCTCGCTTGTCGTGCTCTGCCTGGTCGCTCTGGGTGTGGCTATCAGGGCCTGCTTCAGTCGAATTCGGGACGCCCGCGGTGCCGACCCCAGCGAAGCCGCGCACACGCGGGCGCCGCTCCTATTCCTCGCGACCGTCTGGCTCGCCGCACACGCACTGTTGCTCTTTGTCGTGGACCCTGGAAATCCGGAGAACTGGATCATGGTTGCGCCCGCGGCGTTCCTGTTGATCGGCGCGAGTGTGCCCCGCGATTATGGGCGCCCTCTTTGGGCGTTGGCGCTCGCTCTCGCCGTGCACAACTATACCGGCGGGTTAAGGCTTCTGCAGGACGCCGACGGTGACTACAATCAGATGAAAGCAGATTGGCTTATTGAGAAAGTCGAGACTGGCGACTACGTGGTGACGGCCGGCGGTCCTGTCTTCGAGAGATACCTGCGTTACCATACGAGGGAGCACGTGGAGCCTATCTACAGAGATCCAGATCGTCTACGTGATGAGATCGCTGCGACCATCTCCAGTGGAGAGCGCGTATGGATGACCGGTGACGTGCTCGAGGACCTGCCGTCGCACCGTCGCGAAGCGCCCTTGGTGATGAGAGATATCTCGACAAACCGAGAGTGGCTGCGCGCTCGATGCGTGATCGTGCGGAAGGACGGGTTTGGCGGCGTGTACCAGGTGGTGGAGCACATCGAAGCAGAGCGGGGCGCGCGGTAGGATGCAGGAGCGGCAGTCAACTGGAGCGGAGAAAGAGGGAGCGGTGATCTCGCGGTCAGCAGGTCTTGTGGTCCGCGTTCTACTTGCGCTCTGCGTGTCCGCCCTGCTTTACGCCATGTTCCACCTGCTCGGCAACACCGTCGAGAACGCGGGCGGCCGGTCGGTCTTTCGCTGGATGGTGGCGCGATGGAATGATCCCGTATCGTATGGCACCGACTACTCGATCGGTTGGGCCATTCCGGTGGTCTCAGCGTGGGTCGTCTGGCGTCGACGATCGGACCTGGCCTCGGCACCTCGTTCGGTCTACTGGCCGGCGCTGTTGCTCGTCCTCGCGGCGCTCGTTCTTCATTGGCTGGGCGCAAGGGCTCAGCAGACGCGTGTCTCGCTGGTCAGTTTCGTGGTCCTGTTGTGGGCGATTCCGCTCCTGATCTACGGTCGCAACGTCGCAAAGATAATGATTTTTCCATGCGCGTACCTGCTCTTCTGTATTCCATACAACTTTTTGGATGCGGCTACATTTCCGCTCAGGCTTTTTGCCAGCGCGGTGGCCGCCGGGACCTTGAACGGACTGGGATTGCCGGTCGAGCGCACGGGTACCATCATCCGCTCGCTCGGAGAGGCGGGTTTCGATTTCAACGTGGCGGATCCATGCAGCGGACTGCACTCCCTTTTAGCGATGGCCGCTATCACGGCCGTTTTCTCGTTTCTCACCCAGCCAACGCTGTTGAGGAAATGGACGTTGTTCATATCGGCGCTACCCATCGCCATAGCCAGCAATGTGACGCGCATCGTATTGGTCTCGCTGATCGCCGCGGCCCTGGGCGCCGACCTCGCGGTGAAGGTCTACGAACAGTTCTCGGGGTACCTCGTCTTCATCGTCGGCATCGGGCTGATGCTGGGATTATCACACCTGATGGATCGGCGATGGAAAGGAAGCGTCGAGCATGTCGCGTAGAGAGTTGACTGCCTATGTCACCGTGATCGTGCTGCTGGCGGTGACATCGCTATTGCTCGCGACGACGGTGCGTGTGGATACCTTTGATCGTCCGGGAGTCTCGTTGATGCTCCCCGGGGAGATCGGGGAGTGGGCCGGCCGTCGCGAACTCTACTGTCACGCCGAGGCGTGTGGTGCCCTGCATCGTTTCGCGGAGAGCAAAATCCCGGATTCCTGTCCCGAATGCGGTGGTCCGCTCAAGGCGATGAGTCGCGTGGAACAGGATGTCCTTGGAATCGATACGGAATTCGTGAAGTCACTCTACACGCATCCCGCCGGTGCCGAGGTGCACATGACGCTGGTCCTGAGCAATCGACAGCGAAACAGTATTCATCGTCCGCAACGATGTCTGACGGCGCAAGGGTTCACCATCGTGCGCGATCACGTGATGAACGTGGAGTCTGACTCAGGCAGGGGCCCCCAGGTGATGGCGCTCGACATTACGAGGCCGTTGCGGGCGGGGCCAGGTGCTCCGATTTGGGAGGGAACGTTTCTCTACTGGTTCGTCGGGCAGGGGCGGCAGACACCTCACCACGGTGCGCGCATGTTCTGGCTGGCGTGGGATCGCATCGTCCACAATATCGGTCACCGTTGGGCCTATGTCGCCATCCAGACATCGGAGCCCCGCGACTCTGAACTCCTCGATGGTTTTCTGCAATCGATGACCAGCGAGTGGTATTTGCCGATGCTGGCCGATCAGGCCGAACAGCACGATCAGTAGGCGCCGCGCGCGAAAAGGACCACGAAAGCGGTGCGTAGCACAATCTTCAGATCCATGACCCAGCTCTGGTTGCGCAGGTAGTAGATATCCAGCAGGCACATGTTCCGGAAATCGATCTCGCTGCGCCCGGAGATCTGCCAGATGCACGTCAGTCCGGGTTTTCCGCCGTGGCGTCCGTAATGCCACTGCTCGTAGTAGTGTTCGAAATCCCGGCGCGGAAGGGGACGCGGACCGACCAGCGTCATGTTGCCCTTGAGGATGTTGAACATCTGCGGAACCTCGTCGAGGCTGAAGCGGCGCAGAAAACGGCCCAGCAGTGTGACGCGCGGATCCTTGCGCATCTTGAACAGGCCGTCGCCAGAATCGTTTAACGCTTCCAACTCCGCCTGAACCTGGTCGGAGTCGTCGCGCATCGTTCGAAACTTGTACATGCTGAAGGTTTCGCGGTTGAACCCGATGCGCTCCTGTACGAAGAGTGCAGGGCCCCGACTCGTGATGCGAATTAATGCGGCGATGATCAGCCACACAGGGCTCAGCAGGACGAGTACCCCAAGTGCGACGAGTTTCGACATCGCTTCTTTTGCGCCCGCCTGCCATGCATTGAGTCGAGTCGCCGCGAAGTTTACAATCGGGACGCCCTGCAACGTATCGGTCGCCATGCCCGCTTCATAGGTGATGACACCCATGCGCTCCGATGCAACTTTGACCGTCACCCCCAGGGGTTCGGCGGCCTCGATGATGCGCATGATCACGGGAATGCCAAGCTCGGGATCGCACACCATCAGGAGCTCCGCCTGGCTTTCTTTGATGGAGGCGAAGAGGCGCTGCAGGAAATCGTCCTCACTTTCCAAGGGCTGGGTGGTGAGCGCCGATGCAATCTGGACTCCGTGCGGGTGGTCATGCTCGATCAGTTTCCGAACGTAGTCAGCCCCGCTTCCGGAGCCAAGAATCACCGCGCGCCAGGGGTAGCGGCCCTTGTTGTAGGCGCGCGCCAGGGCGAGTCTCAACCATGCACGAAACGTGATGGAGAAGACCGCATTGAGCGCCAGCAGCGTCAGGAACATACTACGCGGATGGTATGTGTTGCGGGTGATGTACCAGTAACCGTAGAAGACCAGTAGCGCTACCAGGTTGGCGAGGATGATGTACCACGCAATGGGTCGGCGCCTCAGGAACCGGCGCTCCGAGTAGAGATCAAGGCAGGCATACAGAATCGTGATCGTACCTGCCAGCAGCCCGATAATGCGCAGAGCGCTGTCGATGTAGAACAGTTCGAGTTCGGGCCCGATCTCACCGCGCCGCGGAACGCTCATGACGCGATTGATCAAGTCGAAAAACCGCTCTCCGAGCGGGCTCTGGAACCGGATGTAAAACGTCACTACATATCCGGCGGCCACGGCGGCCACATCACAAAGGAATTGCGCCGGCCATAGTTTTCTGACAGTGTGCGCCGTTTTCACGCAGGCGCTTATATCACCGTGGAGCGGAGTTGGACAAGGATATGGAAGAGCGAGGAGAAATTTTGCCGCCCGATGCCGTGACTGCAGTGGTCTGGCCGTGGCGAGAGCGTCTCGACCCGCCGCAGGCTCTTCCGCCGCCGTCAACCGTGCGGCCATGTCTGATTCAGTTCATGGTGCTCATCATCGTCGGCCTGATCGTGCGCTATTGGATCGGGCATCCCCGCGTTGCTTATCTTCCGTTCGGGATGGCCAGCCTGGTTCTCGTGACGGGGCTCTTCTTTCCGCCGGCGTTCAGAAAGATCGAGGGATTTGGCGTCCGGCTGGGGAAGTGGGTCGGGATCATTATGACCTGGGTCCTGCTGACACCCTTCTTCTACATATGTTTCATCCCCGGCCGGATTTTCGGCGCGGTGACCGGACGGGATCCCATGACGCGCGGGTTTCCCACGGACGAGAAGACGTACTGGATCGACCGATCCAAGGTCGAGGATCCCCGTCATTTCGAGAGGCAGTTCTAGCATGAATATCCTCGGCGTCAGCGCATTCTATCACGATTCAGCCGCCGCCCTGGTGCGCGACGGGGAGATCATCGCCGCAGCCCAGGAAGAACGCTTTACCCGCAAGAAGCAGGATTCGGATTTTCCTATAAATTCGATTCGGTATTGCCTCGCCGAGGGCGGGGTCTCGGCCGGTGACCTGGACGCCGTCGCGTTTTACGACAAGCCGATTACCAAGTTCGCACGTATTCTACAGACCTACTTTGGTGTGGCTCCAAAGGGACTGCAGCAATTCATGATGGCGATGCCGTTGTGGTTGCGCCAGAAACTCTGGATTCCCCTCGAAATCGAGAAGGCGCTCGAGACGGCAGGGATTTCCGTTCCCGAGAAGATCTATTTTCCGGAGCATCACGAATCGCATGCCGCGAGCGCGTTCTTTCCTTCGCCGTACCAGTCCGCGGCTATCCTCACGCTTGACGGGGTGGGCGAGTGGGCCACGAGCACGATCGGACGCGGCGAGGGCAATACGATCGAGATCATCAAGGATCTTCATTTCCCCCACTCGCTGGGGCTGCTCTATTCTGCGTTCACCTATTTCACCGGCTTTCGAGTTAATTCCGGCGAATACAAGCTGATGGGACTGGCCCCCTACGGCGAGCCGCGCTACGTCGACCGGATCATGGATACGCTGCTCGACATACGCGACGACGGATCGTTTCGCATGAATATGGACTACTTCGCGTATCTCGACGGTCTCACCATGACCAATGATCGCTTTGCCGAGTTGTTCGACGGTCCAGCACGATCCGCTGAAACCGAGATCGGGCAGCGCGAGATGGATCTCGCTCGATCGATCCAGGTCGTGACGGAGGAGATCGTCCTCAAGATGGCCCGGCATGCCCACGAGATCACCGGGGAGAAAAATCTTTGCATGGCCGGTGGCGTGGCGCTCAACTGCGTGGCCAACGGTCGCGTGCTGCGCGAGAGCCCGTTTGAGAATGTATGGATCCAACCCGCCGCCGGCGACGCCGGCGGTTCCCTCGGTGCAGCCTTGATCGTCTGGCACATGGTGCAGGGGCAGCCACGAGAGGTCGATGGTGTGCGCGACAGTATGAAGGGCTCCTACCTCGGACCGGGCTTCGCCGATGACGAGATCGAGACCTACCTGGACAGGATGGGCTACCCGGCACGCAAGCTTAACGGCGACGCCTGGAGCGAGGAGATTGCGCGTCTGATTGACGAGGAGAACGTGATCGGCCTCCTGCAGGGAAGGATGGAGTTCGGCCCGCGCGCGCTGGGCGGACGGTCCATCATCGGCGATGCACGCTCTTCGAAGATGCAGTCCATCATGAACCTGAAGATCAAGTATCGCGAATCGTTTCGACCCTTCGCGCCGACCTGCCTGCTGGAGCGTGTGGGGGACTATTTCGAGATGGAAGGGGAATCTCCGTACATGCTTCTGGTCGCGCAGGTTCGCGAGGAGCGCTTAACCGAGGTGGCGCGCGACTCGTCCGTCACGATTCGAGATCGAATCAACCAGGTGCGATCCGACATTCCCGCAATCACACATGTCGATAACTCGGCCCGGGTTCAAACCGTGGAACCGGAAACCAATCCAGGCTTCTACCAGATTATCAAGGCCTTCGACGAGAGGACCGACTTCGGTATCGTCATCAATACGTCATTTAACGTCCGCGGTGAGCCGATCGTCTGCACGCCGGAAGATGCCTACCGGTGCTTTATGCGCACCGAGATGGACACGTTGGTGCTCGGATCCTTCATTCTTGATAAACGGGAGCAACCCGAATGGACCGAAAAAAAGGACTGGAAAGAGGACTTTGTTCTCGATTAGGATGGGTTCCTTGTAGGAGGGATAACGCTATGTCACGATTCGGAAAACATCTGGGACGACTGCTCGGCGAGTTCTTTGGATTCGCCTGGGAGAATAAGGCCTGGTGGATTATCCCGATCATCCTCGTGCTGCTCCTGCTGATGTTCCTCGTCTTCGCCACGGCGTCAACGGCGCCCTTCATCTACACGCTCTTCTAAGAAGACCGTCCGGTCTTACTTTATTGTCGTCATTTCCGGGGCTGCGTGCTATAGCCTCGATCACTATGTTTGCAGGCACCTACACGGCTATTGTGACGCCCTTTGATGAGGATCAATCGGTCGATTTTGATGCGTTTGAAGCCTTGATCGAGCGACAGATCGCCGCCGGTGTTGACGGCATCGTTCCGGTCGGTACCACCGGCGAGTCGCCGACCGTTGATTTCGATGAGCACCAGGAGATCATCAGGCGTGTTGTCGCGGCCGCAGCCGGGCGTTGCCAGGTGATTGCCGGGACCGGCGCCAACTCGACCAAGGAGGCGCTGATGCTGACCGAGCACGCCAGGCTGGCGGGAGCCGACGCGACACTGCAGGTCACGCCGTATTATAACAAGCCGAGCCAGGAGGGCTTGTTTCGCCATTTCTCCGCTATCGCGGACCTCGGCTTGCCGGTCGTTCTGTACAACATCCCCGGCCGCACCAGCCGGGAGATCGAAGTCGACACGATTGTGCGGCTCGCAGCGCACACAGGGATCGTGGCGGTGAAGGAAGCCACGGGGAGCGTGGACACGGCCAGTAAGATCATTGCCAGAACCGACCTGGATGTCCTTTCGGGCGACGACTCACTCACTTTGGCCCTCATGGCGGTGGGTGCCAAAGGCGTTATTAGTGTCGCCAGCAACGTGCTGCCGGGACCGATGACGACGTTCACGCACGATGTGCTGGCCGGCAACTGGGACGCCGCGCGGGATTTCCATTGCCGGCATTTCAGGCTCTTCAATGATCTCTTCATCGATACCAATCCGATTCCCGTCAAGGCAGCACTGGCGATGATGGGGCTGATCAAGGAAGTGTACCGGCTTCCGATGTGCGAGATGTCGCAGGACAAGAAGGACCGCTTGGCGGCGACGTTGAGCGAGACGGGGATTATCTAGAGTGGTGCGGGTTGTCATAATCGGCGCTGCGGGCCGCATGGGTGCCGCATTGATCCGTTGCGCCTCCAGGCTGGAGTGCGTGGCGCTGCATGGCGCCGTCGACAACTCGGAGTGCGGACGAATCGGAGAGGATGCCGGCATTGCATCCGGGATCGAGGAAGCCGGGGTTCCGATCACGGATGATCTCGCGGCGGCATGCAACGGAGCCGACGTGACGATCGACTTCACGTTCCACACGGCGGTTCCAGGATCCATTCGTACGGCGGCGCAGCACGGCGTCGCCGGCGTGATCGGGACCACCGGGCTGACCGAAGACGAAACGGCCGTGGTTCACGAGGCCGCCGCGAAGGTTCCGATCGTCTGGGCTCCCAACATGAGCCTTGGCGTGAACCTGCTGTTCGCCATGACCCGTAAGGCGGCGTCGCTGCTTGACGAGAGTTACGATATCGAGATCTGCGAGACCCACCATCGACACAAGAAGGACGCGCCCAGTGGTACCGCGCTTCGCCTGGCCGAGAAGGCAGCCGCGGGGCGCAACGTCGATCTGGATCGCGTGGCCATTTACGGTCGTCACGGGGACACTGGCGAGCGCCCTGCCGGCGAGATCGCGATTCATAGCTTGCGTTCGGGGGATGTTGTCGGCGATCACGTCGTCTCATTCGCAACCGAAGGTGAGCGCATTGAGCTGGTGCACAGAGCATCCAGTCGCGACACCTTTGCGAACGGGGCACTGCACGCCGCGCAATGGGTCGGTGCGCAGACGCCCGGGCTCTACGACATGCAGGACATCCTGGGGCTGTCTTGAGTCACAGCGGGAATGTCGAGGACTCGCGCCATGCTATCGAATCCTCCGCTTGAGGTCGGTCTCAGCCTGGGGTCCAACCTCGGGGACCGGATGCGGCATCTGGATGAGGCCATCTCGAGGGTATCAGGCCTCTCCTGTCTCGACGGCGTCGAATGTTCACCCGCATACGAGACTGCGCCCGTCGACGTCCCCGCGGAATTCGACCATCTCTGGTTCCTGAACCTGGTTATCGTGGCGCAGTGCCGAATTGGGCCCGACATTCTCCTGCCCCATCTGAATGAGATCGAAACGAGTATGGGGCGTACCCGGGCAGCCAGGGGCAACGCACCGCGTACGATCGACATCGACATCATCTATGCCGGAGGCATTGTGATCCATACGGACGAGCTGACCGTGCCTCACCCACGATGGTCCGAGCGGCTCTTCGTTGTGAAGCCTCTTAACGATCTTCGTCCGGACCTGGTCGTGCCTGGTGCGAGCATGCCGGTCGGCGAAATCCTGGCGGCCTTGCCGGGCCGTGATGCACCCGCACGGGTATGAGCGTGTTACGCGATCTCAGCGACGATTGACACACTATACCCGTTCTCCTATGGTTCCTCGGCAGACACGCGACGAGGGAAGATGGCAAGCCAATACAAAAGAATCCTTTTGAAACTCAGCGGCGAGGCGCTCCAGAACAAGGCCAGCGGTCTCAGTATCGATCCTGACATCATCCAACTGATTGCGCTCCAGATCAAAGAAATCCAGAAATTGGACGTCGAGATCGCAATCGTAATCGGCGGCGGTAATCTGTTTCGCGGCGTCAGCGCCCAGGCCAGGGGGATCGAACGTGCCACCGCGGATTACATGGGCATGCTCGGGACGATCATGAACGGGCTCGCCTTGCAGGACGGGTTGGAGAAGGAAGGGATCGAAACACGGGTTCAGACATCGATCGAGATCAACGCCGTTGCCGAGCCCTTCATACGACGCCGCGCCCATCAACACCTCACCAACGGGATTGTGGTCGTCTTTGCGGGAGGTACCGGCAACCCATTTTTCAGCACCGATACGGCGGCCGCGTTACGTGCCAGCGAGATCGGCGCGGATGTTCTCCTCAAGGCGACAAAAGTCGATGGCGTCTACTGCTCCGATCCCGAAAAGAACTCGTCCGCAACGCGCTACGAGCGTGTTTCCTACCACGAGGCCTTGACGAAGAACCTGCGGATCATGGACGCGGCGGCATTCTCCTTGTGTATGGAGAACTCGATTCCGATCGTCGTTTTCGACTTTTTCGAATCGGGCAACTTGGAACGCGTGATTCGTGGCGAGCCCATCGGAACGGTTGTTGGCGAGTAACATAGGGAGAGATCAACATGGAATCTGTAGATGATGTACTGCTCGCGGCGGAAGACCGCATGCAGAAAACGATTGAGTTCATGCATGAACAGTTCGCGGGCGTCCGGACCGGCAAGGCATCGCCAAGCCTGGTCGAGAACATCAACGTCTCGTATTACGGGACGCAGACTCGATTGAAGGAGATTGCCGGAATTTCGACCCCGGAGCCCAGTCTGATCGTGATCAACGCGTACGATCCTACCGCGCTGCCGGATATTGTGAAGGCCATCCTTGCCGCGAATCTCGGCGTAACCCCGATGAACGACGGCAAGATCATACGGATCCCGATTCCACCTCTCAGTGAGGAGCGGCGAAATGAGTTGGTCAAGGTCGCGAAGCGTTTCGCCGAGGAGGCCCGGGTGTCCGTTCGTAGTGTCCGTCGCGATGCGAACGACGGGATCAAGGTACTCGAAAAATCGAACAAAGCGACGCAGGATGATCGCGAGATCGGGCTGAAGGAAGTGCAGAAACTCACGGATGAATATATCGAGAAGGTAGACGAATCCCTCGCCGCGCGTGAGACACAAATCTTGGAAGGGTAGAAGTGTGAGGGAGTTGTCACGCTGATCCATCCTTGACTATCGAATCAAGGTATCAGACGATAAAGCGTCCTATTAGGAGATAGCCTTGAGCGACGAACAAAACAAAAGTGCAGGTGGACCCTCTTTACCGCCCAAGTTGGACCTGAAGAAGAAGGGGATCCTTTTGAGTATTCCTGCTCAAGCTCCCGCTCCGAGTATACCGGCCGCTGCGCCGACACCGGAACCGGCCAGTGAACCCGCAGCACCCGTGTCTTCCCCGGCGCCCAGTGCACCGAAGGCGGCCGAAACGGTCACACCGGGCGCCATCAGGCCGCGCTCCGGAATTCGTGCGCCAATTCGCCCTTCCAGTGTCAAGGTGAAGATGCCCGCCAATGCCGAAGAGCCGGCCGCCGCGGACGCGGAAGAGATAGCGGCTCCTCCGGGACGGGAGATGGTGGAAACCACCATGCAGATCGATCTCGACGATGATCAAGAGGTCTTGATCAGATCGGAGAGACCAAAGACCATACGAATTAACATCCCCGCCGAGGATGTGACGAAGCGTGCGCCGCGGTCGACACCTGGAATCAAGCCGGCGGCGGTAGCCGATGCGGGAGCTGCCGCGCGAGGAAAGTCTAAGACCAACCCGATTCCGAAACCGACTGAAACCAGTCCTATTTCACTCGAGCGGCTTGGTGGTGACCCGGCAGACACTCAGCCAAAGACGATTCGGCTTAAGCGCCCGGGCGGCCCCGCGACCGCCGGAAGGAGCGGAATCTCCAAGCCCCTCAAGGTTGCCGCCGCGAAATTGCAGGATGCGGATATTGATGAGGATGATGATGCCGAGGCGCCAACGCAGGCGTCGCTTCCACCCGCAAAGCAAGCAGCGCCGACCCAGAAAAAGACAATCAGGGTCAAGCGGCCGTCGCGGGGTTCCGGCAAAGCGAAGCCGATGACGATCTCGCGTGCCGGGGCGAGCAAAGCTGCAACGAGCGCGGATGCGACGAGCGAGTCGGGGGACGTCAAGCCGACCTTGCAGGTCGTTAGCGCGGCGGCGGCCGAGCAAGAGGCCGGAACGGGAGCCGTGCTAACGGTTATTGCCGGAATTGCTGCCGTCTTTGTAGTGGGTGCCCTGTTCTATATGTTGTCTGCACAGGCGTTTCCCGGAATGGAGTTCTCGTGGCCAGGACAGATTTAAATTAGAGGAGTTTCGATGGCAGGTGAACACGTAGTCGAAATAACAGCCGATAATTGGCAGGGCGAAGTAATCGATTCCAAGGTTCCCGTGGTGGTGGATTTCTGGGCGGAGTGGTGCGGTCCATGCCGAGCGATTGCACCCGTTCTCGATGAGATCGCCACGGAGAAGAATGGGAAGCTGAAGATCGCCAAAGTCAACGTCGACGACAACCAGGACATCGCTGCCGAGTTTAAGATTCGCGCGATACCGACCCTGCTCGTCATGAAAGGCGGGGCTGTCCAGGATCAGATGACCGGTGCGATGAATAAGTCCGCACTGTTGGAAAAGATTGACCCGCATCTCTAACGCGGACGAATAGTCTCTTCCGATACAGCCCTTTCGCCGGCCGCTGTGCCTGCCTGGTGCTTGCGCCGCACTCCAGAGGACCCGCTGGTTCGGACCAGACGGCTAAACTCCAGCGTGAGCGATGTTACGGAGCACCGCGTCTCCACGCGGCCACACGATCGCAAGGAGGACCTCGAATCCTCTACTCCGCGCGCCGGGAAGCTTGACCCAGGCTTGGCTTTTAGGCAGGTTGAGCGGCTTAGCCATGCCATTTGACAAACTCAAAAGTAGATGGGGCGTCGATAGTAATCGTCGTTTCATCGTCATCTTGATCGTCTTCTCGCTCTCGGGATTGTCGATCCTCTGGGTCAAGACACCGATCTATAGCCTCCTTGGCATTTCGCAAGAATCCTCGCTGTGGGTGAAAGTGCCGGTCTGTATCCTGATCTACCAGGTGTTGCTGATGGCCTGGGGAACCGTCGCAGGGGAATTCCGATTCTTCTGGGAGAAAGAAAAGAAGCTCGGGCGCGGGATTCTGAAGCTCTGCAGTCCATCCACCTATTCGAAAAGCAGCGCGAGCGAATGACGGGATCGACCGCACTGGGGGCCGTTCAGGCGCGGCATCTCGCGATTGCTCCGATATCATAATCTATACGGTCTCAGATCTGCAGAGCAGTCACCTGGTGGTCAAAGATGATCGCAGTATTCTTGTGGACTGCCACACGCTTGAGATCCGGGACTGGATCGAGGCCAGCGGGCTTCCCCTTCCAGACAAGATCCTGCACACCCACGTTCAACCGGAGCACTGCCGGGAATCGGACGGGTTCCCAGCGGCCGAGATTCTGGTGCATGAAGAACTGCGCGAACTTGCCTCCGATCCAGAAGCGTACGCCCGAAACACCAGCACCCATGGGGAGAATCCGGCTAAGTGGCCAACGACGATGGGCCGCGAGACCTACGGCATCGGGGGCAGCATCACGATGCTTCCGCCAGAAGCGCCACTTGCCGTGTCGCGGACATTTCGGAGTGGCGATGAGGTGGAGTGGAACGGTTTGCAGTTCAGGGTGATTCGGCTACCCGGACACTCCCGGCATCATTCTGGATTTCTCATGGAGCAGCACGGGCAGGCGTGGTGTCTGTTCAGCGGAGATCTCATACGCAACAACTCCCGACTCGTTAACGTGTACGACCTCGAGGACGCCTACGGCTCGACAAGGCTCTCCAGCCAACCGGAAGTCCTCACGTTAGCAGGTAGTTTGGGGGTCGATTGCTTTCTTCCCTCCACGGGCCCCGTTATCGCGAATGGTCGTGCGCAGGCGCGGGATCTATCGCGCGCCATACGACAGTACGAGGAAGCGTTGCGGTGGACGTCTGGAGCGTTCCATGCCCTCAAGATGCCTGAGCCGGAACCGGTGGGGCGATACCACGGTGTCGCCGACGGTGTCTATCAGATGGGCGGCTTCGGAAACTGCATCGTGTTTATCGACGGGCAAGGGCGTGGCCTGATGGTCGACCCCGGTCCGTGCGACTACGAGAACGATTCGCGCGAGCAAGATTTCCTGGATGATCTGGAACTTCTTGAGCGCGAAGCCGGATTGCGTGAGATTGAAGTTGCGCTGATAACGCACTTTCACGGCGATCACTACGACATGGCCCCCGCGCTAAAGACGCGCTATCCAACCTGCCGGCTCGCGGCATGGAGCCTCGTGGCGGACGTTATCGAGGATCCGCACGCATTCCCTTATGGATTCCGCTTGCCTGGCTATTTTGAGAGTTTCGAAAAAGGCACGTCGCAGAAATCAGAGGGAGTGATCACTGCGCCCTTCACAGGTACCATCGGTTGGTATTGGAAGAACAATCGTTCAGATAATGTTGTCGTCACCGTCAAAGCGAAGGGACACGACAAGAAGGAGGAATAGCAGCGTGCTAGATCGGGCATACTGATCCAGGACGTTCAGTCGGAGGTGCTGCTCATTGTGCAAGTCGGAAACAACAGATGGGATGGGAAATAATGAAGATTCTACGTGTATTTGGAGTGATGATGGTAATGGCCGGATTATGTGCCGGATGCGGAAGCGCTGAGAAATCGAAACCGGAGGATGCGAAAGTACCGAAGGAGAGCAACGCCAAGAATTCGTCGCCAGAGAAGGCTGAGCAGTCGGAAACAGACAGTGCCCACGCTGACCATGAGCACAGCGGACACAATCATTGATTTCTTCGAAGGGCGCGAAAATCAAGAAGTGGTTCCAGGAAAGCGAGGATGGTGCGCCCAGCAGGAGTCGAACCTGCAACCTTCGGCTTCGGAGGCCGACGCTCTATCCGGTTGAGCTATGAGCGCGTTATGCGTGACGATCTTCAAAGTCTTTCATAAACGAAACCAGCGCGTCAACACCGTCCATGGGAAAGGCGTTGTAGATCGACGCGCGGACTCCACCCAGGGAGCGATGTCCTTTCAGGCCGAGCATGCCCTGGCCGGACGCCTGGTCCAGGAACTCGGATTCGAGGGCCTCGCTCGCAAGGCGAAACGTGACGTTCATCTCCGAGCGGCAATGCGTCGCGGCCGTACCGCGATAGAAATCGGTGGAGTCGATCATACCGTAGAGCCGTGACGCCTTGTCGCGATTATTCTGATAAACCCGTTCTATGCCCGTGGCCTTTAGCCAGCGCGTGACCAACATGGTGATATAGATGGAGAAGCATGGTGCCGTGTGTAGCAACGAGTTTGCCTTAATGTGGTCGCGATAGCGCAAAACGCCCGGCAGCGTATCCGGAGCGCGATCGGCCAATGCTTTGCGAATGATGACGATGCTCACTCCGGCGACACCGAGATTCTTCTGCGCCCCCGCGTAGACAAGGTCAAACGCGGTGTAGTCGACCGGACGGGAAAGTATGTCGGAGGACATGTCGACGACGATCGGAGCATCGCAGGCCGGGTACGTGGGCCATTGCGTTCCGCCGATCGTTTCATTGGACGTCAGATGAAGATAGGCGGCGTTCGGGGAAAAATTCAACTCTTCGGCCGTGGGGACCCTTGCGGGGCACTCAGATGTGGAATCGGCAGCCACGTGGACATTTCCAAGGCAGGATGCCTGCTCGATCGCCTTCGCCGCCCAGGACCCCGTATTCACATAGTCGGCAACATCATTCGGTCCCAGCAGGTTCATGGGAATCCAGGCAAACTGGCCGGTCGCTCCGCCCTGTAGAAAGAGCACCGCGTATTCATCGGTGAGTCCGCACAGTTCCGTGATGTTCTGAATCGCCTCCATATGCACGCCTTCATAAGCAGCTCCACGATGGCTGCTTTCGAGGATCGAGATTCCCGAGGACTGAAAGTCCAGCAAGTCGCGCTGTGCCTCCTCGAGGACCTCCCGGGGAAGGATCGATGGGCCGGCGTTAAAGTTGTAGATGCTGCTCATTCCGTATTTCCTGAATTTGGTTGAGGGACGCACGCATGCCCCGCTCCGGACGGCAAGCCGTGGCATGTCCGTGGATCCGCTGGGCGAGTGAAGCGCAGGAGTCTGCGCCCGAGAGCGGCCGCCTGCAAGAATATTGTTTGACATGCCCTGGCGTTCAGTCGAGTATTCCTCCGTACTGAAACGCCCCTCTGGGCATGGAGGTTCTTATGTCCAAAAATCGACTTGGCCACATATGGTTAGCACTCGCCGTGACGTTTCTTCTCGCGGCGCCATTCAGTCAGGCGCGTGCGGCACGGCCACCGGGTAAGGCAAGCGGCACCACCGTGATTGTGGTGCCGGCACTTTATCGTGCCATCCAAATCGCATTCGACGTGCAACGTTTTCAGAGCGCTATCCTGGTATCTTATCAGCGGGCGGAGGGGACGGACGAGGTTATCTTTCACGGCTGGGATGGATCGAACTGGCAGCGGGTGGAGGCTGACCTTTATCGAAGTGGAGGATTCACCGCACTTCCGATTCTGCATACGATCATTGTAGGGGATGAACGAACACCGCAAGCCGTCTACGCAGCTACGGATTGGGCTCCGATCGCCCACCAGATCAAATCGTATGCACTGGCGGATCAGGTCAACGGCTATGCGAAAGCGCTGAATTTGACCCCTCAGCAGATCCGTTGGTTCGCAAGGCGCTATGACATGCAGATCGAAGATCTGAACTGGGAGCGTAGACGCTACGGTCGCTACGGTGCGCCGGGTGGCCGTCAACATTCCTTGCCTCCACCCGCGCAATTCAGAGAGGTCGAGACCGAGCCTTCACTAGGCAGATTCGAAGCGCGAGAGTTAAGCGACGGGACGTTGAGCGCGGAGATTCCCGAGAAGGGTCTCGCGCCGAGTCCGGTGAGGCAGTTTGTTCCGGCTCCAGTCGCGCCGCCGGAAGTCGCGCCGCCGGAAGTCGCGCCGCCGGAAGTCGCGCCGCCGGAAGTCGCGCCGCCGCCCAGGGCCGTGCCGCCGAGAAGGGTCGTGCC
>JAQBYD010000103.1 GCA_027623315.1 Verrucomicrobiota bacterium | reverse complement strand
AGTGCCGTGCTCTCGAATTGGTTCTCGGCAAGGTTCTCGGTGTAGTTTCCCAGCATCGAATTGGTTCTCGGCAAGGTTCTCGTATTGGGTGAGGAGTTAGACCTCACGCACTACCACCTGTGCCTCATCCGGTTCCCACGTCGACACCGTGCCGGGATCCTTGAGCGCCTGCAGGAACGCGCCATGACTTGCAACCAATACGACAAGATGTGGATCTAACGCTTCTTTCCCCACCGCCGCCTTCTGCAGAGAGTCAAGAAACTCACTCGTAAGGAGAGATGAACCGCGCAAAGATGCGAGTCTGTTGCAAAGCAACTCTGACGTCGCCGGCTCCCGCATTACATCCAGCGTCATCTCCACGCCCCAGGCGCTTCGTGTATAGGCCCGCGCGTCTTGCGACGTGTCCGATGGATAGTGGTCCTCCGCATCGTGTTGCACTGCAGAAGCGGTTCTCACCCGCCTTCGTCCGCCGATCATGCGACCCGCAAGTGACCGTGCCAGCGCTACCGCTGGAAGCTGTCCCGTGTCGCCTTTCGGAATCCATGCCGCACGACCACCGTGCATCACGAGCCCCATCAGGAATGCAACGCACGGCTTGCGATGATCCAGCCGACTTTCCCTCCACCACTGCCACAGATCGTCGTGCATAAGAGGCGCCTGCACGCCGATATGCTCCATGAGCCCAAGGGCCAGGGGAACATCAAGTTGGCGAGACAGCAGATGAAGCACACGTTTCTCCATGCCGAATTCGAAACCTCGGTCCATAATGCTCTCGGTCGTCTCGTCAAAAAGCTTCATTCGCGACGCCAGGACCTCGCGCCCCTCCGGGGTCAGCCCGGTCGCGAGCCGCCTCAAGTAGATCGGATCGAATACGGTCGCGGCATTCATATACGCGATGGGACCAAAGAGACCAGGGTCGAACGACGTGAAGTCATGCGAATCGAATACGAAGTACGGGCTCGCCTTGAGCAGCGTGTCGAAGAGAAACGCGTGGGCGACACTGCGCACGCCCTGCTGCGCCAGATCCTGGGCATCCTTAAGAAAGTGCGTTTTGAGCGGATTGTACAACCCGGCGGTGAGGATATATCCATGATGAATCGCCGCACGCCATTTCTCGTGGTCATAGATCTTGGTCTCGTGGTCGGCGCCGCATGCGCGGGCAATCCTACGCGCGACGTCCAACTCACGGCACTCTCCGGGTGCCACGGTGATGGCCTTGCGCCCGCGTCCCCCGCAATGAAGGACCCATCTTGAATCGTATCCGCCGCTCAGAAGAAGGGGCGCGTCCCGGTCGACCCATCGCTCGTTCACCGCGCTGCGCACCGCCGTGGCGAGCCTCGACGCCTCGACGGGAAGCGTGCGCTGCTTGCAGTCGATGCCATCATCGGGCGCCGCACGATAGCTCTGGACCTTTGGCGACGTTCCACGAGAGAGCCAGACCATCGTGCCCGCCTCAACTTGCAGGACATCTTCGAGTGCCGTCTCGTTGGACAGAACGCACCCCAGGGCAAGCGTCTCGAGCAGAATATCCCAACGTGCACGACACAAGGAGGCATCGGCGCGTGGCAATGACAGCACCTTATCCGATGCGCACGGAATGCTCTCGCTTAAGCTGTAGTAAATGGGGCGCGAGCCATACGGATCGGCGACGAGGACGACGTCGCTGCCGTCGGCGACGAAAAACACACATCGAAAGCTCCCGTCCGCCTTTGCAAGCCAGCTTTGCAACGTGTCCGAAAGTGCAGGCTCAGGCGCGTAGTTGCCCTCAAGCCAGACCAGTCCATCGGCTAGCTCAAAGCTCCGGGCAACACGAGGGTCCACGGTCTCGATCACCGCGAGTCGAAACGCCGATCCCCGAAACTCACGACACGGGCGGTCCACTCCCATCGACACGGGCCAGGGACGCCCGACCGAATCGTCGAGTACATGAACTAGAAATCCGGACATAAGTGAATGCGGTCGTCACTGACAGAACGCGATCGGAACCTGAAGCTTCCCCGTTTCTGGGCCCACGAATCACACGAATTACGCAAATCTCCGGAAGGGAGAGACCGCGGATAGCGCGGATGGTCACGGATACTTTCGAGGTGGGGCGGTCTAGGTCAGGGCGAGCCCTGATTTACACTGCCGAATCTGGATGGGGCCCTTTTGCCCTAATCCGCGCGCATCCGCGAAATCCGCGGTTTCATCTCTGTCTATCTTCGCAGCGATTCGCGGTCCAACCCGTTATCGTCATTCGACGTTCACGGGACCCTTGCGAATGACACGCGCGGGATTACCGGCCACGATCGAATTGGGCGGCACATCGCTGGTTACCACGGACCCGGTTCCGACGATGGAGTTCGCTCCGACTCTGACACCCTTGAGAATTGTGCAGGAAGCCCCCAGCCACACATTCTCCTCGATCACAACCTCGGCGACGTCATCGGGCCCGATGGATTGGCCATCGCGGCGTTTTTCGGCATCGGTGGGATGCCCGTCATTGTCGTGAATCCGGACGAACGGCGCCAGCAGGCAGTGATCGCCAATCTCGATACGGCGCGCGCTGGCGAGCGTACATCCGTTTCCTATGAAGACGTTGTTGCCGATCTGAATCTCGGGCAACTCGGGCATATAGCTCAAAAAGTAGAAGCAGCTTCTTCCCGACAAGTTCACGCCGTCCCCGAACCTCAGTCGACCCTTCCCTCGCATGTACGGCAGGCATTCCGCTCGCAACCCGGAGCCCACATGCTCGCAGACCGAACGCACAACCGGCTCGATCCACAAGAGCTTCTTCACGAAGGCCCAGGATTCGACGATCACTACGCCAAGGTTGTACAGCGCACGAATCACGGGGCGAAGCACGCCTGGAATCGGGATTCCTGCATGCAAGACACGTTTCCCGACCCGTTTCCAAAGAGGCTTAGGCTGTACGTTGTGCATCAGCGATCCAGAAGAGGGCCCACGAATCACACGAATCTACACGAATGGCTTCTTCCGGTTTAGGCTGTACGTTGTTCATCAGCAGTCCAGAAGAGGGCCCACGAATCACGCGAATCTACACGAATGGCTTCTCCGTGGTGCAGACGATCAAAATTCCGGGCCATGCCGGCGCGGACGTTTCGCTCAAAACTCGTCGGTAGCCCGAACGTCGTTCAATACCATCCGTTCATGCTGTAGATCTGGATATTGCCCGAAGTTCACAAGTAGGCCGAGTTCAAAACCAGTCGCGTTTAGATAATTTAGCAACTGTGCTCGATGCTCGCCTGTCAGTTCGCGAACCGCTTTGAGCTCCACCAGGATTTTTCCGTGGTATAGAAAGTCCGCCTTGTAGAAGTGTTTGAGCTGGCGACCCCGATACTTCAGCCGAAGCTCGACTTCCGCATCGGATGGAATCCCGAGATGTTCGAATTCGATACCCAAGCACTCCTGGTAGACCGGTTCGAGAAACCCGCATCCCTTGTCATTATAGACGTTGAAGCATGCGCCTATGATGGCGTAACTCTCCTCCGCATACACGATATCAGGCACCGGCGACCTCCTTCGTTTTCAATTTTCTCGCACTATATCAAGCACCGTCACAGTCCGAACGCAGATTTCGCGTGGCGAAATCTGCATTCGGACGAAGTCTCAACCAAGCTCCCATTCGTGAAGATTCGCGTGATTCGTGGGCCCATTCCGCGAAGCCCACCCGTTAGACCTCACGGCTTCCGACCAGGTACCGCACCAGCAAGCGTACCCACTGGCGTGGAATCGCGTTCTCCGCTTTACGATTGCGAGTATAGGCTTTCCACCACAGCCGTACGGCATCGGATCGCGATCCTCGATTGAATGCCATCCATGAGGCGTTCCAGTACTGGTTCGACTCTGCTCCTATGCGCCACTCCGGGTGCGAGGTCATCGCTCCGCCGTCAGAGTACGCCTTATCCAAAACGTTCAGGACTTGCGGTAGAAACGTGCGATCATCCATGCTCAGGCTTCCCACGTGCACACGATAGCGGGATATCGGCCACTCGACACGTCGAATTTCGTGTGTGGCGGCGATGCGCATCCAGAGATCGAAGTCCTCCGGCCCGCGGAAAGACGGGTCGAAGCCGCCGACCTCATCGAGAACGGACTTCTTGACCAGTACCGTAGAGGTCGCGACGGGGTTGTGTCTCACGAATTCATTCAGTTCGATGAGGTCCGACGCCGGATCCATGTCGCCCGGTTGATGCGGATCGTCGACCCCATCCTCCAGGCCAATGGTCTCGCCACACCACGCCGCTACAGAGGGATGCGCCTCGGCCAGTCGCAACTGGAGATCGAGACGCCATGGCAGCCAGGCATCGTCGCCGTCGAGAAATGCGATCCACTCCCCGCTCGAGGCGCCGATTCCCTCGTTGCGTGCAGACGCTGGTCCACCATTCTCGGAGCGCTCGATCAGACGGCACGTGCTCCCGCTCTCTTGAATCGTACGAAGCGTGGCATCTTGCGAGACATCATCCACAACGATCACTTCGAACGGCGCAACCGTCTGCGCCGAGACAGATTGCAGCGCTTCCAGGATCGTCCCCTCGGCATTGTAGGCGGGGATGACGACGGAGACCGTGTTGCGTGATGAAGACATGGAAACTAACTGCCTGGATGGAAGCGCTGTCGGAAGGATGAATGCGGAAAACTGAAGGATGAAATCTCTCTAGAACGGGCTTTCATCCTTCTTCTCGCTCGGCAACACGGTGAATCCTTTCGAGAGATCCCCCGGAACCCGCAATCGCAACTCCGGATTGAAATGCGGTGTAGCCGGGAGCGGCGCGCGCCATACCTGGTAGCCTTCGACGGGAACATGCACCTGCAGGCCCGATGTCGTGGTCATGATCTTGAGAGGCCCTGTGCGCTCCGGCCCCATGTCACGCTGCCATCGCAGAACAAACGCAATCGGATTGAAGTTCATCGTAAGCGATAGAATTGTAAAGAGAAGCAGTGCCGTGATAATCGATCGTCGTTCCAAACGTCCGATGACAAGGGCCAGTGCGCCGGCTCCGAAAAGCCAAAAAATCGCGCCCGCGAACCGCGGATCCGGCGCTGCGAGAAACCAGAATACAAGCGCGGCAACCGGCAGCAGCAGGAACGCACATGGCCGTCCCAACTCCGTACGCGAGAGGCGCCGGCCAGAGAGCTTGAACAGAAGCGGAGCGCCCACGGCCCCAACTGCGATCGGCGTCACGACCTCGAAGGGAGCCCGCAGAAGACCGTTGAACCAGGGCCAAAGCCATTTCCAGTCGGCCATTACCACAGCGGGGGCGCCGTAGGGCTGCCGTGCCCATGCCCGAATCTCGCTCACGTAGGCCTGCGCTGTCTCAACGGGAACACGCCAGTCCACCGGGAGCACGACCCACGTAGCAGGGTAGCCGATCGATCCCGTCAACTTGATTCCGCGGAGAGTCCAGAAGATCACGATGAACAGGATCGTCAATCCGGCAGGCACCAGCGAGCGGGCCTTCATGAGGTCCAGCCGCGCGGGTGAGCGGATCAGTGCGATCAGCGCGATCACACAGGCCGCCGCTCCAAACACGAAAAAGTTCAGCTTCACGGTCACCGCGACCGCGCACAGGACGACGAGCGTATAGAAACGCAACGAGACCTGATCCGAGGATTCCGCCGCACTATCGGTCCCGGCGGCGAGATGTTGCGTAGACTCCAGGATGCGCAGGAGTTCCGAACCGATGACAAATCCCAGGATGTAGACCGCGAGATCCGGCGAGTGACTCGATCCATAGACACCGGTGCTCAAGACGAGGATGTACACCAGGAGGAACGCATCCAGCACATGCGCAAGCTGAACCCGTTCACGACTACGAAGGATAATCCACCAACTCGTTAGACTCCGGCAAATCAGCATGAAAAGAAGAAACGCACCGGCCAGATGATGCACCTTGAACTTGAAGACTCCCTGGTCGAGCAGGGCCACGTAAAGAAAGTACGAGTCATTGAAGCCGAGCATCTTGCTCAAATTTCCGAGACCCGGAACCACCGCATACGACTGAATCCAGTTAATCGCGTTAAGATGATAAAAACCGCTGTCGTAGATCGTATGTTGAATCGCTGTGTGGTTGGCGAGCCAGAACCCGGCAAGAAGCAAGACGAGGAGTAGCCCTGGCCGGCTTCGAATGCCGTGACCGACGATCCGGCTCATCTCCCGCGCATGAGTCGCGATCCCCACGAGTCCGATAACGATGATGGCCGCCAGTGTCCACCCGTCAATGGGCCGAAACAGGTGCCACGCCGTGAGCAGCGGCATGGTCAGGCACCAGCCGAGTATGGGTAACATCACCAGGTCCCGCAGAGCGACATCGGGTGCGCGCATGGCCCGGCGAAAAAGAAGGCCCACACCCGTGTAGACCACGGCGAGGGCGAGCCAGGTCCCGACGAGCAGAGAGAGGTAGGATAGAGTCTGCATTCAGAAAACGACTGTGATCATCGCGTCGGCGCTTTCAACAAGACAATCGGCTTTACCCGAAAGCCGCCGCGCCACACGGGATCGAGATGCACCGCTTGCGCGGCCCGCTCCAACCCCGCCGGCTCCAGGGCTGTCTCTCTGAACCAACGTGCCCGAGGTTGCCACCCCGACAGGCCGTAGACAATCCCGGATAATATTGGACGCATGTAGTAAAACAGCTGCCTCGGCCGCGTGACGCTCCTTCTGCATCCGTCCAGGTAGTAACGAAATCCGTGCAGTTGAAAGACGGCGATACCACCGGTCCTCATGACTCGTGCGATCTCTTGC
>JAQBYD010000037.1 GCA_027623315.1 Verrucomicrobiota bacterium | reverse complement strand
CGGCAAAGTTCTCGGGATAGTTTGATCAGCGTCCCAATCCACCCTTACGTGACAAAGGAGGTGATCTTATCCATGACCGGGTTCGCTTAATCCGGGCTAGGAGGTATACGCCCGGAACGACGGGTAGGACCCCAGGACAAGGACCTGGTCCACTTTGCGGCACGCCTCTTTCAGTGCTGTCTTCATCCGCGGCTGATTGACATCCCCATCTACATCCACGAAGAACGCGTACTGTCTCGGCTTGCCCTTGATGGGGCGCGAGATCAGCGTCGACAGGTTGAGGCCAGCCTCCGCCATCGGTGTCAGGAAGTCCAGCAGGGCCCCCGGTTGATTGTGCAGATATACGGCCAGGCTCGTCTTCGATGTTCGTGGAAGACGATCGGGCTTGCGGCTCACGATGATGAAGTGCGTGACATTGGTCTTCGAGATGCCCGGTATCGGGAAGACCAGCACGTCGAGGCCGTAGATCGCGGCCGCGCGCCGATTGCTGATGGCTGCGGCGCACTCTGAATGCGAAGCCTCGCGCGCGGAAATCGCGGTGCTGTTCATGGGGACACGGTTCACCCCGGGATATCGCCGCTTCAGCCATCGGTCGCAGTGCTCGAAGGGCACAAAATGGGAGTAGATTGTTTCAATCTGCTGTCGCTTGCGTCCCAGCAGGGCCAATCGGACGTCCAGGCTGAGTTCCTCCTCGATGCGTAGACCGAGATCTTCATTCATCAGGCCGTCTATCGTCTCGTAGATCGTGCCGCCCGAGGAATTCACGATCGGTACGACCCCGCGTCGCTGTGGACTCTGCGCGACATGCTCGAACACGGCCTCGACCGACGGGCACGGTGTGAACGTCACGCGTTTGCCGCGATATCGCTTCAATGCCATCTCGTGGGCGTAGGTGCCTTCCGGGCCGAGGTACGCGATCTCTTTGGGTGATGCCATGTGACGGGCCTGCGACGATGTGAAACGGTTCAGGGCAAATCAAAGCAGGCCCGGTAAAGAGTGTCGAGTATCGAGTGTCGAGGGTACGATCAGGACACGACCGTCCCGTAAGCGCCCGCCGCCCCTTCGCTGGGGCGGCCAGCCGTCGTCTCACGCCAGCTTAACGTGCTCGATCACCAGGCGGTAGAAGCGGTGCCAGTCCGCGGCCGCAGCTTTGCTGCTGTACTGGAGGCTACGCACGCGCACGCGCATCGAGGCGAGCACGCTCTTGTCCGGGTTCGCACGCTTCAGCCCACGGTACTCGGCGAGCAATGTCTTGAACTCCGTAAACTGCAGACTCATGCGATCCCATCGGTCGTGCAGCAGCGCTTCCAGGTGTTCGCGATCCGGCGCGCGAAGCTGGCTGACGGCTTGCACGAGGGCGCGCTTATCCTCCTGCAGCATCCGCGTACGGATCGAAATCCAATCCACCTTGCGCAGGTTCGTGGCGAGGCGCAGCTTGCCCATGGCCCAGATCAGGGCCTTGGTCGGGTCCCACTGGTACCATCGCACGCCGTTGCGGTAGTCGCTCGGGTAGGTGTGATGGAAGTTGTGATACCCTTCGCCGCCAGTCAACACGGAGACGATCCAGTTATTCACGGCCGTGTGTTCCCGCGAGTACGGCTTGCTGCCCCAGAAGTGCGCCAGCGAGTTGACGAACCACGTGGACTGGTGCGTTACGAAGATACGGGCCAGCAAGACAAGCGCCACGGCGCCAAACATGTCGTGACTGACGAGGCCGGCGAAACCCGTCACCAGGGCGTTCAGCCCGATCGCCAGAGGCAGGTAGTACTTGTCCTGGAAGCGCAGCAACGGGTTGCGCTTGAGGTCCCTGATATAGCGCCCGTCGATCGGGGGCGGCTTCTCCGTCAGCCACAGAAAATGCGCATACCAGAAGCCCTTGTTGATCGAGTAGGGATCGTCATCGGTGTCGACGAACGCGTGATGCCGGCGGTGGTGATGTGCCCATGTGAAGACACTTTCCTGCAGTGTCAGCGTGCCGCTGCACAGGATCAGTGCCTCGACCAGTCGGCTGCGCATCTCGTAGCTGCGGTGCGAATACAAGCGGTGGTATCCAGCCGTCACGCCGAGCGTGCAGGCGACAACCATCCCCAGCGCCATCGCAACCAGGCCCATCGACGGCGTCGCGACGTAGAGATAGATCGGGAGCACCACCAGCGCCGCAACATGAAGAACGCAAAGCGCGAGCGTTGTGCTCCAGTTAATCTCAGATAATTTGCGAATTTCTTGTGGCATCGTGACTTGAGCGTATCGTAATGCCGCGCGCATGACAATCTCGAACTTGTCGTCTCGTGCTGGAGCGGGAACAGTTCCTGCTAATATATTGGCACGTCCTGTAATATCAGACACGGTCGGGACGACGAGGGCAGGTTGTGATGGCAATTCCATCGCTCCTGCTGCAAGGAAGCGCACGATGGACACGTTGGTAGGCGGCTCAATATGCGAGTTATCAGTCTCAGTTCCGCGGATGCAAGGTTGAGAAAGTCGCATATGTGCGCGGGATTCTGCCAGTCTAATACGAAGTGGATGTAGGAATGGTGCCGGAAAATAAAGTTCGCCTCTACACGTCCGGGCGCACGAGCAAGCGCGCGGGGACGGCGCTCTTGATGGCGATGACGATGGTGGTTGCCGTAAGCCTGATCGGTTTCGGCTTGATCACACTCGGGCAGGCTGACGCCGTGGAAACGGGTAAGTCCGTCAGCACGTTCCACGCCTTTTGGACGGCTGAGGCAGGACTATCCGCTTGCAAGGCCGCGGTGGCGAAGGAAAAACGTCCCTTCGAGGATATGCCACTCTTCGGGACCGCTGCGCTCGTCGGCGCGACCGACAGGGGAAGCTACAGTATCGATGTGATCGATGATCCCGCTTGGATGAACGCCGGGAATACGATCAAGAAGTATGTCGTCTCGTCCACCGGCACCGCGCCTGGTGGTGTATTGCGACGTGTCCGTTCGAAAGTGACCATGAGAGCCTTCGCCGGTTTCTTCGGTGGCCAGGGAGCGACGGTAGCCGGTTCGTCGACGCTGCAGGGCGAGGTCGCCAGCAACAATGATATTACGGTGGGCTCCTCTGCAGCGGTTCAAGGTGATGCGGTTCCAGGTCCGGGATACGCAGTGCTCGGGAGTCCTGAGAACGTTACAGGAACCACGAATTCGGCACCCGCCGTGCGAGTCTTGGAGCCGATCGATCCCGCCGACATCGTGGACGCACAATTCGATAACGACAACGCGTCTCTTGATCCGACATACTACAATGCGGCCACCAAAGAGTTGGTCCTGTCAGGCGGCGACTCAACGACCATCCCGGCGGGAACCTACTATCTCGAGGGAGTCGACGTCACGGGCTCCGGTGCCCTGAGCGTCAGCGGAGATGTCACGATCTACCTGGCGGGGGAGATGGACATCGGCGGCGGCGGTGTCATCAATCTCAGCTCGGATCCAGATAGCTTTCAGCTCAACGTGACCGGAAGCACCGATGTACGACTGCATGGTAGAGCGGACTTCCACGGGCACATCTACGCGTCCGGGGGGAGCCTGATACAGATCGGAGGCTCCAGCGACTTTCATGGCACGGTGGCCACGGGCGGCAGCTTTGAACTGCAAGGCAGCGGATCGATTATCATGGACTTGCCCACGGACCTGACATGGACGACCCCCTTATTCACTGCGTGGAAAAGTGTGAGTCCATCACCCTGAGTCCCGCTTAGTGTTACCGCCGAGAGCATCAGCCTCGACACCGTCACAGACCGAGATTTGGACGCGCATCGATGCCCATGGCGGCATCGCCGTGAACGCCGCGCCCGGCGCCGGCGAGTCCGGCGATCATGGCGGCGTTGTCGGTGCAATAGGCCCGGCCGGCGGGGAGGTACCGCAAGCCGCAATCTTCTGCCAGCTCCCCGAGCCGGTCACGCAGGCGCGCGTTGAGAGCCACGCCGCCGACGGCCGCCAGGCATTGATCGCCGTTCAGGGCGCGTCTTGTCCGGTCCACGAGTGAGTCGACAATCGCTTCCTGGTAGCTGGCTGCGACATCGGGGAGCGCAGCATCGGGATGGTCTCTCATATAGTAGAGCAGGGCGGTCTTGAGGCCGCTGAAACTGAAACATACATTCGGATCGAGGGCTTCGCGCGCCGAACTTCGCGGCCCCCCCTCTTCGGCTTGTCGAAGGGATCGTGCCGGAACGGGCTTCGTCGGGCGTCCGCGCGGAAACCGAACGGCGGTCGGATCGCCTGCTACTGAAACGCGCTGCACCTCGGGCCCGCCGGGATATCCCAATCCAAGTAAGGTGGCGCCTTTGTCGAACGCTTCGCCCGCCGCATCATCGACGGTCTGGCCCAGCAGTTGGTACTCGCCCAGGCCCGTCATGCGCACCAGGCAACTGTGTCCGCCCGAGACGAGAAGCACGAGCAGGGGGCAGAGCTCGTTCGGTCCGGGCAGATCGGGATCTAGAAATATGGAGTAGAGGTGTGCTTCGAGATGATTGATTGCCACGAGAGGTCGCCCAAGCCTCTGCGCGAGCGCCTTAGCCGCGGACAACCCTACGAGCAGGGAGCTGGCAAGACCCGGGCCGTAGGTCACGGCCACGGTATCGATATCTGACCACCTCAGGCCCGCGCCGGCGACGGCTTGCTCGATGACGCCGGGCAGGTACTCGACATGGCTGCGCGCGGCGATCTCGGGGACCACGCCTCCGTAGGGCGCGTGCTGAGCGATCTGGCTCAGGATGACGTTGGAGAGCACGTGGCGTCCGTCACGCACGACGGACGCAGCGGTTTCGTCGCACGAGGTCTCAATTCCGAGCACGTTCATCGTCGAATATGATGATGCCGCTCAGGACCTCGACAGCACGCAGCAGCGGCGTGTCCACGACGCCGCGAAGTTCCTCGGGTAGCTCCTCCTCATCCTTGTACCGCTCCGGCGACTCCGCACGTTGACGCATCTGGAGGATATTGCGCCATTCCTGCGGGCTGACCGGTGAGTAGATGTCGGGCTCGATTCCATGGTCATGGATCACGCGTTCGCTCGGGGTGTAGTAGCGCGCCGTGGTCAGCCGAATCGCCGCACCGTCGGAGATCGGCATCACGCTCTGCACGGAACCTTTCCCAAAGGAGCGTTGCCCAACCAGGATCGCGCGTTTGTGATCCTGCAGGCACCCCGCCACGATTTCCGATGCGCTTGCCGAACCGCGGTTTATCAGAATCGCAATGGGAAGGTCCGGATAGTGCTTATTCCCACCGGCGCGCGCCGGAATCACACGTCCCGGGCCGCGCGTGGAGACGATCATTTGGTTCTTTCGGAGAAACCTCTCGCTGACCTGGATGGCGGCTTTCAAGAGTCCCCCCGGATTGCTGCGCAGATCGATCACCAGTCCCTTCATGCCCTGCTCAAAAAGTTCGTCGAGCGCGGTTTGCATGTTGTCGGCTGTTGGCTCGTTGAACTGCGTGATGCGCAGGTAGCCCACCTGGTCATTGATCATGCGGGTGCCCTTAACGCTCGGAATCTTGATGTCGTCACGCGTGATTTCGAATGCGAGCGGCTCGTCCTCTCCATCCCGCTGAATGGTGACGACGACTTTGGTGTTCTTATCACCGCGCAGTTTGCCGACGGCATCGCGCAGCGAAGTCCCGGTCGTGTCCTCGCCGTCGATCTTGACGATCAGGTCATCCGATTCGATCCCGGCGCGCCATGCCGGCGTGTCCTCGATCGGGGAGATGACGGTCAGGCGATCGTTGCGCATGCCGATCACGATGCCCACACCTGAGAACTTTCCCGACGTATCCTCCTTCATGTCATCGTACGCCCTGGGGGGCATGAACTGGCTGTGCGGATCGAGAGATTTCAGCATGCCGGACAGCGCGCCATAGACCAGGTCTTTATACTCCGTCTTGTCCTGGTCCACGTATCCATGCCGAACCTGCATCAGGACCTCGGTCAGAATCTTGATGTAGTCATAGGCCTCTTCCTTGTCACCCACGACCTCCTCTTCGGTCTTGGCGCACAGCGGGATGGTCGACATGAACGTAAAGAGGGCGACAGCTAGCGCGGCGGTCAGTTTCTTGCGTGTATGCATAGGTTGCTTCTCGGTTGAATTCGGATGGGTTGGTTGTTGCTACGTTTCGGCCTCACACACCCGTTATTATAAGTACAATCCGTACTTCGGTTCAAGCGTGCAGCGGGGCGCATTCTCAAGAAAGAGAAACAGCCCCGTGCGGCCTCATCCGAAATATTACGATTGCGTAAGATCCGCGCGCGACCTACCCGGCCAGGCCCGCCGCCGATATACGCGCCGACAACGCTCCCTAACCGCTATCCCGCACGGCGCCACCCTATCCCGCGACCCCGCCGCGTGTCCTGTCCCCTCGGTCAAGTACAGAAGCTGCTGAATAGAGCCGTGGAGGTGGAGTTCGTGATCGGCCACGAAGAAACTGGGAGTGCGTCATGCTGCAAGTCGCAGGGGATCGTTTAGGAGTCAACGCCGCCGCAAAACCGCGGCGAATTCACGGCCGCTCGCCGTACGTGCACACCTGGTTGATCCTCGCCTGCGTCAGCATGCCCATGCTCACACCCTCCGCAGCTCTTCCCGCCAGCCTGACGCTCGACACGACTCAAGGGCTTGGCGCTGACGCCGAAGTCAAGGGCATGATGACGTCCGATCAGTCCGGTCAGAATTTCGGCGACGGAGAGACCTTCGCCGCCCGGTGGGCTCCTGCCTACCCTCGGCATGAGAAGGGATACATCCGCTTTGACCTGCCGGATGGCGAAGCGACCTTCACCAACGCGGCGCTGAATATCTATTGGACAAGAAACTTTTCGAAAACGTACGAGGTCTACGGCCTGCTTGAAAGGGGCGACTACGGGTCCAACGTCCTGGCCGAGACGTCCCGACTGGATGAGCTCTGGCCGGAGAGTGACCTCACCTGGGACAACGCCCCGGGAAACGTAGACGACATCGCGGATAACGGCGTGAATGGCGATGCGCTGTATCTCTACGCATTCACCACTCCGGCGTCCGAGCAGAGCGTGCTGTCGAACGACGACGCAGCCGAAACCGCCGCGCTTCTTTCATTTATTGCCGCGGACACCGACGGCCTCGTGACGTTCATCATTCGTGCCGTAGCGGACAGCAGCGGCCAGGGGCGCTTTGGTACCAAGGAGAACTCCGACGCGACAATCCACGCGCCGATCCTGAGGCTCGATTACAATCCGACTCCCGACCACCCGGTCGTGGGGCTTGTGCTGCCCGTCAGCAATGTGACCGGCACCGCCGCCACCGTGTTGGTCCAAGTGACATCGACCGGCACGTCAGCCACAGCAGTATCGGTTTTCTTCGGATCCACGGACGGAGGCACCGTGGCGAGCAACTGGGCGCATCAAACGACTCCCGCTGCGGTATCGGGACCCCTGCCGCTGTTCTTGAACGAAACCCTCAGTTCGTTGACCAGCAATACGGTCTATCACTATCGAAGCCACGGCGCCAACGAGTCGGGCGAATCCTGGGCGCCGACCGGCAGTCGCTTCATCACCGGTCGAGTTGAACTCGACGCATCCGACGCCGGTGGCTCGGAAGCGGGCCCGGATGTCGCCCGCTTCACGGTGTCGCGGCCGGACACCGACACGACGTGGCCTCTCGAAGTCCACTATGAAGTCTCCGGCAGTGCCGTTAGCGGCCAAGATTACCTGGCGCTGCCCGGTTCGGTCGTCATTCCCGCCGGTGCCGCGTCGGCGGATGTTGTCGTGACCCCGGTCTCCGATACGGATGTGCTCGAGCCGGACGAGGACGTCGTGATGCAACTCCTTCCGGGTGGCTACCTGATCGGCGGTCCGGCATCGGCGCAGGTCGCCATCACGAACAATGCCGACGCGGCCCCGGCTTTTCCCGGCGCCGAGGGCGCCGGCCGATGGGCCATGGGCGGTCGCGGCGGCGCGGTATACATTGTGACCAATCTCAACGACAGTGGTCCCGGAAGCCTGCGGGAAGCCGTCGAAGCAAGCGGCCCACGCACGGTCGTGTTTGAAGTATCTGGAACCATCGCCCTGGCGAGCAAGTTGGAGATTGAGAACCCCTACATCACGATTGCCGGGCAGACGGCGCCCGGAGACGGGATCTGCCTGAAGGACCACAAGCTTGTCGTGAATGCGAGCGACGTGGTGTTGCGATATCTACGCTTTCGTCCCGGCGACAACCTGGGCCTCGAACTCGATAGTCTCTCGGTCGAGTCCGGAACCAACATCATTGTCGATCACTGCTCGGCCAGTTGGTCGGTCGACGAAACCTTGTCCGTGACCCCCAACGCTGATCGCGTCACCGTACAATGGTGCCTGATCACGGAAGCGCTCAGGCAATCGGTCCACCACTCCGGGAATCATGCGTACGGGTCCCTGGTGCAGGGCAACGCGGGCGCACAGATCAGCTTTCACCACAACCTGTTCGCGCACCAGTCGTCGCGCTGTCCGCGGCCGGGCAACGTCGTTCCCCGCTCGATCGACCCCATCGGCCCGCTCGTCGACTTCCGCAACAACGTGATCTACAACTGGGAGGGTGATGCCGCCGGTCATAACCCGGATACGAACAGTGTCATTCGGTACAACTTCGTCAACAACTACTACCTGCCCGGATTCAATACCACTGGCACGCGGGCGCTTCGAGACGACAACCCGTTCGCAAAGGCCCACTTTTCCGGGAACGCCATCAACGGATCCGTTCCGGCGGATCCCTGGGAATTCGTCGCCGGGGACAACAGCACGAACCCCGACTATCGGCAGAGCACGCCTTTCACCGTTGAACCGGTCACGACGGAGACGGCCGCCGCCGCCTACCTCAGCGTCATGAACAAGGGCGGCGTCTACCACGCCAGGGACTCCGTGGATACCCGGATCATCAACGACGTGCAGGCCGGCACCGGCCAGATCATTGACGACGAGGCGGACGTCGGCGGCTGGCCGGCCCTGGTCTCCACCGCCGCCCCGCTCGATACCGACCGCGACGGCATGCCGGATGCATGGGAGGACGCGCGCGGCCTGGACAAGAACGATCCCGCCGACTCGGCAGATGACCGGCTCGGGGACGGTTTCTCGAATCTCGAGGAGTATATCCACGGGATCATCGAGGGCCCGACACGGACCATCACGTCCATTGCGACGGGACCGGGCGTGATCGCACCGCAGGGCGAACTCACGGTGGCTTACGGTGCGCAGACCACGATCTCGATTGTTCCGGATCCCTATTGGCGTGTCCGGGAGTTGACCCTCGATGGCGTCCCGCAGACGCCGACGATCCTGTATGAATTCGAGGCCGTGACGTCCGACCATCAGCTTCACGCGGAGTTTGGCGCGGAGGTCACCGAGACTCATGCGACTCCGCACTGGTGGCTGGCGCAGCATGGTCAAACGAATTTTGAAGAAGACGCGTCGATTGATATTGATGGAGACGGACAAATGGCGTGGGAGGAGTACGAGGCCGGTACCGACCCCCTCGACCGTCAATCCGTCTTCCGCATCGTCGCGCAGGGCAGCGCGCAGGGCAGCAACTGGATCACGTGGCTCGGCGGCAACACCTCACTGCCGCCCTTCCAGGTTTATGCGACAACCAATCTCGGTCTCGGCGCAAGTGGATGGGTCGCGGCAGGATCGATGTCGCGTAGTCCCGACGGCACCAACACATGGCATGACACGTCGACCCCGTCCGGCGTGCCGGTCTTCTACCAAATTCGGGTTGAAAACTAATCGTCCGCCGGAACTCCGCACCAGCAAGCGCACGCCGCGCTCTACCAGACGCGCTGAGCGAACAACGGCCGCGCGTACGTTTGTGATTCTCGCCGATGGACATGTAGTTCGTGTCTCCGAAGTAGATCAGTTTCGGCGTGCCGTCAGCGGCGTGGCTACCCACGTGCACCGCGCCGGTCACGTCGAGGGGAAAACCCGATGTATCGATGCCGATACCGACGTTGCCATCGACGACGACATTACTCGTCACCGTGAAGTCTCCGTTCAAGGTCAGGCTACCGGCCCTTCCTTCGCGATGGGTTGAAACATAAGAGCCATCCAGAGCGCTGCCAGGTCAGCGCACTCCAGAGGGCTAGGAATCCCGTGCATCGGGGAGGCACTGCTACGGGGAAACTCCCCTCGTTCAGAGAAGCGAGGTCTTTAAGAAATAGGTTTAAGGTGCACAGATTAAGCAACAATTACGATCCCTCCTCACCAGCTATTGACGAAGTCTTCCAGGTCAAAATCTACTGGCATCTGGTTGGGGTCGTATTCCGACTCGGGTCCCTGGAAGCCGGGCTGGACTCGGGCTTCGGGCCGTTTCAATTTGGAATCGAGAGCCGAGAAACGAAGCCCGAGATCGGATACGTCTGAGGCCGAGAAGCTTTCGCAGAAGGGTTTGAAGATACGGGTCCCATACCAGAGGGTTTTCAGCTTCGCGTCCCGTTCCGCTTTCGGCAGGTCTTCCTGATCAATAGCCTTCGATTGCTGCATGAGCGAAACGATCTTAGATAACATGACCAGAGCCACGATCCTGCCCGTCTCTCCCCGGTGGAGTTGGGCCAAAGTCTCATTAAATGATTCCGTATCTCTGTCGAGTATGGAGCGGAAAATCCTCGCAATGGCTTTGTGTTCCTCCTGCCACAACTCATCGAACTTTTCGAACTGCTGCTGGGTCGAAGGGGGCAGGCATGAAATGAAATCGGTGTCGTAATGGCGCCAGAATACGTATGGAAAGGTATCGCCGCCGAAGGCGCGAAAACCGAGATGGATACAGCGGCGCATCTTGGGTGAGTAATTGCTACCCCAGTGTAGGATGGGCAGGGCATAGACCACTCCGTCGCCGGCTTTCAGATTGACCTGCAGCGCGCCCGGCAGAGGCACACGCGAATCTTCGGCGAGCTGTCTGTCCTCTTCGGGTGTATTGCGTCGGAGGTGACTGCCGGGAACAACCCAGAGGACATCGTCGTCGTACAGGGCGATGTTCCACTGCACGTATTGGGCCCCGTATGCCTTGAGCAGCTCCTGAATCCCTTCGAGTGGGGCCGGCTGTCCAGTAGTTACATCACGGTGCCAGGCATCGGGTCCGTGATCCTTAACGGGGTTGCACATCATGCTCATGTAATGGATGGCGGTGTCCGGACCACCGACCAGCTGTCGGCTCATCCCGATGGTGGTCTCACCCAGGCAGAAATCGATGGCGTCCGAGGTCGTAGCGTCGACCAGTTCCTGTAGCAGGAGTCGAGGCTGAGGGGAGGTGTCCCAGCGTCCGCCGGGCGGCTCGTCCGGTGTCCTCTTTCCCGCCCAGATCTTCTTCTGTTTATCGACGAGCTCTTCGAAGACAGGCCTCAGATGTTCCAGTCGTTCAGGCGGGACCACGTTCTTGAGGATGAGGAAGCCGTCGCGGTGGAATTGGTTGGAATCGATTGTCATTTCGTTTGGAAAAATCGAATGAATTGCTGAAGGTACAGTCTAAGAACGCAGACGGCGTCAGGGGGATTAAGTCACTACCATTGCGGAGCAATGGGTGACGCCTGAATAACTGAATAGGGCGTGTGTCCTTCTGGCCGTCTATCTCGTAGGGTCAAAAAACTCGTCCACCCTGTATTCACCGCTGTTTATGGGTCTTCCAGCCATAAAGAAATCCTCGCATCAGATACGATTCTCGGCTTTCGCTAAACGTTCCAATCGATTGGAGAATCGCTCATGCCTTGGAAGCAAATGCTTGCCTATGTGATAGGAGAAGTCGAGGACTCGCTCCTGCTGCGAATCGAATATTCCCCATCCATCTCGGGTCCTACGACACTGAAACCGGTCATGTGAGGTGTCGGCATGTGCGCACTCCTATAACTGTCAGAACCAACGTAACTCAGTCGTGAGTGTGCAACCGGTAGAACTCCTCGGACATTGCCGCCTCGTAGTGCTTAATATAGATTCGAAATTCCTCTCGAGCCTTGTAGCTCTTCACCTCCAGTGTGTGTCCGGTCACAATATCAGTTATGTCCCATCCGACATGGGATGGCCTTAATCTGACTCGAAATCTTCCCTTAGAGGAGAATTGGTACTCGACCATCTTTACGTCCCATAGTTCGACGACAGACAGCTTGGCAATCTGCACGAACCACTCTTGAATGTTCGCGGTCGTCATCGTCTATAGACCTCCTGTCGCCGTAGCGCCTGGGCCAAGGTTTCAAGATTCAACTTATCGGGCACTTGTCCCGGGTGCCGATAGGTACCACTACATGGCTTCGTTCCAGCTGTTGTGTGTGGGCGTTGGGGTCCATGATCGCATACGGGACACGGTCCGAGGCAGCCGCATTGAGGACATTCCTCATCTGGACAGCCGCACGCGTGATACTCGCCAACAGCTACACCACACCACCAGCAATGAGTCCGATCGGATTCTGGGCCGGATTCGGGCCAGCCCTTAAATTAAAAGTTAAGGGCGTTGAGGGGCGCTCAGTTCTCCAGCGATCCGCAAAGGCGTCAGTGTTTCCAATCGTTCACTTTTTCGCCAGCCCAGGCAGGATCTTCACGCGCAAGCCCATGAGCAACACAGTCCGGACCGTTCACCAGTGACCTGTGCGGATACGCTATTCTCGCCTCGCACCCAACCGCCGCGCATGCCAGCGAAATGCTCCCAGGAGCAGGATGGCGTACCAGGCCACGACACTCCAGAGGGGGATGGGGGCTACCTTCATGTGTGAGCCGGGGATGGTGGAGAGAAGGCGGATGCTGCCGATCAAGGTGTTGGCGAGGGCGAGGTTGGCGTGATTGAAGATGTCGGCCACAAGCGGAATCCAGGAGCCGAAGAGCAGCGACAGGCAGCCCGTGAAGACGATCAGGAAGGTGAGGGGAATGGCGACGAGATTGCCGGGTAGCGCGATCGGGGCGAAGCGTTCGAAGTAGAAGGCCATCAGCGGGGCCGATGTCAGCCACGCGGCACACGAAGCCGCGAGTAGCGAGGCGATATATCGGCCGCTCGATCGAAGCCACTGCACTGGCCGAGACTCCGCGCGCGCGCGAAACGGATCCCGTTCGACCCGTCGAGTGAGCGGTGCCGCGCAGATGGGGTATAGAATGATCAGACCCAACACGACGCTGAAGGAGAAGATGAAGCCGAGATCGTGCACCTGCGACGAATTCCAGGCCAATAGCGCGATCGCGGAGGCCGATACGGCCGATACCGCGTCCGAACGGCGCTGGAACAGGGGCGCCATGAAGTAGATAATGGCCATCACGCACGCGCGCATCGCGCTCGGCCGCGCGCCGGTGGAGATGGTGTACGCGATCAGAATCGGGGCGAGGCAGGCGAACCAGTAGCCTCGCGGCACGCGCGAAATCGAGAGAGCGAGGATCACAACGCCCGCGAAGATGCCCACGTGCAGGCCGGATATTGCGAAGATATGGAACGTCCCGGTATTCGCGAAGAGGGACCGCAACTCGCGCGGCATTTCCTGGCGCAGACCCAGGAGCAGGGAATGCAGGATGGCGATGACGTCGCCGTTGCGCTCAATGCCTCTCGTTAGGACGCGGCTCGCGGCCTGGCGCGCGGCGAGACAGCGCCGCACAAGCCGAAGGCCATGTGCGTTCGAGAGCCGGAGCGAGTCCTCCGCGCGAGACTGAATGGAAGGCGGGTCGATCGGGCGGCCGCGATAGGGGATATAGGACTGCGCGCGCGACTCGGCGGCAATCATCCAGCGCTCGCCAATGCCGGGGGGCGCAATCTTGTCGTATGCATACCAGGTCACACCGGCTTCTCCGCGTGAGCGCACCCACGATTTCCCGCGATCCCGGCTTATGGCAATCACGCGTGTGGGAATCTTCCAGCGCATCCGACCGGGCCAGAGTTCGGTGCCCCTTGCCTCGCCGGTGACATCCGCGATAAGAACCAAACGCGAGGGTGGGGGAAGTGTGCCGATCTCGATCGCGCGCGCGGATGGACTACGCGCCTGCATTCCGGCGGTCGCCCATGCGGTCGCGAAGGCCGCCAGGTAGAGCAGCGCCGGGGCTAATCGCTGGAAAGATTCCAACTCGCGCCGCGTGCGAACCAGAAGATGAACCAGCACGGCGAATGCGGCGAACGTCAACAGGTGCGGCGTCGGTGCCACCGCCTGCTCTGCCAGGGCCGCGCCGGCGATGAACGTTAGCGCGATCCCGACAAGCGGCCGTGGCGTGAACGTAGCAGACATAGCGGAGTCGCCTACTACTAGTAAGCGACTCGGCTAAGATAGAGGGGGAACCTAATGTCTGCAAGCTAGGAGACCGTCGGACTTAGCTCCATCAGTTCAAGTCGTGTGAGAAACCGCCGGTCTCCTAATAGTTTTGCTGCGCAAAACGGGTGACGGGTGAATTTGGCTGTGTGAGGATCCGAGCAGGTCGAGGGCGATGGATCGTCACAGTCGAACGCGGGCATAGGACTCCCTTTGGGGTCAACCGGCCGCCAGTTTTAGGTTCCACAACCGTTTCATGTTGCAAGCCAGTGTCACCAACACCCAGTTCTCGCGAGTACGAGTTACAAATCCTTCACCGCGATCCAGAGCAGGAGGGTGCAGATGATGATGGAGACGAGCGCGAGCACGCGCAGGGCGAACTTGGAGCGTGGCGGGTTGAACAGGCGCGCGAGGGGAGACGAGGAGGTTGGGGAGAGGGTGCTGATTCCAAAGAGCAGATAGATCAGGCCGAGTCCCAGCAGAACCCAGTGCGCCAGCGGGCGATAGATCATGAAAGAAGCCCAGATGGCGATGCCGACGAGAAGCGCCGCGATGCCTAGCAGTCCTGATATGCGCGGCACGAGCTTTTGCCACCCTTTTACGAAAGAAAGGAATGAATCGGTTGCGAACAGCGCCCAGACGGCCTTGGATATGCCGATCAGGCCGACAATCAGGATCAGCGTGTGCGGGAGGTCCGACATTGTAGAGGTTTGAAGGTTCCGACGTTCTTGTTCAGTTTCTTACACAAAGATCCAGTCGATCCCGTTCATCCCGTCCAAAACTGTTTCACGAACGTCGCGTCACGGCGATGCTCATCGCCGCTCGCCGCAACCGGCGAAATTGTCGTATGCGAATTCAGCCATGTACGATCCTGCCTACCACAAGGCTCTTGGCCCACGAATCACACGAATCTTCGCGAATCGAGACAGAGAAGAAACCGCGGATTGGAGAATAGGGTACGGGGCCCGAGTCCGGATCGTCCCATCCGCGCCATCCGCGGTCCCACGTCTGGATTCGATTCGCGTGATTCGTGTAATTCGTGGGCTCCTTAGCTTGCTCACCTTGGTCGTCTCGCTCTAGCCCGGATATCTCACACTTTTCCTACTACGAACACGGATAGCTCCGTCAGGCTTGATCGAAACAGGGCTTCGCCAATTCACAGTACTAGTCTTGTGCGCTAAGAAGCGGCGTGGGTCTGCCACGTTTGAGCTTCGGCGGCGAGCATCTCAATGCGGTTGGCGTATTCGACCCAGATGTTGGTTGCAGCGTCTCCCGCCGCGGTTTCGCCAAGGTGCACCTGGGCGGCGAGGTGAGGTTCGATGCTGATCCATCCGTTGTAGCCGCGTTCCGCGAGATCGGCCAGGATGCGCGCCTGGTTCGGGTCTTCGTCGGGATAGGATGCGATCAGCTTCCCGTCGTCGCCGGGTTTCGCGGACTTGATATGCACGTGAATGATTTCGTCGCGGCAGGCTTCGTAGTAGGTCCATGTCGCGTTGATGTCGTTATCGTGCAGGCTGTTATTCCCCGTATCAAAGATCAGCTTGAAGGCGGGGCTGTCGATGGATGCAACGAGATCGAGGTACTCGTTGGGACCGATGCCGCCGTAGCCGCTGCAGTTTTCGTGGCCGAGGACAACGCCGAGGTCTTCGGCCATTTTGGCGAGCTCGGAGAGACGCTTAATCGTCTCGGCACGCCAGTCTTCGCGTGCGAGAGGACTGTCGCTCGAGTTTGGATACGACATGATCCGGATCAGGTTGGTGCCGGCATCCAGCATACGCGGTGCGCAGCGCTGTAATTCGTCGATATCCTTCTGGAAATCCCCATCGATCGGCCGCGCCCAGTTGGCGATCTGGCCGCCGAAGCCTACGACATCGATCTTGCTTTCGCGCAACCTGTCGAGCGTGCGTTGCCAATCCTCGACACTGAGGTCGCATACGTTGGTCCCGTTTACGCCTCGAAGCTCGATGCCGGTCCAGCCGACTGTCTTGAGTACATTAATCTGGTCGCCGAGGTCCTGGCTGGCCTCGTCTGAAAAGCCTGTGAACTGGAATCCCATGGTGGTCTCCTGATATGATCGAGGTTTTAGTGTCCCTTGAGATGAGATGTTTGATTAGCACGGCGTGCCAACCGTTGCAACAGGCTTTGGACTCCGGGATCTGTGCCCATCCGAGTCGATGAGACTGTCTCTCGATGAACTGGAGGGCGAGCGTCCCCGCGAGCCGGGGTGGGGTGCATGCGATTCGGCTTGCGCCGTGGTGTGATTTGAAGCACACAGGGGAGCATGGCTACCTCAACGCTCGGTAAGTCAGGATTCAGCCGCCATGGATCCTGGGTGGAGGTCGACCTTGAGGCATTCGCGCAAAATGTGCGGAGTATCCGGGCCTCACTGCAGGATCGCGCGGACCTGATCGTCGTCGTGAAATCCGACGCCTACGGGCACGGCCTGTCGCGCATCGCCGCCCGCGCGGCCTCGGAGGGAGTGAGCCGGTTTGCAGTCGCGACTCCTGACGAGGCCATGGCCGTTCGGCGCGCGGCCCCGGAGGGCCTGATTCTCCTCCTCGGCGTCGCCGTCCGGGAAGATGTTGCGGCGTTAATCGAGCACAAGATTGTGCCGGTCATCGTGAGCGAAGCGCATGGCCAGGCCCTTGCCGCGGCGGCGCGTGAGTTGGACGAGGCCTTGGAGGCTCACCTGAAGTTCGACACTGGAATGGCGCGCCTGGGCATTCCCTGGGAGCAGGGAGTCGATGTCATGGCACGACTACTCGAGGTGCGGGGTCTGAGCGTGACGGGGCTATGCAGTCATTTCGCGACGGTCGAAGCCGATCACTCGGGGACGGGAGACATCCAGTTCGCCCGCTTCTCGCAGATCGCGCGACGTGCACCGCCGGGGCTCTTCAAGCATTTGTCGAGCAGCCGTGCGTTTCTCTGCAGTCCGGAGTGGGACAGTGACGGCGTCCGCGTGGGGATCGCAGCCTACGGGTATGGCGCGATGGATCCACGCTTTCGAGTTCAGACGCATCCGATTCTACAGTGGAAGTGTCGTGTGATCCAGGTCAAGTCCATCGCGGCCGATGTGCCCGTCGGTTATTACGGAACCCACGTCACGCAGGCCCCGACCAACATCGCCGTGTTGGGCTCGGGCTATGCCGATGGCTACCTGCGAACGCTCAGCGATCGCGGCGACGTCTTGATTCGTGGCCGGCGGTGTCGCGTTATCGGTCGCGTCAGCATGAACTGGATCACCGTGGACGCCGGCCCGGATGGGGATATTTCGGAAGGCGACGAAGCGGTCTTGATCGGCAGGCAGGGCGATGAGACCATCTGGGCAGACGAGCTGGCGAAGCTCTGTCGCACGATCCCGTACGAGATTTTGACGAGCATTCGCCCGACGATAGAGCGCCGGTATGTTGTGTGAGTCGGGGTTGCCCCGGTGGTTCAGCTGCGGAGGCTTCGCGGATGAGTGAGAGACCCAATATCCTGATTTTTTCCCCCGACCAGCAGCGCTGGGATTGCAGCGGCTTGCACGGCAACCCGCTTGACCTGATGCCAAACTTTGACCGGCTGGCTGCGCGTGCGGAATGGAAGCGGGCTGGGTATAAAGGGAAGTAGGGCCTGGGTCAGGCCTCCACGCGTGGCTGCTCGCAGCGCTTAACCCGGATATCTCACACTTTTCCTACTACGAACACGGATAGCTCCGTCAGGCTTGATCGAAACAGGGCTTCGCCAATTCACAGTATTAAGTCAATTCGTTCTCGAAGACCGGCGCGATCTCCGTGCAGTCAGGGACCTCTTCGCCACGGCGCTGTCGGTCGATGAGATCCATGCTCAGCCGCAGGATCTCGCGGATATCGTAGCCGAGTCGCGTTACCGGTACGTGAGCCTTTGCTGGTTGGGGGAAATTGGTGTGAGCGATCACGGTGACGTCGTTCGGCACGTCGAGTTTTGACGCGGTGAGGCCCAGCGTCGCGCGTTCGACCAGGTTGTCGTCGAGGATCATCAGGGCGTCCGGCCGATCGTTGGGGTTTCCTTCGAAGATCAGCCGGGTCACATTCTCGGCGCCGACCGGGTTGTCGACGTCGACGGCCTGACGCCATATTTGGGGAGAGTGCATGCCCCGTTCGGCGAGGGCGCCGTTCAGCCTGTCCTGCCCGGTTGGGTCCGCGAGCCAGCCGGGCGTAGAGAGCATGGCGATGCGGGTGCGCCCTTCTTGCTTCAGGTAGTCCAGCGCCCGCTGCGTGTAGGCTCCGTCCATTCGGATAGCGAGCACGCGGCCGGGAATTGCGCCGTGCATCAACGCGACACGCGGGATCCCCTTCACATGCATGACCGGAAGGTCCAGGAAGTAGGCGGGATGGGACGGGAAGATCAGGCCCGCCACCTGGTGCTCGAGCACCCTGTTCGTGAATTCCAAGTTCTTGGCGGCGTCTTGACCCGCGTCGCTCCAGTCAAAGACCTCGAGCCGGCGACAATTCGACGTCGAAGGTCCGCCAGAACGGTCGTTTTTGTTGTTGTTCGCGCAGATACGATCTGCCGGCGAGTGGGCGTGCTATCCACTATGGTTCTTGAAATCTCCGTACAGTAACCCTCGGTGACGTACTGCTCGCGCTGTGATTCGGTGACCATCCGTGTCGCGCATTATGCTGGCCCGGGCTTCGAGGGGTCAACTCGGAACTGGGAGGCGGAGATCTCACGCAGAGAGGCAGAGGAAGCGCGCAGGTCCCGTCCTGGTTTCCGGTTGTAACATCTTGACTGGCCGCCCCAAACCCAAAGCGTCAACCTGAGCGGCGTGGGGGCACGCCGTCTCCAATGCGTGATGATGGATCAATAGTCCTCTGAGCATACAGGCCGATCAGTCTGAAAGACCAATCAAGGTGTTGATTCGCGCGACGGACAATGGTAACAACCCCTTCGCTCTGGCAGATTGAACCGCGGCCATGCGCCGCAAGAAAAGGACAGGTGAGAATGATTAATGTAGCCATCGTCGGACTGGGCGGTATCGGAAATGCGCATGCCCAGTGTTACACCGCGAATCCGCATACGAAAGTCGTCGCGGTATGTGACTTGATTGAGGAGCGGGCGCGTAAGGCCGGTGAGGCGTACGGTTGTCCGTGGTTCTTGTCGGTGAAGGCGATGCTCAAATCCGCGATTCGGATCGACGGCGTCAGTGTCGCTACGGCGGGCAAGGAAAACGGAGGCGATCATTACAAGCCTACGATGGAACTGCTCAACGCCGGGCATCACGTTCTCGGCGAGAAACCGATTTCGAACGAAGTCCCGAAAGCAAAACGGATGGTCGCGCTGGCCAAGCGCAAGCGCGTCCGTTACGGCATCGATCTCAATCACCGCTTCACCCCCGCGGCAATCCGCGCGAAAGAGTGGATCGAGAAGGGGCGACTCGGTGAGCTCAACATCATCAACATGACGATGTGGATCAATAATCCGAATGAGTCGAGTCCGCACTTCCACATGCGCGCGCTGCATCCGCACTCGATCGACGTGATGCGTTACTTTTGCGGCGACGTGAAGAAGGTCCAGGCCTTCTTCAAGAAGGGTAAGGGGCGCAAGATCTGGTCGAACGTGCAGGTCAACATGCAGTTTGCGAACGGGATCATCGGACACCTGACGGGAAGTTACGATGCGGGCGGATCGTACGGCCTCGAGACGTGCGAGATCGTTGGCTCGGAGGGTCGGATCGTGATCCGCGAGGCCTGCGAGTCCCTTGAGTTCTATCCGCGCTTCAGCAACGAGGTCGAGACGTACGCGCATCTCGGCGGCATGGGCAGCTTCGGAGATACCTTTCAGTCGCGTATCAATGCGTGGGTCGAGGATCTGCGCAAGAAGACGCCGCCCTCGAAGGTGGACGGCAAAGCGGAAGACGCGCTCAAGGCCCAGATCGTGATCGAAGCTGCGATTAAGTCCTGGGAAGAGAGTAAAGTCGTATCCGTGTGACGCTAAACCTCGGGAAGGAAACCAACGAATGAACCTCGGACTAAATTCTGTTCTTTTTGGCGGTCACGATATGGACACTGCCTTCAAGTATACGAAGCGGTGTGGATACGATGGCATTGAAATCTCGGCGATCGACGGTATGAGCGAACACCTTGTGCTGGAGAAGTGGCAGGAGTTGGCGCCGGCGATCAAGGATCTCTCGGCACAGTATGAACTCCCGGTCACGGCCATGGAACAGCCCAGCCGCGATCCGGAGACGATGGACAAGGCCTTCCAGGCTGCCGCCGAGATCGAGATCCCCGTGATCAATTGCGGTCCGGGTGGCAAGAGCGACGATGAGGAGAGCCTTCAGGAGGCGATCCAGTCACTTCGTGCGCTCGCCGAGAAGGCGGCCGGCTATGGGCTCACGTTATGCGTGAAGGCTCATGTCGGATCTTGCATCTACAACACCCCAACCACCCTGCGAGCGCTGGAGGCGATCACCTCCCCGGCGTTCGGACTCGACATGGATCCGAGTCACATTCATCGCGCCAACGAGAATCCGGTCGACGCCATTGCGCAGGTCGTGGACCGCATCAAGCACGTTCATATCCGCGACTGTAAGGGGCGTCAGGATGGTCCAGGTGCGCCAGAGGATCAAGCCAACGGGCGCGGCGATATCGATCTGCTCGGATATATTCGTGTTCTTCATGAAGCCGGGTATGCCGGGCCCGTGAATCTCGAGGTGATCGGAGCGAAGGAGTACGGCGTGGCCGAATGTGTCGCCATCGCCGCCGAAACACGCGGTCATATACAAGCATGTCTTCAAGCCTGTGGAGGAAGATGAGAACGCAGCTAGTTTTCGGGAAAATGGAGCGGACGCTCCTTGAAACCATACAACGAAGGAAAAAGTTATGAGTAAGAAACAACCCAACATTCTTCTGATCGCTATCGATTCGCTGCGTCGTGATCATATGAGTTGCTACGGTTATCCCTGCCTTACGACGCCGTTCATCGACGAGTTTGCAGAGAATGCGACCCTCTTCGAAGAGACGATCTCGGCGCACATACCGACGACATCCGCCTATGCCTCGATGCTGACCGGTCGCGATTGCTTTGGTACAGAGGTGGTTGCGTTGCGGCACCAGGGCCCGTTGACCAAGAAGGTCCGAACGCTGCCTGAAATCTTGCGGCGTCGCGGATACAAGAGTCTGTGCGTGGGGTTCACCGGGAATCCGTCGGCGCGTGGGTTCGACAAGTATCTCGACTATGACGAGGTATGGGGATCATGGGAGGAGCGTCCGCTCAGAAAAGCCGAACGACTCAACGATGTCGCGATCCCTGCGCTCGAGCAGCTCTCCAAGGGCAAAGATCCCTGGTTTGTGATGCTTCGGCACATGGATCCACACGCACCTTACCTGCCGCCGGCACCGTATGACGGCATGTTCTTCCAGGGCGACCCGTGTGATCCGCGCAACAAGTCGATGGATCCCGTCCGCAAGTTCAAGCCGTTCCGGGATTTTCTGCTGTCATGGATGCCGCCGGGCGTGACCGACAAGGAGCACCCGATTGCGCAGTACGATGGAGCCGTGGCCTACATGGACGCGTGCATCCAGAATATCTTCACCAAGCTCGAGAGTCTCGGCATCCTGGACGATACGATCGTCGTGCTCAACGGCGATCACGGAGAAACGCTGTACGACCATGAGTGCTGGTTTGACCATCACGGACTTTACGATCCAACGCTTGTGGTGCCCCTGATTATTCGTTACCCGTCGCGATTACCAGCCGGCCTGAGAGTGGGCGGCCTCAACCAGCACAAGGATCTGGTCCCGACATTGCTCGATCTTGCGGGAATCAGTTCCCGCTCAGACTTCGATGGGCAGTCGCTGATGAAGCTGGTGAATCTAGAGAGAGCGTGTCTCGATTCTGAGATTTACATCACGGAGTGCACCTGGATGCGCAAGCACGGCTGGCGGACCCCGGAATGGAAGCTGATTGAGGCGCTGGAGCCAGATATCCATTTCAAACCGAAGGTCGAGCTTTACAACCTGGTTCAGGATCCGGCGGAGGATCACAATGTTGCCAAACAGAATCCGGAGATCGTCCGGACGCTCACGAAGCGAATGAATGCCTTCATCGCCCGGCGCGAGAAAGAGACCGGAATCAAGAATCCGATGCTCACGCAGGGCGACTGGCACGGGCAGAAAGGTGTCGGCGCCTTTAAGACAAGTCGCCAAGCCTACAATACGCTTCACATAGGAAGTGCCGCGCAGGCCAAAACGCTTCAGGAGAAATCGCGGAAGAAGTAAGCTGAAGACGCAGCGCAGCCATCTCTACCTCTTCACGAAAGGAGGGGCCCACGAATCACACGAACCTGCCCGCCCCGCACGGGCGCGGCGGAGCCTTGCCGCACGTGGGGCAGGCGGGTCTTCACGAATGGAGACAAAGATGAAACCGCGGTCGCTCTTCCCTTCATTCGTGTGATTCGCGGGCCCGAAATTTGGGGACGTTTCAGGGCAGTCCCTACCAGCCGGGCATCTTCTGCGGTGGGCGTGCCTTGACGTTGGGAAGTCGCTCCCAGTACCGGGCGGTGGGCGAGTCTCGCCACTCCTTGTCGAGAGCGTCCCACGAGAACTCGTCGCCGAACCAGTGGTAATGGGGCTGCATCCACGTCTGGCTGATCGTGTGGCTTTCACCGGCGTACCGAAAATCAATCGATATTCGCAGCCGGTCCGGCGTGTGGTTTTCCGCGGCCGCGTGCACGGTAAGCGGGAGAAATATCAGCAGGTCGCCTGCGCGGAAATCGGATTGATGCCACTCCAGGTCCGGATCGACCGCGACGATGTTTCCTCCCGGTCCGGGCGCAGGCATCGTCGTCAGCAATCCGGCCTTGTGGCTTTCGGACAGGAGCTTCAATCCGCCAACTTTGATCGGGACATCTCCCAACGCACCCCAACATGAGAGGATGCTCATTGAGCCGCGCACGTAGACCCAATCCTGGTGCGGCTGCGTGCCGTTCTCGTTGTCGCGCGGAAACGCGACTCGTGAGATCGTCATTGGCAAAGGCACGACCGGCTCCTCGAAAAGATCCTCCATCAACCGGCGCACGTTTTCGTGCAATTTCAGTTTATGAAAGCCCTCGAGTGATTGAAGCCGCTTGTACATTGGCTTCCACTCGTCTGCCCCTTCCCCGATGGGCGCATGATCGGTGAGCCCATCCATCAAGTCCTCGCCTTCGCGCAGCCAGCCCATATCGCGGCAGATTTCAAGGACTTCCCGCCGGACGTTAAGAACGTCCTCGCGGGGAAGCAGGTCGCGAATAAACAGGTATCCATACTTGCGCAATCGTTTGCGAAGCGCGGACGGATCATCAAGGACATCGTTGGATTCTACGAATGGTTGCATGGGATTTCCCTTAACGGTCGAACCTGACACGCCGTGGATTCTGCACTGAAGTGGGTAGTGCTATGCAAGCAAAGTTTTTTCGGAATCGTAGCAGGTGTTCTCGTGCCTCTGGAGATGTGGTACGCTTGATCCCAAGAATTGATGGTTCCTTCTGTATGAATACACGCGACCGTATCCTACCAATCGCCGCTACGGCATTGTCCTGCCTCGTTGTGGGGTTCGCCCTGTGTCCGGTCGACCGCGCAGCATTGCCGGATCTTGCCCGTTTCGCGGGGCGACTGCACCCGCTGGCCGTGCATCTTCCGATCGGTGTATTCGCGGCGCTGCTTGTCCTTGAGCTTGTAGGCCTGCGTCATAAGGTGGCGCCGCTCGTGCCGGCCTGCGTGATCCTGGTGTGGCTGTTTGCTGCGACGGCGGTCCCGACAGCAATCTTCGGCATCCTGCTGGCACCATCCGGGGCCTACGAAGATGAAGTCCTCTTTCGTCACCGTTGGCTGGGATGTGCCACGGCTGTGCTCGGACTGGGGTTGCTCGTGCTACGCAATCTGCACCTGATCGGCGGCGCGCGCAGAGCGCTTACGGCATACCGCGTGCTCCTCGTCGTGGTCGCCGTGGTCGTGACCGCAGCCGGTCACTACGGGGGCAGCCTGACTCACGGGGCCGGGTACCTTGCGCGCTACGCGCCGGGATTCCTGCGCGCAAGCGCGGTCAGCGATCGGAGCCCCACGATAGCGGCGGTCTCGAATGGGGATCAAGCCAACGCCGTGTTCGCGCGATCCGTTCAACCCGTTCTCGAGCAGTATTGCTATCGTTGCCATGGCGCGGAGCGGCAGAAGAAGGACCTGCGGCTGGATATCCTGGATCCGGACCTGACCGATGGGCCGGACGTCGAGACATGGCGCAAGGCGCTGGAGAAGGTCAGTGCCGAAGAGATGCCGCCGGAGAACAAGCCCCAGCCCTCGGATGCGGAGCGGCAGGCCGTGTTGGCGTGGTTGACGGATTTCCTGCCGCCCGAGGATACGTTGTGATCGTCACTTGATCAGCGCGACGCCGGTCGGCTGCGCGAGCTGCTGCCGCTACGCGGACCACCGCTGCTGCCACGACGCGGGCCTCCGCTTCGTCCGCCTCTTGGCGGCCCGCCGCGGCGGTTATCCTGACGGGGCGGGCGCGTGCGGCTTGAATTCCTTAATCCCGGGAGATCCGGTAACGGTGTCAGCAAGTCTTCCGGGGGCTGCACGCAGGGGAGGGTCCTGCCGATATACTCCTCGATCTCCGGGATGGTGAAAGATTCCTCTTCACAGGCGAGGCTGATGGAGGTTCCTTTGGACCCGGCCCGGCCAGTTCGTCCGATGCGATGGACGAATTCCTCTGGTTCGTAGGGGATATCGTAGTTGATGACGTACGAAATATCGTCGACATGAATGCCACGCGAAGCGACGTCGGTGGCAATGATGACGTTGATCCGTCCGCTGCGGAATTTCTCGAGGATTTCTTGCCGCTTCTTCTGGGGAACGCTGCCCGAGAGCGGAGCACATTTGATTCCGAGGATGATCAGCATATCCACGAGGTCACTGGTTAGGATTCGTCGGTTTCCGAAGACCAGGGTTCTGGAATCAGCGTGCTTCTTGAGGAAGTTGTAGAGCAGCGTAAATTTCTGTTTCGCCGCGACCGTGTAGACGACGTTCTCGACGGTATCCACGGCGACTTGCTCGGGCGCAACCTCGAGCCGTACGGGGTCCCTGGTCCATTGTGCGGCCAGCCGCATGACGTCGGAGGAAAGCGTTGCGCTCCAGAGCATGGTCTGGCGCTCTCCCTTGGGCGGTAACGCGCCAATGATTGTGCGTACGTCAGGAATGAAACCCATATCCAGCATACGGTCCGCTTCGTCGATTACCAGAATCTCACAGTGGCGCAGGTTGATGTCGCGATTTCGCCGGAAATCCAGAAGACGTCCAGGCGTTGCGATCACGAAATCCACGCGGTTCTTGTTCAGCGTGTCCTTCTGACGCTGATAGTCCATTCCGCCATACACGGCGAGGCTTTTGAGGGGCGTATGCTTAATCAGGCACTCGGCGTCGTTGTGCACCTGGAGCGCGAGTTCGCGAGTCGGGCAGATAACCAGAGCGCGCGGTGTGCCGTTGGCGGGGCGCTCAGGGAGTTTGTTCTTTAGCATGTGCATGATCGCCGTGATCAGGAAGGCGGCGGTTTTGCCGGTGCCGGTCTGGGCCTGCCCGGCCACATCCTTGCCCTGAAGCGATACGGGGAGCGCCTCGGCCTGGATGGGGGTACAGTACTCGAAACCGAGATCTGCGATCGCGTGCATGACCTCGTCCGCAAGACCGAGGTCGTGGAAACGGGTTTTCGCTTCGCAGGGCTCGACCTGGAACTGGTCGATGGACCATGCCGGTTTGGGCTCTGATTTGCGTGTCGATTTGGGCGCCGATCTGGGTGTTGATCTGGGTGCCGATTGGGGAGTTGATTCGGCCACGGGTTCGGCCACGGGTTCGGCCACGGGATTGGATTCTGGATTGGACTCTGGATTGTGCGGATGGGTATGGCGGTGGTTCTGCCGCCGGCTCTGTCGTGTGGGCTGCGTAGGTTTGGGGGCGTGCGTCGTGCTGGCGTGGCGGTCAACCGCCTTCTCGGCGTTGGGGCGATTGCCTTTCGGCCGCATCAGCTTCTGTCGTATGGTCTGTATGAATGTCTTTTTCATAAATGAAGCCGCAAAGCGTATCAGAATGATTCGGAGGACTCAAGCATCTAGAGTGATCTGCTTCAAATAGTCGAATCGGCAACATAAACAGTGTCTTTTCGCGCATTTTCGATTGACCAGCCCCGACACGGCCCGTAATATATCAGCTTTTGCTGACACAAAGTACGGGAAGCTGGGGAATATAGCCGTAAGCTATTTTACTGTGACAAAATCCGCCGACAGAGAATTCTGGTCCGAGCCCGTGGGGAGACTCACCCTTCAGAAGGCATTGACCGTCAAGTCCGATACCGCCGTCGCGGATGCCATACGGTTGATGCAGGAGAAGGGGAAAGGATGCGTCTGCGTGCAGGATGACACGGGCGCGGTTATCGGAATCTTCACCGAGCGGGATGTGATGGTGCACTTTATCGGCCAGTCGCTTTCACCCGATACGCCGGTGGACCAGGTCATGACCCCGGATCCGGTCATGGTGAGTCCCGAGACCCCTCTCTCGGAGGCGATCGAGATCTTCTACGAACACAAATTTCATCATCTGCCGGTGTTGAACGGGAATGGCCGCTTGAAGGGGCTGCTTTCCATTCGCGTTGCGGTCGACTTTGTGGCGGAGCATCTTCCCGGCGAAGTCTTGAATCGGCCTCCTGACGCCAGTCTGACGGCGATCGAAGAAGGAGGCGGATAGGAGCATGGCCACGGTTGTCGAATCCAAGAAGAATGTTGCGCCGGATTCATCGGATCGAATCGAGCGCGCCTCGATCGTGATCCGGTTTGCCGGGGACTCCGGCGACGGAATGCAAACCATTGGTGAGAAATTCTCGGATAGCAGTGTTCTCGCGGGTAACGACATCAGCACGTTCCCTGATTTCCCTGCCGAGATTCGGGCGCCCGCAGGGACACTTCCTGGAATCTCCGGTTTTCAGATCCATTTCGGGAGCACCGATATCCTGACCCCTGGCGACGCACCGGACGCCCTGGTGGCCATGAATCCCGCCGCGCTCAAGGTGAACTTGCCGGACCTGATCCCGAGTGGGCTCCTGATCGTGAACACGGACACCTTCGTGCCGGCCAACCTGGCCAAGGCGGGGTACGAAGAGAATCCGCTCGATGATCCGGAGCTGGGCCGGAAGTACAGGTTGATCAAGTTAGATCTCGCGCAGCTGACGATGGATGCGTTGAAGGAGTCGCCCTTGCGGTCGGTAGAGAAGGCGCGCTGCAAGAACTTCCTGGCGCTGGGGCTCACCTACTGGATCTACGCCCGGCCCCTGGAAGCCACTGAAAAGTGGATCGGCTCGAAATGGGGTAAGAAGCCGGACCTGGCCGACGCGGTAATCCGCACCGTGCGCGCCGGTTACCACATCGGCGAGACCACGGAGATTGAGCTTCCTACGTATCGCGTTGAACGCGCCCAGATCGAGAGCGGAGTTTATCGCAAGATTTCCGGAAACGATGCGATTGTGCTGGGAATCGTTGCGGCGTCGGAGTCCTCCTACCGGGACGTGGTTTTCGGGAGTTACCCGATCACGCCAGCCTCCTCGATTCTCGAGGGTTTGGCCGAGCACAAGAATTACGGAATCAAGACCGTCCAGGCAGAAGATGAGATTGCGGCGGTCGGAATCGCAATCGGCGCGAGCTTTGCGGGGCAGATCGGCATCACCGCGACAAGTGGCCCGGGTTTCGCGCTGATGGCGGAATTTGTGGGACTCGCCGTGATGACCGAGTTGCCACTCGTCGTGATCAATGTTCAACGCGCCGGTCCGAGCACCGGAATGCCGACCAAGACAGAGCAGGCCGATCTCTTCCAGGCGATGTACGGTCGCAATGGAGAGTCTCCGGTGCCGGTGCTTGCCGCGGCTTCACCGGGTGATTGCTTTGATGTCGTGATCGAGGCCATTCGGATCGCGCTGACCTATTGCACTCCCGTGGTCCTGTTGAGCGAGGCCTATATCGCGAACGGAGCCGAACCGTGGAAAGTGCCGAACGTGAAGCGCCTGCCCAAACTTTTTCTAGATCCCCTGCCGCCCGGCGAAGACCATGTCATCTACCGGCGCGACGAGAAGACCCTGGCGCGCAAAGCGGTCGTACCTGGACGCCGCGGCTACGAACATCAGATTGGCGGCCTTGAAAAGAACGAACGTGGCCAGGTCAGTTACGATCCGCTTAACCACGAGAAAATGATCGGGCTGCGCGCGGAGAAGGTCGAGCGAATCGCCGACTCGTATCCCCCCACGAATGTTCACGGTAGCCAGAGCGGCGACGTGCTGATCGTGGGCTGGGGCGGAACATACGGTGCGATTGCCGCATCGATCCGGGATCTGCAGACCGAGGGCTTCGCCGTGGGACGCGTCCACTTACGCTATGTGAATCCGCTCCCGCACGATCTCGCGGATATTTTCGGTCGCTTTAAGAAGATCCTCGTGCCGGAATTGAACCGGGGCCAGCTGGCCCAGATATTTCGGGGCAAGTTCCTAATCGACGTGGTGTCCTTACCGAAAGTCCAGGGCCGCCCATTCACCGTGGCTGAGATTAGCGCAAAAGTGAAAGAACTCCTGTAGGGAAATCGGGGTCATAAGATGATCGCAACCGAAGACGACAAGCCGGCCGAACCGAAAGAGGTCAAGCTCACGCGCCGCGATTTTGTGGCCCCGGTCGATGTGCGCTGGTGCCCCGGATGCGGTGACTATGCCATCTTAAACACCATTCAGAACGTCTTTCCGACGCTGGGTATACCGCGCGAACGCTTTGTCGTGGTCAGTGGAATCGGGTGCTCGAGTCGTTTCCCGTACTACATGAATACGTATGGGTTTCACACCATCCACGGCCGCGCGCCGGCCGTCGCCACGGGTGTGAAGCTGGCGAACCCCGAGTTGTCTGTTTGGATGATCACCGGGGACGGGGACGGACTTAGCATTGGCGGCAATCACCTGATGCACCTTCTGCGTCGGAACATCGATATTAAGGTTCTGCTGTTCAATAACAAGGTCTATGGTCTGACCAAGGGTCAGTATAGCCCCACCTCGGAACTCGGCTTCATCAAGAAGAGCACGCCGTACGGCAGTATCGACTATCCCATAAACCCGCTGCACTTCGCGCTGGCGTCGCAGGCGACGTTTGTTGCGCGGACCTATGATACGAATCCGAAGCACATGACCCGGATCTTCAATGCCGCCGCTGCGCACAAGGGAACGGCCTTCGTCGAGATCCTGCAGAACTGTGTGATTTATAATAACAAGGCATGGGCGGATATCGTCGCGCGTGAGGTCCGGGATGACGCATTACTCGATCTGCGGGATGGAAGGCCGCTCATCTATGGCAAGGAGTACAATCGCGCCATCCGGTTCAACGGGTTTACTCCCGAGATCGTCGAACTGGAGGAAGATGCCACTACGGACGACCTGCCGCTTCACCATCGATCGGACTCCGGGTATAACTATGCTTACGCGCTGGCCGGTCTGGAGTACCCCGCCTTTCCGATGCCGATCGGCGTTTTTCGCGCCGTGGAACGCCCCACCTATGGCGAACAGTCATTGCTCCAGGCGCGCTACGCGACCGAGAAGCGGGGGCATCGCAATCTGCAGAGCCTGCTGATGGGTGGAGATTATTGGGAAGTCGAGGAAAAGGACGCCCTGATCAAGGTCCACCAGGATCCCCACGCTCGCGCCGATAGCCTGGCGGACGAGATGGACGTTATCGAAGAGCGCCGTGCCGAGCGCGAAAAATATATATCGGATCCGCTCTTCAGCGCCCTGGCGACACGAATCAGCTCCCTCGAGGTCACCTATGGGACTGGTCGCGTGATCTCGATCGATCCGGGCGATTCCGTCAATCGTGCGATTATGCTTCTGAAGGAATACAACTTGGATTGTTTGCTCGTGATTCAGAACAAGAAGCTCAAGGGGATCGTGACGTCGCGAGATATCGTAATGAAGGTCGCGCTGACCGACATGGATCGAGAAAAGACTGCGGTGAAAGAGATTATGACGGCGCGTCCCGATCGGGCGGAATCGTGGAATTCCGTCGGTGACGCGATCAACAAGATGTCGATGGGATCATTCAGACATCTCCCCGTGGATCACAACGAACAAGGATACGGCATGATTTCGGTCCAGGAACTCCTGGGCTACGTCTATACAAGTGTGAAGGATAAGGGATGATACGGATCGCTCTTCAGCCTCATCATGGCACAGTCGGCGTGTGCCATATTCCAACAGCGCGCGGCACGATGTCTTCATCGGAGGATCATGGAGTTACACGAATACCAGGCTAAAAACCTCTTTGCAAAAGCGGGGATGCGAACACAGAAAGGTGTTGTCATCGACGACGCCGCACAATGCGATAGCGCCCTTGCGGAACTCAGTTTGCCTATCGTGGTGAAGGCCCAGGTGCACGCGGGGGGCCGCGGCAAGGCCGGGGCCATTAAGTTTTCTCAGACCGCGGATGAGGTCCGGACGCACGCGACGAACATCCTCGGCATGACACTCAAGACCAAGCAGACCGGAAATGCCGGCCTCACGGTCCACCGCGTGCTTCTGGCGCAGGCCTGCGACATTGCCTCGGAGCTATATGTCTCCGTGCTGACGGACCGTGAGACGGGTCAGCCGGTCCTGATCGCCTCGCGCGGTGGCGGGATGGATATCGAGGAGACCGCGGCGTCGGATCCGGATGCCATTCTGAAGTTGCAACTCGATCCAGGCGTGGGTATTCCCGATGACGAGAGCCGTCGCGTGCACGCGTTCTGGTGCCCCGACAACGCATTTCCCGAGCAGGAGACGCTTACGTTGCTCAGTGCCCTCTACCGCACCTACTTTGACAACGACGCCTCAATGGTCGAAATCAACCCCGTGGCCGTCACTCCCGAGGGGGAGTTGGTCGCGATCGATGCCAAGATGTCGGTCGACGACAACGCGCGATTCCGGCACCCGGAGTGGGATGCGTTTGAGCTCGATGAAGAGCAGGACGCCAGGGAGCGTGAGGCGGCGCAGTACGGGCTGAGCTACATTAAAGTGGGTGAGGGCTCGATCGGCTGTATGGTCAATGGGGCCGGTCTGGCGATGGCCACGATGGATGTGATCACGTTGTTCGATGCGCGCCCCGCTAATTTTCTTGATGTCGGTGGCGGCGCCACCGCGGAGAACGTGACGGCCGCCTTCCGGATTCTTGCCGGAGATCCGGACGTCAAGGCCATCCTCGTGAATATCTTCGGCGGAATCATGAGATGTGACGTGATCGCGGAAGGCGTCCTGGCGGCGCTGCGCAGCGTCGAGCTCGACGTGCCGCTCATCGTGAGGCTCGAAGGCACCAACGTCGAGGAAGGTCGTCGCATGATTGCCGAGAGCGGATTGAAGTGCCAGACCGCGTCCGACCTCACCGAGGCTGCTCGCCTGGCGGCCGAAGCATCGAGAGGAGGTTGCTGATGTCGATTCTCGTCGACGCGAATACGAAGCTCATCTGCCAGGGCCTGACCGGCAGTGCCGGCTCTTTTCACGCCCGTCAATGCGCCGAGTACGGCACCCAGTTGGTGGCGGGTGTAACGCCGGGCAAGGGAGGCCAGGAGGTCGACGGTGTTCCCGTCTACGACTCCGTCGCCGAAGCGCGCGAAAAGCACCAGGCCAATGCGACCATGATTTTTGTCCCGGCGCCCTTTGCCGGTGCGGCTGTGGAGGAAGCGGCGGAAGCGGGCGTTGAGTTGATCGTCTGCATCACGGAGGGAATTCCGCAGCGCGACATGATGCTGGCGCGCAAGAAGGCCCTCGAGTGCGGGACCACGCTGATCGGCCCGAACTGCCCCGGTGTGATCACCTCCGGCGAGTGCAAGATTGGAATCATGCCGGGCTATATTCATCAAAAGGGCCGGGTGGGCGTCGTCAGCCGTAGTGGCACGCTGACTTACGAGGCCGTCTGGCAGACCACCCAGCTCGACCTGGGCCAGTCCACGTGTGTGGGCATCGGCGGAGATCCCGTGCACGGGCTCGGCTTTATCGATGTCCTCGAGCTCTTTCAACAGGACGAGCAGACCGAAGGGTGTATACTGATCGGCGAGATTGGCGGGTCCGAGGAAGAGCGTACCGCGCAGTGGATCCAGGATAATTTCGATAAACCGGTGGCGGCCTTCATCGCGGGCAGAACCGCGCCGCCCGGACGGCGCATGGGACATGCCGGTGCGATCGTCAGTGGATCCAGCGGAGGCGCCGAAAGCAAGGTCGCGGCGCTTGAAGCGGCCGGGGTTAAGGTTTGCTCAAGTCCTGCCGATTTAGGTAATACTATTAAGGGGCTACTGTCGGAGCGAGCGTAACACGCGGAATCCTGGTTTCGATCCGACCAACCCTCAGGGAGCTAGATTGACTGAACGAACCGCCAAACTTACGCTCGATGACGGCCAGACCATCGACCTGCCCGTGCTGGAAGGTACAGAGCACGAGAAGGCCGTGGACGTGTCGTCCCTGAGAAAATCAACCGGCTATATCACGTATGACGACGGCTTCGTCAACACGGGATGCTGCACCAGCACCATCACCTATATCGATGGCGAGAATGGGATTCTGCGTCACCGGGGCTACCCGATCGAAGATCTCGCCGAGTCGTGCACGTTCACCGAGGCCGCCTATCTTCTGATCTACGGCGAATTGCCCACGCGACCCGAGGCCAGGGCGTTCACGGATCGACTGAGTGAGCACTCCGACATTCACGAGGACATGAAGCATTTCTTCACGGGCTACCCGAGCGGCGCGCATCCGATGTCGATCATGTCGGCGATGGTCACCTCGCTCTCAACCTTTCACCCGACGGTGCGGGACGAGGATTGGACTTTTGATGAGACCGCGGCGCGGTTGATTGCGAAAGTCCGCACGATCGCGGCATTCTCCTACCGCAAGGCGAGCGGTAAGCCCTACATCTACCCACGCGCCGACCTCAACTACGCTTCCAATTTCCTGAACATGATGTTTTCCGGTGATGGAGAAGATTACGAGATCAACCCCGTGCTCGTACGCGCGCTGACACGGGTGCTGATCCTCCATGCCGATCATGAGCAGAATTGCTCAACCAGCGCGGTCCGACTTGTTGGAAGTTCACGCGCGAACCTGTATGCGTCGATCGGCGCTGGAATCTCGGCGCTCTCCGGACCCCTGCATGGCGGGGCTGCGCAGGGCGTCGTGGAGATGCTGCTGAAGATTCAAGCAGACGGAAACGACGTCGATAAGTATGTCGCCATGGCGAAGGACAAGGACGATCCGTTCCGGCTGATGGGCTTCGGGCATCGGGTTTACAAAAACTACGATCCGCGCGCGAAGATTATCAAGGGCGCCTGCGACCAGGTTTTCGATGATTTACAAATCAATGACCCACTCTTGGATATCGCGAAGAAACTGGAGAAGGTCGCCTTGGAGGATGAGTACTTTGTGGAACGCAGCCTCTATCCGAACGTCGATTTCTACTCCGGCATTCTCTATCGCTCCATGGGGATACCCGTTAATATGTTCACGGTGATCTTCGCCATCGGGCGACTGCCTGGATGGATTGCGCATTGGCGCGAGAGTTCGCAAGATCCCGAGTGGAAAATCTGGCGTCCACGGCAGATTTACAATGGTGCTGTCGCACGCAAGATCGTTCCCATGGATGAGCGCTAAGGTCTTATGCGTGTCCGAAACCTATCTGAGTAGCATGCACCTTACGCCCGAGCAGGTGGATCAGTTCGACCGGGACGGATACCTCATCCTGCAGCGGTTTTTCAACGCGCAGGAAGTCGCGGCCATGCAGGCCGAGTTGCAGCGGCTCGTCGACGCCTGCAAATTGCGGAACGTCGTAACCGAAGGGGACGGAGCGACGCATTCAGACAAGGCCTTCAATCTGCAGGTTTGTCCACTGAGCCCGCACAGCGATCTCTTTCGTTCGTTACCGTTCTCTTCTTCAACTACGGTACGGCGCATTGCACGCATGCCAACACGACGGACACCGATCGTGCGGGACTGGCGCTCCATTTCCTGAAGGCGGAGCACCAGGAACTTATCGGGGGTGCGGGCCCGAGTCACCCGCTTCTCTCCGGACCGCACTATTCCGGCGGCCGCGAAGAACTGGGCGTCAAGATGGAAGGCCAGTGGGAGCAGAACGTCGCCGATACGGCGAGCAGAGACGCGTAGCGTTCCCGTCCGGATTCTGCTGTTTCCCGGGTTGAAACGTCGCAGATTTGGACCCACGAATCACGCGAATCTACACGAATGAAGAGAAGAGAATCCGCAGCGAGCTACGGGCAAGCAAATTACGTCGTCGTTTCACCGAACCGCTTGCTTCCGGACTGGAAGGCGTCTCTGAGGACGCGGCGCAAGATCTTGTTGGACGCTGTTCGCGGAAGTGCTTCGGCAATCACCACCGCGTGAATCTTGAAGAGCGGATTCAGGACGCTTCGGATACGGTCTTGCATCGCCTCCTTGAGAACACGGCCCTCGGGCGGCGGATCGGTCGAGCAGACGGCGAAGATGACCAGGCGGTCCGGCCCTCCTGCGGACGGCGGCACGGCGATCGCCGCCGTCTCGGACACATCGGGCAATGCGTTGACCACGTGCTCGACCTCCGCCGAACTGACCTTGATGCCGGCGAGATTCATGGTGTCATCGGCCCTGCCATGAGCGCGATAGTAGCCGCCGGGAAGTCTCTCGAGGGCGTCGCCGTGCCGGCGCAGTACGGCCCCGTTGGAGCCGGCCGGCGTTCCCGAGTAATAGATCTCGTGATGATCGAAATTCAAGAGGTGCGACGAGAGGCCTATGGAGGGTGGCACCAGGAAGGCCTCGCCACGGTCCGCCGGTTGCCCGTCTTGGTCCAATATCTCGATATCGACGCCCAGCGCCACCGCGTTAAAGAGGCCCGGAACCGCGGGCTTGACGACCGTCGCCCCGATGTAGCCCCCGGCCACCTCTGTGCCGCCACAATACTCAAGGACGGGACGGTTCCCGGCGAGTTGGGTCAGGTAGAGCATGTCTTCCGCGTTCGAGCATTCCCCGGTTGAGCTGAATAGGGCGATCGAGGACCAGTCCAAACCCTCCATGCACTGCGACGCGCGCCATGTGCGGACGAGACTCGGGACCACGCCCAGCTGGGTAACGTCCGCATCTTGAACGAACTCTCCGAAATCACGCCCTGTCGGCGGGCCGTTGTAAACCGCCAGCGCGGCCTTGTTAATTAGCGCCGCGAAGATCAACCAGGGCCCCATCATCCATCCGAGATTGGATGGCCATGCCAGCACGTCTGCAGCATGAACATCCTGGACGAAATAGGCATCCATGGCGCACTTAATCGGGGTGGTCTGAGTCCATGGAATCGCCTTGGGTTCACCCGTCGTGCCGGAGGAGAAGAGGATGTTGATCGGTGCGCCCGGATCCGTGATAACCGCATCCGCTTCTTCATGGTCAGAAAGGAAATCCCGCCAGTCGAGATCGTTGGCGCGTAACGGTTCGGACATCGACTCGCCGGCAGGAATGACGATCGCCCGCGGCGCGTCGGCCTGCTGAACTTTACCGTACAACGGTAACGTCTTCTGGCCGCGCATCAGGACATCCTGCGTGAAGAGCAGTCGTGCATTGCCGAGCCTGAGGCGTTCGGCGATCTCCGGCGCCGCAAAGCTGTCGGCAATCGATACGACGGTGTGCCCGGCCTTAATGATCCCGAGGTAGACCGCAATGGACTCCGGGGTCATAGGCATATCCACGGCGATCGCAGCCCCGCGTTCGAGATCCATTTCGGCGAGTCCGTTGACGACGCGATTGGTCACTTTTTCAAGGTCCGCGAGCGTCCAGCGGTAGAGGTCACCCCCGGGGCTCTGGTGAACCACGGCCGCGGATTCCGGGTCGTGGCTAAAGCAACTCTCCACGATGTTCAGTTGCGCCCCGGGAAGCCAGGTCGGCGCCTCGACGCCGCTACCGGGTTCGATGATCTCTCCGAAGGGGGACCGCAGGCGAATTCCCAGCTTATTGATCGTCCATCGCCAGAACTCCGTGCGGTGGTCGACGGACCATCGGTGCAGTTCCTCGTACGTCCCGACGTCGAGCTCCCGCATCAGGGCGGTCACGTTCGCGTGATCGATGTCCTGCGCCGTCGGCGTCCAGGCGGCTTCGGTGATCTGCGTCATTCAGGTGATTCCTTCGTGCGTGACTCTAACCCGGCCGGGGCCTGGAGAAAAGGAGAAGCCGCACCGTCGCACGGCGCATTGACAACCGTCGCGCTTTCGAGCACCTTCGCCCGGAAGGTGAGATCAGATGCGGATTGCTGTACTCCTTACACTCCTGACGCTTTGTGGCGGCGCTCGCGCCAGCACGCTTATAGCACGCTCTGAAATCTTTTTTGGAGGGTCGTCGGTACCGACGCAACCGGGCCCTGACCTCGAGAGGACTGAGAGTGCTGAGGTTATCGCGGCGCGGCGGAAGCATCCCTACTTGTTGACAGCCACGGCGCACCCAATGCTCGAAAAACGGCATCGTCATGTCGCGCTCAGACTCGGCGGCGGCAAAGTCGTTTTCGCGGCCGGCTTTGGAAAGAACACGGTTGAGATCTTCGATCTGGCCACCGAGCGATTCACGGCGACTGGTCACCAGCAGCACTTCGGGGATCTGCACGGCATCCCGCTTGCGCGGGGAATCGGTCTGCTCGTGGATGGCGGCAACGACAGCACCTACACGATGGATGCCGGCTTCGTTCGCACTGCCAATTCGTACTCGGCCGGGCCTGTGCGCTGGCCGGAAATGGTCCGGCTGGACGACGGGCGAATCTTCTTGTGCGGTGGTTTTGATAGTGACTTCAAGCCGCTCGATGCCTGCGTGATCTTCGATCCCACCACGCGCGAGTTCAATTCCGTCGGACGGCTTGAAACGGCCCGTGCGCGACACAGTGCGACCTTGTTGACATCGGGTCACATCCTGATCGCCGGTGGCACCGGCGCGGACTACACCAAGCAGAGCTTTGATTCGCTGGAGCTCTTCGATTTGCGGGCGATGAAATCCGTTGCCGTCAGCATGACCTTGAAGCAATCACGGGCGACGCATGCAGCCGTGAGGCTTTCCGACGGCCGCGTTGCCCTGATCGGCGGCTATGCGCCTCAGCTTCGTCCGAGCAAGCTCGCCAGTGTGGAGATCGTGGATCTCGATCGCGAAAGCATCGAAAGCGGTGCGTCGATGGGCCTCGCACGAGGAGAGCCCGTGGCGCGAATGCTGCCGAGAGGGCGATTCGCGGTATTTGGCGGAGCGGACGACGCGCGTGCTATCGAGGTCTACCTGCCTGCGTTGGATGCATTCATGGTGGCTCCGCAACTGATGCATGCGGCGCGACGCAGCGGCTTCACGGTAACGGAGGTGGATGATGCGCGATTTCTCATTGCGGGTGGCCGGCCGAACTCGACCGACGTCGTGCTATCCGATGCCGAGTTCTTCGAGGAGTCAAGCGCGGCGGAACCGGATGGTTCCGAGCCGGCGGTGAACGGAGACTGGGGTAAGCGTTTGGGACACGCCGAGTTTGGAGTGCGCGAGGCGACCACCCGCGAATTGATCAAGATGGGACATATGGCGCGGGATATTGTGCGACCGCTTCTTGAGCACGACGACCCGGAAATCCGGGTACGCGCGCAACGTGTGCAGGAGGCGGTCTCGGTCGCCGGGGGTCCGCCGGACTGGTGTGTGGAGATCTGGGCCGGCGGTCGCCAGGTGGATTCGCTGTGTACGACGGATTACAAGGTCCCGGGAAGCCGCGGTGACTCCAATCCACGCACGCAAGCGTTAAGTGCGAAAATGGCCGCGCATGCCGGCGCGCGGCTTGTCGTCCGTTTTCCCCAAGGGCTACCCTACGCGACAAGGGTCGGACTCTTCAATATGGTCGGCTGGATGGACGTGGGGAACGTATCGCTCGGCCCACCGCTGTAACCTAGGAGTCTGTGGGACTTAGCCGCCCTCCGATTATCGACGCGCAAGGAGTCCGCCAGCCTCCTGGCTACGATTTTCCCTCAGGAAGGGAAAACCGTGGGAAAAGAACTTTCAGGGGATGGAGTGGAGCGATAAACTGCGTTGCATGAGCGCACGATATGTAAATGTAGACCGTCGGACTCCGATGTTGCTTCCATAGTGAATGGGAACTGGTGAGGC
>JAQBYD010000102.1 GCA_027623315.1 Verrucomicrobiota bacterium | reverse complement strand
TAAGCTGGGTGATCGTAATCTGGTCCAGGGCATTAAACGGCGACTCCATTTTGAAGAACCGGGGAGCCCCTTGACCTGTATCATTGCGAAGTATACCCACCAAGGTATTTTTGTCGGCATCAAAGAAAAGGGGGAGCTCATTATTGACCCCGATATTCAGGTCAAAATTGGACTGTTTGCTCGGGTCGGCTACGTCGAAAAAGAAGAGCCCTGTATTCTTTGGAGTGAAATCGCTTGTATAGCTGGAGACGAACCTGGGTGTTTCCCCGGGCAAATACACCAAGCTGGTGAACTCTTGCGCCCGTTGCGTCGGTGAAATGAATGTGGGATTCGTGGGGATGGGAGTCGGCGTTGACCACGTAAGGCCTTGGTCGGTGCTTTTAATGATTCCGGACGTAACCGTCCCATCGCGCTTGTGAAGAGCAATGGAATAGATGGCAAACAGGTCGCCGTTCGTCGGGTTGAAGCCAAGGGCGCCGGCAAAGTAACCGCGCCAGTGCTGCCCCAGGTAAATACCCTCGCTCCAGAAAATACCGTCCTTGCTCCAATACAAATAGGCAGACGACCCGTTATTCGCAACGGTGTAAAACTTCTTGTGAAACGTGTTGTAAATCGTCGCGCCGAAATTCTGCGTCGCCCCGTAAGTGCCCTCACCGTCGTTTGGGTTACTCAGGTCGGTAATACGCACGGTCCCAACTGCCCAGTCCTTCACGGCAAGGGGAGAAGACGCAAGAGGGTTCCCTCCCCCGCTCATCGGCCGCTCCACTTTGTCCCCTGGTGTTTTCTCCGCCTGTGGATACGCTACCGAGGCAAAGGCAAAGAGAGAAAGAAAAATGGACAATAACTTACTGCGCAGGATGGTCGTCATGTTTAGAGGGGATCCAGGGGGAGAAAGGGCTAAAAATGGTTTCATTGGATGTTCTTGAGTTCGTTTTTGACTGATTGGTATTGGCGTTTCACTTCATTCTCCACAGCACCGTTCCCATGTGATAGCGGGTATGCTGCTCGGTCCCGATGCTATACCAGGCCGTCACGAAACTCCTATCGGCCAGTTGAACGGTCGACGGATAGCCGAGGTCGTGCTCCCGGTAAGGTGGATCGAACACAAGCCCTTTCCACGACGGCATGGTGACCAGGACTCGCGGCGACTCCCAGGTGCGGCCTTCGTCCGGGCTGATCCGGATGCCGACGCTGGAGGCGTTGCGCATGCCAAACGAGAGCAGGACGCGGCCATCCGCGAGCCGCAATAGGTGGCCTGGATGCTCGTTGTGCTGGGTGATCAGGTCTCCGGGAATCCAGGTGCGTCCCTCGTCCGAGGACACGAGCTGGCGCAGGCCGCGCAGCAAGGCCTTGGGATCGGATCCCCCATTTGCCCGCATAACAGCCAGCCAGCGATCCGGGCGCAGCCGCAGCATCGCGATCTCGTCGCCGTGTTCGCCGGCCATCTCGACCGCGTGGCCCCAAGTCCGCCCGTCGTCCTCGCTGAACAGGGCAAAGACCTTGCCCATGTCGTCATAGAATGACGCGGCCAGCTTCTTTTCCGTCATGCGCACGATGCTGCCGAAGGGGACGAGCATTCGCTGGTAGTCATCGCGGCGGATTTCCGGCGGGAACACCACGGCGGTTTCAGACTCGTCCACGGTCCAGGTCTTTCCGCCATCGGCGGAGCGGCTCACGCAGGGCGGTATCCGGTGCTTCCGGTAGTTCGGCGGGCCGGCCCACCCGCCCGAGAGCACGACTAGATCGCCATTGTGAGCCAGGCCAGCGGCCACATTGCCCCGCGTGCTATCCGCACCGTGCGGGGCGACAGTCCCGCGAAACTCCCACAGTCCCCGCCCGTCGCGGGAGGTCCAGCACTGCACGTCCCCCGGCCCCTGGAGATGGCTGGGGTGCCCGTAGATGATCGCGGCGATCGTGCCGTCCGGGAGAAGAGTGAGGCTTGGCCAGGCGCAGACGTTGTCCACGGCGACATAGCGGCCGAGGATGACGAGACCCGGACTGGTCTCGACGCCCTTGACCTCCAAAAATGAGCTTTGGGTCTTCATGTTTTTGTCTTCAAGTTATTGCTAGGAAATCGCTTTTTCAACCCCAACGCTCCGTCACCGCGCAGCGCCCCGGGTTGGAGGGGGTGCAGCCTGCTCCCGCCAGGTCGCGGGAGCCGGGAAGTCGAAGTAGAGCGGCAGCCTCTCGCCGGGCGGGAACGATTACGCGGGAACGACTTTGACCAGTCCCATGATGCTGCCGTCGCACGATGTCGCCATCAGTACGGAACCGTCCGCGCTGGCCTTCTTGCCGACGAGGACCGTCGTGCAGGCGTGGGATACGCCGGCCAGATTTGTGATCAGCAGGCCAACGGTTAGAGTCGAGATTTGCTTCATGGGGTTGTCGTTCAGGATGGTTCGAGCCGTTGCTTCAATTCACGCAACCGTTCGGCGAGCTCGGCATACTCCACGTCCTGAACCGGGATGCGGTCCTTCATCGCCATCGACGCCGCGAAGCCCGCCGACTCACCGAGAATCATCCAGACCGGCTCCATCCGAATCGAGGTCATCGCGATGTGGCTTGCCGAAACACAGAGGGGAACAAGGAGGTTGGTGCATTCCCGCGCCCTCGGCCGGATTGCGGAATACGGGATGCGATAAATCCCGTTGTGCGGCCCCGGAAGATAAAGGATCGAGAACTCGCCGCCACTGAGCGCAATACCTCCGTTATGCGCATATGTCGCGTAGGGAAAGTCGTCCACGCCGTAGGACGCCAGTCCGACTGAATCCTTTGGCGATTTCGTCCCCGCCATGTCGTGCTGCGTCACGACGTAATCCGAGATCATCCGCCTTGCCTCGCGAACGTAAAGCTGATGCGGCCAGCCCCGCGTTTGGTCGAACGGTCCGGGCCGCAGCCGGACCTGCGTAGCGATGGCGCGCAACTCGTCGGGGACAGCGGGATCGGTTCTCAGGAAATGCGTCAGGCCGCAAAGATGCGTCTGGTGAAACTTCCAGATCGCTGAACGGGTCGCCCAATCTCCATCCGGGTACCCCGCGTTGCAGCCATAAACCGTCGTCGTCAGCAGCGAACGAACGAGATTGCCGGTATTCATCAAATACGGCTTGGATCGTTGCTCGGTGATTTCGCCGAGTTCGAATCGCATCTTCCGCTGTGCCATGAGATTGACGCCTCCGGCAAAAGCGCGACGAAAGATCTCGTAGTCAAACGGATCGTAGTCTTCCGGCGGATCGAGAGGCCAGCCGTTTCCTTCGGTGGTGAACTTGTAGCGAAAGCAGTAACCCATGGTCAGCTTGTCGGCGGCGCCAAGCGGGTTCACCTCGACATCCTGCAACAAGGGCAGAAGGCCGCTGTCGGGATCGCCCGGCGTTCGATAAGGGTCGATCGCGTATTCCCATAGATTCGGACGCACCCCGGCCAGCGACTCGCCGTATTCGTCGCGCGATTCGCGGCCCCAAGTGCAACTCACACCCGCGGCAGCCATCAGGTCCCCTTCATACGAGCAGTCGACGAACACCTTGGCCGCAATCGTCAGCGCGCGTGCCGTTTGCGGCTCGGCAACCGGACATCCGGTCTCGTCGGGCGGCGCGTGATCGAGTTCGATCGCCTCAATCGTGGTTCCCGCTTTTCGAACCGCGTTGAGCCGGTGTTCGTAGATCACCTCCACCCCGTGTTCCGCCAGCATCTGCTGGAAGAGTTCGCGATAGCCCGCATCACCGAGTTCGCGTTCCAGAATCGGCCGGGTCGACCCGCCGACGGCTTCCTCGCGCCCCCAATCAACGTGATCCAGCCCGCCGCCGGTCATTCCGCCTAACCAACGGCTAGACTCAATGATCGTGACCTTCCAGCCGTCCTTTGACGCCGTGACCGCGGTCATGATTCCGCTCGCGGTGGCGCCGTAGACGCAGAGGTCTGTATGTTGCTCCGACGCGGATGCAGCCATTGGCGCCACAAGCGAGGCTGCGGTGAGTTTCGCAAAGTTTCGACGGTTGAGTTTTGAGTCTGTCATTAGTCGATTCGAATTTGGTTGTTGTCTTCGGTGATCTCCAAGATCAGGTGGTCCGGGTCTACCTCGATCACATCGCCAATCCGCGGCGGTCTCTCGAACGGCACAACCTGCCAACGGGGGCGAAGATCGAACGGCGCTTCGAGGGAGCGGAGTTCAACCGAGTCGACGATCTGCTCGCCGCGGCGAATCACGACGCGAAATCCGGCGGCTGTGCTGCTTCCGATATTGTGAACGCGAACGGTTCCGTCCCGGAACGAAAGCGCGAGGTCGGCGCGGGTCCGGATCGGGTCGAGCCGCTGTTGTTGTTCGATTTCGACGATCGTGACCACGCCCGGCGGCAGGTCGAGTGGGATCGCGGAATGACGTTGCAGCTCCAGCAGTTGCTGGCTGGTTGTTTCATCGACAAAGCCGTTGTCGTCGCGGTCGACGCCGGTCCTCAGGCGGTAGTTTCCGTGTTCGAGCCGCCACACGCGCATGGCGCCCGTCAAAGGGCGATCCGCGAAGTTGTAGAACGCAACCCGCAGCACCCGCGGGCCGGCGTCCCAGACGAGCGCGGCGAAATCCTCGCCCCGCAGTCCTTCATAGCTTACCGCACCGAGATTGAGCCAACGGTTGCGGTTCGGCGCGTCGCCAAGATAACACGACAGCGCCGTGGTCGCGTTGTAGGTCAGGATGCGGTCGGTCTTCTGCTCCGCCTCCGTATGCATATAGCGATAGCGCTGAAACCACGACAACGACTTCTCCAGCCATTCGGTCAGCATCTCGCGATCCTGATTGACGAAAAAGCCAGCGTAACCGCCTTCGGATTTTTCGCGGAGGTAGTTCTGATAGGGCTCAGGCCAACGCACGAGATGATGGATCGAGCGTCCGTATTGAATGGGCGCTCCGTCAAAGCCTCCGCCATCGATGCCCATCTGAAACGGACGTCTCCACTTCGGGTCTCCGGTTAACAGGTACAGCGCCAGAAACTCGTCAACCGGCGAACGGTTGGCAGTCGGCGGCAGTTTGGATTGCCCCACCGCCTTTCCGGTCTGGATGTCCACTTTGTCGACAAACGCGCCCGGTTCCTGATATCCGGCCCATGTCTTGCCCCAATGCGCATAACGTGCGAGGACAGCCGGGTTCTGGTTGTAATCGGCAACCACATACATCGGATGAAAAAGCAGGCGCACGGGGGCCCAATTCCACGTTCCGGGTGTTTCGCCGATCTCCGGATAACCGTTGCGCGCCTCGTCGATCCCGACTTTGCGATCGCTGACAAAGTGGAGACGGCCGTCCCCGGTTTCGACCATGAGCTTCATGATCGAGCGGGCCGATTCCATGACGCGCTCGAAGTGAACCGGATCGCCGTAATTCCACCACGCATTCAACGCCAGCTGGTTGACGCCTTCTTCATAGGCGTGCAGCGCGTCCATCGAGCGCCGGTTGAGGCCTTCCTCGAGGTAATGCTCCAGCATGATCTCCGCGAGCTTCACGCCTGCCGCTTTCAACTCCGCTCCGAGCGGCTCGCTCTCGATCATGGGAAGGCACTGCCAGACCTGCATCAGGTCGGTGTCGTCCTGCGGCCCGCCGCCGAATTCGCCGTTCGGCGTCAGCCGGTTGTCGAGCCACCACCGCGCGATGCGGGCCTGCTCGACCCAGTTGTCGCGAATCAAAACGGCCCAACGCGGAGCTTCGGCATCTGACAAGCGCGGCTTCGGAAACGGCTCGCCCCGGTCGAGTTGCTGGTAAATCCAATCGTGGTATTGGACGATCCATTCGTCATCCGGCGCAAGCAGCCGCGCCGTCTCGGCAGTCTCTAACACTTCCAGAATCGCTTGCTCGTATTTGCGAATCGTCGGATCGCTCGCGATCTGTTCGCGGATCGGGCCGCGATCCCCGAGCAGCATCCACGGACGCGGCTCGCTCAGCGCCGAGAACAGCCCGCGGAGGAGGAACTTCCGCCAGGCGACTGCCTCGGGCAGCGCTTCGTCGCGCGGAACGAGGTGGGCGGTCACCTTCGTCGATTCGATCTCGACAGCACCCGCCGGCCCGATCGAGACGTGGAGCCGCGGTTTCGGAACGATCTCGCCATCGAGGCGCGGAGGGGGATTCCACTCAGATTTCGGCGGCAGGAAGACCTGATCGGGGATGTCGAGCGTCACGGAATACTCGCCCGGTCCCGGCACGCGAAGATCGACGATCATCGCAAATCGCCGCGAGTCCAACACATCACCCACGCGCACGGTGATTACCGAACCCGGTTCTGCTTTGGCGATGTTCAGGTCGAGCGTCACCGCGCCCACCGCCCGCGTCCAATCCTTCCACTCGGCGCCGTTCTCAATCTCCAGCGGCTCCCCGTCCGGCTTAGCCTCGCCGACGCGAAAGAATGAAACCTGTGTCAACGCGCCGTCTTCGTGAAAAAAGGAAACCCGGCGTGCATCAGCACGCTGGACGGTCGCTGCACTCTGATCCGGTTCCGTGAGCGAGTCCGAATTCAGATAGATCTTTCCTTTCCAATCTCCGCGAATCTGGAGTTCGTCAAAACCGCCTTCCGGCAATGTCACATGAAGGCCGTTGTTCCCGTTGAACCGCCGGTAGTTCACCGCCGGAGTCCCGCCAGCGCCGCTCCACTCTCCGACGACGTGGTTCGAATAACGCGTGTCCTCGCGCCCATCGACCGGCGAATGGGTGAAGCCGCGCACCACTCGGCAGTCCGTCGGCAGCATCTGCCGAATCACCAGCTGCTGGCCTTGCTCAAGGTCGATCGGGCCGTCCGCGAAGGCGATGCGGGCGCCCAGCAAGATCAGAAGTCCAATGCGGTGGTTCATAAAAGGGGTTCCTTCACGGAATTTGTGGGTTGATACCGGGTCTTCCGCATCAGGTTACCGTTAGGGGAGGGGCGTGAGGCTTTCGGAAAA
>JAQBYD010000101.1 GCA_027623315.1 Verrucomicrobiota bacterium | reverse complement strand
ATTTACGAACTCGCCTGATTTTACCGAAATTGTGCCAACTCATTTTCCGGCGAGATCAGGAAGTCTGAGGTTGTACCCACGATTTGTGTTGGAAAAATAGTGCGTACGTGAACGGAATCAACTTCTCGATGCCCTGGTGAAAGGTGGATGAAAATGAGTCAGGAGCGTGAGAGAGAGTATGCGGTGTCAGTCAAATGGCGCTACGAGGGGTCAGGCCGCGAGGCACAAGAACGGGTGAGGGCGAAGCCCCGCAGGTAGCCAGGCAGCCTAACGATCCCCGGGACGAGCCCGGGGGATCGTAACTCTTTGTCCGTTCCCCTCTACCCGCGCGAGAATGGGGGCAGGCCAATGTCGCGTACCAGACTGCCGGGCAATTCCCTCTGCGTGAACGGCGCCCGCCCAAGCTGTTGCCGAAGATTGCGCAAAAAAATCACCGTTCCGAAGGCGCGCGCCTTGGCTTGGTAGAGAGCTAACCGATTCAGAGCCCGCTGAGACGCGTAGCCGGTGCTGGGCAAAGCCTGATGCAAAAGCAGGGCGGTGTCCAGCAACTCCCCCAGTTCATCACCATCAGAAACGGATCCGCTTTTGATACGGCTCCACACCTCGTTCAGCCGCGGCGGAAAGAACGCCAATTCGTAACAATACTGAAGTCGCTCTCGACCGTTCATCTCAACATGTCCCCCACATCTGCATGTCGGCCTTAAGGTTGACAAGATTCTCCTGCACCAAGGGGTCATTGCAGAACGTTGAAGGAAGACGTGAGACAGCCTCTTCAATTTCCTGGTAAGGCACACGTCCCTGTGAAAGCAAGTAGCGGATATCGCCCTGGTCGATCTCGTCATACCGGACCAGCTTGCTGGCAATAAGTCCGGCGATGGATCCTGTCTGTATTCGAAGCCTTTCGCCCTGCCAGAGCGTAATATCTTCGCCCGCCTTAGGGGCCTGCAGGCAAAGTCGAAGCGGCCCAATCCACTCGATATGATTGCCACTGTAGTCGTCCGACGGGTTAACGGGTAACCCGACGCTTTCAGCAGCCTGCCGCAAGTCGCTCTCATCAACAGATGAGTAGGGTCCAGCCACATCCATATCCAGACTGGTCCGGTCAGGTTCATCCAGCAGAATGCAGGCCGCACTCCCGTAGATGGTCAGCGTCGCCTGTCCCTTGAGCGATGCATCCAAGCCTTCAAGGTAGCCAATAAGTTCCGCCTTATTCATACGGAGGACAATAGCCGTATGCACTGCTTTTCTCAAGGGAATAGCAAAACAGAACTCAAACCTGAAAGGGAAGTGTCCGAGAAGGCAGCTCGCGGGCAATCGGTCATGGCGACATCCACGGCGCTCTGCACCGGGTTTTCTTGTACGCTTACTGAATATCCGCGTGTCGACAGCTCGCCCTCCCGACTTCGCTCTCGCTGCGCTCGTAGCTACGAAGGGCAGGCACTCCGTTCGTGGCTACGCCTGGCGCGCCATTTTCCCCAAGAAACTCGTCCAGTTTATCTCCCGAGAGAAATCTCCGTGGCTCTTCGCGTGGCTTTGCGGGACTGGAACGGGAGTCGATGCGGCGAAGCCTGGTCGCTGTGCCATGTGTGCTCTACGCGATCAACACGGCGATACAGCAAAAGAAGATTGCACACGCAATCCGCCGCCACACCTTCCTGTCTTGACGCCCCCACGGTTCTAGGCTACTGCTTTGCTATTGCTTGCGCTGCCTTCTCAAGCCGACAGGGCGGTCTTGTTGTCACGGTCACAGCTCGTAGGAGGATGTTGAATATGAATAGCACAATTTGTGAATCTACCCGCAGCGATTACGAGAAAAGGGGCTTTTGCATAAAGCGCAATGCGCTTGATCCGGAACGAATGCAGGAAATCGGCATGGAATTGGAGGCCACCATGGATCGCCGTAGTGGGGAAACCAATGTCTACGTCAACGGCGAGTTGCATCAAGAGAAGAAGCGCCCGGAAGACATGCGTGAACCGCACATCGATGAACCATTCTGGCTGGGCCTGTGCGGCGAACCCAAAATCCTGGATGCGCTCGAGGAGTTGATCGGCCCCAATCTGGTGCTGCTCATGTCGCACCTCTTCGTTAAGCCCCCCAAGGAAGGCATGTCGATTGCCTGGCACCAGGATATCGTCGAGTGGGCTCACATTTCGGGAAGCAATATTTGCACGGTCTGGTTGGCGCTGGATGACGTCGATCTAGAGAATGGTTGCATGCAGGTTATTCCAGAGTCGCACCGGGGCTCTCCCGTAATCGAAAAAATGGAAACGAAAGGCACCGACTATCTGGGACGAGAATCTATGATCTCAGATGAACAGCGCCGCAGTGCCGCTCCCATCGAACTGAAAGCGGGGGAGTTTTCCATACACGACGCCTACCTGGTTCATGGCAGTGGCAGCAATACCAGCCAGAGACGACGCGCCGGTTACACCATGCGCTACGCCGATCCCGAGACCCTGCAGATCGATCCGGCACAGCATTGGAGCCCACTCTACCTGGTACGTGGTGAGGTGGATTGGCCCGCTAAGAGTTATGTTGATGCCCGCCCCGCTGCGCAGGGCGCTTCCTGACAGATCTCATCGCTGACCCCGGCGCGGCACGTCATGGCCGCCCTGCGATACTCGCATGGCCACGCGTTCATCGGATGTTCTGGGACTCGCCAGGCCGAGGTAGCACGGCACAACCGCGTAACCCGACGCGACCGTGTAACTTTTTGCTATCGTTTACCACTATTGAACGCGCAGGTCGTATGACGCTGCGCATAGGATGCGGATGATATGAAGGACCAGCAATCGTGCAGAAGATAACGCGGATTCGAGCACTGCATTACATGTGCTGGTACCGGCACGATTGGAACTACCATCCCAGCATGCCGATGAAACGCCTGCAGCAGGTGCAGGATGTTGTGGATGTGAACGGGAACCTGCTGCTCTGGTCCTGCCTGGGCAGCGGCGCGATCGGCATGCAGTATCTGGACAAGGAGGCGAATGAGGCCCTGCCGGCGCGTTCGCGCATGTACGGCTACCTGAACGACCGGGAGTTCGTCGAAGAATGCACCAAGCGGGGGATCACCGCCTCGGCCGTGATCTGGAAGGCGCAGTTGTGGGAGTTCCCGGCCGAGTTCAGCGAGGACGAGTCGGAGCTTCTGGCGCTCAATAAACTGCGCGGCGTCGGCAAGAAGGGCTGGATCGGCATGCGCGAGCTCTCGACCGATCGCTACCCGAAACTCTTCCCCTCGATCAAGACGTACTTTCCGGATGGACTGCGCGATTCGGATGGAAACCTGATTGACGATTTTCTCGAGGGGTTTCGCGCCGATACGCTGGACGGCCAACCGGTCTTCTCGCGGTGGCTGATGGTGCCCGGTCACGAGCACACCTGCTACTCGCCCTGCGGCAACAAGCCGGCCTACCGGGAGTACCTGCGCAAGGAAGTCGAGATCATGATCGATGCCGGCGCGCCGGTGGTTCACATCGATGAGTTCGATGCCCAGCTCCTCGCGGTGATGAGCGGCGGCTGTTTCTGCAAGGACTGCCTGAAGCAGTTCCCGCAGTACCTGAAGCAGAATCCCTCGGCGGAAGCCGCGGGCATCGATCTCGACGATTTCAACTACCGCGCCTTCCTGAAGCAGAAGGGCTATACCGACAAGGACCTCGTCGATCCCGATATGGACAAACGCCTGGCCATCCCCTTGTTGAAGGCGTTCATCCGGTTTCATATCGCAAGCATCGAGCCCGGCGTGATCGACATCGCGGAGCATGTGCGCGCCTACTCGCTCAGCAAGACCGGGAAGCCGGCGCAGGTGACCGCCAATCTGTACCACTGCGATCCGCATGGCGCGGCAGTGCGCAAGCACTGTGATCTCATCATCGGCGAGAAGAGCGACATCAAGCTTCGGCAGGATGGCTATTATAGATTCGGCCATGCGTTCTTCGGCGGCAAGGAGGGGTCATTCATTGAGGACCCGGGTCCCTACGTGCACCAGATCATGAGCGATCTCGACAGCGGCAAGAACGACACCTATATCCTGTTCATGCTCGAACCGTTGGCGCATGGCTTCAATATCGCCATCCCCTACGGCGCCTGGCTGCAGAACCAGAGGCAGGATTCGTTCTACCCGAACATGGAGATCGAACGCCGCATGGGCGCATGGCTGAAGGAGCGCGAGGGCCTCTTCACCAATCGGTTCGTCGCCGACACGGCCGTGATTTACGACCAGCGCAGCGCGTTCGAAGCCGAACTGTCGCGGGGACTCAACCGGCGGCATCTGGATGTCGGTTTCCCGACTTTCCATGAGTTGTGCCAATCGCTTTGCGACGCGCGCATGCTCTATAATGTTCTGTATGTCAGCCCCGATGAGCCGCTGACGGCGGAGCGATTGGCCGAGTACAAGAACCTTGTCCTGCCGGATGTCTATAGTCTGCCCGAGGACGAGCTCGCCGTGATCACGGACTGGATGGGGCAGGGCGGGCGTGTGGTTTCGCTTGGCGAGGTCGATCCGCGCCTGGCGCAGACGCGGTTCAGCTACGAGGACATCAGTGAACTCAAGTCACGGCCGCTTGAGGCGGGTACGATTCTCCACGCCGACGACGTCGACGGCCTGGGCATCGCGCTGCATAAGCGCGAGGGTGGCGGATATGCGCTGCACCTGGTGAACTACCGGCTGGATCCGACCTCGCGTGTGATTGAGGCGATTCCGCTGGTGGAGATCAAGCTGGGGTGGAAGCCGAAAGAAGCTCAAGTCCATTCGTTCCCGGACTCCGGCGCGGAAGCGGCCATCAATGGGAACGTGCTCACGGTCAAAAACCTCGGCATCTACACGATTGTGGAGTTGGGGTAAGGCGGGCAGGGGGAATGACCCGATGACGCGGTGACCTATTGACGCCCGGATCGGCGCAATCGCGGCGTTCATCGGGTCACCACGTCAGAGAGTCCCGCGACGGGCGCCCGCCACGCTCTTCGCGACACGCGTCTCGCCTGCCGGACCTCAGACAACGCTCGGCCTGGATGGGTGAATGGTTGATGCCGCCGTTTCGCGCGCAGAGACGTTCCCGCGCTTTACAGGCGGGGAACGCCTGCGGACACCCGCTTCGCTCAGCGTAGCAGGAAGATGGTGCCCTTGGTGGTCGCCGCCGCGACGATCTCGTAGCGCACGATCACGATACCGGAGCCGCCGACTCGCCCCGCTCTGTCACCGGCGTTGCCACTTCCACCGCCTCCGCCTGCGCCCTTCCCGTCGTCCCCTGGGGTGGCGTTCCCCGATGTCCCTCCTCCCCCATTTCCGCCGCCACCTGCGCCGCCGGTACCACCAGCCCTATCCCACGATCCGCCGCCGCCGCCGCCCGCACGCTGCACCCAGGTTCCGGTAATGCGCGACAAGATGCCACTTCCACCATCGCCGCCTGCGTTTCCTTGGTTTGCCCCGTATCCGCCGCCTTCCGCCACAATATCCCCAAAGGAAGAATCGCCACCCTTGCCGCCAAGCGGGGCGCCGGTTTGTCCCCCAGCCCCAACCACAACCTGGTAGGATTGCCCTGCCGTGAGGTTTGTACTTGCCTCGGCTACCGAGTTGCTGCCTGACAGCTCGTCCTGCACGGAACAAATATATCCGCCGGCGCCGCCGCCGGAACTTTCGCCACCGCCGCCCGCTGCCCCGCCGCCCCCGCCGCCAACGATCAGGTATTCGGCCGTGAGCGGCTGCGTGTCGGTAGCGGTGAAGAGATAATTCGTGCCGGCCGCCGTGAATTCGTGGACGCCGTAGTTGGTGGTGCCGACCTGTATGATGTATTCCAAATCGGCGCCCCAAGCCGCCAAGCCCGCTCCGAACGTTCTCGGCGGCGCAGCCACTTTTTGTCCATAAATGTTGGAGGCGGCGAAGGTGTAGTAGTAGTTCGTGTACGGCGTGAGTCCCGTGATGGGCTGACTCAAGTCGGTGGCCGTGGCGTATGTCCCGACAACATTCGTGTTAGCCCACGCGTTGGTGTTATCGCCCCAGAGCAGTTTCACATCCGTGGACACGCCCCCGGTCACCTCCAGTCGGCCGTTGCACGTTGCCGTTTTCAGCGCCACATCCGAGACGGGCCGGTTGACGATCACGGGGACGGCTTCGCCATAGTACGCAATCTCTCGAACGGCAATCCAAGACGAAGCGCTTTGGATCCAGAGGATCGCGTAGCGCCCGACGTTCGTGATAGAGAGATCGCCATACTGCTCAGCGTCCGTATTGGCAAGTGTCCCGCTATGGACGGGTGCACCCCAGTAGGCGGTGGCCTGGGCCTCGCTGAGGTTGCCGAAATTATTCGCTGGTCCCTGATTGGTAGAGACAAATATCTTGTAGTTCTGGATATAGCCCCCGCCCCAACCAACCTGTTCGGAAATCCGGAGTCTCGCGACCTGGGCAGGAGTGCCAAAATCAACCCGTAGCCAATCGTCAGCAGGAGCGCCATTTGCGGAGCCCCAGACCGAACCCGAGTCGTTGTCGATGGCTAAATTCGGCGGATTCCCGCCCCACGAGTGACTTGCTTCGGCCAAACTCATACCGAGCCAATCTGGGGCGGCGTACGCCTGCCCCGCCATCATCCCCGCCGCCAGCAGCGCGAGGAGAATGGAAGAATGGAAAGTGTTCAGTGGCCATTTGCCGCCCGCCTCCTGAAACCTGACACCCGAAACCTGAGACTCGCTTCCTGGTTGCTTCTTCATCGCGGTTTCCCCTTGTGCCTGTTTCCTCATCGTGGTTCTCCTTGTCCAAAAAGCGGTTTGATCTGGCCGAAACTCCGGGTACTCGACATCGGACTCAGGAGGCGGGACGCAGCAGTGGCCTGAGAAGCTTTGTCGTGAACTTTGTCGACAAAGCTCACGACAAAGCTTGCGCCGTCGCTCTGCGAGCTATGGCGGACAAGCGCGACAAAGGGGGAAAGGCCAGGGAGGTTGGAATGCC
>JAQBYD010000100.1 GCA_027623315.1 Verrucomicrobiota bacterium | reverse complement strand
TCTTTTTCTTAGCCATGGTTCCCTATTGCCTCATGTTTGAACCCAGTATGTTACGCCAGTAGATGGACCGAGTCAATGCGAGGCCGGCGTCCGCGTTCGGGGGCATCCCGGCTTTAGCCGGTCCGGGTCGTGCCCGGATGCCACGGACGAGGCATCTATTCTGTCCCAAACGCTTTTGTCTTAGCGGCATTCGAGTCCCGCCCTACTTCTGAGTAATAACGTGCCCGCACGCGATCAGGATCTCGCCATTTAGGGAGACAGACTCACCTCGACTCTCAAGCGTGAGGTGCACGCGAGCGGCTTGTGGGAGAATGCCGGCGTCCACCCAGCGATTGCCCCAGTCATCGCCGTCAAACAGTCGCAGATCGAAGATCGTGACATCGTCGGCAAGCACGACTTCCGCCGGCGCTTCGCGCGCTCCGCCCGCCGCGGCAACCTGCGAGATTCGAACCAGGCGTGCCCTCCGCTCGAGAGCATCGGAGCGCCTGACCTCATACGCGACCATCTCCTTCATAAACGTATCCGGCCCGAGGTCATTCTTTGCCAGGTGCATCGTTCCGAAGCGTAACGCGCTGCCTTCGTTGCCGCCATCATCGGGGCTATAGCCAAATGCGGTTACATTGGTATCCGCCGGACGATACGCACAGGCCAGGTCTCTGAGAATGACTCCCAAGGCCGCATCCGCCCGTCCATGTAGATCCTCGCGCAGCATCTGGCGCGTCAGCGACTTCCGGACCCCTTGAAACAGGGCCAACGCCACGCCTGTCACGAGGGCCACCATCGTCACCACGACCAGGATCTCCACCAGCGTGAAGCCCCGGGCAGGGGTCTGTTCTGCTCTGCGGTACCTTCTGAGAGTCATGCTCACAGCCTACCACATCTGGGAAGTTTCAGGTTAGCCGCGCCCGCGGCGTCGTTCCCATGCGTGCCGCGCGGCAAGCTCCGCCAGATTATTCGAGGGTGAAGCTGAAATTCGGGAGAGTAGAGCCCGCGAATCACGCGAATCCACACGAATGAAGGAAAGAGAGAGCGCGGATATCGCGGCTCTCACTCTGTCCGCATTCGTGTGGATTCGCGTGATTCGTGGGCCCAAGATCTGGGAAAGTTTCAACTCAGCTCCAGGTATCTCAGTGCCATTCAGGGCGCGCCCTTTTTGGTGGCGGGACGCAGGGACAGGTGCTAACTTGTGCCGCGCCGGTCCAACGATCAGGCGTGTTTAGCATCGAACAAGGGACGTATCGAAATGGCAGACCAGACAGGTGAATTGAAAGCTCAGCGGATCTCGCAGATTTTCCGCAAGGCGCTTCCCTCACGCGTGAAGCTTGGGGAAGTGGTTCGTTCGCTCCATATCACGCCCGAGAGCCAATGCCTGACCGTCTCTCTGTCCGAAGTTCTGCTGACGCATCACCTTCATCAGCGCGAGGGCAAGTGGAGCGCACTGGCCTACGGCGATGATGCTGCGGAGCGCTTCCAGGATCTTCTAGGCGGTCGGATCAAGGAATTCAAGGGCGTGAAGATGCCATTCAAGGATAAAACGTTCGATTTCGTGATCGTGATCGACGCTTTCGAGCGTGTTCAGGACGTCGAAGCTCTGATTATCGAGTGCCATCGCGTGCTGCAGCCGACGGGGCGGCTCGTCGCCATCGTTCCGAACGCGAAGTCATGGAGCCTGGTGCGGTCGTTACAGTCGGTTATGGGCGTGAACGATCAGCGTCGCGGCTGGGTTCGATCGGGATACACCGAGCAGCAACTCTTCCGCGAACTCAAGGACGGATTCGATGTCTTCCGGATGCAGTCCTTCAGCCGGTTCTTCGTGGAGTTTATTGACGGAATACGATTGCGCCTGATCGAAGGCCTTGGCGCTCGTGAAGAAGATGGGGATGAGCGGGTGCTACGCTACTACAGCGTTCTGCACCCGCTTTTCTGGATCGGACATCAGCTGGACACCCTGCTCTTCTTCACACGCGGTCACTACCTGATCGCGACGGCCAAGCGCCGGGCATGGCTCCCTCGAAAAACACCGATCCTCTCGGACGGCCGTTCGATCACAGAAGCGGTGCTGAGCCGTATCGGAGATTAGGAATTCGGGATTTGGCGGCCCTTTGTGGGCGAAAGAAGACGTCGGGGGCCTGGCTCGGCGAAAATCTGTGATGGTCGCAGAATCCGACCCACTATCCCACTTGACAAACAGGGCGATCCTGCTAACCTGCGCCGCTTTTCCACACAGAACGGATCCTATATTCAATGAAAAGAACTTACCAGCCATCCAGAGTGAAGCGTCAACGCAAAATCGGCTTTCGCGCCCGCATGTCCACACGCGGCGGGCGTAAAATCATCGCGCGACGTCGCCAGAAGGGCCGCGCACGTCTGACGGTGTAAGGGCACCAGGCCGTGCCAGCCCCTTGCCGAGGTGAGCGGAACGAGCGCGATTCGAATCGATCCCCGGGCGAGAATGCTCCCGATCGCACGCTCTCGCGCCGGCAGCGAGTCACACGTTCCGCTACGTTCCAGGAAGCCTATGACCAGGGGCGGAACTATCATGGAAAGTACATGGTCATGTGGCTGCGGAGTGGTGACGATGCGGCGCTGAGGCTGGGTGTAGTAACCAGCAGGCGAGTCGGTCCGGCCGTGGCAAGAACCCGGGCACGCCGTCAGCTGCGAGAGGCCTATCGACGCCATAGATCGGAGCTGGCCGGGCCATACGACGTGATATTGGTTGCACGCAAGGCGATTTCGGATGCGAAATCGAGTGATTTAGAGACGGAGCTGTTAAGCCTGGCGCGCAAAGCGCGTCTCGTAGCACAGCCCCACGACGATCAGAAGGGAGGATAGATATGAATCGACAGGAAAAAGCGATCGTAGCCGTCCTGATCCTTTTCATGGTCGCCTATATGGGGATCAGCATGATCAAACAGGGCAATCAGCCGGTGCCCCCCGTAGATCCGGCGCAAGCTGCTGAGCCCGGCGCAACCAATCTCGTGGATGCCTCGATCGAAGCACCTGCGCCTCAAGCGGACCCCGTAGAGGCCGTGCCATCGATGGAGCCGCTGGAACCCGCGATGACCGAGGCGGATCCTACGGAAATTCCGCCCGCCATGCGGCAGCCCGAACCCGCAATCCCCGAAACCATAGAGACCCTTGAGAACCAACAGTTAGCCCTCGACTTCTCGTCGCGCGGCGGGACGCTGCGCTCCGTGACGATGAAGAATTTCAAGAATTCGCTTGAAGACTTTAGCGGCCCCTTCACGCTCAACTTCTCGAACCGTCTCGCACTGGCCATTAACGGAATCCCCGAACTTGATCCCGCGTTCCATATCGACATCCGGACCTCGCACGACCGGGCGATCATCCAACAGCACAAGACGACCTCGTCGGGTCTCGACTATCGTCGCTCGATCGAGCTGAAAGAGAACTATCATCTCGCGATCAGCGAGACCTTCAGCAATACGACCGCCGCCGCCCTGCATATTCCCGTGCACCAGATCCAACTCGGCTCGGTGGAGCTCTCGGCGCACGTCACGTCACAGCGCGGAATGGCCTACCTCGGTATCGACACCCTGGCCTCACAGGGCGGAGAGAAGGTCAGGCATCACGGCAAGCCCTCGATGATGTCGCGCAAGTTAACGCTGATGGATCGATTTACACCGGAAGAGCGACGCGTCCGATTCCCGCGCTCCTGCGCGCTCCCCAAGCTGCCTGCCCCGCTCCCCGACTCCATGTCGGAGGTGGTCATGCAGGACACCGACTGGGTGGCGGTGAAGAGCAAGTTCTTCGTGCAGATCCTCTCCCACACCGACCACGGTGCCGGTTATCTTCTGCAACCGCGTCGCCTCGTGCCCGAGACGGAAGAACCTGATAACCCGCGATCGTGGATGCAAACCGCGGTCCTGAAAGAAGTTGGTGCAGCCATGGTGGTGCGTGGATTTGAGCTGGAGCCGGGCCAGGCGTTGACCCGCGACGTTTCCTACTACATCGGTCCTAAGAAGCACAAGCTGATGAAGCAGTTGGGTCACCACCAGGAAGACGTGATGGAGTTCGGAAAGTTGAAGATTGTCTGCGAGCCCCTGCTCAAACTGCTTAATCTTCTGCACAAGCTGATTCCCAACTACGGCGTGGCAATCATCCTGCTCACGATCATCATCAAGGTCGTCTTCTGGCCGATTACCCACAAGAGCACGGAGCAAATGAAGAAGATGGCCACACTCCAACCGGAGATGAAGGAACTCCAGGCCAAGTTCAAAGACAAGCCGCAGAAACTGCAGCAAGAGACGATGGCTCTCTATAAACTGCACAAGGTCAACCCGATGGCCGGGTGCTTGCCCATGGTGATCCAGATTCCCGTGTTTATCTCGCTCTTTACGGTTCTGCGCAGCGCGGTGGAACTGCGCTATGCCGGCTTCCTCTGGATTCCAGATCTAAGCGAACCCGAGGGGCTCTTCCGCGAGTTCTTTACCGCGGTGCCCTATGTCAGCGCCTTGAATATTCTCCCTATCTTCATGACCGTCCTGACCTTTCTTCAGCAGAAACTGACCCCGTCAAGCGTCGATCCGCAACAGCAGAAGATCATGATGATGATGCCGGTGGTCTTTCTGTTTATCCTCTACAACATGGCCTCGGGACTGGTCCTGTACTGGTCCGTCAACCAAGTCCTGTCGATCCTCCAGCTCGTCTTACAAAAGAAGGTCAAGGCCAAGGGCAAGGGCGCGGGCGAGCCGGATCAGCCCAAGCCAAGAATACAAGCGACGGGCAAGAAGCCCCGCGGCAAGAAAGGCTGATGCGACGCGGTTCGGCCCGACCCCCTACGCCGTTTCCGGCTTCGCCTCGCGCATCATCAGGCTGCTTACCGCGTCGCTGGGGCTTACATCACCGTGGATGACGTTATGCACGGCCTGCGTGATGGGAACTTCGACGCTGTGTTCCGCGGCCAGGCAGAGGGCGATGTCACAGTTATCAACCCCTTCCGCGACCTGCTTCATGCCGGCTGCGATCTCCTGCATAGTCTCCCCTTTGCCCAAGCGTTCACCGACGCTTCGATTGCGGCTATGACGGCTTGTACACGTTACGACGAGATCGCCCAATCCACTCAGTCCCGAGAAGGTCTCTGGCTTGGCGCCCAGCGCGCAGCCGAGGCGCATCATCTCCGCCAGGCCCCGTGAAATCAGGGCGGCACGCGTGTTATCCCCGAACCCGAGGCCATCGCTGACACCAACGGCAACCGCAATCACGTTCTTCAACGCGCCGCCCAACTCAACCCCGGTCACGTCGTCGGAGCTGTAGACGCGAAATCGTTCCGTGTTGAAGATCTCCTGCAAGCCGGCAGCGTGATTCGATTCGCGGGACGCCAGCACCACCGCGGAGGGAATCCCGCGCGCGACTTCCTCGGCATGACTCGGGCCCGATAGAGCCGCAACATCGGCTCGGCCCAGGATCGTCTCGGCCGTTGCGGATAAACGGGATCGCGTCACTGGATCAAACCCTTTCGACACGCTCACCAATTCACACGCGTCGGGAATCACCCCGCTGAAGGATTGAAGCACGGCGCCATAGAACTTGGACGGCATGGCGAGGACGACAAGCTCCGCCGCTTTGACCGCGGCACGCTGCGACGTCCACGTGATTCCATCGGGCAACTTTACCCCCTTGAGATAAGGTTTGTTCTCACCGGCGTCACGAATCGCCTGGATCTCGCTCTCGTCATGTCCCCAGACAGACACGGCATGCCCGGCTTCCGACAGGAGCACGGCGATCGCGGTGCCCCACCCGCCATTACCCAGCACGGTGATACGTTTCGATGGGTAGCTCATCATTCACTCTCCTTTCGGAATTCGACTCGATTCTCAGTGCCTTGACGCAATCGCACAATGTTGGACTTGTGTCGCCACACCGCAATCACGCCGAGAATCGTGACCACACCGGGCAACCACGCAGCCGTATCCACGTACAGCCACCACGCAGCAGCAACCATCACCACCGCCGCCGCAATCGAGGCCACCGACACGTAGCGCGTAAGCATAAATGCGCCCCCCCACGCGACGACCGCGAAGCCGAACGCCGCCGGAACGATACCCAGCATCGCTCCGGCGCTGGTGGCAATCCCCTTCCCTCCCTTGAACTTCAAGCACACCGGCCAGTTGTGACCGATCACTGCGAGGCATGCGCACAACACCGCCAATCTCAGCGATGGCTCAGCTCCGCTACCGCAATTCACAAGCCGCGGAAAAACGAAGGCCGGGACGAACCCCTTGGCCGCATCCAGAAGTAAGGTCAGGACCCCGAACCCCTTTCCAACCGATCGGAAGACGTTGGTGGCACCAATATTCCCACTGCCGGTCTCGCGAATATCGATGCCGCGCAGCCGCCCCAGAAGCAGTCCCCACGGAATCGCGCCGAGCAGGTATGAGGCAAGCCCCGCTGCCGCCGCGAGGGATCCGGCACAACACGCCGTCGAATTTGCCACCGCAAACATGATCGGCATCGTAGCCAAGCATGCACCACGATACAAGGGAGGAGCAGGCAAGACTTGTCCAGACGCAGGAAATTGGCCATGCTCTGATCATGAGCAAACAGAGCATGAAGGATGCGTTCGACAAGATCGTACGGGAGGACCCTCGTTACCCCATAGACGCATACTACTTCGTATGCGAAGCGCTGCAGCACACCAGCACCATTCTGGACAAGCCGAAGGCAGGCCCCGAACGTCACATCTCCGGTTCCGAGCTTCTCGAAGGAATACGCAGTTTCGCGATTCAACAATTCGGGCCGATGGCCATCACGGTCCTGAAGACCTGGGGAATCAGCGACACCTCGCACTTCGGAGACGTCGTCTTCAACATGGTCGACTGTGAGATCCTGGGCAAGACCGGGCGCGACAAACTCGAGGATTTCGCCGGTGGCTACAAGTTCAGTGACGCCTTCGCGCGTCCGTTTCTCCCCGCCGCGAAGCGCTAGGCCCAAATCCAGCGCACCCGCCAGGCGACACTCTGATTTCCGGGCGATTGTCCTGATCTGAGGCCTGCGGAGTCGATGGCTGAAGTGAGTCCGGAGCTGTCGAATTTCCACCGCGATGGAAGCAAGCGCTGAGCGTCGCCGGAAGTCGA
>JAQBYD010000099.1 GCA_027623315.1 Verrucomicrobiota bacterium | reverse complement strand
GCAGCAAAAATAATAGGAGACCGGCGGTTTATGACGCGACTTAAACTGATGGCGCTAAGTCCGACGGGCTCCTAGCGCTGGGTCCCGGCCGCCAGCGCGGTGCGCTGGCGCGGACTGAGCCAGGCGATCGCACGATCGCGGTCGATGCGGCCCAGTGCATTGAGCTTGGTCTGCTGCATGGCGGTCAGACCGGGAATCTGCTCCAGCGGCCAGTTCGAGATCTGACGCTTTTGATCCGATGACGGCGCCTTGCGATAGCCATGCTCGAGGCCGCCAACCCGGTCGATGCCTGCGTTCCGTGCGACCTCCTGCAGCGCCTTGCCATCGACGTAGGCCCCCAAGGCACATTTCATCTCTTGCGCACGCTCTATGAGGGCTTTCAACGCCAGTTGATCGCTTCGATAAATAATGCGTGTCACCTCGCGTCCCTCGAGCCAACCGGCCTCGGTTGACACCACGCCATCGATTCCGCCAAGTCTCTGTTCGCCGGTCCAGAAACAGTGCATTGCCAACGCCACCTCGCCGTGTCGTCCGCTCGGCTCTTCCTCGATCACCGTCTCGAGATAACGCGGCACCGTCCGCCCGCCGGCGGCAAGGGCGTCGCGCATACGTGCGGCAATACCGCCAAGCGTCCAGATCCGATCCTTGCGCGGAATCAGCTCCTTGCCCTCACCGTCAAGAAAGCGCACGACCTGGTAGTTCCATGCCGGTTCGCGATGCTGCTTGAGCACCTTCGCATCGTATCCGCCCTTGTTATTGAAGATCACCACGGGAATAAACTCATCCTCGGCAGCTTCAACGATCAGCGGATTCTTGAGTACGTCGCGGCCGAATTTCTGGCACCCGGCGCAGCCGGGAACTTCCTGGAAGAGCAAGAGAACGGGTTTTCCGGATTCACGACTCGCCTTGAGACCCGCGTCCAAATTCCGTCCCCACTGGACATCACCGACTTCGATCCGCTGCAGAAGCGTGGCATCGTCGCCGGGCACGGGTGCCGCGAGGATGAACGCGAAGCCGACGATGGGTAGCATCATCCGGGCGTGAATCGGTGCTGGGCTCATCACAACTCCACTATTATAGCATCTCGGTGATTCAGGGATTATTATTCGCCATCCCTCTACAATTCTCGATGAAGCACAATATAGAGATCGAGAAGAAGACTGTCTACGTCGACCGCCATTCGCTCGCTGACCAGTTCAGGATGTGTCTCTTCGTCCGCAGCCTCGATCAGGAATTCGTACGTTTCGCCGATCTTGTCGTTATCCGGCAGCATCCGGGCGTCGAGCATGCTCCATTGTGCGATGGCGATGCGCTTTTCGTCGCAGGATCCGCTCAACACCTCTTCAACATCGTAGACATTGATCACGAGACACCGCCGATACGGCGCGATATCGGCGTGGGTCAAGCGCGTCGATTTCTCGACAAGCTTGACGCGCACCTTCGCGTAGGCCCGTTTCGGGCGGGAGGTCACTTTTGGACGGTAGAGCTCGAATCGCATGCCCGCTTCTGCGGGTCCGGTCGCCCGCGACCAAATCGCAAGGCCCTCTAGTTTACCTCGCCAATTCCGTCCCCCGCCCCACTCATCTCCCAGCTTAAGCTTCTGCGCAGTCCAATTGCTGAGATCCCCCGTGACGCTATGCGGCATCGCGACGGCTTTCCCGTTCAGATAACAGCGTAGCCGCCCGGGAGCGTAACTCACGATCACGTGCTGAGGCTGACCGGCCTTCACCGAACAGAGCACGACTCCGGGTTTGGCGCCGCCATGCGCAGCGTCGGAGGTGCGCAGGCGCAGAACGAGATCGCCGCGATCCTGTCCAAGCGTAAAATTACCCCCGCCGGATCCCGACGAGAAGGTAATCAGCCGCTGAAGCATCGCCTGGTCCATGCCGGCCGGCGTGATCACGGCCTCGAGTGAAAACTGGTTGGACCGTCTACACGCCGCGAGCAAAACATCGTCAACTTTCTCCGGCACGGCGAATCCGCGATCCAGCACGAGGTCGTGGTAGCGGTCGTAGATCGCGTCGCCCTGAAGACGCATCCGGCACGATCGTACAATCGCGCCCTCAGCGCCCAGGATCGCGTTGCTCTTCCTGGCGTTCTCCCACAGGAAGATGAGCCCCGCGTGAGATCCCGGCCACGTCTTCAACCCGGCCACATCGGCGTCGCCGGGCAACGTATTGCCACCGGCGCCGGAGACACTGTCGGGCACGATGCTGGCGCCCCCGTCGGCGACCCACAAGTCCGGATAGAAGTCACCGGACGCGTTATCGGTTAACTGGTGCCACGCTTCGATCTTCTGGTAGTCCACATGGAAACGTCCCACGTAGATCTCGACGGTCTTCCCACCGGCGCGGATGCGATTGCCGCCCGAGTGAGCGGCTTCGCCAAGATACGGACCGGTCATGACCATGTAGCGGGCATGATTACTCCAGCGAGGGTGATAGACCTCGAAACCGTTGATCCCCGGTGCAGCATTGACCGACACGCGCCACTTATACCCGCTCCGAGAGTGCATGTGGATATTTCGGTGCTGTCCGTCAAATACCCAGGCAACGAGCGAGTTGTCGGGAGCGAGACTGGTCCAACATCCGGTGCCGAACTTGCGCCACTCGCGGTTCGGAAGCGAGGCCAGGCCCGCGCTCGGCCAGGGAAAGAGGCCCGCCGCATGCCTGCCGTCGCGGGACACCTGGAAGTTGTCGGGTGTGATCGGAGTCGCGTCCCAAACCAATTCGTCGTGGGCGTCGCCATCGAGGCGGCGGCGGCGAATCGGACCGTCGACATGGCGTTCGCCGGTGCCTCGAGACCGCGACAGGTAGTAGACCCAGATCACGCCATCGGACGGATCGCGCCACAGGTTGACCGCGTAGCCGGTGTGAAGCTGACGCGCGGCGCTGCCATCCCAGCTAACGACCATGAAGCTGTTGCGCTTGCGATTGGATACCACGATGCGTTGGCCGTCAGGGGTGATCAGAGGCTTGGCGTAGCTACCGGAGGCGCCGATTACCACGCGCTCGCCGCGACCATCCCGGGAGTCGTACCCCATGAGCCGTAGCGCATCCCCGCGAGCCATCGTATCGCTGCTGGAGTCGCTCTGATCCTGAACCCATGCGACGCGGGAATGGCCTTTCGTAAATGTTTCGAGTCCGCTGGACGGCGCGCCGTGGGTGGCCGCGACGCCCCATACGAACAGCACAAAGGCAACGGCTGCGGGCCCTGGCCGCCGAAGGGTCATTTCACATTGGAACGCGCGGCGCGACGTCCGACCGGTACCGCGAGCGATCCATCGAAGAACTCGATGACGTGCCCGCGTTCGATCAACCAGAGCAGGGGTTTGAAGAACTCGAGGTTTTCCTGGACCTGGTCGTCGGAGAGATCGGATCGCAGAGCCTCGCGAATCTGGCGGCGCGTACAGCCCGGCTGGCGGGCCATGAAGTCGAGCATCTCGGCAAGTGCCGGCACGACCAGCTCGGTATCGAGCCGCCTCGGCGGAATCGGCGACGCGTACTCGTGTCGCTTCTTAACGCGGAAGATGTGCAGGCGCATGTTCCCCAATGCCCCGCGCAGGGCCAGCAACAGGGTCGACGGGAAGCGGCGCTCCTTCTCCCAGGCCTGTCTCACCGCAGCCAGGAGGCCACGGTCCGAGAGACGCTGCGCAACCTTGGCCGGCATAGACACGCTACGGGCTTCACGGATGCCGGATTGGAGCACGTCCTCCCTAATCTGGGCCACGGCCTCGGCATGCGGAATGCCTTCGCTTTCGGATTGGCCCTTGCGGCGGTAGACCGTCGTCTTTCGCGACTCTTCCTTCCATTGTTCGATGACGGCGGGGTCGCGGATTGTTTCGACACGCTGCTCGTATTCCGCCGGCGACAGGTCCGGATAACGCGCAGCCCGGATCTCTTCCATGCGGATGTTGTAGGAATGATGATTCGGCGGCCCGAGGAGCGTCCCGCTCAGACCGCAGCGCGCCACGCAGACGAAATGGCCTGCAGGCGGATCGCTCAGGGTATCCTCCTTATCAAAATAGTGCTCAACGTGATCGCGCAGCGCGTGGGCCAGGACCCAGTCCTGCTGGGTCGCAGCGGCGCGACAGATCGGGCACTGGTGCAGCGTGATGCCGTTTTCTTTCTGTCGGGGTCGGATCTGCACCTCGCACGCCTCGGGACGGGCGAGAAACTGCCACGCGATTTCCATGAGCGGGTAGGCCTTCTTGCCGGCCGTGAGCTGTTGAGCCACTCGTCGCAGACGCTCACGCTCCGGAAGAAACCGCACCTCGACGTCTGCGGCGGAAACTCGTTCAGGTTGGCGTGCCCGGTCTGAGCCGGGTCGCGCGCGATCCCGGCCTGACCGGTCCTGGCCCGGTCGGTCCTGGCCCGGTCGGTCATTGCGCGCCGACCTCTCTCCGGGCCGTTGATCGCGATCGCGTCCACGCGATGGCCCACGCCCGGACGGTTGACGATCTCGCCGACCCCCTCCGTCCCTCGATGGTCCCCCCGGCCGATCGCGTGAGGATCGCCCGCGCGGCGAACGGGTTTCGCCGCGGTGATCCGCGTAGTAGTCGTCGGTCGGCGGCTCGCGAGCCCACTCTGGCGCAAAGGTCAGCTCGACGGCCTGCTCGGACGCAAGCGGGACCTCTTCGTCATCAGGCGACCTATTCACTGGTACATCAGATTGCATGGATTTGTTTGCGAGCGGTCCTTCCGGTGAGCCAGGCGGCTGCCTCTTTGGTTATTGTGAAGTCCTCTGTATGCCCTCGGAGGACGATCCCCGCTAGTCTGACATCATTCCGGTTGCGTTCTCAAGCACGTTGTGCTCAAGTCGCGCCCGTGCGCGGGCCGGGAACCGCGTCTGCCGGGGGACTCACATGAAGAAACTTCGAATGGCTGTCGCTCAACCGTATACAAGGCTGGGAGAAGTGGAGGGCAACCTTGATCAAACCGTCGAATTGAGCCGGACCGCCGCCGCGGCCGGATGCCGACTGATTCTCTTTCCGGAGACCTCCCTATACGGGTATTCCGTGCCCCCGGAGGTCCTCGCCAAGGCGACGACGATGGTCTGGACCGACGTCACCCCTCGCACACCGCAACATCTCCCGCCGGACGCGCTCTATCCCCCGCCGGGCGCTCCCGTCCCGGCATGATCGACTTCGTCAACGTCAGCGTCCGGCACGGTGCGCAGGAGGTGCTGCGCGAGATCTCTTTACGGATCAATCCCGGCGAGCACGTCGGTATCCTGGGGCCCAACGGCGCGGGAAAAAGCACTCTCTTCCAACTCCTTCTCGGCGAAGTGATGCCCACCACCGGCGACGTGAGCATGCCCTCCGCGGCACGAATAGGACACGTTCGCCAACAATTGGAGGCCGCGGTCAAGGAGACGTCGCTGCGAGACTTCGCCGCCGACGCGATCCCGGAACTGGGCACGATTCACGACGACATTACCGAAGCGGAAGAAGCCATTGCGACCAGCGAGGGTGCTGCGCGCGATCAACTGCTGAAACGAATCGGCCGACTGCAGTCCGAGTTTGAACACCTCGGGGGCTACGAGATGGAGAGCCGGGCCGAGGTCGTGCTCGGCGGCCTCGGCTATGCGGCAGACGCGATGCAGCGTGCGCTCAGCGAGTTCAGCGGCGGCTGGCAGAAGCGGGCCGAGCTCGCGCGGGCGATTATCGCCCGCCCCGACGTCCTGCTACTCGACGAACCCTCCAACTACCTTGATCTCCCCGCCATCGAATGGCTGCAACGCTACTTGCGCGAATTCAGCGGGACGTTGCTGCTCATCTCGCATGATCGATATCTTTTGCGCGCGCTCACGAGCACGACGTGCGAGGTAGCCGAGAGACGCGTCACGCGCTATGCGGGTGGCTATGATTACTACGTTCGTGAACGCGAACAGCGCTACTCGCAGGCTATCTCCGCGCGTGAGAACCAGGAACGCCGCAAGGAGCAGATCGAGCGTTTCGTGGAGCGCTTCCGGCATAAAGCCACCAAGGCGTCACAGGTTCAGAGCCGGATCAAGATGCTCGAGCGAATGGAAGACATCGACGCACCGCAACAGACCAGGGAAGTCTCCGCGATCCACATTGCCGATGCGCCGCGGGCGGGGGCGGAGATAATTCGCATCGAGCAGGCCGGGCTCACCTATGACGACGACCACTGGGTCTTACGCGGGCTGGATATCCGTATTCCACGCGGTCGCAAAGTGGCGGTGGTCGGATATAACGGAATGGGCAAGACGACGCTGCTCCGCATGCTTGCCGGCACCCTCGCGCTCAGCGAAGGCAAGCGAGTCGTGGGTCATCACGTGGTCCCCGGCTATCAATCCCAGGAATCCGCGGAGACATTGCCGCCTGACCGAAGCGTCTTCGACATCGTTCACGACGCATGCCCGGACCCACAGGGGCGCAACCTGCGCACCATGCTGGGGGCCTTCGGATTTACGGGCGACGAGGTCGATAAGCCGTGCGGCGTGCTCAGCGGGGGCGAGCGGATCCGGCTGGCGTTTGCACGGCTCTTCGTGAATCCCCCAAACCTACTGATCCTCGACGAGCCTACCACCCATCTCGACCTGCAGGGGCGCCAGGCGCTGGAGCGCGCGCTAAGCGCGTACTCCGGGACCATCTGCCTGGTCAGTCACGACGTGGAGTTCGTGCGCAACGTGGCCAATCACATCATTGCGATTGAACCGCCGGGAGTGAAGGAGTATCCGGGCGGATACGACTACTATCACGAGAAGTCAGCGGAAACCGACGTGGCTTCCGCTCAACCCGCGGCACCCGCACAGCCCGGTGCGGCGGCCGCGTCCGCGCCCGCGGCACCTCGCAAATCCGCCAAAGACTTGCGTCGTGAGCGGGCGCAACAGCGCCAGTCACGTCACGAACAAGCCAGGCGGCTGAAGAAACAGGTCGCCGCGGACGAAGTACAGATCGGCGTTCTCGAGACCGCGCAGGCCGGACTACTCGAGGAGATCGGTGCCGCCGGGCCAGGATTCGATTACCAGACCGCCAATAAGCGCATGAAAACGATCCAGGACGAGATCGCGCAGCGGACGCAGCGCTGGGAGGCGGCCTCCCAGGAACTGGAGCAACTCGCCTAGCCACCCCAAGGGGGGGGGCGCAAGCTCAATTTCAGGCTAACACCACCCCCGGCGTCGCTCCCACGCGCGCCGCGCGGCAAGCTCTGCTAGGTTATTCGGGAGTGAAACCGGAATCCGGGAGTTTAGCCCGGACATCTCACACTTTTTCGTAGCGAGAGCGCGAAGAGCCCGTCAGGCTTGATCGAAACAGGGCTTTGCCGATGAAACTGTATGGACAT
>JAQBYD010000036.1 GCA_027623315.1 Verrucomicrobiota bacterium | reverse complement strand
CCTGTTTCGATCAAGCCTGACGGAGCTATCCGTGTTCGTAGTAGGAAAAGTGTGAGATATCCGGGTTAGTAGTAATTCGCGCCCATCCGCGTAATCCGCGGTCCTATCTCTGTCTGCACTCGCGGGGCACCAGACGCTCGTGACCTCAAGCTCGTAACGTTCTACCAGAGTCGCTTCGCTCCGAGGACGAGGACGAGGACGAGCACGAAGTTTCGATCTCAAGTAATCCGGCGGAGTTTCCCGCGCGACACGCGTGGGCACGACGCCGGGGCTCGGCTGAGGCGGTATACCGTAGGTGCAGTATTGTCAATGGGGTGGGCACAACTGAGATCCGGTTATATCAGGCATAATGCGCAAACGTTACCCATGTCCTGATCGCACCCCCGCCACTCGCCACCCGCCACTTGCCACCCGCCACTCGCCACCCGCCACTCGCCACCCCGCCACTCGCCACCCCGCCACTCGCCACCCCGCGCGACGCGGGGCAAGCTCGCTGAAGGCGGGGCCGCAAGAATAGACGCGACAGCGCCCACCATCTTTTGCAAACTAACGGGCTGGTGAGACATGTCATTTCCCGTGCTCAATATCGAACTGCCCGCGTGGATTTCGGCTATGTTCCTTGATGGGGACCGCGCGTACGCGACGGACGAGGCGCGCATGGACCTTGCGCTCGAACTCGCGGCGCGTAACGTCTCCGAAGGAACGGGTGGGCCATTCGGCGCGGCGATCTTCGATATGGATAGCGGTCGCCTGATCGCGCCCGGCGTGAACGTGGTCGTCCCGTCGAGGTGGTCAGGAGGGCATGCGGAGATGGTGGCCTTCGCGATCGCCCAGCAACGCCTCAAGTCGCATGATCTCGGTGCGGACGGCATGCCGCGCTGCGAGCTGTTCGCCAGTACGGAGCCATGCGCGATGTGCCTGGGCGCGACGCCGTGGTCCGGCGTGCGCAGGATCGTATGCGCGGCGCGAGACGAGGACGCCAGGGCTCTTGGATTCGACGAGGGATCCAAGCCGTCGGATTGGGTAGGGCAGTTGGGGGCACGCGGCATCGCGGTCCTGCGCGATATGCGCCGCGAGGAGGCCGTTCGGATCTTAAAGGATTACGTCGAACGCGGCGGACCCGTATACAACGGACGCGCATCATGAAGCGCCTAAGCGAAGATATCTGTGCATTGGCCCCCGGCGCGGTCGATGGATCAACACCTTGTATCGTTGGTATTGTCGAGGGGGAAGGCATCGGACCGGAGGTGACGCGCGCCGCGCGTGTCGTTCTCGATGCAATCCAGACGGACACTTCGTGCGCGTTTGACGTCCGCATGCTGCGCGCAGAGGATGCCAGGACCGACGGGAGTGCTCCGGACATCGGCAAGGTGCTCGCTTTCTGCCGCGAAACGTTCGCGTCGGGTGGCGTCGTACTGGCGGGTGCCCTGGGAGGGCGGCACGTCTACGATCTCCGGCGCGAGTTCGACCTCTATTGCAAGTTGGTGCCGCTGAAGCCGACGGGAGAGTTGGCCGCGGTGTCCCGGTGTCCAGACGACGCGCTTGAAGCGACCGACATCCTGCTCGTGCGTGAGAACGTGGGTGGCATCTACCAGGGGGAGTCGACGATCGACCGGAGCGCGGCGACGAGCCGCATCGCTATCCATCACTTCACGTATGAAGAGCCGGATATTCGGCGCCTCCTGCATATCGCAACACGACTGGCGGCGCGGAGGAGTGGTGGCTTGACCGTGATTGTCAAGGAAGGCGGCGCGCCGGCCATGAGTTCGGTGTGGCGGGAGATCGCCACCGAGATGACGGGCGCGAGTGGCACGGCCTGCCGTTTCATGAATATCGATCACGCGGTGTATGAGTGGGTCCGCGATCCATGCCAGTTTGACGTCGTCGCCGCGCCGAACATGTTCGGGGACATCCTTGCCGATCTCGGGGGCGCGTTGGTGGGCTCGCGCGGAGTGACCTTCTCCGGAAATTTCGCATCCAGCGGCGCCGTGATCTACCAGACCAATCACGGTGCGGCCGAGGACCTCGCGGGACGGGACGTCGCGAACCCGGCCGGCCAGATCTTTAGCCTGGCAATGCTTCTGCGTGAGAGTTTCGGGCTTATGGATGACGCCGCGCGCATCGAAACGGCGATCCGCAACACATGGCGCACGGGGTGGCGCACGGCAGACGTTGCCGAGCCCGGCTGCCGCGTCATTGGAACGCAAGAGATGGCACAACGAATTGTGGACGCCGTGAAGCAGGCCTCGGAAGCGACCGCGTCGTGAGCAGTGCCTGCCAATCGATACCCGTATCGGAACCGGTAGACGACGGCAGAGGCCACATCGCGCACGTCTCGCCGATGCATAGCGCGCAGTTGCTGTGGCGCGTCCCCGAAGATGGCGAGGCCGAGGTCGAGGAGGCCGTAAGGCGCGCCAGCCTCGCCCGCGAGGCGCTGGACCTGATGACGCTCGAGGAGCGCGCAGCACTGCTCGAAAGCCTCGCGGATCGTGTCGAGGGTGCGGCGGATGACCTCGTCATCCAGTTGGCGGACGAGGTTGGCAAGCCGGTTGCCATCGGCCGTGGCGAGGTCGCGGCAGCGGCCGGGTTCCTTCGATCGTGCGCACGCTTCGGCCGGCTCGATGACTCCGGGCTGCACACGCAGGCCGGCTACAGCCGACGACGACCCCTCGGTGTCGTGGGGTTGATCACGCCGTGGAACAACCCGCTTGCCATACCGCTGGGCAAAATCGCCCCTGCGCTCGTCTATGGAAATACGGTGGCATGGAAGCCGGCGCCCCAGGCCATGGGCATCGCCACGCGGATTCTCAAGTTCCTTGCGGAGGAATCGCTTCCGGCCGGCACGGTCTCGCTCGTGCGGGGCGGGGCAGCGACAGGCGCGTGCCTCGTTGCGCATCGCGGACTGCACGCGGTGACGGTTACCGGATCCACGACTACCGGCGCCGGCGTGCTCGCCACTTGCGCGCGGCGTGTGATGCCGGTGCAGGCCGAGCTTGGCGGAAACAATGCGTCGATCGTTTGGGCGGATGGCGACGTGGCCGATGCGGCAGGCCGCATCGCGAAGGGCGCGTTCGGGTTCGCCGGTCAACGTTGCACTGCTAATCGGCGCGTCGTGGTGGATTCCCATTGTGCCGAGTTGTTTATCTCCGAGCTTGAAGCGGCCGTCGCGGGGCTGGGGTGGGGCGACCCGCACGATGCGGATGTAACCGTCGGACCCATGATATCGATCGCGTCGCGCGACCGTGTCGCCGAGCTGGTCGAACGTTCGTCCGCGACTTGCGAACTCCGTGCGCCTCACCGGACACAAGCAAATCATGACGAGTTGGTAGAGCAGGGCGCATACATCGCCCCGGCACTCGTCCTATGCGAGGATCCCGAACATGAGGTCGTTCAGCAAGAGACGTTCGGGCCCGTGCTGGTCGTGCAGCGGGCGAAAGATTGGGGCCATGCGTTGCGTCTATGCAACGGCGTTGAGCAAGGTCTCGTGGCCTCTCTGTTCTCGCGCTCCTCAGACCGGCAGAGAGAATTCATCGATCGTGCCGAGGCGGGAGTGGTGAAAATCAACGCGGCGACCGCGGACGTGGCCGTGGACCTTCCCTTCGGCGGTTGGAAGCGTTCCGGCCTCGGGCCCGCGGAGCACGCCGAAGGGGATCGCGAATTCTACACCCGTCTTCAGAGCGTGTACGGGAGAGCGACGGAGGACGCATGAAGCAGGTTGTCGATAGAGCATTCAAGCCCGTGGCCGAATGGATCCACGGCAAGAAGATGGAGAAGTTCGGCATTCGCAACACGATGCAGATGGCCAAGGCCTACAACTACATGCCGGAGGCGCTTTCACAGAGCGCGTCGAGGAAGTTGAACTACTGGTCGCGCGGGAAAGGATACCGTGTGAGCGACGAGGAGCTTTACAGCGTCGTTGATCCCGGCGAGCGCCGGGAGTTAACCCTTCCGAAGGGAACCGTTCTTTTCATCGACACCAGCCGCTGCTTCCACTACGGCAGCCGGTACGCCCGCATTGCGCGTTACCAGATGATGTACGGGCTCGTATCGCCCTGTCGGTGCGACTTTTCCGAGAGCTTCATGGACACGATCTCGTACACCATCCATGAATCCGATTCACGACTGCGCAAGATGGTTCTCGATAAATGTTGCACGGCTTAAGCGAGGTCCCCTGGCCCTGATTGGAGTCTCCGTTACCTATGAAGATCCGCATCACCGAGGGCGCCCCCAGAAGGGCAAGGTATTTGATATGAGCGGCCGGACGGAGGCCGTGATCGGTCGTGAAACCGATTGCGACATCTCGATCCGCGACGAGGGAAGTTCCCGGCACCATGCACGCCTGGTCCGGGACGGCGATACGTTGTTCATCGAAGATCTTGGCAGCACGAATGGGACCAAAGTCAACGGGCACAACGTGATCAAACGCTCACTGGGACCCTCGGACCAGGTCCGCATCGGGGCCACGGTATTCGAACTCGCCTATCCCGACGTCGAACAGCGGGTGGGCAGAACGTCGGTCAACCTCGACTCGAGTCATCCTTCGGTCGAGATCAGCATTCATCACGAACAGGCCGACCTGCTGGCCAATCGAACGGCCGATGCCGCCCGCGACGCGCTCGAAGACGAACGCAAGGTGTTGCGCGAGGTCAGCGAAATCGTGCACCTCATCGCGACCGAAGACGACAGCGAAAGCATGCTCAAATCGACGCTTCACCGAATGCAGCAGATCTTGCGCGCCGACGTCGCCTGCATCCTGCTGCGGGACGCTGACAATACGAACTGGATGGTGCGCGCGGTCGCGGTTCCGTCAGGAATAGTGGACTCGATTACGGTCAGTCGCTCGATCGTCGAAGCCGCGGTGCTCGAAGGCGTGGCCATCCTGTGTCAGGACACGATGGACGACGTCCGGTTCGACCCGGGCAAAAGCATCGTGATGTACGGGATCTCATCCGCGCTCTGTGCGCCACTCAAGATTGAAGGCAGGTTCTGCGGTGCGCTCCTGCTCGACCGTCGTGGAAGCGCCGAAAGTTTTTCTCCGCTGGACCTCCGGTTCGCCGCGACGGTCGGGAACATGCTCAGTGTGTTTCTTGAGAAGGAGCGACTCGAAGCCGAAGCGCGCGAACGCGAGCGCCTCGCGGTCATCGGCGAGGTCATGGCGGGGCTTGCGCATTACGCCAAGAATATCCTGATGGGAATGAAGTTCAGCACCGCCACCTTGAAGAAGGTCCTGGAAAAGAAGGAGTACGAGTCGGCGCACGGGTTCCTTCAATCGATCGAGGCGCAGCAGGAGCGAATCTCCGGACTCGTTCTGGACATGTTGAGTTACGCCAAAGATCGTAAGCCGGATCGAACCGAGGTCGCACTCGCCGGCGTGCTCGATGCGGTGACGACCCCGTTCCAGCGTCACCTGCAGGAGCAGAAGATCGAGCTGAAACTAGAAGTCGCGCCCGGCACACCGAATGTTCACGCTGAAGAGACCTCCATGCACCGCGTCTTTCTCAACCTGCTCGGCAATGCAATCGATGCGGTCACATCCGCCCCGGAAGGCAACCCCAAGCGAGTCGAGATCTCGATCTCACCTGCGACCGACGGCGCCGTGGTCTGTTTTCGAGACACTGGCTGCGGGATCTCGACCGACCAGCTTGCCAGGATCTTCGAGGTTTTCTACTCCACCAAGGGTTCGAAGGGCACCGGACTTGGACTCGCCGTAGTCAAGAAACTCATCGAAGAGCACGGCGGCAAAATCGAAGTCGACTCCCGCGAAGGCGAGTGGACCGAATTCCGCGTGACGCTGCCGGTGGGCGAATGATCGTCGTTCCTGCGAAATCCGGGCCAATCCGCAAACCGTGTTCATGAGAACTGGACTGGAAAGCCTGTCCGCTACATCGATCGAGCAGACGATTCCGCAGCGCTTTCGGAGGGTGGTGGAGGCTTGTGGGGATCAACCGGCGATTCGCTCGGCGCTTCATAGCTGGACTTACGAAGATCTTGATCGCGCCTCCGCGGCGGTGGCCGCGCGCATTCAAGATCTGCGTTGCGACCGGGGCGCGCCGATCGCGATTGCGATGCCTCTCGACGCACCGGTGATCGCCGCCATGTTCGGGGTCATTCGTGCCGGGCGTACGTACGTTTGCTTGCCTCCCGATCATCCGAGCGATGCGCTGCGGCCTATTCTGGATCATCTAAAACCTGCGGTAGTCCTCGGACATGAGGAAGAATTGAAGCCGGTCCATGCGGCCGCGCTGCCCGGGTTGGCGATTCACGAGCTCGAGCAGACCTTCGAAAGATCCTCGCCGGCAGCCGAGAATATCGGGATCCGCCCGCAGGACCCTTTTTGCATTCTTTACACGTCCGGAAGCTCGGGTCGGCCCAAGGGCGTCGTGCGCAGTCACCGCTCATTGATGAATCAGCTGCGCGCGTACAGCGATGCTGTGCGTATTCGTCCGGGTGACCATATGACGATGTTGTCGTCACCGTCCCACGGCGCATCGACCTCTTCGGTCTACGGGGCACTGCTCACGGGGGGATGCCTGTATCCACTGGATGTGCGTAGCGCCGGCCTTGCCGGCCTGGCGACGTGGCTCTCACACAATATGATCACGATCTATCACTCGGTGCCGACCTTGTTTCGTGGTCTGCTGCGGGCCCTCGAGGGCAAGGACAACCTGCCCGCGCTGCGCGTGGTCAAACTGGGCGGCGAGGTCGTGTATCCCGCCGATGTCGACCTCTTCCGGGAGCGCATCCACGCGGGATGCACGCTGGTTAACGGTCTCGGTATGACCGAGGCGGCGGGCAATCTCTGCTACTACCACATCAAGCGTCGAACTCGTATCGAGGGCTATACCGTTCCCGTGGGCACGGCGCGCAAGGGGACGGAGCTGGTTGTGCTCGGTGCCGACGAAAGGCCGGTCAGGACCGGCGAGATCGGGGAACTCGTCGTGCGCGACAACTGCCTGGCCAGCGGCTACTGGAATGATCCAGACCTTACCCGCGAGCGCTTCACTGCGTTGACCGACGGGCGCGTCGAGTTCCGCACGGGTGACCGCGTGCGGATGAGCTCAAAAGGCGTCATCGAGCACATGGGTCGCGTCGACCGCCAGGTCAAGGTGCGCGGCGACATGGTCGACCCGGCGATTGTGGAATCGTGTCTTCTCGAACACGATCAGGTCGCCGCCGCCGCCGTGGAGCCGTTCCACCTCGATGGGAGCGGTGACCTGGGGCTCTGTGCATACGTGTCTCCGGTCCAGGGGGCGGGCCCTGACGCGGCGGAGCTTATGCGCTTCCTCGCACGTTCGCTTGCGGCGTTCATGGTGCCGCAGCGCTTCATCGTCCTCGCGGAGTTCCCCAGGACGGATAGCGGGAAACTCGACCGCAAAGCACTCCCGAGCGTGCGCGCCGCCGCACGCAAGTTGTCGCCCGACGATCGTCCCCGTGGCGGACTCGAGCTCTCGATCGCGCGGATCGTCGAAAACGATCTGTGCCTGCGGCCGGTGGGTCGCGAAGATAACCTGTTCGAGCTCGGCGTGAGTTCGATGATGGTGTTGCAGTTGCTGGCCCGTCTTGAACAACGCCACTCGCTCACCGCCACCCCGGGCGACGTGTTGGGGAATCCGAGCGTCGCAGCACTGGCCACACACATCGGCCACGGCGCGGGTGCTGCAGCGGATACCGCGGTCGTGGCGTTGAAGGCCGGGGCGGAGGGGATACCGCTTTTTCTGGCGCATCCGATCAAGGGCGACGTGATGATCTATCTGCCGCTTATGGCTCACCTGCCCGAGGGGCAGGCCGTGTATGGCCTGGAGGCCCGGGGCATGCACGCTGGAGAGACGTGTCCGGATACTTACGAGGAGATGGCGCGAGCGTACATCGCCGACATCAAGAGAATTCAGCCGACGGGTCCTTACGTGCTGGGAGGGTTCTCTGCCGGGGGCACGATCGCTTTCGAGATGGCACGGCAACTCGCGCACGACGGCGATAACGTGGCCACCGTGATCATCATCGATACGTCGGCCGTCGCAGGGCGCGGGATCGCCGAGGCGCGAACACAGCACTGGCGAGCGCGACTTCTGACGCATCTGCGCTGCCTCTCGGATCTACCCATGGGGTCGTGGGTCGAATACATGACCGGGCGCTGGCGAACGGTACGGCGACTCCTTGTGCGTCGCTTTTCATCCCTGTCTCCGCCGCTCGGCCGAGCCACCGGGCCTGCAGCCGATGTCTTATCCGGCGTGACAGATGCCTTGAGGGTGGCCTCTCGGCGCTATGCGATCACCCCGCAACCTTTGCACGTCTCGCTCCTGCGTTCCGCGTGGGAGAAGACACCCCGGGCCGACCGTCTCGGGAGCGATCTCGGATGGGGAACGTTCGCTCAACGCGGTGTGGACACAGAGATTCTCAGCGGCGATCATGTCTCCCTGATGAAAGAGCCACGCGTGCGCGAGTTGGCCCGTGCTGTGCAGGCGTGCCTGGAGCGGGCTGTGTGTGCAGCGGAGATGTCTGCGAATCAACTGTAACTGCAGGAGTAACTCTATGGTGCCGGCATCTCTGGCTGCGCGACACGGGGTCGACCCTCGTCTCGCAGGCCATTGACACCGCTGTGGAGTGATGCGCTCTTGGCGGGAGTTTTGGAGAGGCATCGTGTGCCCTAATCGTACCCCGAATGGACGCGCTGTCGAATCTGGATTGATCCTCCTTAGCCGTAATCCGCGCCCATCCGCGTAATCCGCGGTCGGAAATTTCTTCATGATTGGTCTGGCGGAGGAACAACACCGGCCCCCCACTAATTTGAAAGTGGGGGGACGCCGCGGAACCTTTGTGGTAGATTCTCACGCTCATGAGCACAGGTAGACATAGAGGCTGGCCCGCCTCTCTCGTGGCGGTGCTGCTGTGGCTTGCCCCGGCCGCGCCAGCCGTTACGATCGAGGAGTACCTGGCCGCGGTGCAGGCGTATCATCCGGTCTTTACGAGTGAGACGTTGCGCTACGGCGTGGAGTTCAAGAAGCAAGAGGCGATTCAAGGCGGTGAGGACTGGTCGCTTTCGGCCGCCCCGGCCTATGATTACGACGAACCGTTGAAGAACCGCTTCGCGGCCGCGGAGGAGGTCGATAACCTTCACTTCTCTGCCGCAATGGCGCGACCGATTTGGAAAACCGGCGGGCGGTTGCAGCTGGCTTACGACTACAACTACAACGACTCCAAGATTGCGCCCGTATTTCTGCCGTTCGAGAGCGGTGAGCCGGTCGACATTACGGGACCGTCGGAGTTCTTCGACAACGCCGTGGCATTGACCTACACGCATCCGCTACGGCGCAACGCCGGCGGCGCTCTCGATAGCCTTGAGGCTGATTTGCAGGGCTATACGGCGCGCCAGTCGATCTACACGGCCTACGAGAACCTGGAGGCCTTTTTGCGGTCGGCCGCACTGCTTTACATCGACTGGGCCCAGCTCCACGAGCAGCGGCGCATCGCGGCTGAGCGGCTTCACCTGGCCGAGGAAGAACTGGCGGACACGCGCAAGAAGCTGGACCTGAATATCGTCGAGAAGGTGGATCTGCACCGCGCCGAGAACGCGGTGTGGGTGGCGCAGCAGGGACTCAAGCAGGTCGAGCAGGCCTGGCATGCAACGCAGGTCGAGTTGGCGATGCTGTCCGGGAAGAAAGAGGCGCCGTACCAGGCGCCCGATCTTGAACTCTACAAGACCGTCGACCTGCCCGACGCGGACGCGGCCGTGCAGGAGCTTCGTCGCAGCGCGCGCGTGCTGCGGAAAATCGACGTGCGCCTCGCCCAGATCACGCGTGAACAGGAGGGCCTGCAGAGCGCCGGCCGCGCCAACCTCGACGTTATTCTGAGCGGCGGTCTGAAAGACGGTGCAGACTCGTTCACGGATTCAACCGGGTTCAGCCAGCCCAATGTCGGCGTCGCTCTGGCATATCAGCATCCACTCGGCAATCGGACCGCGCGGGCCGAGATCGAGCGTGCTGAGCTCGAGCGGATGCGAACGGTCAAGATCCGCGAGGAGATGGAGATCCAACTCGAGTCCTCGGCTCGCTCGCTGCTGATCCGCATCAGCGACTGGATGCCCGTGCTGGCCCTGAACCGCGAGCGCATCAAGACCGCCGCCGATAAGACGCGCGAGGAAGCACGTCTCTATGAGCAGGGACGCAACGAGCTGACGTTCGTGATCCAAAGTCGCGACGCCGAGGCGCGCGCCAAGCTATCCTATGCCGACAACGCGGCGACCTATCATCGCCTCGTGATCCAATTCCGGGCACTCATGGATGAGCTCTTCGTCCCGGCCCAGGCGAAATGAGTCCGGGCAGAATGGGTAAAGCATCTTCTCGGAGATGGCGGGCAAGCATCCGCGCGAGTCGATCGGCGGCCAGGAGCGCCCAGATCCGGCATGTGTAGTTTCCTTTTGCAAAAGTGGCCTATCGCATACAGAATGCAAACGTCGGGAAGACGATATGAGTGGAACTGCCTTGGAACAACATAAGGTGACGTCGGCCGGGGTGCCGGGCGATGATGCATCGATGGACGGCGTACATGTCGACGTTCAGCGGTTGCGCGATGCCGTGGCCACCCAGATTTACGGCAAGGACGTTCCAATTCTTCGCGTCATCGCGACGCTGATCGGGGAGGGGCACCTGCTGATTGAAGATGTGCCCGGCGTGGGCAAGACCAGCATGGCCGTCGCCGTGGCCGGGGCGATTGGCGGCTCCTTTCACAGGATCCAGTTTACCAGCGATCTGCTGCCGTCCGACGTGATCGGCGTGCCGATCTACCTCCAGTCCGAGGATCGCTTTCAATTCAAGAGGGGTCCTGTTTTCGCGAACGTTGTCCTGGCTGACGAAATCAACCGGACCACGCCCAAGACCCAGTCCGCCATGCTGGAGGCCATGCAGGATGCACGGGTCTCGATCGACGGGGAGGTGCACGACTTGCCGGCACCGTTCATGGTTATCGCCACCCAGAATCCGATCGAGCATCACGGCACCTATGCATTGCCCGAATCGCAGCTCGACCGTTTCATGATGAGGATTCGCATCGGTTACCCGGCCCCCGAGTTTGAGGGCGACATTCTGCGTGCGCAGGACGAGTTGCGCTACGGAGCCGGGCCGGAACTGGCCGTCTCGCTTGAGCGATTGATCGAGATTCAACGCTGCGTTCCCGCTGTGCGGGTGGATGATGACCTGGTTCGCTACATCTTGAGCATTGCCCAGGCGACCCGCAGTCACGATGAGATTGAACTCGGGGTCAGCACGCGCGGTGCGCAGATGATGTACCGCGCCCTGCAGGCCTGGGCGCTCTGTAACGGCCGCACCTACGTGGTGCCCGACGATGTTAAAGATCTGATTCATCCTGTCTTCGATCATCGCCTGATTCTTCGATCCAGTTACCACAGTACGCTGACGCATTCGGATGCGGAAGATGCAGCGTCCGTGCTCCTGGACCGCATTACGGAGGAGATCGAGGTCCCGAGTTGAGACAGCCGCGGGCGATCGAAGTCAGCGGCAGAAATATTCGCTCCATACGCATCTCGCGCGCGGGGTGGGTGTTCATTCTTTTGACCCTCGGTCTTGGCATCGGCGGGCTGAACTCCGGCAATAACCTGATCTATCTTCTCTTCGGTATGCTGCTCAGCATGCTCGTGATCAACGCGATTCTATCGCGTAGTTCACTGGCCGGCCTTGAGTTCAGTTTTCGGCTCCCGCAGCGTCTCTATGCCCAGACGGAAAACCGGATCCACGTGGAGGTGCACAACCGCAAGAAGCGATTGCCAAGCTATGCGCTGACCCTGATCCCGCAGAAGGTGGGACACGCGTCTTCCTCGGAGGGATACTTCGTGGTCAAGGTCCCTCCCGGCGGGACCGCGGGCTTCGTGCACTCGGTGCGCTTCGAACACCGCGGCCGCGTGGCGGTTCCGGGGTTCATGCTGAGCGCATCCTACCCGTTCGGACTGATCGAAAAATTCATACCGATTCATCTGGATTGCGAACGTATCGTCTACCCCCAGCTCGACGAGAGCGCGCTGGAGATTGGCGCCGCGGCCAGCCGCGACGGTGATTTCCTTTCCGGCCACCGCGGCCACGGCGTGAATCCGTACGGCGTGCGCGAATACGTTTACGGCGACGACATGCGCAGAATCCACTGGCCCTCGGTTGCCAAGGTTGGAGCGTGGATGATCCGCGAGTTCGAGCGCGAGAAGACGCCGCGGATTCTCTTCAATCTTATCGTTGACCCCGGTCCGCCTGCCGGGACCGAAGCGCTGGGCAAGCGCGAGCGAACCGTATCGGCGCTGGCGACGATGCTGGTCCATTCGATTCGCAAGAACCGCGAGGTCGGGCTGATGATCAATGGCTCACCCGTCGAATCCTCGGGCTCGGGTTATCTTGATTTCTATCTGACCGTGCTTGCGGTGTTTGACCAGGAGCAACCGCACGCGGCGCCCCGCTCCGCGGGGAGGCTCAGCCGTGTCGAAGACGCCGTGATCGGTCTGAGCGAGCTGCCGCGCGAGCGGGTTGACGCATCGATGTATGACCGGCTCGTGTTTGCGGATGGCGCCCCGGCATGACGTTCGTCCAACTATTTCGGCTATCGAACTACAGCCTTATTCTGGTCGGGATGGGTTCGCTGTGTTTGGCCCGATTTCTGCATCCGGTTGTGCTGATCGTTCCGGTCGCCGCGATGGTATTCATGGAGTATCCGCCGACGCTGCGAGTTCTCTCCTCGATATCACGCCACATGGTGAACGCGGTATCCACGATCGTCTTTCTGTGCGTGATCGCGGACTACGTCATGTTTGGCCGTGACCTTATCGCCGACGTCGTCGTTTTCACCGTCTACCTGCAGGTCCTCAAGATCCTGACGGCACGCCGCAACCGGGACTATTTCCAGATCTATACGCTGGCCCTTTCGCACCTGATTCTGACGACGATGCTCACGATCGCCACCGTCTTTCTCGTACCGTTCCTGCTTTTCATCGTGCTCGCCCCATGGTGCCTGACACTTTACACGCTGAAGGCGCGCATGGAGGATGCCTACCTCGGGCCGGAGAAGCTGCGGCTCAAGCAAAGTGCCGACATTCAGGATGAGCGCGTTGTACGCGTCCTGCGGTCGCGCGATGTGGTGGGTGGCCGACTCTTCGTCGTGACCGCGGTATTGAGCCTGGCCCTCCTGGCGCACACCCTTGGGATCTTCTTCCTCTTTCCACGCGTGAGCCTTGGCTTCATGACGCGTGGATCGCAACACGGTGACGCCGTCTCCGGATTCTCGGAGCAGGTGGACCTGAGCAGCTTCGGAGAGATCAAGAACAGCGACGCGCTGGCGATGCGGGTCTTCCCGGAGCCCGGTGTGACGTACGACAGCGATCTGCTCTATTGGCGCGGACTCATCTTTGACCTTTACGACGGTAGTGAATGGATGCGCCGTCATGAAAAGTCCAAGCGCTCGATCGTGAGTCGGGTCACCGGCGTGGTTCGGTTCGCCCCGCGACGCGATGGCGGCTTGATCAAGCAGCGGATTCAACTGGAACACCTCGACACAGACGTTGTCTTTGCCACGCCGCGTGCTGAGATGATCGCCTGGAGGCCCGAACAGGTGGAGCAGGTCCTTCAGCGCGGGCTTTCGCCATCGAGCTTCGGGCCGGCGATCGCTGTGGATGCCTACGGCGGCATGCACTTCGACGGCGGGATGGAGACCGAGAGAACCTACACGACGTACTCCTATGTCCCGCGCCCGAGCCCCGTGGAACTGCGCACGATGCCGCGAAGCGCGGATTCCGGCGAAATCGAAGTCGATGCCTACTTGCAGCTTCCCGAATTCTCCGAGCGATTTCATAGCCTTGCGAGGAGCCTGGTGGCGGATGCCGGCAGCGACTACGATCGGGTGCAGTCCGTCATGCAGCATGTCATGTCGCAGTGCGACTACACGCTGGACGTTCCCCGGCAGGGCTCGAACCCGGTCGAGAGTTTTCTGTTTGAGAAGCCGTTTGGACACTGTGAGTATTTTGCGTCCGCGACCGCGCTCCTGTTGCGCGCTGCCGGAGTGCCGGCCCGACTCGTCTCCGGGTTTCGAGGTGGGGATTGGAACCGTTATGGCAACTACATCAGCGTTCGCGAACGCCATGCACACACCTGGATCGAGGTCTATTTCCCGTCCTACGGATGGTTGTCCTTCGATCCCACTCCTCCCGACGCCTCCGCGGGCGGATTCCGGGCAGTTCGCTTCGAGGGCCTGCGTCATTTTTACGAATGGATCGAGTTGCGCTGGTATAACCATATCGTCAACTACACGGTCGAGGATCAGCAGCGAATTGCGGGCGGATTGTTGTCGCACATCCGCAGCATGCGCGCGCAGGTTCGCTCGGGCGAATGGATCCATCGCTGGAGGAACGCTCTGGATCGAAGGCGTGGAGGTTCGCGTGCCGGGAAGCCGGCCGGTTTGCTGGTGGCTGTCGCCGGGGGGCTCATCGTTGTCGGCGCGCTCTGCGTCCTGGCATTCCGGGCGCTCCCGCGTAAACTCGGGCGCAAGCGCGGCGCCATAGACCGGGCCCCGCTGTTTTACCGGCGTTTCCTGTCCAAGGTTCAAAGGCGCGGATACCGCAGACAGCCGGGCGAGACCCCGCGTGAGTTTGCCGTGCGCATAGGCGGCCAGCTGCCGGAGTTCGCGGCCGACATCGATTTTTTGATTTCCAACTACTATCTTTGTCGATATGGTCTCGGACGGCTCGGTGATACCGAATCTCGGCGGATCGCGCAGACCTTGCAAAAGCTTTCAAAGCGAGCATCATAAAGGAGAGGCAAACCCATGACCAGCACAGCGGAACTCGTTCTTGATTCAAAGTCAGCCCTGGGTGAAGGGCCGATCTGGAGTGTTGACGATCAAGTTCTGTACTGGATCGACATCCACGGCCACCTGGTGCACGTGTATAATCCGGCTGACGGATCGAACCGCTCAATCGAGGTCGACCAGATGCCGGGAACGGTTGTGCGACGTCAATCGGGCGGGCTGATGCTCGCGGTGGAGAGCGGGTTCGCGACGCTGGATCTCGAGACCGAGGCGGTCGAGGTCGTGTCGAATCCGGAGCCGAAGCCGAATATGCGATTCAATGACGGGAAGTGTGATCCGGCGGGGCGCTTCTGGGCCGGCTCGCTGGCCGGCTCGGAGGATCAGGCGACGGGAACTCTCTATGCGCTGGAGGCGGACCTGACCGCATCGGCCAAACTCGACAACCTCACGATTCCCAACGGCATCGTATGGACCTCGGATCACAAGACGATGTACTACATCGACACGCCCACCTTTAAGGTCGATGCATATGACTACGATATCGACACCGGCAACCTGTCGAACCATCGTGTCGCGGTAACCATAGCCGAGGAGGAATGCTGGCCGGACGGCATGGCCATCGACGCCGAGGACATGATCTGGGTGGCGCATTGGGGTGGGGCGCGCGTCAACCGCTTCAATCCGAAGACCGGCGAAAAACTTCAGCAAATTGATGTGCCATCGCCTCAGACGACAGCGCCCGCATTCGGAGGCCCGGATCTCAAGCACATGTACATCACCTCGGCAGCTCACCAATTAGACGAAGAGACGCGGGGCAAGTACCCGCACGCCGGCGGCCTGTTCATGGTCGAAGTCGATGTGCCCGGTGTTCCGGCGGACTCCTTCGCCGGATAATTTCCCATTGACTTCTTACGCACATTTGACCTAAAATCATCGATTAAAGCTGGTTAAAGATATTTCGATGACAATGCAACCATGTAACCGAATCAGGTGGAACGACGATGCTGCCGTGCGTCCGTAGGGGACGGACGACTTCCTGCTAGGCCGCATCGGTATATGAATTCCACTGACCAGCGTTCGTTTCCTTCCTGTTGCTAATGGCAACTCGGAACTCATCCTATACCTCGTCGGAGCTTTACGCCCTGCGCCATAGCGCCGCCCATGTGATGGCCGCGGCGGTGTGCCGTGTCTTCAAGGACGTGCGCCTCGACATTGGCCCTCCGACCGAGAGCGGCTTCTACTACGATTTTGATCTCGCGGACCGCCTGGCGCCGGAGGACTTCGATCGCATCGAGAAAGAAATGCACGCGATCATGACCGAGGATGTTCCTTTCGAGTGTAAGGAGATGCAGCGCGAGGAAGCCGAGGCGTGGCTCCGCGAACGGGGACAGACCTACAAGGTCGAGCGCCTTGCCGATATCCCCGAGGGCGAGGCCATCACGTTCTACACCTGCGGTGATTTCACCGATCTGTGCCGGGGACCGCATGTTGAGAGTACCGGGCGCGTGAAAGCGTTCAAGCTGTTGTCTGTGGCCGGATCGTACTACCGCGGCAAGGAGACGAACCCCATGCTGCAGCGCATCTACGGGACGGCATCGCAGAACGACAAGCAGCTCAAGGTCCAGCTCAAGCAGATCGAAGAGGCGAAGCAACGTGACCATCGCCGAATCGGCAAGGATCTCGACCTGTTCAGCATCCAGGAAGATGTGGGCGGCGGGCTCGTGCACTGGCATCCGCGCGGCGCACGTATTCGATCGATTGTGGAAGACTTCTGGAAGCGCGAACACTTCAAGGCAGGATACCACCTGCTCTACACGCCGCACATCGGGCAGGCCAAGCTATGGGAGAAGTCCGGGCACCTGGCGTTGTACAAGGAGATGATGTACTCGCCGATGGAGTTTGACGACACCGAGTACTACGTCAAACCGATGAACTGCCCCTTTCACATCCAGGTCTATAAATCCCACATGCGCTCGTATCGCGACCTTCCCCTGCGCTACGCCGAACTGGGCGCCGTCTACCGCTACGAGAAAGCGGGCGTGCTACACGGCCTCTTCCGCGTGCGTGGATTCACCCAGGACGACTCGCATATCTTCTGTACCCCCGAGACGGTCGAGGATGAGATTCGCGAGGTGGTCCGCTTCGCCCAGCGCATATGGCGCGCTTTCGAATTTGAGGATATTACCGCCTATCTTGCCACGCGTCCGGAGAAGGCCGTGGGTGAGGACGATAAATGGGCGCAGGCGACAGCGTCTCTCGAGAACGCGCTCAAGGCCGAGGGCATCAGCTACGAGGTCGACCCCGGCGGCGGAGCATTCTACGGCCCCAAGATCGATCTCAAGGTCCGCGACGCCATCGGACGCGAGTGGCAGATGAGCACCGTGCAGTTCGACTTTAATCTGCCCGAGCGGTTCGACCTGTCCTACATTGCCGAGGATGGACAGCCGCATCAGCCCTACATGGTCCACCGCGCGCTGCTGGGCAGCCTGGAGCGTTTCTTCGGGGTTCTGATTGAGCATTTCGCCGGCGCCTTTCCGTTCTGGCTGGCACCCGAGCAGGTGCGCCTTCTGCCGTTGACGGATCACCAGGTGGCATACGCCGAAGCGGTCCAGAAGCAGCTCGACGACGAGGGCTTCCGCGTGGATATCGACCGGAATTCAGAGAAAATAGGGGCCAAGATTCGGCGTGCGCAACTGGATAAAGTACCTGTCATGCTGATCTGTGGCCCGAAGGAAGTAGAATCGACCACCGTGTCGGTGCGGTTGCGAACAGAGGGTGACCGTGGAGCGATGTCACTCGACGATCTTCTTGTGCATTTGAAAGCACAAGAAGCGCCGGGTGACTCACAGGAAGAAAAATAAATAAGGAGAGAGGCTATTCGTAACTTCACCAGAGTAAATAATCGCATCCGGGTACCCGAGGTGCGTTGTGTTGGTTCCGACGGCGAGATGCTCGGAGTCATGAAGACGTCCGACGCGCTCAAGAAGGCCCGGTTATCCGGACTGGATCTCGTGGAGATATCACCCACCGCCAGGCCGCCGGTCTGCCGGATCATGGATCATGGCAAGTATCTCTATGATTTAAACCGCAAGACCAAGTCTTCGCGCAAGCAGCAGCACTCGCATGCGGTCAAGGAGATCAAGTTCCACTCCAATGTCGAGGAGCATGACTACCAGACCAAGCTGAGTCGCATCGTCGAGTTCGTGACCAAGGGACACAAAGTGAAGGTGTCGCTCATGTTTCGCGGGCGGGAGAATGCGCACCGTGATCTCGGATTCAAGTTGATCGAACGCGTGATCTCCGATTGCGGGGAGCTCGCCTCGGTCGATATGTCTCCGAAGCTCGTCGGACGGCATATCGTCTCGATGATCGCGCCGCGCGCCGCGAAGATACCGGTCAAGGGCCGCCAGGAGAAGGCTCCGAAAAAGGCGCCCGAAGAAGGACTCGCGAAGGCACCAGCGCAGCCCCCGGCCGAGGCCCCGGCGAAGACCCCGGCGAAGGCCCCGGCGAAGGCCCCGGCGAAGGCCCCGGAAACGGCATCGGCACCAGAGGCTGCACCCAAAGAGGCGTCGGCACCGGTTGCGGACGCTCCGGCAGCCGAGGTTGAGGCCGCAGCGAAAAGCGCTTAAGGACTCTCCACGGCCGACCTCTGGCGGTTCTGGCGGCGTTTCAGGCCGAGCCCGCCTTTGCGGGCGGCCGTATTCTGCAGCCAGGCGCCGCCCAGCGAACTTTTCTCAAAATTAGCTGGACGCCTGTCTGCGGCTTCGTTAACTTATGCGGCTTGTTTCCAAATCCGGGGCAGACCATTATCGTGCCCACGAGTAATTTACGGAGCGTTTCGCGGGAGCGACAATGCCAAAACAGAAAACCAGTAAAACCGCTGCCAAGCGCTTTCGTCGAACCGCCACCGGGAAGTTTAAGTTTACGAAGGCTGGCTCAGGGCATCTAAATGCTTCGAAATCGACCAAACGCAAACGTCGATTGCGCAGCGGGGATACCCTCGCGAAATGCGAGCAGAAGCGCATTGAGAAGATGATCTAGGGGACGAGCATGCCAAGAGCCACCAACGCACCAGCATCACACCGCCGCAAGCGCCGCACGCTTCGGCAGGCGAAGGGATTCTACGGATCCCGCAGTAAACTTTTTCGTCAGGCCAGCGATGCCGTAGACCGTGCCATGAGCATGGCGTATACGCATCGAAAGCAGAAGAAGCGTAACTATCGCAGTCTCTGGATTGCACGAATTTCCGCGGCGTGCCGCGCGCATGAGATCACCTACAGCCGTTTCATGGAAGGCCTGCTGAAGGCGAACATCGACCTCAATCGCAAAATGCTGTCCGAAATCGCGATTCACGATCCCGACGGGTTTGGTGTGATCGTGGAGCAAGCCAGGCCGCACGCCGGCTCGTAACCGCGGCCCGACCGCGGTGGGTCCGATTCCGATTGACGCCGCGCAGGCCACTGGCCTTTAATCGCGCGTCCCCATGAACGCTGCCGAGATCATTGCATTGAAGGCCCAGGCACTCGCCGAGGCTCGCGACGCCACGTCGCCGCAGGACATCGAGGCTATCCGGGTCCGCTATCTCGGCCGCAAAGGGGCCTTGCCCGCCATTATGAAGAGCCTCAAGGACGCCGATCCGGTCGAACGGTCCGAGATGGGAAAGCAGGCGAACCTTTTCCGCCAGGAACTCAGTTCGGCGCTTGAATCGAAGGCGTCCGAGTCCGAATCCGGGGACACCGTGCGGACCCCATCGCGCATGGATACCAGCCTCCCGGGACAGTGGCCTTCCCGCGGTTCGCGGCATCCCATCTCGATCGTGATTGACGACATCACTGCTATTTTCCGCAGCATGGGCTTCACCGTCGCTGATGGCCCGGACATCGATTCCGAGCACAACAATTTCGACGCCCTGAACACGCCCGGCGATCATCCCTCGCGTGACGCGCACGACACCTTCTATCTCGACAATGGCGATCTTCTGCGCACCCAGACGTCAACCGTCCAGGTGCGCGTCATGGAGAGCACCCCGCCGCCCATCCGCATCATCGCGCCAGGCCGCTGTTATCGGCGCGATACGTCCGATGCCACCCACAGCGCCAATTTCCACCAGGTTGAGGGCCTCTACGTGGATCGCAAGGTGTCCCTGGCGGATCTGAAAGGAGATATCACCTACTTCGCTCACCGGCTCATGGGGCCCGGCGTGCAGGTTCGGTTCCGTCCGCACTTCTTTCCCTTCACGGAGCCGAGCGTCGAATACGATTTCTCGTGCCACATCTGCAAAGGATCGGGATGCCGCGTGTGCAAGAACAGCGGTTGGATCGAGATATCCGGCGCGGGGATGGTTGACCCGCGAGTATTCGAAAACGTCGGATACGACGCCGAAGCGTTCACCGGCTATGCTTTCGGCATGGGCGTCGAGCGAATTGCCATGATCAAGTACGGCATCCAGGATATTCGGCATCTTTACGACAACGATGTGCGCTTCCTCTCCCAATTCTCCTGATTCTTATGAAACTTCTCCTCAGCTGGCTCCAGGACTACGTCGATTTCGACGGCTCGACGGAGGCGCTGGCGGACCGCCTGACGTTCAGCGGATCGGAAGTTGAAGCCATCGACGAAATCGATGGTGAGGTCGTCCTGACGATTGAGGTGACCCCCAATCGACCGGATTGTCTCAGCATCATCGGCATCGCGCGCGAAGTCTCGGCCCTGGTTCGGAACCCGCTCCGTATCCCCGAGGTGCGTCTCGCGGAGACGGGACCCGCCGTCGAATCCTTGACGAGTGTGGAACTCCAGGACCCCGAACGCTGCGCGCGCTACAGCGCCCGGGTCTTGCAGAACGCGATCGTGGCGCCTGCCCCGGATTGGATGCAGCGCCGCCTGGAATTGTGCGGCGTGCGCTCCATCAACAACCTTGTCGATATCACGAATTACGTCTTGCTTGAATGTGGGCAACCGCTGCATGCGTTTGACCAATCCCGGTTGACCGAAGGACGTATCGTGGTGCGCCGCGCGCAACCCGGCGAGTCGATCCAGACGTTGGACGGTGTGGACCGCAAGCTGACCGACGACATTCTCGTGATCGCCGACGCATCCAACCCGGTGGCGCTGGCCGGCATCATGGGCGGAAGCAGCAGCGAGATTCAGCCGAGCACGACCGACATTCTTCTCGAAAGTGCGTACTTTGATCCCTCCGGCATTCGACGTACGGCTCGCGTGCTGGGCCTGTCGACCGAGTCATCGTATCGCTTTGAACGGGGCGTGGACGTCGCGCAGGTCGATTGGGCCAGCCGTCGCGCGGCCGCGTTGATGATCGAGCATGCCGGGGCACGCCTGGGTGCCGGGGCCATCGATCAATGGCCGACCAAGCCCGCTGCTCGTCGCATCGCGTGTCGGCCCAATCGAGTGCGCGACCTGATGGGGGTTGAGGTTGGGGATGAGGAGATCCGTGAGATCCTGACGTCGCTTGAGCTACCGGTGGAAGCCGGCGCCGACGGCGCTTTGGTGGTTGAGGTCCCCACCTTCCGCGTCGACTTGGAGATCGAGGCCGACGTGATCGAAGAAGTCGCTCGCATCTACGGGCTCGATCGAATTCCGGCGCCGACTCCGCGCTCCACGCTGATCGAGGCAGCGGACGACGCGGGGACACGGGCGCGAGCCGAACTCCGCTCGCAACTGGTCGGCTTGGGACTCAACGAAGTGATGAACTACAGCTTTCTCTCCGGAGGCGCGCTCGATCGCTTCGGCACCGGGGATCGTGACGCGCGCGTGGTATTACCAAATCCGATCAGCCAGGACCAAGCCGTCATGCGAAACCGCCTCACGCCCCAGATGGTCGAGACGCTGGGCCGCAATCGGGCCCGGCAGACCGAGTCGGCGGCACTGTTTGAGTGCGGACGTGTTTTCTACAAGGGGTCCGATGGATTGCCGAACGAGCAGGATCGCCTCGCGGTCGGCATGATGGGGCGCATCGGCCGTGGGTGCCTGGATGTGGCGCGTCCTGTCGAGAGCGACGAAATGTTCCTGTGGATGAAGGGACTGGTCGAAAGCTTGTGCCGAGCGATGCACGTTCGCGACGTGCAGGTTCGCGATACGGCGCACCCGGTGTTTGAAGAGGGGTTCGCGGTTGATGTCATGATCGAGGGTGCCTGCTGTGGCCAATGCGGGATTTTGTCTCGCGCCATCGGCGAAGCGTGGCGTATGTCCGATCCGGTCGCGATTCTCGAAATTGCGATTCAGCCTCTGCTGACGCATGTTTTCGAACTCCCGAAGCTGAATTCAGTGCCGATCTATCCGTCCGTCTTGCGGGATATGGCGATCATCGTTGATCAGTCTGTTCGTCACGAAGATGTGCTTCGCGTCATCCACGATTCAGCGCCGGCGGAGTTGACAGACGTGCACTTATTTGATATCTATACAGGAAAGGGAGTTGGAGAGTGCAAGAAGAGCGTCGCCTACTCTCTCGCCTATCAATCGTTGGAAACAACGTTGACGGACGAAGCGGTCAATGCGTTTCACGCTGCGCTTATGAATGCGGTGGTGAATGCACTGAACGCGGAAATACGTGGAAACTGATTAGGAACGACTGAAAACGAAGCAAGGCAGAACATGCTCGCTTTGATCTGTTATAGAGTACTGGTTGAGTTGTCTATTGAACTGTTCGATCGCGTGGTGGGCGTTCGGACATTGATACTTATAGATGCGCCTCACGGAAGGCCATTGCGGTCGCCGTCGGCGCCTACACCACAGTTCACGGTAAAATCAATCCTGAGCGCCGGGTATGGCAAGATGCGTACGAGTTCAGCGGTACCGGCGCAATGTGTTCATCACAGACAACTTCGCCCATTTATCTACAGGTCAATATTGTTCTGAGGTTTGCCCTGCCTTGTTCGTGAATTAGGCATACTGTCTCTGTCCCATTAATTGTCTCTGTATTGGGAGTTCGAAGCGGTTGGGGACCACACGCCCTCATGGTTAAGGGACGTGGAAACCGAGCGCAAGAGCACCCACCTCAAACGCGAGGAACGGAGATTGTGCCTTTACGACAGGGCGGGGTATCGCCTTTTTCGCGAGAGAAAGGTGCGCGATGGACAACTTGGACCTCTTTGCCGAAGACCTCGACGTTTCGGCCAGTCCGGCATCCATGCCACTCGCGGCTCGCGTCCGCCCCGCCACCCTCGAAGAGATCGTTGGCCAGGAGCACGTCGTAGGCCCCGGCAAGCTGCTGCGCCGTGCGATCGAGGCCGATCGGCTCGGCAGCACCATCCTGTACGGACCTCCCGGCTGCGGTAAGACCACGCTCGCAGAAGTCATCGCGCGCGTGACCAATAAGTTCTTCGAGCGCGCAAGCGGCGTCCTCGCCAATGTGTCCACCCTGCGCGCACACCTCGAGGGCGCCCGCGACCGGCGCCGGATGAATCAGACGGAAACGATCCTGTTTATTGACGAGATTCATCGCTTCAATAAGTCCCAGCAAGACGTCTTGTTGCCCCATGTTGAGGAGGGGACCGTCACTCTGATCGGCGCGACGACGCACAATCCGTTTTTCTTCGTCAACTCGCCGCTCACATCGCGGTCGCTCGTGGTTCAATTGGAACCGCTCTCGGAGGAGGCGATCGTGGCGGTGCTGCGCCGCGCTCTCGATCACGAACGAGGGCTTGGGCCCATGAACGTCACGGCCGATGATGACGCCCTGCTCCACCTGGCAAGGGGTTGCGAAGGGGACGCGCGCCGCGCTTTGAACGCCCTTGAGATCGCGGCGCTGACCACACCCGCCGCCGACGACGGGACACGGCACATTACGCGGGCGGTTGCGGAGGATTCGATTCAGAAGAAGGCCGTCGTGTATGACCACGACGAGGATGGGCATTACGACACGATTTCCGCCTTCATTAAGAGCGTGCGCGGCTCCGATCCGGACGCAGCCCTGTACTGGCTGGCGAAGATGCTGACGGCCGGGGAAGATCCGCGCTTCATTGCGCGCCGCCTCGTAATCCTGGCATCCGAAGATATCGGCAATGCCGATCCACGCGGCTTGACCGTGGCCGTCGCCGCGATGAGCGCTGCCGATTTTGTCGGCATGCCGGAAGCGCGTATCACCCTTGCGCAGGCCACGACCTACCTCGCCACGGCACCCAAGAGCAACGCCTCCTACAAGGGCATCGACAAGGCGATGGCCGACATCAATGCCGGACGGGTCCTCCCCGTGCCGAAGGCGCTACGGGGCACCGCTTACCAGGGCGCGGAGCGGCTGGGCCACGGTGGCTATGTCTATCCGCACGACTACGCAGATCATTACGTCGAGCAGGAGTACGTTCCCACCTCGGCGATTTATTACGAGCCCACGGACCAGGGCTACGAGGAGACGATCTCCAGGCGCATGGCACGCCTTGCGGAGTCCCGGGAGACGACCGATGAGTGAGACCAAAGCGTCGATTCGCGCGCGCATGAGTCAGCGACGATCCGTTCTGGCCCCCGATTGGATCACGCGCGAAAGCGATCGTGTGCAGAGCGCCGTGATCGAATGGGCCGAGTTCGAGAGCGCCCGCTCGGTGGCCTGCTATATCGCCTTGCCTGATGAAGTTCAGACCTCCCGCATCATTGAAGCCGCGCATGCGACGGGGAAACGTGTGCGGGTTCCAGCCTTCGATCGCGAGTCGAAAGCCTACCGCTTCTGCGGCATCGAGGTCGACACGCCGATCGCACGCGGGCCGTTCCAGGTTCCAGAGCCCGTATCCCCAGAGTGGATTGACGGGGAGTTCATCGACCTCGCCATCGTGCCGGGTGTGGCCTTCGATACGACCGGAGCCCGATTGGGGCACGGTAAGGGGTATATCGATCGGTTGCTCAAGCGGTACGCCGATTCGATCGGCGCCACGACCGGACTCGGTTTTGATTTTCAAATCGTCGAGGACGTGCCGATGCATGAATCGGACGTTCGTCTTGATTTTATAGTGAGTACCCCGCCCGCCGACGGCACGGAAGTCGGTGGAGTGATCCGCTGTGTTCATGACCGAGAGATCTCTTACGAAGGAGGAAACCAATGAACGCGATTCTCGTAGTATCCACCGTAGTGGGCATCGCCTGCTTTGCTTTCGGATACCTCGTGCAGGCCTTGCAGTCGACCTACAGCGCGCTTGGCATTAAGAGCCTGGCTCGCGGTCTGCTGAGAGAAGCCAAGCGCGACGCCGAAGCCATGGTCAAAGGAGCGGAAGTCCAGGCCCGGACCGAAGTCCTCAATGCACGCCAGGAGTTCGAACAGACCCTGACGGACCGCCGCCAGGAGTTGAAGGATCTCGACGAGAGAATCCTGCAGCGCGAAACGAATCTCGAGCGAAAAGTTGCCATGATCGACAAGAAGGAGCGCACGCTCGAAGAAAAGCTGCAGGCTTTCGACGACAAGCTGGGCGCGTTTGATAAACGCAGCGCGGAGCTGGACTTGCTCAAGGTGGACTACAGCAAGCGCCTTCAGCATGCCGCGAACCTGACGCGCGAGGAGGCCAAGCGGGAACTCCTGGCGCTGCTCGACTCGCAGTTGGATGCCGAAATGGGCGGGCTCGTCCGCCGCCGCTACGCTGAGGCGCGCGAAACGTCCGAGAAGGACGCGCAGAAAGTCGTCGCGACAGCCGTCCAGCGTTACGTTGCGGCTCACGTCAACGAGATCATGAGCAGCAATGTGGCGCTCCCCAACGACGAAATGAAGGGGAGGATCATCGGCAAGAATGGCCGTAATATCCGCGCGCTCGAGGCGGCCACGGGGGCGACGATCCTCGTGGATGACACCCCCGAGGCCGTGGTTATCTCCGCCTACGATCCGGTTCGCCGGGAGATTGCGAAACAATCGCTGGAGCGTCTGATTGCCGACGGGCGTATTCATCCTGGGAGCATCGAGGAGATGGTGGATAGGGTTCGAAAGGAGATGGATGACGTCATCCGCAGGGCGGGCGAAGACGCCGCGCACGCGGCCGGTGTGCACGGCGTAGATTCCGAAGTGATCAAGGTGCTGGGCCGGCTGAAATTCCGGAGCAGCTACGCGCAGAACATTCTCGACCACTCTGTGGAAGTCGCGCACATCATGGCGACGATGGCCTCGGAACTGGGGCTCGATCCACTTGTGGCCCGGCGTGTGGGATTGTTCCATGACATCGGCAAGGCCATGACGCACGAGGTCGACGGGCCGCACGCCATCGTTGGCGGAGACCTCTTGACACGGCATGGTGAGCCTGAACTGGTGGCGAACGGCGTCGCCGCACATCACAACGAGGTCGATTCGCAGAGCCTCTACTCCGTGCTTGCGTCCACGGCGGATGCAATCTCGGGGGCTCGTCCCGGAGCGCGCGCGGAGACGACACAGGCCTATATCAAGCGCCTGGAGCAGTTGGAGAGTATAGCGAATGCGTTCGACGGCGTGCAGACGTCGTATGCCATCTATGCCGGTCGCGAACTGCGCGTGATCGTGAAGCCGGAGGAACTGGATGACGACCGTGCGATATTGCTCGCCCGCGAGATCAGCAGCAAGATCGAGTCGGATGTTCAATATCCGGGGCAGGTGCGAGTGATCGTGATCCGCGAGACGCGCAGCGTCGAGTACGCGCGCTAGGTGAAGAATGCTCAGCGTTCTCATAGTTGGCGACATCGTCGGGGCGCCCGGAAGGCGCGCCTTCGGGAACGTCGCGACGCGCTATAAGCACAAAGGCAAGGCCGACGTCATCATCGTCAACGGCGAGAACGCGGCGGGTGGCAGCGGCATCACGCTGGCATTGGCTACGGAACTGCTCGCTGCGGGCGCGGACGTGATTACGTTGGGCGATCATACGTGGCGGCAGAAGCAGATCGTGGGCGAGATCGATTCCGAGCCGCGCCTGATTCGTCCTGCAAACTTCGCGCCGGACTGTCCCGGAAAGGGGATCGTAACGGTGCCCACCGAGAAGGGAAACATCACGGTGATCAACCTGATCGGACGGGTCTTCATGGACTCCGCCGACTGTCCCTTCCGCACCGTCGACCAACTCCTCGACAAGAAGAACCTCAGCCGCGTTACCCTGGTGGACATGCACGCCGAAGCGACGTCGGAGAAGATTGCCATGGGGCGTTATCTCGACGGGCGTGTGACCTCGGTCACCGGGACGCATACCCACGTGCAGACCTCGGATGAAACTATTCTCCCCGGGGGGACGGCCTATATCACCGACGTGGGTATGACCGGCGCCAAAGACTCGGTGATTGGCCGGGAATGGAAGCCGGTCGTCGAGAGATTCCTGACCGGAATGCCGCAGCGCTTCAACGTGGCGGAAGACGACGTGGCCCTCGAGGGGGTGCTTGTGAAGATCGACGAGACCACCGGCCGCGCATCCAGCATCAAGCGGGTCCGCGAACGGATTGGCCGGGACTAGGACCATGGGCGCATCCGAAGAGCGAAAGATATTCGGCGTCGGCGAACTGACCCGCCTGATCAAGCGGACCCTTGAGCGGGACGTCGGGATGGTCTGGATCGAGGGCGAGATCTCGAACGTTCGGCGCCCCTCTTCCGGCCACATCTACTTCACGATCAAGGACGAGTCGGCACAGATCAGTGCCGTCATGTTCCGCGGCGACCAGTATTCACTGAAATTTACCCCGGCCGACGGTGTGCAAGTCGAGGCGCATGGACAGGTTAGCGTCTACGAGCGCAGCGGGCAGTACCAGCTCGTCGTGCGGCACATGGAGGAAGGTGGCGAGGGGGCCCTCAAGGCGGCCTTCGAGAAGCTCAAGCAGAAGCTCTTTAAGGAAGGGCTCTTTGATGATGCGAGAAAGAAGGCACTTCCGGCGCTTCCACGCCGGATCGGCGTCGTCACGTCCCCGACGGGCGCAGCAATTCGCGACATCCTGAAGGTCATCAGTCGACGGTTTCCAAATCTTCAGGTCGTGGTGGCGCCGGTCAAGGTGCAGGGGGAAGGCGCCGCCGAAGAGGTAGCGGCGGCGATTGACGCGCTGAACCGTCTTGGGGGCATTGACGTTATGATCGTCGGCCGTGGCGGCGGCAGTCTCGAAGATCTGTGGGCGTTCAACGAGGAACCCGTAGCGCGGGCGATCGCCCGGTCGGATGTTCCGGTGATTTCCGCAGTCGGGCACGAGATCGATTTCACGATTAGCGATCTGGTGGCGGACGTGCGCGCGCCGACACCATCGGCCGCCGCCGAAATCGTCGTGGATCGGAAGGACGCGATCGAACAGGGCCTGCAACAGATTTCGCGCAGGCTTGCGATGTGCCTGCGCGAAAGCCTGCTTGACGCGCGCGGCCGTCTCCGGGCCGCCGCGGGGAGTTACGTTTTTCGAGAGCCGCAGCGCCTCGTGGCGCAGTACCGGCAGCGGATCGATGGGCATCGCATGCGCATGGCGCACCACTGCGAGGGCCGGGTTCGAGAGGCTCAGCAACGAATCGATGACGCAACGCTGCGCGCCGGGCACGCGATTCGAACGGCCCAACGGTCCGCATCGCAGGACGTGAAACGCCTAGCTCTGCAACTCAAGGCGATGAATCCGTTGGAGGTGTTACAGCGCGGGTATAGCGTGACGCAGGACGCCAGGGGTGAGATTATTCGGGACGGGCGTAAGGTGAAGCGTGGCCAAAGGATGGTGACCCGTGTTGCGCGCGGGACGATTGAATCGGAGGTGCTGGAAGGATATGACGGCGAAGAAAAAGACTGAGCAGGATTCCGCAAAGCCGCAAAGCTTCGAGAAATCACTCGAGCGGCTTGAGAAGATCGTCGAAGAAATGGAGAGCGGCGACCTCGGCCTGGAAAAGCTGATGGCGCACTTTGAAGAGGGGCAAACCCTCGTCAAATCATGCGGCGGTAAATTGAACGAGGTGGAGAAGAAGATCGAAATGCTCGTCGAGAAGAGCGGCAAGCTGACCACCGAGCCCTTCGAGGGCGAAGCTGATGAGGACGAGGAGGAAGACTTGTTTTAGGATTGAATGGGTATGGGGGACTTTCAGATCACATCCCGGTCAGGAATATAAAGCCGTCCGAGGAAACACTCCCGTGGCGATCGCGCGTTGCTCGAAAGCGGCCGACGCCACGCGCAGGTCGTTGATGAAGCGGGTGTTCTGCACCTTTCGCCGCGACTGTATAAATGCCGGCATGGCTAAGGCCGAGAGCAGGCCGATTATGGCCACTACCGCCATGATTTCGAGCACCGTAAACCCTGATTTTCGTGTGTGCATTCTGTGCATGACCCATCCTTGTCTTCCAATGCTAATGTTTTAGCATGGCAGAGCGGATGCCAAACAATCAAAAACGACGAATTATCTGGAACAAGCACGATCCATCGGCCGCACAAGAGGCCTGAGATCTCGCAATCCTGCGAGAAATCTGGTCAGGTTTGCGTATGAACTGCCCTGTTTGGCGAGACCGAAAATGTTAGCGATACGAGAATTACGCACGTACTTCGGAAGCCATGAACGTCCCATTCGAGCTGTGGACGGCATCAGCCTCACGGTTGCCAAGGGGCAGCTGGTTGCCTTGGTTGGCGAGAGTGGCTGCGGTAAGAGCGTCACCGCACTCTCACTTTGCCGGCTTCTTCCCGAGCCTCCGGCCTTTTTCGCCGGGGGATCGATTGAGTTCGACGGGAAAGACGTTCTAACGATGAAGGGCGCGGAGTTGCGCCGGCTTCGCGGCGGTGGCATCGCTTATGTCTTCCAGGAGCCCGGGGCATCCCTGAATCCCGTGCTTCGTGTGGGCCCGCAGGTCCGTGAGGCGGTGGAGCTCCACCAGCCGGGTACGGATGCCACGGCGGAGGTCGAGCGACTACTGAGCGATGTCGGCATCCACGATCCGGCGCGCACGGCGAGTGCCTATCCGCACGAGCTTAGCGGCGGAATGCAACAGCGCGCCATGATCGCGATGGCGCTCGCATGCCGGCCGAAGCTACTCGTTGCCGATGAGCCGACCACGGCTTTGGACGTCACGATTGAGGCCCAGATCATCGATCTGCTTGTCGATCTGCAGAAGAAGTACGCCATGGGAGTGTTGTTGATTACGCACAATCTGGGCATCGTCGCGCGCGCCGCCGAGATCGTGCACGTGATGTACGCGGGTCGTATCGTGGAGTCTGGATCCGTTGAGGAGATCCTCACCGCGCCGTCTCATCCGTATACGCGCGGACTGCTTGACGCTGTGCCTGCGGTCCACGGCGACCGCACGGTGAGGCCGATCGACGGAAATGTTCCGCACCCGGCCTCGTTTCCGTCCGGTTGCCGCTTTCATCCTCGTTGCCCGCGCGCCGACGCTGTTTGTCGGAGCGAAATGCCCGAACTGAGCTCCCGTTACGCGGCGAGGTCCGCCGCCTGCCATTTCCCGTTGGTGGATTAACCCGCTGCTGCTACCTTGTCGCGCTCAGGAAACCATCTATGCCACCACCATCGTCAAAGAGCCCGCGCGCCGTAGCGGCCCATATTGTGCAGCGCTGGTTGACGGAGGGCCATTTCCCGGATGTCCTCCTCGACGACGTGCAGGAAGACCGCGCCGTCGTGATGGAACTCGTGTATGGCGTGGCCCGCATGCGACGCACGCTTGCCTGGGTGATGGACCACCTCACGAATCGCCCGCCCGATGACGTGCCGGCATCGTTCCTCCTGGTTGGGCTCTACGAGTTACTGTACATGCGAACGGACGCTGACTACGCCGTGGTCAACGAGGTGATGATCGCCGCCAAGCGAGCCCTTCCGCGACCGGTCACGGGCATGATCAACGCGGTATTGCGGCGCACTGGCCGTGAGCGCGACGACCTTCGCGCCGCATTGGCCACGCAATCCGTCGGCGTTCGCCTCTCGCATCCGGACGGGCTCCTGACGCGCTGGACGCGAAGATACGGCGCGGACGATACCGAAGCCCTCTGCGAGTGGAACAACCATCCAGCCGCGACCGTGATTCGCGTCGACCTCGATCAGACATCCCTGACAGAGTTTCTCAAGGAGCTCGAGTTGAACGGTACGCCGGCCGAGCCGCATCCCTTTCGCCCGGAGCAGTTCCTGGTCCTGCCGCGCGGCTTGCGCGTCGTCGACTGCCCGGGATATGACGAGGGGCAGTTCGTGGTGCAGGATCCGGCCACGACCTTAAGCGTGGATCTGCTCGATCCGCGTGCGGGCGAGACCATACTCGATGCGTGCGCGGCGCCGGGCGGCAAGGCGCTCGAAATGGCGCGACGTGTCGGCGCGAACGGCCGCGTCGTTGCCGTGGATGCAGACCAGGCGCGTTGCGCGCGTCTGAGCCAGAATGGAGCGCGTCTCAAGCGCGCCCAGTTGGACGTCATCACCGCTGACGCGACGCGACTTGGCCGGCACGAATCGTTCAAGGGACAGACCTTCGACAAGATCCTGCTCGATGTGCCGTGCAGCAACACGGGTGTGCTGCGCCGCCGTCCTGACGCACGTTGGCGCTTCTCTCCGGAACGGCTACAAGAGGTGCTCAAACTCCAGTTCAAGCTGCTCGAAGGGGTGGTGCCGCTCCTCGCTCCCGGCGGCCTCCTCGTCTACAGCACCTGCAGTCTCGAGCCCGAGGAGAATGAAGGACTCATCACCGACTGGCTCAAGCGGCACCCGGAGCTGGAGTTGGAGAACACCGCGAGTTCTTTTCCACCGCACAGCCGCGCCGACGGCGCCTATGCCGCCGCGCTTCGTAAGCGGACTCAACATCGTTAAGCAGTAATCCGCGCCCACGTGCGTGGCGTTGCCACCATTAATGTTGCGTTTCCTGATCACCACAACGTGGCTCACGCCATCCGCGCTATCCGCGGTCCCTCTGGTCCGAATTGCGTCCGGCCTCTGCGCGAGACTCCTCTTTACCATAATCTTTACCCAAATCTTCGCAGACAAGACGATGGTAAAGATTAGGGCAAAGATGAAGGCGCTGCGTGCGGCCACAGTTTTCATTAAAGTGCGCTAGGAGTCTGTTGAAGAACACTCTCGACGTTACAGTCGGCTCGCTGGGGACAGCTCGCCCTACCTGGTTCACACGTAAAGGTAGAGCGAGGTGCCGCGTGCGAGTCGCGTTCCGCGTTACTACGCGGTCACGCGATCCCCACCGAACCGGATCGACGAAGGAGATCCTCTTTTTCAACGGGCGGCTAGTCGGTCGTGTCCGCGGAGAGCCCGGCTGCCTTGCGCGTGGCTTCTACATCCAGCTCTTCGATCCAGCGCGTCAGGTTGTTCCAGATGCTGTGGAAGTTGTAGTCGCCTTCTTTCATCTCGCGGATCGCATCGTCCTTCGACCAGTCCTCGACCACGACGCGGTAGATTGCGCACATCGTTCCGGTGCGGTCGGCGCCGTGCAGGCAATGCACGAGCACGGGCTGCTTTTCGGGGTCATTGACGAGTTTGAGGAAGCGGACAACTTCATTCTGTTCGGGGTGCCACGTGGCGAAGCGAATGTGCTCTCCCTGCATCTTGGTGTCTTCCAGTTCGTCGTCATCGGAATGGATTGCGCGCAGGTTAATCACGGTCTTAATACCGAGCGCCTCGAGGTTGCGCATGCCCTTGGTCGAGGGCTGCGCGCTGCGGTAGAGATTCCCGGTGACTTTGTGGAGATTTGGCGCACCGTCGAGCTCAACCGGCTGGGCCCAGTTTGCCGGGCGATCGTTGACCGGAATCGCGGGATGTTCGCCACAGCTCGTGATCAGGGGCAGTACGGCCAGAATAATTGGTAAATGGTTCCTCATGGGCACGGCCAGCCTTGCCGCTGTGTGGGCGTTCGTCAATATCTGATCTGACGGACGTCCAGCGTCTAGAACCCGCCAAAAGCGTTGCACTCGAGCCCCTCTTTGGGTAGAAAGAGGTTCTGCGCAGGCGCGGGGTCATTCCGTGGCTTCGTGGGGCATGTTGATGTTGAACCTGGCAGGCGCGACCGGCGTCCTGTCTGTGTTGAAATATAGATAGCGTCGCGTACTGAGAGGAGCATAAACCGATGAGTGAAACGGCAGTCTCTGACACCAGGAACATCGTCCTTCTAGGCCACACGGGAAGCGGCAAGACCACGCTCGTGGATGCACTGGCCTTCAAGATGGGAATCAATGACCGTCTTGGCTCCGTCGATGACGGAACCAGCGTCTCGGACTACACCGATGAGGAGCGCGAACGAAAAACATCAATCTATTGCTCCACTTTCAATGCCGAATACAAATCGAATGGCAGCGCGACCCACATCTTCTATACCGATACACCGGGATACGCTGATTTCTACGGGCAGGTTGTAGCCGCCAGCAGTGTCTCCGACGCCGCCTTGATCGTGGTCGACGCGCACTCGGGAATCCAGGTGGGCAGCAACCGTGGATGGAATCTCTGTGAGAAAGAGGGCAAGGCGCGCGGTATCGTGATCACGGGTCTTGATCGCGAGAACACGGACGCGGCGGCGGCGTTGCAAAAGATTCAGGATACCTGGGGCGCCCGTTGTGTACCGGTAAACCTTCCCGCGGCGGACGGGACGATCATCGATCTGCTTGGGAAGAATATTCCCGATGATCTCGCTGCGCAAGTTGAGGAGATCAAGGGAAGCCTCTTGGAGCTCGCCGCCGAAACCGATGATACGCTGATCGAAAAGTTTCTCGCAGGCGAGGAGTTGACTGCTGAAGAGATCTCCGCCGGCTTGCGCAATGCCGTCGCCACCGGCGGCCTGGTGCCCGTGTTTTTCTGCGCACCGTTGAAAGGGCAGGGGCTCGAGCAGTTACTCGACGGGGTCTCGCGCCTGTTGCCGTCGCCCGCCGAAGTCGACCGCAAGGACGCCGACGGAAAACCAATCGATGCCGCCGCGGACGGCCCGCTCGCGGGATTGGTCTGGCGTTCGGTGAATGATCCCTTCATCGGGCAATTAACATTTGTACGAATATTCGGCGGCACCCTGAAGGGAGATGGCGAAACATTCAACGCGACCAAGGGCGCAAAAGAGCGCCTGGGCGCCTGCCTGTCGATCAACGGCAAGAACCAGGACAACGTCGCCGCGGCCACCCCGGGACAAATCGTGGCGCTGGCCAAGTTGAAGCATACGGGAGTAAACGACGTCATCTGCGCGGCGGGCGCGGAGATCCACCTGGCATCGATCGCATTTCCGTCACCGGCAACCTCCTTCTCGGTCCGTGCAAAGTCCAAGGCTGACGACGACAAGATCGGCACGGCCCTGCATCGTCTCACGGAAGAGGATCCCACGATCAGGATCGAGCACAACAATGAGACCCACGAGATGGTGCTTTCGGGATTAGGCGACGTGCATCTTGAAGTGGCCGTGGACAAGATGAGAAAGCGCAGCCATGTGGAAGTTCTGCTCGACACGCCCAAGGTGCCGTACCGCGAGACCGTGACGGGAATGGGTGAGGGCCACTATCGCCACCGAAAGCAGTCCGGCGGTCGTGGGCAGTACGGGGAGGTGTTCCTCCGCGTCGAGCCACGGGATCCTTCCGACGAGGAGTGGTTCGTCAACGCCATCGTCGGGGGCGCGATTCCGGGAAACTTTGTGCCGGCCGTGCAGAAGGGGGTGGTCGAGGGGACTCAACGCGGGGCCGTCGCGGGCTACCCGGTAGTGAACCTGAAGGTTACGGTCTACGACGGTTCGTACCACGACGTCGATTCGTCGGAAATCGCGTTCAAGATCGCCGGGTCGCGCGCGTTGCGCGAGGGGATGTCCAAGGCCAAGCCAGTGCTGCTTGAGCCGATCATGAAGGTCGAAGTCTCGATCCCCGACCAGTTTCTGGGCGACATCAATGGCGATCTGAATCACAAACGCGGGCGCATCCTTGGCATGGGTAGTGATGTAGGGCTGCAGGTGATCCAGGCCGAAGTTCCCGTGTCGGAACTGTTTCGCTACGGTGCCGAGCTGCGCAGTATTACCGGCGGGCAGGGATCCTTTACGATGGAGTTTAGCCGCTACGACGTCGTGCCGTCGAACCTGACCGCAAAGATCGTAGCCGAGGCAGAAAAACACGAAGAAGAAGACTAAGTTGATGCATTTATGAGTGGACATAGTAAGTGGAAGACAATTCAGCATAAGAAGGGCGCGGCCGACGCTAAGCGCGGCAAGATCTTCAGCCGTATCAGCAAGGAACTGACCGTCACGGCGCGTATGGGTGGGGGAAACCCGGAGATGAACCCGACCTTACGTACGGTGGTTCAGACCGCCCGCGCGGCGAACATGCCGATGGACAACATCACGCGCGCCATCAAGAAGGGCACGGGTGAGTTGGATGGCGGTACGTTCGACGAGATCATCTACGAAGGATACGCATCGGGCGGTGTGGGTCTCGTGGTGAAGGTCCTGACCGACAACCGGAACCGTGCCGCCGCGGAGATTCGACATATCTTCACCAAGAATGGATCCAGCTTTGCACAGCAGGGCGCCGTATCGCGGTCGTTTCATCGCAAGGGCCAGGTTTTGATCGAGGGAGATGCCATTGCCGAAGACGACTTGATGGAGCTGGTGCTTGAGGCCGGGGCCGAGGACATGACCTCGGAGGACGGACGCTATGAGGTCCTGACCGACCCGCTTGCCTTTAACGATGTCGTCACCGCGATTCGCGAAAAGGGGATCGAACCCGACACGGCTGAGCTCTCCCTCATACCCGAGACGCTCGTTCCCGTAAACGATGAGAAGACCGCCAGGGCTATTCTCAGGTTCATGAATGAGCTCGAAGACAATGAGGACGTTCAGGACGTCTACGCGAACTTCGATATCAGCGATGAATTGATGAACGCGGTGAATGAGTAGCAGCACGATACGCGTGCTGGGAGTCGATACGTCCTTGAGATCATCCGGCGTCGCCGTGGTGGAGGGCCGCGGCAGTCAGCTTGCAGCGATCGAACACGACCACATCCGTAATCCCTCCTCACGGTCCGTGGTGGAATCGCTCGGCCGTATCGATGAGGCGATTCGGAGCCTGCTGGAACGCTCGCGGCCGGATGCCATCGCCGTGGAGGGAGTCTTTCATTGCAAAAACGTGCGAACGGCGGTCAGCCTGGGTGAAGCGCGTGGCGTGGTGATGGCCGCCGGCGCGCGCGCGGGGGTGCCGGTATTCGAGTATGCCCCGCGCCGTGTAAAGCAAGCCGTCGTGGGCAACGGAGCCGCGAGCAAGGAACAAGTACGCCGCATGGTGATGTCGATACTGGCCCTGACCGACGAGCCGCAGGAAGATGCGGGGGACGCCCTTGCGATCGCGATCTGTCACCTGCACAACCACACCACGCACGCCGCCCTGGCGCCAAAGCCGCTATGATCTGTTTTCTTGAAGGAACCATCGTCGATAAACAGCCCACGCGCGTCGTGTTGAACGTCGCCGGGGTTGGCTACGAGATGTTGATTCCGCTGAGTAGCTATGACCGCCTTCCCTCGACCGGCGAGACCTGTCACATCGAAACGTTCGATTACGTGCGGGAGGATCAGCACGCGCTTTACGGATTCATGTCCGCCGCCGAGAAGGAGATGTTCGAACTCCTGCTCGGCATCACGGGCATCGGCCCCAAGTTGGCGCTCAGTGCCTTGAGCGGCATGAGCGTGCGCGAGATACGGGCGGCCGTGGTCGACGGCGACCAGAAGCGCCTGAGCGCGATCTCGGGGGTCGGGCGCAAGATGGCCGAACGGATGATCGTGGAGTTGCGTGATAAGCTGAGTGCGGGCGATGCACTGGCGGCCGTGTTCGGCGAGGATGACGACATGTCCGATCACCGTTTGCGCGATGCCATGCTGGCCCTCATCTCACTGGGCTATAAGCAGAAAGAATCGCGCAAAATGGTCCGCGACGTGCTCGACAGCGCGGATCAAGATACATCGGTCGAAGACGTCATCCGCCAGGCCCTCGCCCGACGATAATCGCATGCGATCGACCCTGGGAGTGCAACCGCGAATCACACCAATTTCGCGAATGACCTTGAAGGATGGCACCGAGATCTCGAAGTCGCCGCCACCTCTCACCGCCATTCGTATCATTCGTGTGATTCGTGGTTCCGAAACACCGGTGCGCATCGGCAGATGTGTGGTAATCTAGAATGTCATGGAACGGGTACCTGAAAAACTAAATGAGCCGGACGCCGAACGCGACGTCAGTCTGCGCCCCGGACGCTTTGAAGACTTTGTCGGGCAGAGCAAGGTGCGCGAGCGCCTCGAGCTGTTTGTTGAGGCGGCGCGCGGGCGCGGGGACGTGCTCGATCATGTGCTCCTGTGCGGACCGCCCGGCCTGGGCAAGACCACGCTGGCCTACGTCATGGGCGACGCGATGGGCGTCAATGTGAAATCGACGTCGGGGCCCGTCATCGACAGGCCCGCCGATCTGGCCGGACTGCTCACCAGCCTGGAGCGCGGCGACATTCTCTTCATCGATGAGATCCATCGGCTGCAGAAAGCGGTCGAGGAGTATCTCTACTCCGCGATGGAGGATTTCGTGATTGATATCATGATCGACCAGGGCCCGCAGGCCCGCTCAGTGCGCCTCGAGTTGCCGCGCTTCACGCTAGTGGCTGCCACGACACGGAGCGGATTGATTTCCGCGCCGCTTCGATCGCGATTCGGTCTAACCAACCGTCTGGACTACTACGGCGCGGAGGACCTGGCTACGATCGTGCGCCGGTCGGCCAACATCCTGAACGTCGATGTCGATGACGAAAGTGCGATCGAGCTTGGCCGGCGGTCACGCGGCACACCGCGCATTACGAATAATCTGCTGCGCTGGGTGCGCGATTATGCGCAGGTGAAGGCGGACAATAAGATAACCCGGGCCGTGGTCGATAGCGCGTTGCAGATGCTCGAGATTGATCGCAACGGATTGGACGAGATGGACAAGCGGCTGCTGGAGACCATTATTCACAAATTTGATGGGGGCCCCGTCGGGCTGGGCTCGTTGGCTGTCGCCGTCGGCGAAGAGTCCGGAACCCTCGAGGAAGTCTATGAACCCTACCTGATTATGGAGGGTTACCTTAAACGGACCGGCCAGGGGCGTGTCGTTACCGACCTGTGCTACGACAAACTGGGCCTGACCCGTCCGACCCGAAAGCAAAATGAACTCTTCTAACGTCCCCGCGAGCCGTGCTGCCGTCGCGTCGCGTCGGGATCCGGATTAAATTCAATAGAAAGGCATCGTTATGAGTGACTCGCAAGAGCCCAAGAACCCGCTAGACGACCTGCAGAAACAGATCCAGGAGATGCTCGGAAACTCAAATCTCGCCGCCATGTTCAATCAACCGCCGGCGCAGCCTGCCGAACCGGAGCCCGAGCCACCCGAGGAGGAGAACGATCGCGAGGACACGTTGCGACGGATACGCGACTTCAGAATGAAACCGCGCGAGGTGCGCGATTACCTCGATCGCTTCGTCATTCGGCAGGCGGAGGCCAAGAAGGTGCTCTCCGTCGCGATATGCGATCATTATAATCACGTGCGGCAATGCATCGAGGACGAGGCGCTTCGTGAGAAGAGCTATGTGAAACAGAATGTACTGCTCCTGGGGCCAACCGGCGTCGGTAAGACCTACCTGATGCGCTGCATCGCCCGGCTGATTGGTGTTCCTTTCGTCAAGGCTGACGCGACCAAGTTCTCCGAGACCGGATATGTGGGCCACGATGTCGAAGACCTTGTGCGCGATCTCGTGAAGCTGGGCGATGGTGACATGGAACTCGCGCAGTACGGTATCATCTACATCGATGAGATCGATAAGATCGCCGCTCAGTCAACGGGAGGCGGCGGGCGTGATGTCTCCGGCCGCGGCGTGCAGATCAACCTTTTGAAGCTGATGGAGGAGACGGACGTTAGCCTGCATAGTCAGGCCGATCTCGTGTCGCAGATCGAAGCCATTATGGACATGCAGCGCGGTGGCGCCGGTCGCAAGACGATCAACACACGGCACATGCTCTTCATCGTCAGCGGTGCCTTCGGGACGCTGGGCGAACAGATCAAGCGACGCGTGGGAAAAGGCCGCATCGGGTTCACGCAGTCGGACACGCAGCAGAGGGATGATAACGAGTACCTTCCACTGGCGGAGACCACGGACTTCATCGACTTCGGATTCGAACCCGAGTTCATCGGGCGTCTGCCGATCCGCGTGGCATGTGAGGCGTTATCCGCCGACGATCTCGAGGAGATCATGCTCTCTTCGGAAGACAGCGTGCTCGAGCAGTATCGGCACGACTTCGCGGGGTACGGAATCGACTTCAAGATCGTCCCCGCGGCCGTCAGGATGATCGCCGAACAGGCCTACCGCGAGAAGACGGGCGCGCGCGGGTTAACCACCGTGCTGGAGAAGCGGTTTCGCGACTACAAGTTTGCGCTGCCCTCGACGACTATTCGTCTATTCAACGTGGATACGGACACTATTGACAAGCCGCAGGAGACGCTTTCAGGCCTCTTAGAGGAACACGAGGTCTCGACCGATGACGTGTCGAGCCAGGAGGTCGATAACTACTCGCGCATGTTCGAAAGCGAGCACGGACTGACGCTGGTCTTCAACGATCACGCAGCGAAAGCCCTGGCGGCAGCCGCGGAGGAATCCGGCAAGAGCATCAGCGCCATCTGCGAGGAGCGCTTCCGGGATTATCAACATGGCCTGAAGATCGTATCGCGCAATACGGGGCGACATCGCTTCACGATAACGAAAACCGCGGTGCTCGCCCCTGACAAGGAGCTTTCCAAGTGGGTTGTCGACAGCTTCGAAAAAAAGGCGGAGAGCTGATGCGGCGCCGCGCGCGCGCGATGCGGTGCTTGCCCCGGGGGCGAGTCTGGATGGCTTGCCTGCTGGCGGGCGCCCTTCTGCCCGGATTGGCTTCAGCCGAAGTCGCCGTGGCGACGAAGCCTTTCATGTGGAAGGCATCGGCCGGGTCAGCGACGGTTTACATGCTCGGCTCGATGCATATCGCGCGGACGAATCTCTATCCACTGGCCGCGTCCATCGAGGCCGCCTTTGCATCATCGGAGTCCGTCGTTTTCGAGGTTCCGATGGACCCGAAGAGCCAGTTCGAGGCGTTGAAGAAGATGACCGCCGCGGCCGTGTTGCCGGAGGACGAGACGCTTGCGGATCATCTGCCGAAGGACGTCTTAAAGACTCTGGATGCGTACCTCGCCGAAGCCGGAATGGATGTCGGCACGCTGTACCGCCTGCGACCGTGGTATGTGGCGATTGCGATTACGCTGCAGGCGGCACAGGAAGCCGGCTTCAACCCGATGTGGGGCATCGATGCGCATTTTTTGCGCAAGCTGGGTACGCGCGCCACGAGTGGACTTGAGACTATCGATGAGCAGGTCGGAATGCTCGCCGGTCTGACGGCTGAACAGCAACGGTCCTTTCTCGAAACGACGCTAAAAGACGCCGGGCAGGCGGGAGCGCAGATTGCCGCGATCGCCGATATCTGGTCGATGGGCGATGCCGATGCGTTGGACGTTCTGCTGCGCGAATCCCTGGAAGGAAACGAGGAGTTTCAAGATATCTACGATGCCATGATCACGGACCGGAACTACCGCATGGCGGACAAGATTGAGGCGTTGCTGGAGACCGAGTCAACCTACTTCGTGATCGTCGGTGCCAGCCATCTTGTCGGGGCTGAAGGCATCCTGGAAATTCTTCGCAAGAAGAATCACGAGGTCGTACAGCAGTAACCGGCGGAGCAGGAATTCTGCCGGTTGGCGGCGAATGGTGGCGGAAATACGCCGCTTCGGGGGCTCTTGAAGCTTGAAAAATGGGCATCGCCGCGTGATGCGACTTGCGGCCGCGGCGCCGGTATGGCACGATTAAAGCTCAAGAGGAACCGCGTCATGCATCCGATTCGACCGCTTCTAATCTCGACGGGCTCCGCGCTCATGATGCTGTGCATCCCGGGCGCTTCCACGGCGCAACACTTCAAGGCCGTAAAGGAGTTTCGGTACCCAACGGCCTTCGAGACTCAACCCATCACCATTATCGTTAACGGGAGAGCTGTCGTTATCGGGCAATCGGTCACGCCCAGCGAGTTCGCGACGCGAGAGGTGGGTGTCGTCCTCGATATCCACCAGGTCTTCGTGCATAGCCTGGGCGACATCGGGATCGTCATGAACGGGGTGGGCGATGGAGATCTGCGCGGGAATACGCCGCTGATGCTCGCTGCCTCCGGCGGAGATGTCGCCGGTGTCCGGAAGCTGCTACGGCGCGGCGCGTCGGTGCATAAGCGCAATATCCACGGCTCTACGGCGCTGATGGGAGCGGCTGCGGGAGGGCATCTGACCATCGTCAGGATGCTGCTCGATCGCGGTGCGCATGCGAGCAGCTCTTCCAAGTCAGGTTATACGGCGTTGATGTTCGCGGCGAAGAACGGACATCTCGACGTTGTCGAAACCTTGTTGAGCCGCGGCGTTGCGGTTGACAATCGCGACGTCAACGGCGATACGGCGCTGATGTATGCCGTTCACGAAGGACATCCTGACATCGTGAAGCAGCTCATCCAGTCCGGGGCGACCGCGCAACTCACCGACCGAAGTGGCGTCTCCGCGCTTGCGCTCGCGAAGGCGGATGACGATCGCGATATGATCGTCCTTCTGACGACGCCACAGGCGCCCCGCCGCTGATCTCCGGGGAGAACGTCTGTCGCGACGCGCGCTTAACCCGGATATCTCACGCTTTTCCTACTACGAACACGGATAGCTCCGTCAGGCTTGATCGAAACAGGGCTTCGCC
>JAQBYD010000035.1 GCA_027623315.1 Verrucomicrobiota bacterium | reverse complement strand
AAACGGTTGTGGAACCTGAAGTTGGCGGCCGGTTGATCCCAGAGGGAGTCCTATGCCCGCGTTCGATTGTGACGATCCATTGCCCTCGACCTGCTCGGCTCCTCACACGCCCGAATTGACCCCCACTGGTTTTGCGCAGCAAAACTATTAGGAGACCGGCGGTTTCTCAGACGACTTAAACTGATGGAGCTAAGTCCGACGGTCTCCTAGGATCCGTCATTCATGTCGGCAACGAACATATCGAAGCGCCCCGGAAGCTCCGGAAGCGGTCGTCGATCCAGTCGCGTCTTGAAGGCATAGGGCTTGAATTCGATGTGCCCTACCTTCGTTTCGACATCGTACTCGCCGAGGGCGACGTCCAGGAACAGAAACCCAACCTGCCCCCAGAGCTGAGAGTTGGCTTCACTGTATCCGTCGATAAAGAGCGATATCCCTACGCGCTTGCCATCCTTTTCGAGCGCGAAGTCGATATCGTTCGGATCAATCATTTGATCCCCAATTTGCAGCTGCCCGAGCTCGGGCCGACGAGGCCTGTACTTGGTAATCTTCCATCGCGGGAGACTGGGCGCCCCATCCGCCAGCGCTTCGACAGCGTGAAAGGAGTCGCGTATGCCTCCGGCGCTGATCACGTACTCCCGCACGCCGTCGATATCCGGGCCGAACTCAAACGTCAGATTCTGCTCGACGCCCTTGAGCTTCTCGATCAGTTCGTTGAAGACACGCTCCTGGTCATTCTCGAAATCGTAAAGCCGGTCTTCACTAGCGGAAAACCACGACCAAAACGCCTCCACCCTCTCACCGGGTACTGTATTAGAACTCAATTTAAACTTCTCCTTTCGCCCTGAACTCAGGTCACAGCGGTCGTGTATGCTCGTCCAAGCTCTCCGGAAGCGTTTTCACGTAGTCACGAATCTCGTCGCGAACACGGCGATAGTGCTGCAGCGCTTCCTCTTTGCTGGAGGCATTCTCGGCCAAACGCGGCGGGTCGTCAAATCCCCTGTGAACGACGCGAACCGTTCCCGGGAAGACTGGACAGCGCTCCTGTGCATTACTGCAGACCGTCACCACGTAGGCAAAGTCGATATCGGAAAGCTCATCGAGATGCTTGGATCGATGATTCGTCATATCGACGCCGGCCTCCGCCATAACCCGTACGGCGTTCGAATTCAGATCCTGTGGTTGTACTCCGGCCGAATAGGCGTCCATAACGTCGCTTTTCAGGGACCTGGCCCAGCCTTCTGCCATCTGGCTGCGACAGGAATTGCCGGTACAGAGGAATAAAACGGCCTTCTTTTTGATCATTTCCATAGTTCCGTGCTATCGATCGCGAGATTTCGTCCTCTTCCGGGCGCCTCGAATCCAACATTTCTTTAACATCCTTTCCACAGCACGACAACACCTCGTCATACGCTCTCGGATATAATAGCCGGCGAAATGAATCCACTACGGCATATCGTCCTGATCGTTCTCACCACGGTTTCGCTCACGTTCGCAGCCATGGAGAAAACGGCCTCCATCGAAGGAGAGCCTGCTGCTGAGACCAAGCTCCGCACTTCCGCGGGAGTTCCCGAGACGAGCGAGGCGAGCAAGGAGCAACGTGCGGGCAGTGCCGAGGCTGACCCGGCGATCCTGGCGGTCGTCCTGGCGGGAACCCACCGCTACACGGTAACGGATAAAGCACAAATATTGTTTCACACGATCTCACGAAGCGCCCATACCGCGTACCAGCGCGCTCCGTGGGCCCGTCCGGGTTGCCACGTGATGCGCAGCGAGAAAGATTGGACCGCCCCCGGTTACGTAGATTATGACCACGAAATGCTGATTGCTGTTTCCATGGGGTCGCAAGACCAACTGGCGGGAACGATCGAGATCGTCGATGTCAAGATTGACGAGAATCGCGTCCAGGTGATCTACGCCACGAACCTGGCGGACAATCCGAAGCAGGCACGGACGCATCCCCATCACCTGATCCGGTTGCCTCGCGCCGATCTGCCGGTGGAATTTCGCGGCCCCGAACTCCTTCCCCCGTTCGTCGCCCAGTAGAGTGCAATCGCTGCGGCTAGCCCGGCTCTCGGCGATAGAGACTTCGCTCGACACACTCGGGGCGGAGAGATTCGAACTCCCGACCTTCTGGACCCCATCCAGACGCGCTGCCAGACTGCGCTACGCCCCGAGTGTGTCGGGCTACTACTGCAAATTCGACTGCGGTCGGGACGCTACCTCCCGCTCCTCTTCAGTCGTGTGGGGTGATTCTTCCGTGCCACGGGGCGACTGTCAAGAATGGAGGTGGAAAGTGGGCCGGTGGCCTATTTGCCGTCGTCGACGATTTCGACCTTCTCGTGGAGTTCTTCGACGTAAGCGGTGATTAGTTGCCCGCGCGCATCGTGCCGTAAGAGCTCGCGAATCTTGTCCACGCACTCGTGAAATTCCGATGGGAGTGGCCCCTTCGATTCTGTTCTCTGGATAACGTGATATCCAAGCGGCGTCTCGACGACGTCGCTGAGCGCTCCATCCGGAAGACTAAAGATAACCGAATCGAACTCGGGCACCATGCTCCCCCGGCCGATCCAACCGAGGCTACCCCCTGATTTCCTCCCACTCGGGCACTCCGAGTAGGTCGCGGCCATGTCACCGAAATCCGCACCGTCTTCAATTTTGGCACGAATTTCGCGCATCCTGGACTGGGCCACGGCACGATCTTCATCGGTCTCGGAAGCGGGACGGACGAGCACGTGACGCACACACGCGGAGTCCGGGTTCATGTACTCGCTGCGGTGTGCCTCGAAGTAGAGCCGCAATTCCTCTTCGCGCGGATCGTCGCACGCGGAGGTGATCTTGGCTACGAGCCGGTCGATACGCTTGCCGCTCTGAATGCTGTGCCGCAACTCCTGCAAGGTCAGGCCCTGGCCCTGCAAGATCTGTTTAAATCGACTTTCGCTACCCGCGTTGGTCATCATGGCTTGAATCGTCTCTTCAACTTCTTCGTCAGGCACGTGAATATGCAGGCGTTCCGCATCCCATCGCAGAAGAAGCGCCCCGATGGCCTGCTGCCTGGCTTTCTCACGTAACTGGGGGAGCTGTTTCTGAAGACGCTCCGGAGGCATATGCTGCGTGTAGAAATCAACCAAACGCCGCAGCTCGAAGTCAATGGACTGCTCGGTGATAGGAAAACCGTTTACGGTAATAGCCATGGGTAGAACCTGGGGTGGAAAACACGAAACGGATCGGGCCGGCCCAGTGCTATTGATCGTCGCTGCTGGAATGATAGTCGAGATGGCGTAGCAACTCATCCCGATCAAAGGGCTTGATGATGTAACCCGATATTCCGAGCCTAAACATCTCCTGGATGATGTCCTGGTTGGCGTATGCCGTCACCAGTAGTGACTTGGTCTTCGGCGGAACGGATGCGTTCTTCATGAACCAGATTCCATCCCTTTCCGGCATCTTATAGTCAACGAGCATGAAGTCATAGTCGCCGGCCTTGGCTGCATCCACAGCGGCGCATGCGCTTTGAAAGCAATCCACCACGTGGTCGGTATCAGCGAGCATACGCTCGATGGTATCCAGAACGCTGAGATCGTCGTCTATAGCCAAAATCTTCATATGGTCCCAGTAGAGGTCTCGATTGACGTCGGGGTAAGCATAAAAAAGCGTGCGGCCGGGATCAAGCAGTTTCAGCCCACGCCGAGCCTGTAGTAAAGAACACTACAAAGGCGGAAATCCGCCTGTTCTAGCCCGGAGATATCACACTTTTTCGTAGCGAGAGCGCGAAGAGCCCGTCAGGCTTGATCGAAACAGGGCTTTGCCGATGAAACTGTATGGACATACGGTGAAGTGGCGAAGCCCTGTTTCGATCAAGCCTGACGGAGCTATCCGTGTTCGCAGTAGGAAAAGTGTGAGATATCCGGGCTAGGGCGCGTCAGCGTACTGACCGAGAAAAGCGCCCGCAAAAAGGAATCCACGTCGAAATTGCTCGATTCCGAACGACTCGTTCGGTGCGTGAATTCGGTCCATCTCCAGGCCAAATCCGACGAGCAAAGGATCCGCGCCGGCCGTTGCAGCGAGGCTGGCCACGGCGGGGATCGAGGCGCCTTCCCAGAGAAATGCCGGCGGTCTGCCCGACTGGGATTCCAACACCCGCTGCGCGCGGGCAATCGCCGGCGAATCCAGATCGAGCCTGAACCCCGGTCCCCCGGCACCGCTGTCCAGGATCTCAAGCTGAAGCCCATGCGGGGCGTAGCCCCTGAGGTGGGCTTCCAGCGCGGCCAGGCAAACCATCGGATCCTGACCGGCTACAATGCGCGCCGTCAGCTTCACCTCCGCCGTGGCCGGTATAATGGTCTTTACGCCCGCGCCGGTGTACCCCGCGCACATTCCATTGACGTCAAGGCTCGGCCGAAAGCCGGCACGCTCCAACGGTGTAAAGCGGGCCTCACCGCCGACGGCCGGCACCCCCGTCTCTGCCCTGTATCGTGCGTCGTCATGCGGAATCACATTGGCCAGGGCTCGCTCGCGTTCAGAGGGCTCGACGACGCCATCGTAGAATCCATCGACAGCAATACTCCCGTCATCGTTGTGCAGTGTCGCGATCAGCCGCGCAAGCGCGACGGCCGGGTTCGGTGCCTTGCCGCCATGCACGCCGGAGTGCAGATCCCGCGTGGGCCCACTGAGTCGTACGTTGGCATGTACGAGACCGCGCAGCCCCATGATGATCGTAGGCGTGTCCTTATCGATGCAACCCGTGTCGCACACCAGCAGCACGTCCGCCGCCAGTTGGTCCCGCCATGTCTCGAGTTTTCTCGAAAGGCCACTGCTCCCGCACTCCTCCTCCCCTTCGATGAAGACCTTGACCGTGACATGCAAGGCCTCGCGAGAGATCAGGGTCTCGAGCGCCTTGAGCACATAGAAAAGCTGACCCTTGTTGTCCTCTGCGCCGCGGGCGTACACGCGCTGATCTCGAATCGCGGGTTCGAACGGCGGGCTATCCCATGCCTCCACGGGATCCGGGGGTTGCACATCGTAGTGCCCGTAGAAGAGAATCGTGGGCGCACCAGGCGCGGCGCGCCTCTCGCCGTAGACCACGGGTTTGCTCTCCGTCTCGAGCAGTTGAGCGTTGAACCCGATCGATTCAACATGTGTCTTCAGCCAGTGCGCACAGGCGAGGCATTCGTCATGATGCGCGGGATCCGCACTGATGCTGGAGAATCGAAGAAACGTCTGCCACTCATCCAGAAATCGACCACGTTGCGCCTCGAATACAACTTCGAGATCATCCCGGGTCATTACTCCTCCGCACCATCTTCGGTCACCACGCCGTCCTTGAACGTGATTTGGCGGGACTCGTACCACCAGTAGACTTCGTCACCGTTCTTGAGAACACGTGGCGGGTTCCCCAGTTCCTTGCGAACGTCGATCTCGGTCTTCCCCAGGAAAGTCTCAACGTATGCGTCCGATTCATCCCCGCCTGCGACCGTTTCGGCGGCTGTTTCGGTGGCATCTTCAAACGTCCCCTGCACGGCTTCGGCATCGCTACCGAATTTCCCGTTCGCGGGTATCGGAAACCCAACGAAAAAACCGAGGACGACCAGGCCAACGCCGGAGAGTTGGATCCAGAACGCCTTGGAGACGTCCTCCCAGTGGCTGAACATGAATATGTACTGGGCAGGTTGAAGCACCAGGCAGGCAATTCCCCAACCCACGCTTACCCGAAAGGCAGCCACAATAAACATCACCGCCCCGATCATGGCCATGATGAACCCGGGTATGATTAGTAGCAACGCCCAGACCACAGGCTAGAATCCTCGCTTCTCCAGGAGCTGGCGTAATTCGATCTGAAAGCTCTGCAGATCCTCTTCAGACGGTTGATAGCCGGGCGTCCCGGCATCCAACGCCAGTCGTCCCGCTTGATCCATAAACCAGGTGGCGTTCGTTCCGTCACTGAACAGAACCGTGCCGCTGACGACGGATCCCGGTTTCACTACGCGGTCGAGCTCAACGGATACACCGCCCGCCCCGGGGGCACCGCTGTTTCCCATCGCCGCATCCGGATCTCCCGGACGTGTGGCCCCTCCCTTATCAACCGGGGGCGCACTCAGGTCTACGGTCTGCGGGACTTCCCTATCCTGCAGGTCGGCTCCCAGGTCCAGCACCAGGAAGCGCACATCCATGTACGTCATCGGGATGCCCAATTCTTCGACGATCCGCTTCTGGATATCCGACAGCCCCAGGCCCTCGGCAGCCCACGCGCGCACGCTATTCTTTTGTTCTTCGGTAAGTTCCATTGGGAACAGGTGTATTGCAAACCGGATGCCTAATGTCAAGAAGCGGATCAATTGCAGCCATTACCACCTCGTTTTCTCCTGTACCTTGCAGGCACAAGCAGAATCCGACAGACTGCAGTGAACCGCACCCGGACACAGCATCATGACCATCTCGCCAAAAATCTCGGAGAAACTTCGCGAACTTCCGGACACACCCGGTTGCTACATCATGCGCGATAAGCTGGGACGGATCATCTACGTCGGAAAGGCCGTCTCATTGCGCAAACGCGTGCAATCTTACTTCCGCCAGGGCACGCTCCGAAGCGCATCCCCCAAGCTGCGCGGCATGCTCAAGAGCGTCGCGGATCTCGATATCCTGGTCACCCGTAGCGAAGCCGAAGCGATCCTGACAGAAGGCAGGCTCATTAAGGACTATCGGCCTCGATACAATGTCAGTTTTCGCGACGACAAGCGATTCCTGCTGCTGCGCGTGACGCTCGTTGATCCCCTGCCACGTTTTGAGCTCTGCAGGATCCAGCGCGATTCCGCCACCACCTACTTCGGCCCGTACGCCTCGTCCGCTTCTGCCCGCGCCACACTGGACTACATCGAGAAGACGTTCGGACTGCGCAAGTGCAAACCGGCCGAACCTGGCGAAGATGACTTCAAACACTGCATCAATGACATCGTCCGGTTCTGCTCAGCCCCCTGCGTCGGTCGTATCTCCGCAGTCGACTACCGCGAGCGCGTTGAGGAGGCCTGCGCTTTTCTGAGAGGCGAACGGCCCGAGCACCTGCGCGATCTCCGCGCCGCCATGATAGAAGCCGGAGCGACTTTCAATTACGAACGGGCCGCCGCGCTTCGCGACACGCTCCTCTTCCTTCAACGGAGCGTACAACAGCGCGCGCGCATGACCAGCTCCTCGCGCGAACTGGCCCCCGACCAGGCGAAGCGAGGCGTGCGCGAACTGCAGAGCGCCCTGCATCTGCCCCATGAACCGCTGAGAATCGAGTGCTACGACATCTCAAACATCTCGGGCACGCACGCCGTGGCCTCGATGGTCTGCTCGATCCATGGCTTACCCGCACGCAAGCACTACAAGCGGTTCCGCATCAAGACGGTCGAGGGAATCGATGATCCACGCATGATCGCCGAAGTCATTGCGCGCCGCTTCGGGCGTCTCCGCGACGAGGGCGGAGCGTGGCCGGACCTGGTCCTGATCGATGGAGGTATTACGCAATTGCGCGCGGCTCGCGCAGAACTTGAACGGCTCGACCTGCCGCACGTCAACGCGGCCGGCCTCGCCAAACGCTTTGAAGAGATCTACTGGGAAGACGGCGCGCCCCCACTGCGTCTTCCCAAGGATTCCCCGGGGCTGATGATTCTGCAGCGTATTCGTGACGAAGCCCACCGCTTCGCATTGACCTATCACCGTCACCTGCGCAGCCGGCGCATCCGTGAATCCATCCTCGACGATATTCCCGGAATCGGCACGAAGCGCAAGCACCAGATCCTGAATCACTTCGGCTCGATTCAACGTCTCTCCAAAGCCGCCCCCGAGGCGATCGCCGAGATTCCCGGCATCGGCCAGGCCATGGCCGCAATCATCCACAGCGCCCTACATCGCTGACTTGAAGCTTGAGTATGGCCTCGTCGAAACGGAGACTGATCGCATGGTTCATGGCCTACCGAATAGCCCCCGAATACTGATAATCAAGCTGAGCTCGCTCGGAGATGTCATCCACGCCATGCCCACGGTGAACGCTCTTTACCGTGAACTGAAGCCGAGTTGCATTCACTGGGTCGCGCAACCCGAATATCACGAACTCATCTCGTGCTGTCCTAATATTCAGCGAACGATTCCGTTCTATCGACGATCCTTCTTCGTTGATCTAAACCCCTGGCTCAAGGCGCTGCGAAGCGAAGCATACGACCTCGTGATCGATCTGCAGGGGATTTTCAAGAGTTCCCTGAACGCCCTGGTCAGCCGAGCCACGAGACGCGTCGGCCCAGCACGAAGCCGCGAAGGGGCGCGCATGCTCTACCACGATACCGTGCAGGCGGGAGACGTGCGGAGACACGCGGTGGATCTTAACCTCGATGTTCTCGACTATCTTGGACTCGAGCGAGGCGTCGCCCGGTTTGACATGCAACTCCCCCCTGCCGACCTCGACGCTCCCGCGCCGCGCGTGGGCATCGCACCATTCTCGCGCCACGCCTACAAGAACTGGCCTCAAGACGATTTCAGGCGCGTGGCATCTCGACTGCAGGACCAGTACAACGCCACGATCATTTTCGTCGGATCACGAGACGATGCGCCCGCCTGCGAAGCCATGCGGGGAGCACTGGGGTCCTCTACGATCAATATGGCCGGACGCACGAGCCTCGTGGAACTGGCATCACTCCTCGGCGATCTGGACGTCCTGATCTCGAACGATTCCGGCCCGATGCACATCGCGAGCGCCGTGGGGACCCCGGTCGTCGGGCTCTTCACCGGCACTGATCCATGTTGCTACGGTCCTTATGGCGACCGGCATCGGGTCCTCAGCGCACTGGACGGTGACGACATATCCGTGCAGAGCGTGGCGACGGCGACGGGAGAGATACTGGCGCGAGGCTAGACCGACCCCTTCGGTTGACGCGGCCCATCCCTGAAACTACTATGGTCCCATGAAACTACTGGAGCAACTCACGCAGATTCCCGGAGTGGCGGGACGCGAACATCGGATGCGCGATTTCATCCGCTCTCACGCCAAACCTCACTTTGATGAGATGCGGGTAGACGCACTGGGCTCCCTGATCTGCACACGCTACGCCCGCCCCGCGGGCCGGGCTGCGTCACGCAGCAAGACCCGGAATCCCAAGTCAGCCCCGCTGCGCATTATGCTATCGGCCCACATGGACCAGATCGGTTTTATGGTGCGAGCCATCGGAACGGGCGGCTTCATACGTCTTCAAAATGTCGGTGGCTTCGACACGCGCAACCTCTTCGCCCGCCTGGTGACCGTCTGTACGGATTCCGGCGACCTGCCCGGTGTCCTCAACCCCGGGGGACGCCCGCTCCATATTTCATCTCCCGAGGATCGCAAGAAGATCCCCGAAATCCACGACCTCGTCGTCGATCTTGGGCTACCAGCCGAAGACGTTCAGAAGAAGGTACAGATCGGAGACATGGTCGTCATCCAGGCACCGTTCAGCAGGATTGGCGGAACCGTCGTCGCGCAGGCCCTGGACAATAGAATCGCGTGCTGGATCGCGTTGCGCACTATGCAGAAACTGCGCCGTCACGCCTGCGAAATCCACTGCGCCTTCACCGTCCAGGAAGAAGTTGGCTGCCGTGGTGCGGGACCGGCTGCTGCCTCCATAGACCCGGACATCGCCATCGCGCTCGACACCACGCTATGTGTGGATACGCCGGATGTGCCAAAAGATCAGTCCGTAACCAAACAGGGCGCGGGGGCCGGGCTGATGGTGATGGATTCCAGCGCGATCACGGACCTTGACCTGTTACACGAGTTCGAGCGAATCGCCAGGGCTAAGAAGATTCCGGCCCAACGCACGATCCTGCCGCGTGGCGGCACCGATGCGTCAACGATCCAGCGCAAGGCCTCGGGAACGCGCACGATGACGATCGTTTGCCCGACACGGTATATTCACACCATCACGGAGATGATTCATCTGGACGATCTCCACGCGTGTCGCGATCTGTTGACCGCCTACCTCGTGCAGGCTGGAGGACGCTAAGCCCCTCGAGATCAGATTCGGCGACAATCCCGAACGGGACGGCATCCCATGCCCTCTCGTGAAAGAAGTACACGATCACCTTCACGACCACTTCGTACGCCCCGACGGTAAGTGCGCCCTCGAGGCTCCCCGTGACCAGGTAAACAAGCAGCACCGTCGTCAGCGAGGCCACCACTCGCCACGAGACGCTCTTGAGAACCGATCGCGCCCTGGTTTCCCTATTCATGCACAGCCTTATCCTTTCATCCCCGTTCGATTAATACTTTCAACGAAACGCAGTCGAACCCTTTTTTTTGATGCAACTTTGGCACGTTGAAGAATATAGTCACACGTCTAGGATATCTCGCGTTCCCAATCCGCTGCATGATACCGGACACAAACCTACTATGTCTATACTACGATTAGCCGTCACGCTGTTTCATGTCTGGGGAATCCCGATTCGCATGCACGTCTCGATGCTCATCTTTCTGCCCTTTGTCTTCTTCTCTCTCATGGATTTCGGGACCATCGGCGTAGCATTTCTCCTGCTCGGGGTGATCGCAAGCATCTTGCTGCACGAACTCGGTCATTGCTTTGTCGCGCTCCGAACGGGCTGTAACGTGCGCGAGATACTCCTGATGCCCATCGGTGGCGTCGCCCAGATGGAGCAGATCCCGCGGCGACCACGCGACGAGTTCCTGATGGCGATCGGCGGCCCGGTGGTAAGCATCGTGCTTGCGATTCTGGGGATCAGCCTGGGAATCCTCCTCGCCCGACTTGGACTGGCGCCCGAGGGGCCGGACAACGTCGTCTTTGCGCTCGGCGTAATCAACTGCGGTCTTGTCTTATTCAATATGTTACCCGCGTTTCCAATGGACGGCGGACGTGTCCTGCGCGCATTGCTCAGCACGCGGATCGGTCGATTACGCGCTACGGCGATCTCGGCCAAACTCGGCAAGATCTTCGCTGTCGGCTTCGGGCTGTACGCTCTCTTCGGTGGAAGTGTGCAATCTGGACAGGGCATTGCGCTTCTCGTGATCGCATTTTTTATTTATCGTGCTGCGGATTATGAATACCGCATCGTGCAGTTCCAGGAAACGTTTCAACCATCTGCTTACGACTTCTTCTGGCCTTCAGAAGTTTCGCGCGGAGCGCGTACGGACTCCAGAGATGTCGTAATCGGTCCACCTCCCTATCGCAAAGGCCCCAATGACAGAACTCGCATTCAGCCCATGTAACGCATCCCTCCGCCCGTTCTCCCCATCCACCCCCGGCACATCGAGGCAGACCCTGAAATGATACACGACGTATTGGACCGCTGGACCGCTGAATCCGCCCGGGAACTCTATGGTGTCGATCAATGGGGTGCGGGCCTGTTCCAGATCTCCACCGACGGGGACCTCCTCGTATCGCCCGATCCGGGGCGCGCGAACGATACGATAAACTTGAAACGTCTCGTCGACGAAATCTCCGCTGAGGGAACGAGCACGCCGATTCTATTCCGGTTCTCCGACGTGATCCGGTCTCGAATCGAACAGTTGAACAAGCACTTTGACCGTGCAATCCGAGAAGCCGAATACAAGGGGATCTACCGCGGTGTCTACCCCATCAAGGTCAATCAACACTCCCAGGTCGTGCAAGATGTGATCGACTACGGAGAGCCTTTCTGTTTCGGTCTCGAAGCGGGCACGAAAGCAGAACTCATTCTTGCCGTGGCGCTGACCCGGGACCCGGACGCCCTTCTGATCTGTAACGGGTACAAGGACGCCGTGTACGTCGACCTTGCGCTCTACGCTCAGAAGATGGGACTGAACGTACATTTCGTTGTCGAAATGCCCAGCGAGATGCGCCTCATCCTCGAGCGCGCAGCGCGCATGAACATCGAACCCAGACTGGGCTTCAGGGCCAAACTCTCGAGTCGCGGCGCGGGCCGCTGGGACTCCTCGACGGGGGATCGGAGCAAGTTCGGATTGGGCACCAGCGAACTGATCGCGATGTTCGATCAACTCAAAGCCGAAGGCAAACACGGCTGCCTCCGAATGCTTCACTACCACTTGGGAAGTCAGATTTCCGATATCCGCCGTATCCGCGTTGCGGTCGTGGAGGCCGCGTGCATCTACTCCGGCCTCGTGCGCGAAGGTGCGCCGATGGGCATTCTGAACGTGGGGGGCGGCTTTGCCGTCGACTACGACGGCTCCCAGTCCAACTCGGAAGGGAGCTGCAACTACGGCGGCAGCGAATACGCCGCCGATATCGTGGAAGGCATCATCACCGTCCTCGACTCTGAGGAGATCCCACATCCCACCATCGTCTCGGAATCCGGACGTGCGATCACTGCACACCATGCAGCACTTGTCATCAATGTGCTCGACACCAAGAGACTTGAATCGCGCGATCTGCCGGCCGATCTTCCGGAAGACGCCCCCGAGACGCTGCACAGCATGACCGAAGTCTACCGAACGGTAAATTCTCGCAACGTTCAGGAGTCGTTTCATGACGCGGTCTATTACCGGGATGACATCCGCAACCAGTTCGTGCACGGAGACCTGACCCTCAGGCAACGCGCCCTCGGGGAGAACCTCTTCTGGCATACGATTCGAAAAATTCAATCGGTCCTGACGCAGTGCGACCACGTCCCCGATGAGCTTCAGAAGCTGGACGCGACTCTCTCCGATCACTACTTCTGCAATTTCAGCACTTTTCAATCGCTTCCCGACACGTGGGCACTCGGACAGGTTTTTCCGGTGATGCCCATTCACAGGCTCAACTCGGAGCCTACGCGACCCGGCGTTCTCGCCGACATCACGTGCGACTCGGATGGAAAGCTCGACAAGTTCCCCTCGCTCCACGATGTGAAGCGCTACTTAATGCTGCACGAACTCGATGAAGAGGACTACTACCTGGCGGTTTTTCTTGTCGGCGCGTACCAGGAGACGCTCGGGGACATGCACAACCTGCTCGGCGATGTCAACATCGTCCAGGTCAGGATCGATGAATCGGGCGCCCCGGCCATAACCCGCAGAGTCAAGGGCGATACGGTTTCCGAGCTCCTCGCTTACAACGAGTACGACACGTCCGAAATGCTCGCGCGATTAGAGGACGCCACGGCCCGTGCATCCAGCAGTGGAAAACTCAACGTGGACGAATCCCAGGACTGCATCAACGCCTTTCGCGCCGGTCTCGATGGCTATACCTACTTTGAGAAATAGATCGTTTTTCGATCTGCCGCCGGAGTCCGCAGACGACCCGCGTGCGCCGTACGCCATTCTTCCGATCCCATTTGAGCGCACCACGTCATACATGCCGGGGACGCGTCAAGGCCCCACCGCCATCCTCGACGCCAGCACGCAGGTTGATGAATATGACGACGAGCTGCAGACCGCATTCGATCTTTGCGTTCAAACCCTCGACATGCCTCAACTCGACGACCTCGACGACTACGAGGCATTGGCCCATATCCAGCGCGTGGCTGAGGCCGCGTCCCAGGAGTCACGCTTTCTCCTTTCGCTCGGGGGAGAGCACAGCATCACGGCTCCGCTCGTTGCGGCGTTGAAGGAGACGCGAGGCGTTCAGACCGTCATCCAGGTCGACGCCCACGCCGACCTCCGCAACGAGTACCAGGGGACGCCCCATTCGCACGCCTGCGTCATGCGACGCATCCTCGAACTGGGGCTCAGCACGGTACAGATCGCATGCCGCAGCCTTTCCGCCGAAGAGGCGAACCTGATCGAGACCAGGGACCTGCCCGTGCTCTGGGCGCGGGACCTGGCTGACGGTGAGATCGATACCGCCAAGATTGATTCCGCCGTGCGCGGGCCGGTTTATCTCACCATAGACATTGACGCTCTCGACCCGAGCGAAGCACCGGGCACCGGAACCCCGGAACCGGGCGGACTCTCGTGGTACTCACTGCTTAAGATTGTACGCCACGTCATCACGACCCACAACGTCGTTGGCGCCGACATCGTGGAGGTCGCGCCGATCGCGGGGATGGCCGTGACCGAATTCCTCGCCGCACGTCTCGCTGTGAAAGTCCTGCTGTATCACAACCGCAGAGGTGGTCGTGCGCGTGGCTAAAACGACCCAGCAACTCGACCTCTTCTCGACGGGTCCAACGCATACCCTCGAAACGTTGCGCGAGCACCTCAGCACGGAGTCCGGCCGACGGATATCCCTGACCTTCACACGCAACCGGGTCCGGATGATCAGCCTGGAGTTCCGGGCGCGAAATCATGTCGACATCCGGCTGCATGAAGATTTCCGGTATGCGCCACCCGATGTTCTCGAGGCCCTCTGCCGGTACCTGCATGAACCGGACGACGAGATCTGGAAGGCCGTCGCGAACTTTGCCCAACTCCTTCCGCTGCAACGGCCGTCGTCCTCGCCTCGCCGCACACCACTGCACCGCAAGGGCAAGCATTACGATCTCGGTGAGATCTATACCCGTATCAACGACCGCTTCTTCAGCGGAAACGTTAAGTGTCGAATCGGATGGGCGCGCGGCGAGCATGGCGGACGCCGGCGTCGGCGGCGCCAATCCATCAGGTACGGCACGTTTCACGACGAAACGCGATGCGTTCGCGTCAATCCCCTCCTCGACCGGCCTGACGTACCCGTAGAGTTTCTCGAGTATATTGTATTCCACGAGATGCTGCACTCCGTCGTCCCATCGATTCGGGAGAACGGCCGATGCTTCCACCACCCGCCCGCGTTTCGACGGCTTGAGCAAGCGTTTCCAGATCTCGACCGGATGAAGCGTCTGTGCCGGACCTTGATCGAAAAGTTAGATTAGAAATCCGCCGCGGTTGGCCGCTGCGAGATTCTTCTAGGCTTTGCGTCGGGAACGATAGTGGCGAATTAAGGCGCTCGTCGAGGCGTCGTGCTCCAGGGCCGTGGCGGACTGAAGTTCGGGCAGAACGCGCGTCGCAAGCTCCTTGCCCAGTTGGACTCCCCACTGGTCGAACGAGCAGATTCCCCATACGATGCCCTGCACAAAGACCTTGTGTTCGTAGAGTGCGATCAGCGCGCCGAGTACTTTCGGGGTGAGCTGATCGGCCAGCAGCGTGTTCGTTGGACGATTGCCATCGAACACCTTGTGCGGAACGATTGACGCCGCGGTGCCCTCGGCTTCGACTTCGGACATGGTCTTCCCAAAAGCAAGGGCTTCGCCCTGCGCGATCAGGTTGGCGACAAGCTTGTCGTGATGATCCGCAAGATGGTTATGGGATCGACAGAACCCGATCAGGTCTGCCGGCACGATCCTGGACCCCTGGTGAATCAGCTGATAGAACGCGTGCTGTCCGTTCGTGCCGGCCTCACCCCAGAGCACCGGACCCGTGCTCCATCTCACACGTTTTCCTGCACGATCGACACTCTTGCCGTTGCTCTCCATATCCAACTGCTGCAGGTATGCCGGAAAGCGGTGAAGGTACTGGTCATAGGGCAGCACGGCATGGGTGTCGTAACCGAAGAAGTTGTTGTACCAGATTCCGATCAAACCGAGCAGGACCGGCATATTCTGTTCCAGCGGGGCTTCCTCGAAATGCGTATCCATGGCGTGAAATCCGCTCAACATGTCGTGGAAGTGTTCGGTGCCGACGGCGATCATGAGCGACAGCCCGACGGCCGAGCAGAGCGAATAGCGCCCGCCTACCCAATCCCAGAACTCGAACATATTATCCACGTCGATGCCGAACTCGGCTACACGCTCCGCGCTCGTCGACAGCGCCACGAAGTGATGCTTCACCGCCGACTGGTCGCTCATCGCGGCCAGGACCCAATCTCTCGCCGACACGGCGTTGGTCAAGGTTTCCTGGGTGGTGAACGACTTCGACGCCACAATGAACAACGTTTCCTGCGGGTCCAGGTCTCGAATGGATTCGCTGAGATGGGTTCCGTCAACGTTGGATACGAAACGCACGGTCAACCCCCGGTCCGCGTATGGCTTCAGGGCCTCCACGGCCATGAGCGGACCCAAATCCGAACCCCCAATCCCGATGTTCACCACGTTGCGAATCCGGCGCTGCGTGAACCCGAGCCAGGACCCGCTCCGGATGCGCTCGGCGAACGAGCTCATCTTTGCCAGGGCGGCATGGACATCCGCCATCACCTCGACACCATCGACCGTCAGCGCTTTGGCCGCCGGACGACGGAGCGCAATGTGAAGCACGGACCGGTCTTCGGTAACATTGATCCGACTCCCGTCGAACATCGCACCGATACCGGCACGCACGCCGGTCCTCTCCGCAAGTTTCGCGAGGTGCTCAACCGTTTGTGATGTGAGTCGGTTTTTCGAATAGTCCAGACGAAGGCCGGCGGCTTCGAGGGAGAATCTCTCTGCGCGATCCGGGTCATCCGCGAAGAGCGAACGAAGATGGAGTGGTTCAATCTCTCGAAAGTGAGATTCGAGAGCGTGCCATTCAGGAACCTGGTCCAAAGATGCGAGCGGGAGCGGCATCGGTTGCCCTACTGGGGCGGGTACTCGTCCAGGGGGAACTGCCGGGCTCGCTTGCCCCCCGAATATTCGACGATGTAACCTTGTGGTTCCCCAGATCCATCCCGGACGACGAAATGCCCGTCCCAGGGCTGCCCCTTCTTGTATCCGCCGCTAGCGGCCAAGTGCTCCGGGCGAACCCACATCTGATCGGCTTCATCCGTCGCCATCGCCCGGTAGAAACGCTCTTGTTGCTTGCGTCCCTTGTCATCCCAACGCACCCACGACGCATACACGACTCCGGCATCTCCAGACCAGAACGTCCAGAGACTCGCCGGGCGCCCCTGCTGGTAGGTCGAGATTTCTTTGAGCGTGCCATCATTATCCCACTCAACCCACCGCCCGTGTGGCGAATCATGCTCGTAGACCCTTTGAAACCGCTTCTTTCCGTCCCGACTCCACTCTATCCATGTCCCGTGAAAGACGATTTTTCCACTTCCGCTCACGTAAGAGTGATTCACGGAGCGAAGCGTCCCGTCATCGTGATAACCCACGTTTCGCAGGACAGTCGCATCTCCGCGACCCGTCGCACAACCGGAGAGCGCGACCGTGCAGGCGAGACCCAGCGCTACGCACAGTCGCGCCTCGATTCGTTTCAGGGATTCAGGCGACATATACAATCTTTCTCAATTTCCCGATTATCCTCCGGACGCGGGTCGGCCGTGCGATGAACCCTATATACGTGCACTCGAAGACCGACCGCTAGAGTCCAAAGATCGAGTCCGACTGTCAAGGGAATCCTAAGCAAGTCGGCCACGATATGGGGTTTTCACGATCTTTGTGCGTTCAGAATCAGCGCCGTGATGGCCCCGCAGGAGTCCTGAGCACAAGCTCCCGTGGAATAATGTTGTACAGCACCCTCCGGCTACCCTAATATCCGCGGCTTTGCGTTTTTACCGAAGAACTAGAGTGGAGACTAAATGAGTAGATTGGTACTAGGCCTTCCGAAGGGAAGCCTTCAGGAAGCGACTTTCCAGCTGATGTCGAAGGCCGGCTTCAAGATCCGGACCGGTTCTCGATCCTACCTTCCGACGATCGACGATTCCGATATCGACCCGCGCCTCATTCGCGCACAGGAAATCAGTCGATATGTCGAACTGGGTATGCTGGACGCCGGAATGACCGGACATGATTGGATCGTTGAGAACGGATCTGATGTCGTTGAAGTCGCCGAACTCATCTATGCCAAGCAGGGAATGCGGCCCGTGCAGTGGGTTGTCGCCGTCCCCAATGACTCCACGATCCAGTCTATCCAGGACCTGAACGGAAAGCGCATCGCTACCGAAGCGGTGGGCCTGACTCAGAAATTTCTCGATGACAACGGCATCCAGGCCGACGTCGAGTTTTCGTGGGGTGCCACCGAGGTCAAGGCCCCCGACCTGGTCGATGCGATTGTCGAGCTGACCGAAACGGGTTCATCGCTTCGGGCCAACAATCTACGCATCATCCATACCGTCCTCGAGTCCACCACCCGCCTGATCGCCAACAAGAGCGCCTGGGAAGATCCGTGGAAAAAGGCGAAGATCGAGCAACTTGCCGTTCTCGTGCAAGGCGCTTTACAGGCGGAGAGTCGTGTGCTTCTTAAGATGAACGCGCCCAAAGACCGAGTGCAAGAGATCCTCAAGAGCCTACCCGCACTGGAAGCACCCACGGTTAACGACTTGAGCAGTGCCGGATGGGTTGCCATCGAGTCGGTGGTTGAAGAGCGTGTGGTTCGAGACATGATCATGGACTTAAAGGCTTGCGGGGCACGTGGAATCATCGAACTGCCCCTGAATAAGCTGATTCCGTAGCCGGAAATATGCGTTGGACGATACTTCCGCGGCAGTGTATCATATAGCGAAAGGACTGGTAATTGGATGGGGTCGATTAAAAAGAAACGGCGCAAGAAGATGACGAAGCACAAGCTTCGCAAGCGTTCGCGTGCCGACCGACATAAGAACAAGTAACGACGGGAAAAGGACCATGCGACTTCTTCGGCTCATCGTCATTGCAGCCGTGGCCCTCCCGGGCTGTCGTACGGCTCGTGACACCTCCACGTCGTCGCCCTCAAGTTCCGCCACGGCCCACGCTACCGTGGGTACCCGGGAGTTCTCGGAAGCGCTGGCTCATTACAGCCAGGCGCTTCTGTATGAACACGACCGCCCGCCCCGCCTTGCAGACGCACTTGAACATTATCTCGCCGCGTCCCGGGGCGACCCGTCCCGTCTCGAGCACTTCCTGAAAGCGGCGGAATTAGAATACCGAACAGGCGATATTCACGCCACCATCTCCACCATGCGCTCGGCGACGTCGTATCATCCAGAATCTTACGACGCCCACATCAGGCTCGCGGCATTTGCCCAGATCGCGGGCAAACCCCAACTGGCAAGCAAAGCATGCACCGAGGCCATTCGACTCCGCCCCAAGCTTGCCATGCCCTATGCGCGGCTCGCCTTTCTGCTGCTGCAGCGCGACGCACCCGTGAAGGCCATGCAGGCACTGGACCGCGGGCTTAAAGCCGCCGATGACCCCGTCCTCATCCTCGACACCTACCCGCATGTCGCGAACGTCTTGCGGGCCTCCGGTTTTACGAACGAGGCCAACGCCTGTCTGGTCACCGTTGCCACCCACCGACCGGAGAATCTTCAAGTTCGCGAGCAGCTTGTCTCCTCCTATCTGCAACTCAACCAACCGGCCAAAGCGAAAGCGGTCCTGAGCGAACTCGCCGCCGACACGCAATATCACCCCATGGGATACTCCTTGATCCTGGCCGAGCTGCACGAGCGCGTCGGGGACAAAGCGGGCGCGATCCGCTCCCTCGAGACCGTCTCCGCGGAGGGTCAGAACCCGAAAGCATCGCTGCGCCTGGCGATTCTCTACGTGCAAACGGAACGAAACCAGGAGGCGATCGAGATTCTCAAGCGTGTCGCCGAGGACGATCAAGATCACCCCCTCCTTTTCGCCCTCATGGGTGAGATCTACGAGAAGCTCGAACAGCCTGCAGAGGCGATTGCGGTCTACGAAAAGGCGTGCCGCCATGAACGTGCCGGAAGCACACCGCACCTTCGTCTTGCCCTGCTGTATCTGCGTATGGAGCGCCGCGCGGACGCCACGCGAACACTCTCCGATGCCATGGAGCGTTTTCCTGACGACCCCGACATTCCCACCATACTTGGCTGGATGCACTTTGTCGTCGGCTCCTACGACACCGCGATCAAACATTTCGAGGAAGTCGATAAGATCGCGCTCAGACTCGAGACTCCCGATAAAGACCTGCACGACATGTTCCTCTTCTGGTTCGCATCGGCATGTGAGAGAGACCGGCAGATCGAACGATCGGAGAAGCTGTTTCGTCGCTGTATTGAGGCGCAGCCGGATAATCATCAGGCATACAACTACGTCGCCTACATGTGGGCGGAGTTGAACCAGAATCTACAGGAGGCGCATCGCTTCGTACTGAAGGCGCTGGAACAAGAACCATCCAACGCGGCCTACATCGACACCCTCGGCTGGATTTATTACCGCCGCAATGAGCACACCGAGGCCGAGAGAGAGATCCGACGTGCCCTGGAGCAGATGCCGGAAGACCCAACCATCCTGGAGCATCTCGGCGACGTGCTGGATGCGCAGGATCGCGCTCCGCACGCTTGCAAAGCGTGGGAGCAGAGCTTCCGTCTCAACCCGGCGAATGAGAGCCTGGCGAACAAACTCCGTGAGCACGGAATTGATCCGGACGTCCTGCGCCAGAGCGTTCAGCCCCAAGTCGAGCCCGAGACGACGGAATAGCAAATCCCGACACTCCGGCTGGACGCCGGGGCCACCTCGCCTGCCGTTTCATGTCATCCATACATCAATTCGTAGCCGGGTTCGCCAAGGGCGATGCCATCTCAAATGCCGCGCTGGACATGCGCGACATCTTCAGGTCGTGGGGTATCGACTCCAGGATCTTCAGTGAGCGGCAGCGGATCCTACCGGAGCTTCGCAAAGACGCTCACGACGCCGCGGAGTTCGCGACGGCACCCGATCCCGAGGGTATCGCCATCCTGCATCTCTCGATTGGCTCCGCCGTTAACGATATCTTTCGCCGCCTGCCCTGTCGCAAGGTTATCGTCTACCACAACATCACACCGTCCCACTTCTACCGGCTCATCCACGGTCAAACGGCACGCATGCTGGAGTGGGGACAAAAGCAGCGAGATGAACTGGCGGGAGTAGCCGACATCAACCTGGCGGTCAGCCGATTCAACGCCGATGAGCTTCGCGGTGCCGGATACGACAAGGTCGACGTGCTGCCACTGCCGCTGAATCTGGACCGCCTGACCGGATCCCCGGACCGCGGCGTGCAGCGCCGGTACTCCGACCGTTCAATCAATATTCTCTCGGTGGGCCGGTGCGCACCCAACAAGCGCATCGAGGACTCACTTCTCGCCTTTGACTGCTTCCAGAAAACGGTGGAACCGCATTCACGCTTCTTCCACGTGGGCTCGTACGCCGGCACGGAGCCCTACTATCACTTGCTTCTCAGCTTGACCCTTAAGCTGGACCTTCGAGACGTTCACTTCACCGGGTCGGTACCGCAACCCCAGCTCAACGCGTACTACCAGGTTGCAGACATCCTCCTGTGCATGAGCGAGCATGAGGGGTTCTGCGTGCCACTCGTGGAAGGGATGGTGCATCAGTTGCCCATCGTCGCCTATGCGGCCGGCGCCGTGCCCGAGACGCTGGCCGGTAGTGGCGTCCTGTTTCACACCAGGGACCATGCAGCCATCGCGGAGTCGATGGGCCGCCTGGCGCACGACCCGGATCTGCGGAGCGCCGTCGTCGCCAGGCAGTGCGCACGACTGAAAGACTATCGTGCGCTGGATCTTGAGAAACTGCTGCACGAACACCTCGATCCTCTGCTCAAAGCCAGTTCGACTTTCGCGACATGACCCGCCTTTCCGAACTTGGCGAGCGCAAGGCGATAGAACGCTTCGCCGACGTCTTCTCCGCGGGGCAGGACGTCAGCGTCGGGATTGGTGACGATTGCGCGATCGTGTCGCCCGCGTGGTCGCAGGATACCGACTTGGTTCTCACGTCCGACGCGGTGCTCGAGTCCATACATTTTGAGCCGGATGCGGATGCCACGAAAGTAGGCCACAAGGCATTGGGGCGCTGCCTGAGCGATCTTGCCGCGACGGGCGCCGTCCCGGCGTGGGGCTTGATCAACCTGGTGTGTCGGCAAGACCAGGACGTCGAACGCCTCGAGGCTTGTTGCTCCGGAGCCGAACAACTGGCCCGCCGAGTCGGATTGTCCATCATTGGAGGTGACACCAGCCGCGGGGACTCGCTGCAACTCCACGTCTTCTGCATGGGAACCGTTCCGCGAGGCACCGCCTTGCTTAGATCCACCGCACGACCAGGAGATTCCGTTTACGTCACCGGTTCGCTTGGCGGCAGCATCCACAGCAAGCACCTGTCGTTCGACCCGCGAATCGACGAGGGGCTGTGGTTAAGGCAGCAAGGTGTCGCGTCCGCCGCGATCGACATTAGCGACGGGCTGGCCATTGATGCCGGGCGACTGGCAGCGTCAAGCGGATGTGGCATGCTTCTAGACGGGTCAAAAATCCCCATCTCCGCGACCGTGGCCGGCGACGACCCCGCACAACGACTCCGGCACGCGCTCGCAGATGGAGAAGATTACGAACTCCTCTTTTGTGTTTCCGGCAATAGATCGCGCGATTTCGAGGCCGCATGGAGGCAGCGCTTCGAGTTGGCGTGTACCGCAATCGGAACCGTACAGGATTCGGAGCATGGCACCCGATGCCTTGAACTCGACGGCGAGACCGTGTGTCCGCTGGATGGAGCAGGATATGAGCATTTCCGAGACCACACGATCACGTAGTCCGGAGGAGACGCTGCGAATCGCGCAGGATCTGCTCCCTCGCCTCCCTGCCTGCGCCGTGCTTGCCTTGCATGGAGAACTGGGCGCGGGAAAGACGCACTTCGTGCAGGGCCTCGCCGCTGCGCTGGGAATCGAGCAACCCGTGACGAGTCCCACCTACACCCTGATCCAGGAATACGCCGGAGATCCACCGCTGACCCATGTTGATCTCTACAGGGTCCAGGATGAAAATGAGGCCCTTATGCTCGGCCTTGAGGATCTCTTTGACGACCCGGTCGGCATTAAGGCGATCGAATGGGCTGAGCGCGCGCAAGCGCTCCTGCCTTCGGCCACGATCCACATCACGCTGCGGCACGGCGCTGCACCAGATGAGCGGACCATTGAAATAGCGTGGCCGGGCGACGCCACGGAGCGATAGTGCCGGGGTTAGGTCACGAATCGTGGGCCCGAAGTCTGGCAAGTCTCAACTCAGCGCGTGCCTCTTGACTTCGGAACTGGATCGAGGCATCCTACGGCCCCTCAATTCCGAGAGCGCCACCGTAGCTCAGTTGGCAGAGCAGGTCATTCGTAATGATCAGGTCAGCGGTTCGAATCCGTTCGGTGGCTTACTCTCGAGGTGCCCTCTTACGCCCCTTGGGGCGTATCAGGTCCACGACCAAGAGTTCGAGAATCACCGCGGCCGGAAGACCCGTCGACACCAACCGCTTGTGAGTTCTCAATGTCGCTCGCTGGCACCATTCCAACTCGGCCGCGCTATAGTTCCGGGCCTGCGAAGCCAGGATTGATGCGCGATACGGGTTGAGCTTTCGCGGATCCGCCTTGAGCATGTCATCGTACTGCTCGGCCACCTCGAGAGGAAGGCCCTGCCAATTGAGTTGGTCCTGCCGACCCGACGATGAGAGCGCCGCCCAACCGTGATCGAGCGCCTCACCAAGCAGAACAAGATCTCGAAAGCGCCCCTCGATTCCGGCTATCAGAGCGATCGGCGATACGCGCTGAAAGACGAGTTGGCGCAAGACGGACAGCGCCCTCGGCAGGTCACGGCGACCAATGGCATCCGCCAGGTCCCAGGCAGGGATCTCACGCGAGGGCGTGACAAGCCTCTCGACCTCGTCCGTGCTAAGCGATCTTTCCTCGCCCAGGTAGACACCCAGCTTCTCCAGTTCATTCATGATCGTCCGGGTATCGGTACCGGCGCGCTCGACAAAAGCCGCGACAACATCCTGGCGAGCCTGGAGTCCCAGATCTGATGCCCAGTCGGTGAACAGTCCACGCGCCGCCTTGTCGGCCTGCTGCGGTTTATTGGGTTGATCGAAAATCTGCACCTGGCCGATCTCTGATGCCGACTTGTACAGGCTCATCCGCTTATCAACCTTCGGCGCGGTGACCAGGAGAACATGGCCATCGGGGAGCCCCGATTTGACGGATGCCGCCAGCGCGGAAACGCCACTCTTGACTCCTTCGGAACGGCCAATAATGGTGTCGTAGAGGAAGTTGGCGTCCTGCAGCCAGACAAGTTTTCGTCCGCCAAGGAAGCTCAGCGTAAACAACGACTCCTCAAGCCGGCGTAAAATCGACAGAGCGTGATCGACGGTATCCGCGCGACCGTCGAGCGACTCAAGTCCAAATACTCGCTCCTCCTCTGGAACGAGGGCATCGACAATCTCACGGGCGGCCGCGGTGACGTGAAATTCATCATCTCCGAATACCAGCTGAAAAGGGGCCATTTGTTCAGATTTATGGGTCATGACTTGCTTGTACCTACCGCCAGTGCTAGGGTTCGCAATGGTAACAGATCCGCGAGGCGGCCTCAACCGATTCGCCTTGTATTTCGACACTCGTGTGCCGCGACTGGGTATGCGGCGCGCTCAACATTTCTCGACGGTAGCGACTGAGCACTATGCCGGCTCTTTCCACCGGCCAGGGTGATTCCATGAAAAGCATCATATCGAAATCCCGTGCCAAGAAGGCGAAAACGAGAATCCGGAACGCCGAGAAGGCTGCATCGGCGCGGCCCGCCGAGCCCTTCTATCGCCGCCGCGCAGCCGGAGTCATTCTCGGAGTTCTCATCTGGCTGACAGCTATCGTCCTGCTCCACGGCAATAGCTCCGGAATTCACACCGATGTCCCCGATGACCCGCTCAGGATTTTCGGCGACGGGCTCCTGCTGGGCATCGCCACAGTGGCTGCAGCGCTGCTCTTGCGCGTCATGCAGCCGGGCCTTCTGCGCAAGAACGACAGTATCTCCCTGCTTTTCTTTACGTCTGCGCTCTGCCTGGTCATTTGCAGGCTCATCCTGGCCATCACGGACACCCAGCCGCACAGCGCGGTGGTCTCCCCGGCCACGGTCGTCTACCTGCTTCCGGTAGGCCTGGCACCCCTCCTGGCCACCATTCTTCTCAATCCCACCGTCGGCCTGGTTGTCGGATTATGGGTCGCCATCGCAGCCGCAGCCCTGTGCGATTATAGTGCCGCCGTGATGCTCAGTGGATTCGCGGTCACCGTCCTGATTACTTTCACGGCATCCAATGTGCGGCGTCGGGCTCAGCTCTTCCGAATTGCGCTCACCATCGGCGCCGTCAAAATCATCTGCGTGACGGCGATCAGCGCTCTGAACGCCGCTGACACGAGCACGGAACTACTTCTGCGAAGTATCGCCGTGGGGATCGTAAGCGGGGCGTTGACCTCCATTCTCGCGTTGCTGCTGATCCCGTTCTACGAAACTATCTTCAAGATCACCACTGATATCACGTTGCTGGAACTGTCCGACCTCGGCCATCCGTTGCTGCAGCGTCTCGCCCTTGAAGCCCCCGGCACATACCACCACAGCCTCGTGGTGGCCAACCTCACACAACGCGCTGCCGCTGACATTGGGGCCAATGGGTTGCTTACGCGTGTGTGTTCCTATTTTCATGACATCGGAAAACTCACGAAACCCGAATTCTTCACAGAGAACCAGCGTCCCGGTGAGAATCCGCACGACGACCTCACGCCCAGCATGAGTACCCTCGTTATCACGTCGCACGTCAAGGAGGGGCTTAGCCTCGCCGTACTGCATAAATTACCACAACCTATATTGGATGCCATCCAGGAGCACCACGGGACGTCCCTCGTCTATTTCTTTCACCATAAAGCTCGGCAACAACTGCAATGTGAGCTGGAGCAGCCCAGAGGGGCGGCGGACCCAACCACGACGAACGTCGAGGAGGGCTCGTTCCGCTATCCCGGACCCCGTCCGAGAACGCGCGAGATGGCGATTATCGCGCTTGCCGATTGCGTCGAAAGCGCCTCGCGATCACTCGCGAAACCCACTGCGCAAAGCATCGAGGAGCTTGTCAACAGTATCGTTGAAGACCGCATCAAAGACCACCAACTGGATCTGTGCGATCTTACCTTCACAGAACTGGCTCGAATTAAGAGCTCGTTTGTGTTTACGCTCACGAGCATGCACCACAGCAGGGTGCCGTACCCCAAGAATGAGAATCGACGTTCGGAACAAACAGAAGTCTCTACGGGTGAAAACGGCGACAGTGAAGAGGCTGGCGAAGCACTTTCTCTCGCGAGCCAATCGTCACGTCCCTGAGTCACCCGTTGGCTCCCTTTCAGTGGTCCTTGTGGACGACCGGCAGATCCAGGTTCTCAACCAACAGTTCCTGGGGCTCGATGAGCCGACGGACGTCCTTTCCTTCTCGTACGGTTCGACGCCGGGCGAGGGACCTGAACGCTCCGCAGAAGTGATTGTAAACCTGGAGCGGGTGCGACAGATCGGCGACACCCACCAGGGCTACCCACGCGAACTGGCCCTGTACATCGCACACGGCTGCAACCACCTGACCGGGTCCGACGATCAAGTGCGGTCCGATCGACGCCGCATGCGACAACGTGAACGCCGCTGGATCAACCAGGCGGACGCGGCAGGATTGCTCGCGGATCTCTGTGAAACCGGATCCGGACATGCACCCGCCCGCTAACCAGATCGAGAAAACGCGCGCGATTGTGCTGCGAGTGATTCCTTATTCGCAGACTTCTCATATCGTAAATTGGCTGACCGCCAACTCCGGCACCTTGGCAACGCTGGTCAAGGGCGCCTCCCGCCCCAAGAGTGCCTACCTTGGCCAATACGACCTCTTCTATACCTGTGAATTGCTCTACTACACACGGGCGCGGAACCATTTGCACATGATCCGCGAATGCTCGCCGATACACGCCCGCCCGCAGCTTCGCGTTGAGTGGCGATCGGCAGCGTGTGCATCCTACTGCTGCGACCTCGCGCGCCGGACTATTCCCCAGGGAGTGCCCCAGCGTCCTCTCTACGCGCTCCTCGAGTCCGTCCTGGAGCTGATCGCGCACCGGGTGGCGACACCGTCGATCCTCTTCTGGTACGAACTCCGTTTCCTCGAGCAGATGGGACTGTGGCCACGCTTGGACTCCTGTGTATCCTGCGGTCGCACCGTCCCGGCTAACCCCGGATCCCTCTCCTTCGACACCGCGGGCGGAGGAGTGGTTTGCAAGGCGTGCGTGCGAAGCAGGGCGCTCACGCCGATCGGAATGGGAGCCGACATCCTCGCCCTTCTCCGGGCGTGGCAAGGCACCGAGGATCCGAAAGCCGCACTCAGGGTGCGCTGCTCCGATGGCCAGGCTCGACAAATCGACCAGATCTTGGGCGGAACCATGACGTACCATCTCGATCTCGAGATGGCCGCGCGGCGAATCGCGCTGAGGATGTTGACGTTTACGCCTCAGACGTTGAATCGGAAGAGGCAGACGTCGCCATCCTCGACCGTGTAGTCTTTGCCGCGCAGCTGCATTTTTCCTGCGGCTTTAGCCTCCGACTCTCCGCCACAGGCCACGAAGTCATCGAAGGTAATGACTTCGACTCGAATGAAACCTCGCTCGAGGTCAGAATGAATCTTACCTGCCGCGGCCGGCGCAGAAGTTCCCTTCACCACGGTCCACGCCCTGACCTCTGTGGGCCCTTGGGTGTAGTACGAGATCAACCCGAGCGCCGAATACGCCGCTGCATTTAGACGCTCTCCGCCGGTAGACGATAGCCCGCAGTCCTCAAGGAACTGGCGGCGCTCGTCCATTTCCTCGATCTGCGCAATCTCCTTCTCGATAAGGCACGACACCACAAAAGCCCCGGGCTCCGGCGCATCATCTGCTACCGCGTCCTCCGCGACGTTGTAGGCCCACAACAGGGGCTTGCGCGTCAACAGGCCAAGACTTCGAAGGGCGTCGGAGTGATGGGGCTCAAGCTCAAGACTCGACAGGTAGCGCTCCTGCTCGAGCTGATCCTTGCACTTAAGGAGCGCGGCGTACTCGTGCTCCTGCGTACTGGTAAGTCCCCGGCGGCGATCCTTGTCCAGGCGTTCGATCCTGGTCTCAACCAGGCCCAGGTCCGCGAGGATGAGTTCAGCGTTCAGATTCGCGCGATCACGGGCCGCATCAACGCTTCCAAGGGGGTGATAGACATCGTCGGCGTCAAAAGCCCGAATCAGCAGGCAGAGGACGTCGCATCGCTGGGCCGCATCCAGCCATTGCCGGTCTGTGGCGCCTGATGTGATGTCCGGACAGGACACCACCTGGGTCTCTGCGGAAGTCATCTTCTCCGGGCTCACCATCAGGTTGAGGTGCTCCAGGCGCTCGTCGTGGACCCTGGCAAGGCCTTCCAGGGCCTTGCCCTCATGCAGGGCGCTCTCCGGGATCTGACGCGCGGTGAGCAGTTCGAAGAGAGTCTTCTTGCCGGACTGGGTGTATCCGAGGAGGGCTATGTTCATGAGTCTATCAAAAAATAAGCGGGGCCGGATTGTTTCCAATCCGGCCCCGCTGAGCAATCTTTCTCAGCCTAAGACGTTACGCAGTGCCGTCCACCTTGGTCTTCTTGATCTCTTCGAAAGCGATGGATCCTCCGCCAGCGGATGGCCTCGGTATGTTAGATTGATCCCCATGTAAACGCATAGTGTTGCCCCGTCCTATTCTCCTCCAACACCTGTTTCCATTTCTACCCGGTAAAAATACGGCCCATCAACGGTTCCGGTCTCATCGAGGTACTCCGTCGAGACGTACCTGTTGGTCAACTCGTCGAACGCCCCCACAGTCACATCGGCTGTACGCCATACCGTGTACGGTTCGTCTGACGGTCCATTCCAACTTATCAAAACCCCATCAGCCTGTACAGCAATTTCCGCATGAAAATAGTCGCTCCCGTCATTCGGGTCGGTTTTGGTGTAATACTCGTCAAGATTTGTGACCCCGTCCCCGTCGCTATCCTCGTCGGCTGCCGGCATCGGATCGCCCGGGTCCGTCATTCCAAACTCCTGCCGCAGCCACCAATACGGCAGCCCGTCGACCGTCCCGGGGTCCAAAAGCACAATATCTATGCCCGTTTCAGGGCCCACCACCGGACCCAGCGCCGAGCCCGCATTGTACCACCCGATCGCCTCCCAGAAATTATGTGTCCCGCTCCCGTCGGAGTCCATGTAGCCCTTCACAAAGTACGAGACCTGCGTCGGAACCCCCGTCACCGAGTACCCGCTGCCTGCGCTCGTGACATCCGAATACGTCATGTCCCAGCTGTTGGAGTCCGTCGTGGCCAGCACATCTACCCCACCGGCCTGTTGGCCGCTATAGGATACCAGCCCGCTGATCGTCGTCACCGCCGGAGCACCCAGAACCTCGAAATCGTCGAGCTGGTAATGCTGCTCCTGCGCATCGTCATTACGACGAATGTACACCCCTACCCAATCCACGTTGGACAGTGCCGTCAGGTAGCCCGCTTCGGTATCTCCGACCCCCTGGTGCCAGCCGTTGGCGTAACCCATCGGCACATCGACCTCACGAAACTCACCGACCGCCAGTTGCCCCACCGGAACATCCTGGTACCACCACTGGTTCCCCGCTGCTCCGTGGATGTAGACCCTCACCGAGTGCGGCAGCAGCACCGTGCAGTTCATCTTGAAGCGAATCGATGCAATCCCGGCTGCCACGTAGTCGCCTATGAAGACGCCTCCGCTCGCACCGCTATCGCCCTGGAACATGTAGGACTGCGGAAAGGTGATCGTGGACTTGTTGAACTTCATGTCCAGCGCACCGCCCACGTTCGACACAGGGCGGTAGTTCCAGTTCAGCACGTCCAGTATCTTCCACCCCTCCACCGAAGCGCTGTTCCATGTCTCGATGCTGCCCGGAATAACCGCCGCACGGGCGGACAACGCGCAGGCAAGAATGCCCGCCGCTAGAACTGATCCCCAAGCACTTGTCATTCTGTATCGGCTCACGACGTGTACCCCTCGGTGCATCCAGTCGATCTACGCCCAAAGACCGAATCGAACGCCCAGACTCCAATCTCGCTAAGACTATAGTACCGATTACTACGAAAAGTCAAGCGGCGACTGAGGTGGGCTTATTGCCCCTGAAACTCGTCATTCTCCCAGATTCCGGCAATTTCCGCGCCGTCCGTGAAGGTATAGACCCCGTATCCATCCTTCTTGCCGTCGTTGAATATGCCATTGAAATATGCCCCATCGGGGTACTCGTAACGCCCATCACCATGCCGGCGACCGTTCTTGAAGTTTCCGATGTATTTGCCGCCCGAGGCATAGGCATACGTGGCCTTTCCCGTGCGATGCCCGTTCTTGAACTCTCCTTGGTACTCGTCGCCATTCGAAAACTTCAGAGCTCCCTGACCATGCATCGTCCCGCGCTGGAACTCCCCTTGATAGACATCCTCGTTCGCGTACCTGTACTTGCCCTTGCCATGCTTCAGTCCGGCGCGAAAGTCGCCCTCGAAGCGATCTCCGTTGGTATAGAAAAAGGTTCCGGCACCTTCCATCGTATCGTGGACGAAGGCCCCCTCGTACCGCGCACCACTCCGGAAAACCAATACGCCACGCCCGTTCTTCTTCCCCTGCGCAAACTCGCCGGTGTAACGAACCTTGTCCCCTGTGTGGAACGTATACGTTCCCACCCCGTGATAATTGCCATCAACAACTTGCCCCTGATAACTGTCTCCGTTGGGCAAGACGATGCGCTCGCCGAGCCCGCCGCGCCCGGCGCCGGATTCCGTCTGTGCGGGGTCTTGCGCGCGTGCATTAAGCTGCTCGCTGCCGCCTTTCGGCACCGCGAGCCCAGACGTGGCGGGCGATTTCCTGTCCGGTCCCTGGTTTGCAGAACGGGATGTCGCAGCGTCGAGTGTTGAGAACTTCTCCAGGCGGGCCACGAGTTCGGCTTGTCGCGTCTCGGCGACGCGAAGGCGTTTGAGCAGCTTTCGGTCGTTCACGGCGATCCACTCACCGAATTTCTCGAGGTCGACCTGCATGGTCTGCTTCTCCACGGTGCGAGATTGCTCAACCTGCAGGAGATCGTTGGACAGGACCACGGCGGCATCCCTGATGGATCCAAGGTCCATGCCGACCGATTCGACCTCAAGCCCCATGGCTGCGACCTCCTGCTTGACGCCGTAAGCGACACTATCGATCTCTTCCTTGGCCGAGCGCGTATTCCGCAGCACAAAGATCCCGATGGAGAGGAACACGGCGAAGATGACAAGCACAACGACAAGGAAGACCGAGCTGATTCCAAAAAGGATCTTGCGAACCCGGCGCCGCTCATCGCGTACGTACACCTGCACGGCGTCCATCGTGACCAGTGGCTCGCGCACATCCCGAAGTGATGTGCTGTACTCCGAGACCGGTTGCGATTGGATGATCTCGCCGTCCATGTCATCCTGCCGCCCCGATGGGCGATCACGGCTCACTCTGCCAGCACCCTCGTGATCTCGATCGACCCCCTGGTGACGTTCGCTTCGGGTTTTCCCTTGGGCGCGAGCGTCATCCTTCGAACGCGCAGGACGCCCGAGTGGTCCTGGATCCCGTGAAGGAACTTAATCAATGGAACGAGCGGACCTTCCGACTCTACATTGACGACGTACTCCACAAGTGTCTCGGCCATCGAACCGTGTCCGCTGGCAAGTGGCCCCACATCTCCCTCGGCCAGCTTGGGGAGGGTTAGTCCCGCATCGGATGCGAGCTTGTCGATGATCGCGACCATTTCGGTCTGGTGCATCTGTGGAGTCGATGTCTGCTTCAGTTTGTCCTGAACTCCGCGCCATTCATTATCGACTTGGTCCTTTTGCTTCAGAATCTTGACATTATAGCTGACCTCTTCACGAACCTGGCGCGTCTGCGTGTCGAGATGGTTGAGTCGGCGCAGGATGGGCCTGAGCACAAAGTAATCCGCGACACAGAGCAGGACGATCACGACGGCCACGGTCGCCAGCCATTGCTCCCGCCCGGCGAGTTTCAAACTGGACTTCTGCTTTGCCATCTAGCGTGCCCCCTCGCCGGTCTCGAGCATGCACACCATCTCAAAGATGACGCGGTCACCTCGCACATCCGTTCGCGGATTCGAAACCTCACGATACAGGGGAGAATCACCGAGACGCAAAAAGAACCGTTGCTTCGCGGCCCGCGAGCGTGCTTCGCCGTTGTAGACGATCTCCTGCCGCCCCTTGAAGTCAACACGCGTAAGCCAAACATCATCGGGAAGCCGCGTGTGGAGATCAGCGAGCACCTTGGACGGGGCCACACGTGAGTCCCGACGCTGGTGATACCACTTAATGACGTCGCGTCTCTTAAGCACATCTTCGGCGCTGGGCGCGATTTCGTCGCGGCGCTTGACCAGCTCCGTCAGCACTGCGTCCTTAAAGTAATACCTGGAACTCAAGTACACGGATGCGCCAAACAACACGGCCATCACGAGGACACCCAGCGCAGTGAGGTGCCGCGCCGTCACCTCCAGCGACCGGCGCACTCTCACGGCGTCCGGAACCAGGTCGAAAGCAAGCGACTCCACCTTGAGCGCCACGCCGATCAGGGGCGTCAGGGAGACCCCTTCAGGCACGATCAGGTCGTCCGCAATCTCAATATTTCGTGTGGAAAGCAACGCCTCCGTGGGCAGGCCAAATTCCTCGGAAATGAGGGCCGGCAGATCCTTGATCTGAACACCCGCGCCCGTCAGGAAAATCCGTCCCAGCGTCGACGCGCGGTGTTCGCCGCGGTAGATGTCAAGCGACCGGCCCACTTCCTGGATAAAGCGCGGGCGCCACTCCTCCGCTTCCTGCGTAAGCTCATCGGCCCCCACCAGGATGCTTCGTGTGAAGCGAAGTTGACCGTCTTCGATGACCATGAAATCCGCGTGTCCGGAATCCAGATCGATGACAACGTCCGCTTCACCCGGGGCTGCCGGCGGTTCCACCCCATTGGTGGCATGCCAGCTGACAAGTCCCTCGGAACTGATCGACATGCGATCGACGTTCAGGCCGGCCGCCTCCAGGAGTCCGAATCGCTGCCGGACCAGTGCCCGCTGTACGATGCCAAGCAGAACCCTTGTGTAGCCCGTGCCATCCGAGCCGATAACCCGATATCCAGAGATGATCTCATCGCGCGAGTATGGCGTTTGCTTACCGATCTGCAGGTCCACCATGTCTGCGACCTCCTGCGGATCGCTTGAAGGCAGATCCAAAAGCCGCACGCTTACGACCTGCCGCGGAAGATAGGAGATCACGGTTTCGCGGGAGAGCTTCAACTTGACCGACGCCTGCGAGATCATCTCCGGTACGACGGCAAGATCTCCATCATGCCGTGCCGTATGGAGACGTGATATCTTCGCCCCGCGGCGCGAGAAGTCGACGCGCGCCATCTTCAACCAGCGCCCGCCTACCTCAATAATGATTACCGATTTTCCGCCTTGTGCCATGATCAGTCGCCCCTCCAATAGAGGATTCGACCGTCCTGGCCATGCATCACGAATTCGACGGTACGATCATCGACGGGGCGGCCGTTGATATGCCCGCTCGCCCACCCGCGAAACTCGCTCGAGCGAATCCCCAATTGCCCGGCATTAATCATCTTCTGCAAGACCTCCTGCTCCTCGATCGTCAATCCCACCATCTTATGAAGCGAATCCAAAATCTCCGCTCGCATCTCATCGATGCTACCACCCGCACTGAAAGTAAGGCCCTGTTCCCGGTAATCCAGAATCTTATCGGCGAGGGATCGGCTGACATGCGTGGTCGCACCCCAAGAGTGCGCCAGGACAACCAGCGACTCCCGCCGGGCCGTATTCAGGTTTACACTACCGTTTCCGAAGATTGTAATCGAGTCTTTCAGCCGTGAAAACAGAGATTCATCGACGCCCTTGACGAGCGTCAGCTCCTCGAGGCTGTCGAATATGTAGTTGTGACATGGGTATGACGGATCCTTTCCCTGATAGTAAGGATTCTCCGCGCCACCGTCACGCTCGTCGTCATCCGCATCCTTCCAATCCATAATCGCGTTAGAAATCTCCGTCGCCGTAGCTCCATCAAGTCCGCCGACGATGACCATCAAGGATTTCAGAATCGGCCCGTTGTTAAACGGAAGGGATATGTTGATTTTGCGCTCCTCGTCTATCAAGCCGTAATTCGTGGTGATGGAGATGTTTTCCTCAATATTCGTATGCCAAACCCGGCCGAACCCTCCCTCGAAGGGCAGGGAACGAAAGTCCTTATCCCCATGACTCCAGTTCTCGTCCAGTGCATCCCATTCGTTCGTATTGGACGTCAGGACAAGCGATGCGTGGGCCATGGCGGCCTTGGCCATGTTTCCGGCCAATGAACGTCGCTTGACCCGGCCGGCGACCTCCATGTTTGTAGAAACATGCGCGGCCACGGCAACGGCGAGCAAGCCGAGGAAAAAAAGCGCCCAGACTGCCACAATGATGAGTCCCCCCCCGCAGTCGGACGTGGCACGAGGGGGCATTGAGGCCCGCCTAGCGTGGTGAAAGGTATAAGGTTCTAGTGAATTGCGATTCATGGCTTTCTTCATCGTCGAGACCGACGGTTACGCGAACACCGCGTAGTCGTCGCCCGGGATCATCGACCTGGGAGACCCACGCGTACTCCCCGGCACGCTCCTCCGACTCCACGTAATAAGAGAACTGGAAATCGGCTAATCGGCCCATAATCCCACCCCGATCCTCTGCTCGCGGTTCCGGGGCCGGAAAGCTCCACTCGGCCCGAAACAGTTCGCCCAGGGTCGCGTCGAATCGGTAGCGAACCAGGCGAATCGCATGCGACGTTGCCGACTCCCGGAATGAAGATCGCGTCGCGAAGGCCAACTCATGCGCCGAGCCACTCAGCTCCGTAGCGTAGGATTCGTAGCTGTTGAGCAAATCGCGCTCGAGCACCTGGTATCCCAGCAAGGCATCCGTAAGTTCCTTGTCGGTGCGGTTAGCTCGATCCCATACGCTGAGTCCCGCCGAAATGACGGCGGCGATCGAGGCTGCCGCGACCGCCGATAGCGAGACCGCGACGAGCAGTTCTATGATCGTCACACCCGACAGCACTGCAGTCGCACGCTTCAATTTTTCACCCGGGTGTTGACTCGCGTACCGGCGACGTATTTGCGATATCCGCCGGTCCACCACATCGTCAGATCAACGCGGTAAGAACGTTGGATCGCGGATTCTCCGACGAGTTGAATATCGGTCGTCCAGAATAGTTCGCCATCCTGGTGCACGCGATAACCGGTAGAAAACTCGTCGATATCAAAGTGTGCCTGTCGCTCCACGTCGGCGAGAATCTCGGCGGCCCGCAGATCGGCCTGCATTCGTTCCCCGGCAACACCAATCGCGGTTATTGCGCTCTGGAAAGAATGGAGTACGGCGACAAGCCCGAAGGCGAGCAGCATCACGACGACCATGACCTCGATCAGCGTAAAGGCAGCCGATCGGAGCCTGTCTACTGCATCAGGATTGTCGTGGCTTCCGGTCAATCACCAGTTACCGATGTCGTCTTCCGACCCGTCGTTACCGTCCAGGCCGACAGAATAGACATCGAACTCCGACGTGCTGCGCGTCGCCGGGTAACGATACTTGTAAGGCTGATTCCAGGGATCGGTCGCCTCCTTTTCGATATAGGGGGTGCTCCATCCTTGTGCGCCCGCGGGTTTGCGCAGCAGGGCATTCAAGCCTTCCGAATTATTTGGAAACCGATCGTTATCAAGCCGGAATAGCTTGAGCTGGGTTTGCAGCGTACGAATATCCGCGGAGGCGATGCGCTTCTTCGCCTCCTCAGAACGACCGATCAATCGTGGCACGACCATGCCGGCAAGGGCGGCGATGATAATCACGACGATCATGATCTCAACGAGGGTGAAACCATCGCGGTTGGATCGCTTATGTCTGAGACGCTTAGTTTCCATTGGCTACCTTCTCTTCGGCGTAGCGTCGCCACTTCTCTTCTAACTCTTCTATGGTACGAAAACGGCTCGAATAGGTAAAGCCCAAAGCCTCCTCGAACCCCTTTCCATCGCGTATTTGACGCAGGAATTTCCCGAATCGACGGGACCCGTGCTGTTCGATCAAATATCCGACCAGGCTTGCCGACTGGGCGTAGAACATTGTCGCGACACCGCGCGAGTCCACGTTACGTACGTCGAGGGCCATCAAGGTGCGTAGTGGAATGAAGCGGCCCGCGGCGACACTTAGCCGGACCAGTGCGCGCAACCCCAATCGACTCCCCTCCTCCTCCCATTGCGCCACGCCTTCGTGCAGCCACAGAGGCGCTTCACTTTCGAAACCAATGAAATCGATGAAGACAAAATGCGTCAACTCGTGCGGCAACAACACGCCCAGGAATTCAGTGCTCGTGGCGTAGGATGAGATCTCGCGCTTGTGCAACGACGCCTTTCCCGCGGCCCACTCCGGGGATTGTGTGCCATCCATGAACGCACGTCGGCCCGGATAGAGCGTGATCGTTACGCGGTCGTCCCACAGCCAGAAGTTACCACTGCGCCGATATCCGAGATCCTGCAGGATCGTATCGTAGTACCCCTCAGCTCGCCTCGCCACCTCCGCCGCAAGGCGCTCGGAGGCGCGATGTTGAATCACGAAATGCTTGGACTTGTAGACATCCCATTCAACGCCCCATGCATTGGTCGCGCAGGCGAGCAGAGCGATCAGCGCCAGCCGACTCATCCGATGGCCTGGCCGATTTCGAAAATCGGCATGAGCATGGCGAATACAATAAATCCCACCACGGCACCGATCAGCATAATCAGGATCGGTTCGATCAGCGTCGTCAGCATGCGCGTCAAAAGCTCGACTTCGCGTTCGTAAAACGACGCGATCTCGTCAAGCGAGTTCTCGAGGCTTCCCGTCTCCTCTCCCACGGCGATCATGTTGGTGGCGAAGAGCGGAAAGTGCTGGGAACGCGCGAGGGCACCGGCAACGGACGAACCCCGCTCCACCGTGGCTTCGCGAACGGCCTCGACCTCTTCGCGCAGCACCTGGTTGGAGAGCGTGCCGGCGCTGAGCCCCAGGGCGCGGTCTATCGAGATCCCGGTTTGAACCAGCAGGCCCAGCGTGCGGGCAAATCGACTAATGTCCACCTGCCGGACAAAGAGGCCAACCCAGGGGATTCGAAGCACCATGCCGTCGAGAAGGGAGCGTCCTTTTCCGCTCGATGCGGTCTGCCGCACGATCAGGGCCCCCAGCGCCAGCAGGAGGAGGATCAGCAGGCCCTGGTCCGACAAGACCCTACTCACGTATATCAGCACTTGCGTGGGCCACGGCAGATCCTCAACGGTCGGAAAGAGCTGCGAGATCCGCGGGAGCAGGTAGCCCACCATCACGCCAACGGTAATAATCCCCATCAGCAGGATCAGGATGGGATAGGCCAGCGCGGACTGAACTTTTTTTCGAATTTCTTCCTCTTTCTCACGGGCTTCTGCAATGCGCTGCAGCATCGTCTCAAGGGCACCCGCCGTTTCGCCGGAACGGACAAGGTTTATATAGAGTTCGGGAAAAAGTCGCGGGTACGACATGAGCGCCTCGGATAGCATCTTTCCTCCCCGGATCGACTCATGAACGTCTTCGACGACAGCCGCCATGCGCTTGTTCTCCGTTTGTTGCTGAATCGTTCTCAACGCCCGCAGAATGGAGACGCCGGCTCGAATCATACTCGCCAGCTGCCGGGTGAACACGTTGACATCCCGCGACCCGATTCCGCGGCCGGAGACGCGCGTCTGCTGGTTATCGTCGAAGTCCTGCTCTTCGACGAAGATCGGGCTATAGCCCATCCGGTCGATATGCTCAAGAGCGGCCTGGCGACTGTCGGCAACGATATCGCCCTCAACGGTCTTGGTGGGCCCCTGCTTGGCCTTGTACACGTAGCGCGGCATGGGCCACTCCTATCTCCGTCACAGCCGCGTAACGCGCAGCACCTCTTCGGCAGTCGTCACCCCTCGTTCCACCTTATCCCAACCGTCCCGATTGAGCGTGACCATCCCCTCTTCAACAGCGACCTTCATGATCTCCCCGGAGGACGACCGTTTGTGGACCAGGTCACGAATGGCGTCGGTCAGCGGCAAGATTTCGCATATGGCCACGCGCCCATGAAACCCGGTCTGGTGGCATTCCCGGCACCCTTTACCCTCGTAAGACGTTCGGCCATCGCGCTCCACGGGTTCCTTGCAGCGCGTACAGATGACCCGCACCAACCGCTGGGCGACGAAGGCTCGTACCGTTGATGTAATCAGGTACGGATCAATCGTCATATCCATCAAGCGCACGGCGCCGCTGGAGGAGTCATTAGTGTGCAGTGTGCTCAAGACCAGGTGCCCGGTCATGGATGTCTGGATCGCAATCTCCGCGGTCTCGCGATCACGCACCTCGCCCACCATCATAACATCAGGGTCGTGGCGCAGCATACTACGCAACATCTGGGCAAAAGTGAGGCCGATTTGCGGATTGATTTGTGTCTGCGTGATACCGGCAAGCTCATACTCGATCGGATCCTCAATCGTGATGATCTTGCGTTCCCGTGTATTCAGCCGGCTCAAGCACGCGTAGAGCGTCGTGCTCTTGCCGCTCCCGGTGGGCCCGGTAACGAAGAGAATACCATGCGGCTCGTCGATCAGCGCGTGAAGCTGATCCAGGTGGGCCTTGCCGAGCCCTAACTTCGCCAGACTGAAGAGCATCGTTGAGGGTAGAATACGGATCACGATGTCCTCCCCATGCATGGCGGGAACGACCGACACACGCAGATCGTACTGATTCTTCCCGATATTGACGCGCGCGCGTCCGTCCTGCGGCATGCGCCGCTCCACGATATTCAGCCCGGACATCAACTTTATACGCGATACGATCGCCGGATAGAGAAGCCGAATGTCCCGCGGGAGGTTCGTGTCGTACAGCACGCCATCCACCCTGCGCCGCGCCACGATGCCGTCCGCGTGGGCCTCCACGTGAATGTCGGTGGTGCGCTCCTCGATCGCCTGCTGGAGCAGCTGGTTGACCAGTCGGACCACCGACGCGTCTTCGGCCATCGTCTCCAGGTCGTGCGACTGCGCCATCGACAACTCCTCGACCTCGAGCGGTCGCTGGTCGAGAATTCGCTCAACCGTTTCAGCCCCGACGCCGTAGTCCCGTCGAATTGCCTCAAGAATATCCTCTCGCTTCGCGAGAACCCGTTCCACACGAAACCCGAAATTGGACTCGATATCCTCGGAGGAGGAGAACTCGAGGGGATCATTGACCGCGATGGTCAGCGTCCCATTGGAGAGGCTGATGGGAGCGATCAGGTAATGCGCGACCAGCTTGGCAGACAGAGCCTGCGTAGCGCGTGGATCGATGCCGGCCGACTTGAGATCGAGATACCGAATCCCGTATTGGTCGGCGAAAGCCTCCAGCAAGGCCTGTTCATCGACGCCAACATCGCGCAGCAGGATCTCTTGCAGAGAACGGCCGTTACGGCGGGATTCGCTCAGCGCATCATCAAGCTGGACTTGAGACACGAGCCCGCGATCAACCAGGATCTGTTCGTGTTTTGGCGGCATACGGGCACCGGTGCAGACAGAATCGCCTACTTGAGTTTTCCGATCATATAGAAATCCTCTTCGGGACGGTCATCGACCATGCCCGTGATGATCGCCTCGGCGCCCTCGATGGTTTCCTGTCGCGTACAATACTCACCTTTCTTGCCGGTGTAGGCTTCGGCCACGAAAAACGGCTGCGTCATGAAATTCTGCAGCTTGCGGGCACGTTCGTAGATCGTCCGGTCGGCCTTCGAAAGCTCGTCGATTCCGATGACCGCGGCGATGCGCCGCAGTTCGTCATACTTGGTCAGGATACGCTGGCACTCTTGCGCAACGTCGAAATGTTTACGCCCGACGATATTCGCATCGAGATTGGACGACGATGACGCCAGGGGATCGATGGCTGGATAGAGCCCGAGTTGAACGCGCTCTCGCGAGAGAACCATCACGGAATCCAAGTAGCTGAAGATCGCCACCACGGCCGGGTCCGTCAGGTCATCCGCGGGCACAAAGATCGCCTCAAAAGCGGAGATAGACCCCTTGATGCGCTCGTGCACGTCGCCCACCTCGGAGCTCAGGGTTGGCTGATATCCCGTTTCCGATGGCACCCGCCCGAGGAGCGTCGAAATTTCAGCGCCGGCCTGCACGAAGCGAAATACATTATCCATGAAGAGCAGCACCTCTTTGCCCTGGCTCTCGATCCACTCGGCGAGCGTTATGCCGGTCAGGATCACATTAAAGCGACAGCCGGGAGGTTCATCCATCTGGCCGAAAGCCATCATGACCTTGTCCAGGATTCCCTCTTCCTCGAACTCGAAGTAGAGTTCGTTTCCCTCGCGAATGCGCTCCCCTATTCCGGTGAAGACGCAGGCGCCATCATGCTGTTCGACCACGTTGTGGATCAATTCGAGCGTGATGATGCTCTTTCCACATGCAGCCCCTCCGAGGATTCCCGTCTTACATCCGCGCGTCACCGGCGTCAGCAAATCGATAACTTTAACGCCGGTCTCAAAGATCTCAGCCTTTATGCCGGACAGGCGGTCCACGTTCATCTCAACATTGGATTGGTCGCGGTAAATCGGCCACCGCTCCGCCGTTACAATTGGACCCTTCCCATCGATCGGCTCACCCATGACATTAATAATGCGCCCAAAGAGCTCGTCACCCACCGGGATGGACAACACTTCACCACTCGATATGGCCGTGGCGTTGCGTTGAAGATTCAGCGTCGAGGCCAGCGCGACACATCGCGCGATGTTGCCTTCGAGATGTTCTGCAACGAGCAGCGTCAGTATCTTCTTATCAAATGTCTTCGTCGCGACGGTCTCGTGCAGGTCCGGGATATCGTCAATTGACGCATACTGCACATCGACAACCGGCCCTTGGACGGCAACGATCTTCCCCCTCTTCAATTCCTGGCTCTGCGTGACGCTATTCATAAATCGTAATCCGTCCTGTCTGGCGCGGGCTGGACGTCAGCCCAGCCGAACCCAGTTACTGCCTGCGTTTGTCGCGACTCATCTTCGCAGCGAAGCCATCGCGGATACCCCTGTCGATTTGCTCGTGCGCAGCACGAAATGCCTGGTGCCGCAGTTTCTTGAATTCTTCCTCGAGCTTCTGATGGCTCCCTTCGAGGTGGACGGCACGTGCTGAGAATTCCGCAAGCTTGCCGTCTTCAAAAATCTCGTAGAGCTTCGATTCGACCCATACGCCGACCAGGTGCTCGATAATATCTTCGAACGATGACTCCACCAGCACGCGCCGGGCGTCCGCAATAAACCCGATGTGGTGCACACGCTCGGCGACCTCGCTATCGGCATCCTTGTCGAACAGTTCCGCACAGGGCAACAAGTTGACGGTTTGGATGCGTTGCCGAGTGAACGACAGAGACTCCGGATAGGTGATGGTCACCCGGCCCAGCCGGCGCTGCAGCATCTCCTCAACGAGGTAATTCTTGACCTCAAGAACCTGTTCGAAAATCGTCTCCTGCTGAATGCCCGGAAAGTGCTTGAAGGGCCGGTTCATATCCGTGATCGTGCCGGCGCCCTTGTCGCCGATAACGATCAACGACACCTTGTCAGGCGTCAGCCCGGCCTCCTGGTCAAGTGCCTGGCGAATTACGCCACTGTTGAGGCCGCCCATGAACCCCGAGTCGGACGTGAGCATGACAAGGCCAAGCACATCCGACTGTGGCCGCACCAGTGGATCATCGATATCGACGAGGTCGATGACGCGGAAGAACTTGGAGAAAGCGTCCATGAAGTCGCCGAAGCGCAGCTTCTCCTTCTCCAGAACATGATATTGCTGGCCAGCGATATTCTTCATCATCTCCACCAACTGGAGAAACTCGCGGCTGAACTTCAGCTGTTTTCTTATCTCGTGGAGCTGCATCTAAATCACCAACTGGAATTATACCACGCCGCGGTCCGGGATGCAGCCTGAAACTCAAGCGAGGCTTGTGCTCCAGGCAAGGAACCTAAGGACAACGGCGCAGGCTAGGCCCAAATCCAGCGAACTCTGGCTACGGAGCGCCGTTGCCGCAAGTATTGATCAAAAGCTTTGTC
>JAQBYD010000034.1 GCA_027623315.1 Verrucomicrobiota bacterium | reverse complement strand
CCGGGGGTCAGTGAACGAGTTTACTCGAAAATCGGCTGTTTCGATCGCGCAACTGTCGAACTTGGGCTAACAATGCCTCCCTTGGCGGTGATCAGCATGTCGATGGATCGCCCGGCGTCGAGGGCGAGGGGCTGGACGGTCATGGACCCGACCCTGATAATTGCGGACCATTCGTTCTTGGGCCGAGCTGGGCGAATCGTGGCCGAGAGCTCTCTGCGCACAGTGGCGATACGCCCGCGCACGGCTTTGTTGTCGGGATCGATGACGAGCGCAGCCGTATAGTCTGATAGCGCCTCCTGGAAACGCTTTTCGAGTCGATGCGCGTCCCCACTGACGATCAGGCGCTCCGCGGTGCGCCGTTTTTCGTCGCCAATGACGGGTTCGTCGGACCCGCGAATCGCATCTGGCTCGTGCTCCTCGATGCGGGCCTGAACATTGAGGATCAGGCTTTGGATCGAGCGGTCATTCGCGTCGATCGCGAGAGCCTTTTTGTATCGCGCGAGCGCGGCTTCGAGGTCCCCGGCCTGTTCATCCTTGTCTCCCAGGGCGATGAGTTCGTCCACGCTCTGGCGCATCGCGGTCGTCTGCGCGCGGCGCTGCTCCGCCTCCCGGGCAGCCAGCGCAGCCAGCCGGCGCTCACGGACCATCGCCGTCACGCCCGCGATGATGCTGTCAATCCGTGGATCGGCGGGGGCGAGGATCTTCGCGTCCTGGTAGCATCTGAGCGCACTCGACATATCGTTCGTTTGGAGGAAGGCATCTCCTCGCGCCAGGATCTCGCCCACTCTCCGTTCATGCGCCGCCGCCGCCTCGACTTCCGCGGTGTGCTCTTGCGCGACGACGGCCTCCCACCTGCGTCGGTGTCGCGGGTGCACGGCCCAGACGATGACGATCGCTTCGGCAATGATAAGCGCAGACAGGATCGCGAGTTTCAGTTTTGAGCGCATCGACGGTGCGCCCGGCGTGTCGCCGTCGTCGCCCGGCGGCGATTTCGCCGATCCCTCTTCAGGCCGAGGTTCTGGCTCAATCGCGGGCACCGGCACTGCGTCGGGCTCTGCATCGGGCACAGCGCCGGGCTCCGCATCGGCATCCGCGCTCGGCTCTGCGCCGGGCACCGTGCCGGGCACCGTGCCGGGCACTGCGTCGGGCTCGATCGCGGGCTCCGCATCGGGCACAGAGCCGGGTTCCGCGCCTGGTTCCGAGGGGGCTTCCGCGTCGGGCTCCGGCTTGGGTTTGGGTTTGGGTCTGGGTGGGAGCTTCGGTCCGGGATTCGGATTCGGCTTCCAGCGGGTCACCGTGCCGGCGGGGGTCTGTCCCTTCAAGGCGCTCGACAGCGAGGAGGGCACCGGCTCTACGCCGCTGGCCGCTTCCTCCTTGGCAATCCCCAGCGCGTCGAGGATCACGGTCTGTACATCGAGTGAGATTCGGCGCTCGGGGACCTCTTCGGCTTCCGTGAATTCGAACTGTCCATCCTCGAAGTTCAGGATCTCAGAGAGGGCCTCTTCGTCCTTAAGGTCTTCGGTTTCGGCGGCAAGCAAGCCGCCGGCCTCGAACCATATCTTGGCGCTGCCGCGTGATTCGGAGCGCACTTCGAGCACTCCGGTCCTCTGGTTCTGCGCGGCCAGGAATCGCACGAGTTCCGCGATGCGGCCTCGTTCCACGTCGCCTTGAAGCTTTGGTTCCGGGTCCATGGTGATCAGATCGTGCCGCTTGAGTATGCCCGGATGAGCGGACCGGTGAAAGCCGGAATCCGGCCATCCACCTCACAAACGCACGAGAGACAGTCGGTAGCCGATCCAGACTGCGACCAGGCCCAGCGCGACTTGAAGCAGGATGTTGGCCATCGCGATGGCGAGTTCCCGGTTGCGGGCGAGGTGCATCGTTTCGTAGCCGAACGCGGAAAACGTGGTGAAGCCACCGAGAATACCGACCATCAGAAAGAGACGCGCCGAGTGACCTAGAAAACTGTGGTTCTCGTACCAGCCTCCGACGACGCCGATCAACAAACACCCGATTACGTTTACCGCGAGCGTACCAGCCGGGACGCGCAGGGAGCTGTGCACCAGTTCGCCGAGTCCGTAGCGCAGGATCGACCCCACGAACCCTCCCATTCCAACAAGCAACATGTTCGCCATGGTTTTCCGGTCTCCTACCTCTCCGCCGGGGGAGGGCTGGGAATGGGCTGCAGTTCTACAATCCCTACTAAAGCCGCGAAGCATGCACCACTGCCGCGCAGAAATGCAATCTTGATTCGTGATTCTAGCCTTGCAAATTTGCGATAAGCGGCCTACTTTCTGCGGGAATCAAGCGTAATGAGGCGGGTATCCCGCTACTCTCAAGTCATAAGGAGTCAAGCCAATGGCCTTCGTTGTTCAAGAACAGTGTGTTAAGTGCAAGTACGCGGATTGCGTAGAGGTATGCCCGGTCGAGTGTTTCTACGAGGGCGAGGAGATGCTTTATATCAATCCGGATGAATGCATCGATTGCGACGCATGCGCGCCCGCATGCCCGGTCCAGGCGATCGTCTCCGGAGATGACGCGGATCCCAAGTGGACCGAAATCAACAATAATTTTGAGTATACCGAGGAGACACGGCGCTCGTCCAAGGACGACGTCACGCACGGCCCCAACTGGGACGCGGATCTAGCCTGAAACGTCCCAGATCTGAGCCCACGAATCACGCGAATTTCCAGAGCGGAGAGACCGCGGATTACGCGGATGGTCGCGGATACTTTCGAGGTGGAGCAGTGTAGATCAGGGCGAGCGGAGATCGCCCTGATCTACACTGCTGTATCCGGTTAGACCTCCTTAGCCGTAATCCGCGGTTTTATCTCTGTCTCCATTCGTGAAGATTCGGCCGACGACTACGCGCGACGATTACGGCCGACGATACTTGCCCGCCCGATAGGACCTCTTCAGGCGCCAGACTCTTGTGTGCGGATCATCCCCAGAAGATGTACTGGTCGGCCCAGACCACGTAGATTCCGAGCAGGAGGTTGGTGACGGCGTGTGCAATACCGGCAGCCCAAATGTCGCGCGTACGAATCATCAGTAGCCCGTAGGCGATCCCGGCGAACAGCCCGGCGAGCCAGCGCCAGTGCTCCGACGCGAAGACGAGCGCAACCACGATAAAGAAGACGCGATGCATGCGTCCGGGGTCGACCTTGAGAAAATCGGCGTTGATCAGGTAGCGGTAAAGGAACCCGCGGAAGAAGAACTCCTCCAGCAACGCGATCACAAATGCCGACCCGGCGATGCGCATCACCGTCATGCACCAGCCCGTGGTTTCCGGGGCGTAGACACGATCGGCTTGGGGGGCTGCGCCGGCCCAGGCCGGCATCGTTCCAAACTGGATATATGCCGCCTGCAAGCGGGGCCAGCGTGATGTGACATCCGACTCGCCCGCAATCCAGACCACGAACACGAGAATTCCCGTGAGTACCGCCGGCAAGATGTGACGCGCATCCAGTCGCGGATACCAACGCCACGGGCGAAACGCGATAAACAGGCCGAGACACAGCACCGTACGAAGCGCGTATTTCCACCCGGCGGGATCGCCCAGGACCACCATGAATCCCAGCCAGGCGACGAAGGGTACGATGTGTGCAAGCAGTGCGAGGCGTGACGTTTGCGGTTCGCTGTCGGGCATCTCCAAATCAAGCCGCAAGCCTCCGCGACTGTCAATGGTCCTCTGAGCATACAGACCGATCAGTGACCCCGGTTGAAGCCATGGAGACGGGGTGCCCTCACCCCGCACACGGAGAATGAGCAAGTAGCGCCGTGTGGCTCGGCCCTCGATCCGGGCCCGTCCCAGCGCATCCGTTTTCGTGCTATAATGCGCCGCTTGAGGTCGGTTCGGGGCAGAAAACCAATGAGCGGGAATATCAGATATGCACCCTTTCGTGCGCGCTATGCCACGGTCGCGATGTTGCTCGCGACGGCGACGCTCCCACGAATGGCTCCTGCCGCAAGCACCAATACCCTCAACGGATCATTCGTCCAAGTGGCTCCCGCCGGCAGCCTGGTCTACGCCCTCTCCACCTCCAACATGATTGTGGAAGGTATCGATTGCGACGCTTACGTCGTGAACCTCGACTCAGCGCAGACCATATCGATAGCCCTCAAGCCTGATGGCGGGCTTCGGCCGGAACTGTTTCTTAAGACGGCTCAAGGTGTCGTCACATCGATCGTGGCCGGGGTCGCTGGAGAGGAGCTTGTCTTGCAAGAGGTTGTGGTTGATGTTGCGGAGACCTACGTGATCGGCGTGAGCGGGCTCCTCGCGTCCAGCGGATCCTACGAGCTCGAGGTCGTGCTGAACGCCGCGCTCGAGCATGAATCGAGATCCGGGCCGCCCAACAACTCACCCTCGTTCGCCGAGGAACTCAAGCGGGACGTGCTTCAGATTGGGGCCGGCGAGCGTGGCGCGATACTGGGCGCCCTGGAGGGTGCGGTTGACCTGACCGTCGCTGCGGAGAGTTGGAACAACCCAACGTTTGGCCCGGACTGGACGACCTTCAGTTCCGATTTTGAAGGACGGTTCTTCATCGTCACGTCGCTTGGATTCCAGGATCCCCCGCGCGCACTATGGATGGACCGCGCGCCCACCGGGGCCTTCACGCTCAACGAGGCCATCTGGGAGGTCGATCTCTCCGGCGTCGCCCAGCCCGAACTTCGGTTCTTCCAGGCTGAGCGCAACGACGAGGAGCATTCGTTTCAAACCGCCGGAGTGGAATTCGTTCCCTTTATCGGCCATTACAACGCCGATGGCGTCGCGATCAGTGACAATGGCACCAACTGGCAACCCGTCTACACTCCTGCGCACCAGAACGACTCGGTCTGGATTGAGCAGCGGATCGACCTGGCCGATCGCGCGGCTGATGCCGGCATGACCCTCACATCCAACTTTCTCATTAAATTCCAGCAATATGATGACTTTTCGATCCCGGCCGACGGCCGCGGCTACGATGCGATCAGCATCACGACGTTGGGTCCCGACGAGGACTGGTACGCCATCGACCTGCTGCCCGGCGACCGCGCCACGCTGGTCCTGGAATGGCTGACCGGCGGCCCGCTCGACGTAGAGCTTCTGGCCCCCGACGGGATCACCGCGCTTGCCACCGGGCTGGTCGCCGGGGCCGCGCGGCGTGTCGTAGACGAGGTCCTGATCGTGACCGGCGCGACTCACTTCGCGCGCGTCTCGGGGTCGAACGCTGTGTACAGCCTGTCGGCCTTACGGGACGTCTCGTGGGATCATGCAAGCAATCTCACCGTGCAGACTGCGCAATCCATATCGGACACCGGGCAGGTGCTTGGATATTTCAACGTGGCGGGCCCCACCGGTGACACCTATGCGTTCACTGCGGCGACGACGGACGTGATCGTGGCCAATGCCCTGGCCCCAGCGTCCGGATCGTTCGAGTTTGAGAATCTTCTCGATCCGGCGATCCAACTGCTCGGTCCCGGTCTATCGACGGTAGCGACCGCAAACGACATCTCTCCATCCAACCGCAACGCGCGCTTTTCCTACTCGGTGGTATCCAATGGAACGCATATTCTGTGTCTCATCTCCACGAACGGAAACCCCGGCGAGTACGTGCTGACCACGCAGACCGTTCCGCGGTTGGATGATTCGGACAGCGACGGACTCCCTGACCATTGGGAAATCCTCCACGGGCTTGATCCCCTCGACGACGGAACGACCGATCCGAACCAGGGCGCCGCCGGAGATCCGGACGGTGACGGGATCGACAACGCCGCTGAGTTCGAAGACGACACCTCGCCGTTCGACCCCGCCTCGGCCTTTCTCGTGACGGGGGTTGGCGACAGCGGCGGCTCCAACAGCATCGTCATCACCGTCGCCACCGAGCCCGCCGCGATCTATCGAATTCAGTTCACTGACGACGAACTCATCGCCCCGATCTGGAGCGACTTCGCCAACACCGGCCTCACGGTCGGCACCTGGGTCGAGACTTCCGACTTTCCGTCCGCCTTCACCTTCCACGACGACTTCACCCCTGCCACCTCCGGCCACGCCCCCACCAACAATCGCCGCGCCTACCGCGTCATCTCCGTACAGCAGTAATCCGTGGCTTCACGCGGGTGAAAGGATCAGACGCGCCGGGAGACTTCGGGGCTCGCCCGGATCATACATGCGGCGTCCAAACACAAGATGATGTGCTCTAACGGGGCCGTTGCAGCGTAGTAAACCGCTCTGGCTACGCTTCGAGCAGGTGGAGATCTGTGATGCTGAAACTGCGGAACCCACGATCGAACGTGACCATCTCGTAGCCTGCACACTCGGCGAATGCAGCCAGCCAGGCATCGGTCCAGAGTTTCGGAGACGGGTCCCGGCCCGTCACGTTCTGAAACCAGAACATGTCCAGCCCATCCGGGGTATCGTACCGCTCGAGGGTCCGGTCGTCCGCGCAGAACTTCGCCCAGACAGCCCAGGCCGACTCGGGCTGAAGCACGTCATCTCCCATCACGGTACGATTCGTGAGGAGTCTAAGTACGGCCATACGAACCGGCAAGCAGAGAACCACGCTACTGTCTGGCGCACGGTCCCACCAATCGACCGCAGCGTTTCGCAACGAGTGTTGGCTTAGCGCGATCGGCAGAAGCACGTTAACGTCAACCAGGGCGCTCATGTGTTGTCAGCGTCGGCCTCTGCATCAACTGCGGAGAAATCCGCCGGTCCCAACTGCAGGACAGGACACGACTTGGACACCTGAACCATTGGACCTGTAATTCGATGGCCGCCGCATTCATCGTGGGCAGAAAGCAACTTCCGTAGCCCGGCCTCGACGAGCGCCCGCAGCGTCGTCTTACGCTCGATTGCCGCCTTCTTTGCCTTCGCCAGCAAACTGTCCGGAATCTCAATTGTGGTGCGCATACATACATATTGCTGTATAACCAACTCCCGGTCAAGGCGAGAGAGAGCCGGGACAAGCCTGAGACCGGTCAATCGCGGAGGGAGCTGTCGCAGAGCAGGCCCGGGAAAGCCGCTTTATGAATTTGACTAACTTGACTAGGCTCATATACGCTGGCGGATCTATGAAGAGAATCAGTACATACGAAGCGAAGGCGAAGCTGTCTAAGCTCATTGCGCTCGTCGAGAAGAGCGGTGAGCCGATCACCATCTGCCGCAACAACAAGCCCATTGTGGATCTGGTGGTACACCGCGAGCCGAGTGATCCGCTTCTCCAGGACCCGGAGCTTCGCGGAGCGATATATCACGGAGATCCCGTAGCGCCCGTGTCCGAAGAGGATTGGCCGCAGGAGTTGCGTTAGTGCTGCTGTTGGATACGCACGCGTTCGTCTGGCTGGTCTCTGACGCCGACCGCCTCTCGGACCGAGCGAAAGCCGCCATACGATCAAACGCCGGCGAGCTTTACCTTGCGGCGATATCCGGGCTGGAGATCGGGTTGCTCGTCAAGCGGGGTCGGCTGGAGCTTCCCATAGTGCCCGAAGCGTTTATCGAGCGCGGCATGAATCATCACGGTATCACCGAGGTGCCGATGACCTGGCGCATCGCCCACGCCTCAAGCCAACTCCCGGACATTCACAACGATCCCTTCGACCGCATCATCATCGCCACCGCGCTCAACCAGGGGGCGACCATACTCACCATGGACCGCATCATCGCGCAATACGAAGGCGCGGCGACGCTCTGGTAGTCGACCTCTTGCCAGCGAGATGCGACGGGTGGGAGCGACAGGGGATGATGTCGTCGAGACGGATCGGATTTGCAGGTTAGTGATTCAACCACGAGACCGAGCCGTCGGGGGAGATGAGGCGCGAGCGGTATTGGGCCTGGGCTTTGCGGGTGGCGAGGGATCGGGCGAAGCGGTCGCGGGCTTTTGTGCAGGAGTTGCGGAGGGATTCGACGACGCCGGCGATCTGTGCGCCGGCGGCATGCCCGGCCTCGAGGGCCGGCAGGGATTCGAATTGCTCGACCAGGTTGGGGCGCAGGCCGTCTTCATGCGTGCATGCGCGAAGCAGGCCCAGGATAGGGGCGTTGAGCCTCTCACGCACCGACGCATCGTAGAGCATGCGCTCGCGCGAGTCCGGCCACATCCATTGGTACCAGTCCGGCCAGACCCACTCGGTGTTCGGTATCTCGCGCCCGGCAATACAAAGCGCCCACATCGTGAGCAGTTCGTCCCCGACGAGCATGATGCGACGGGTCTCGCCCTGGCCCGGGCCACCTGCGCGCTTAACCTTGAGTACCAACTCGCCGGCCAGGTCGCGCGCCGCCTCGCGCGATGCGGGCCCCATGGCGCGCAGCGATTTGTCGCCGAGGTCGATCTCCGTACGCACGTCGCCCGGCGCTACGCCGGTGGGATTGAACGTGCCGAGAAGTTCACGATGGGCCGCCAGGGTCGTTTCCACTTCATCGCGCCCGAGCCGGAGCATGCGCCCTACCCTGTCGAGCACCATATCCGCACCGCAATTCACCGTGCAGAGATTCTGAAGCGTGTCGCCTTTGTGAAAACTGAGCGAGCTTTGGAAAAGCCCGAGGTTCACGGCGGTCGTTCCGAGATCGCGATCGCGCTGCTCGATCCAGCCGCCGGCCGCGGAATAGTCCGACATCAGAATGTCGACGCGCACGCCCAACTCCTTGAGACTGTGGATCGCGGCGTTCAGCAGGTCGCGGTCCGCAAAGACGCGGTGCGCGGTGACCTCGAGCACCTCCGCATCATGTCCCACCGGATAATTCACGGGCCGCTCGCCATCGAGGATATACGAGGTGGCCTTGAGATCGCAGACCATGCAGCCCTCCGGCAGGGCCTGCGTGGCGAGATCGCGCTCGAGCCTGCTCATCGTGTGACCGTCAATCTTGGGGGCGCCGGGACGAAGCTTGGCTCCGCGCGTAACCGCTACGCTGTGCGTCATCGTGGCGGTTTTCTGCGAACGCCCGGTGAGCGGGGGGCAGAGGATACAGGTCTTGCACTCGATTGGGGTGGGCGCTTGCATGGACGTCCAGCAGTCGCGAACGGCGGCGTCGAGGTGGGCAAGCTGAGGGAGCTTACCGGCCGACGTTCCGAGCATGCGCGTCTCGTAACGCATCGGATAAATCTGTCCCATATCAGAGACATAGGCGATCGCGGTGGCGACGCGGCTGGCGTCGATATGGATCACGGCATAGGTACGCTTGGTGGGCAGGCGCTGGATGGAAAGGCTGGTTTTCATGGTTTTCTCCCTAGTCATCCGTGCGGAATTCCTCGTTCATGGCCATCGCGTCCCGGATTTCCCGTCGCCGCGCGGCCACCCAATTGGCAACCTGTGAAACATCGCCCGGTATCGAACAAACGACATACGGGGTGCCACACGCCGAGCAGCCGTTTCCCCTCTTGACCGGGCTGTCGCAGTTCGGGCAGCGACTGATCATCTTCGCGAGACATTCGGGACAGAAGGTGTCTGCGTCGTCCGCGGCATAGAGGAATGTGGGGCGCACCATCAGGCGGTCTGCGATCATGCGCGGAATATTGCGCTCACAGGCGAAGTTGGTGCAGCACTTCAAGATCCGGCCATCGTCCAGCACGGTCGGGATCATATGTGCTGCATAGGGGCGGATATCCGTGCCGAGTATCTCGGCGATCCGAACTATCTTCTCCCATGCGAGCACATCGGTCCGGCCACGCTCAAACATACTGATCGCCGACTGCTTGCAACCGGCACGATCGGCGAGCCCGGCCTGGGACATCCCGGCGGACCTACGCGCTGCCTTTAACGCATCGTGAAGAGAGGTCTCCACAACAGCTTCTCCTTAGTTCACAGGATCAGGCTCGCGGCACATCCGAAATAGACGGCGCGGCATAACCCTCACACACGAGAGCATGTTAACCGGAGCGCCAAGATCATCAAGTATAAAAATCAAATTATTTGATATCGACAAGTTATCCACAGGGGTTGGTTTGTGTCGATCAGGCCAATTTTGCTGGGGTAAACAGAGGGTCCGCCAGGGAGCTTATTCACACAATCAACAGGCGCTCAATACGTAGACATCAGGGGCGTGGCGTGGCTTGGGGCCTCGGCGGAGACTCGCTGGAGCGCGCCGACGAGTCGGCACGAAGAAAAGCGGCGCCAGGTCGCCGCACTCCGAATCGGCCGCGCGGCGATCTACTCCACGAGCACGCGGAACATGATGCGCGCACCGGAGACCGGGGATGTGTGTGTGTTCAGCGGTGGCGTCGTCGGCAGGCCATTGGTGAGGCCCATGAAGCCGGCCGGCAGGTTGGTCGTGTACTCCACCCCGTAGGTCCTGTTCGATGCACTCTTCCAGGTCAGTATCGGCAGGCCGTCGAGTGTTTCCCTGATCCCGGTGATGACCAGAACCGATAGCTTGTTGGTCGGGTCCGTGTTGGCATCGAACTCTTCCCACGCCAACGCGCCATCACCATCCTCATCCTCAAGCGCGAAGAGGTCGAAGCCGTTCGTGATCCCGAGGAACTGGTTCAGCCACCATTCCGGCGTCGAGTTGGTCGCCAGGTTTTCGGAGAAGCTGGCCTCGATTGTTCCGGCAGATGTGATGTTACTCCAGATGATCTCGGCGAGAGGCAATCGGGTCAGCTCGGTGAGCGTGATGTCGTTAATCTGTATCGTCACGATGTGGTAGAAGCTGTCCCCTGCAATCGTGAAGTTCGTCGCGCCACCGCTGGCGACCCACACCGTTCCGGACGGCGCGATGGATCCGTTAATGCCCGCGCCGGCAATGATCTTCACATAGATGAGCGAAGTCGCGGTGTCGCCGTTATCGAGGAGATTGGTGTCGAGTGCGCTTGAGAAGACATCCGCGCGGTTGGTCAGGACACCGGCGGCGCCTTGATCAACCGTCACGCTGACCAGGATCGATGTGGTTCCGTTGACAGCTAATGACCCCAGAAGATTGGTCAGACTGCCGGCCAGGGCTGCGCCGGCCGGCGGGGTCTCCACGACGGTCGCATCGGTGACGAGACTGGGACCACGGTTGGAAACGACTATGGTGTAAGTCATCTCCGCACCAGCGTTTACGGTGGCTGGGCCAGTCTTCGTCAGGAGAAGATCCGCTTCCGACGAGACGGCGCTTACGGCGGCCGCGGTGTTGTTAAGCAGGTTGGTATCGGCCGTTAGCGCCAGGACGGTCGCGGTGTTCGTGAGCGGCCCGAGCGTGGCGGCATCAATCGCCACGACGAGCGCGAATCCGGTCGTTGATCCCACGCCGAGCGACCCGAGCACGTTCGTGACCGGGCCGCTGATGACAAGCCCGGCAGGAAGGGAATCCACGACGACAATACCCAAGGCGACGCTCGGGCCGCGATTGCTGACGGTGATCATGTAGGCCAGGTCTGTGCCGGCCACCGCGTTGGCCGCTGCGGTCTTACTGATCTCCAGGTCGGCCACAGGATCGACGGCGGTGACGGCCGTGTCCGCATCATTCAGTGCGTTCGTGTCCGTGGTCGTACTGAACACGAAGGCCTCGTTGGTTAAGATGCCGCTGCCGCCCGCCTCGACGGTCACCTGGATCACGAACGAGGTGGCGGCCCCCGACGCGAGCGGCCCCAGTGCATTGGTCTGCGCGCCCTGTGGCAAGGCGCCTGCCGGGAGCAGATCCACGACCTGGATCCCCGCCGCGTCGCTGGGCCCGGCATTGGTGATGCTGAGGGTGTAGTTCAGGGTCGTGCCCGCAACGACGTTGGTTGGGGCCGTCTTCGAGATCGCCAGGTCGGCCCGGCCGTCGATGGCGGTCACCGCGCCGTCCGTATTGTCCGCCGTGTTCGTATCCGGGACGTCGCTGGAGACCACGGCGACATTTGTGATTTCGCCGAGAGTGCCGGAGTCCACTGCGACCTGGATCACAATCGATGTAACGGTCCCGGCCGGCAGCGCCCCGAGGGCATTCGTGACGGCACCCGACGGCGTGACTCCCGGCGGAAGCGTGTCCACAACGGTGACATTGCTCGCATCGCTCGGACCACGATTGGTCACGGTTACCGTGTAGACAAGCGGCGTTCCGGCGATGGCATTCGGATCCGTGGTCTTGAAGAGGGTCAAATCGGCCAACGTGCTCAGCGAGGTGACCAGGGCGTTCGTGTTGTTAAGAGCGTTCGTGTCCGCCGCGCCGCCATCGACATAGGCGACGTTCGTCAGAGCGCCGGTCGCGTCGGCGTCAATCGTCACATTGACGGTCAGCGTCGTCGTGGCGCCCGCCGCCAGCGGGCCGATCCCATTCGTCACGGGCGCATTCGGCGACACGCCCGCGGGGAGCCGATCGATCACCTGCGCCGAGTCGGCGTCGCTGGGGCCGCGATTGGTGATGACCAGCGTGTAGACGATCGGGGTGCCGGCGATCGCGTTGGTGACGCCCTGCTTATCGATCTCAAGGTCCGCCACGACGACGACCGTGCTGATAGCGACGGCGACGTTGTTTGACGCGGCCGGATCGAACGTGTCGCTTGCCGCGGATGCCGTGTTCGTGAGAGCGGCGCGCGTGCCGCTCAGCGCATCGACATGGATCACGAGCGAGGTCGTGGCGCCGGGGGCCAGCGTTCCGATATTCGTGATGATCGGCCCGGCCGGCGTCACGCCGGCGGGAAGGACGTCGCTGACCACGACATTGAGAGCCGTATCCGGCCCGGCATTGGTGATGCTCAGCGTATACTGCACGGGCTCTCCGGCGGTTACACTGGCGGGTCCGGACTTTGCGAGTCGGATATCCGCCTCAGCAACGACTACCAATGCGGCCTGCGCCGTGTCGTTGGAAATATTCGAGTCCTCCTGGTCGACGGCCGAGACCGACGCCACGTTGGTGATGGTTGAATCGGAGGTCCCGTTGCTGACGACGGCCGTGATCTGAAGCGTCGCGTTAGACCCTGCGGCAAGCGTCCCGGCGCTCCAGGCACCGTTGCTGTACGTGCCCTGGCTGGCTACGACGTTGCTGAAGGAGAGCCCCGCCGGCGCCGGGTCGGCCACCACGATGCCACTGGCTGAGTGCGGGCCTGCATTGGTAAGCAGGATGGAGAATACGACGACACTGCCCTGGTTCGTGCTCGCGACGTTGACCGCGTTGTTGAGGGCCAGGTCTACCAGCGGGACGTACACGAGCGCTTCTGCGCTATCGTTTCCGGCATCGGGGTCCGTCGGCGTCGAGGCGGCCCGCGTGGCGACGTTCGTGATCGTCGTTCCGGCGGTTCCCGCGTTGACGATGGCGTTCAGCGTGAGGGTGGCATTGGAGTTCGCGTGAAGGGTGTCGATCGACCAGGTGCCGGCGCCGTAGTTGCCGAGCGTCGCGGTGGATCCGTTGGTCAGCAACCCGCTGGGGAGAATGTCGGCGATCGAGATGGCGCTCGCGTCGTGCGGTCCGGTATTGGAAACGACGACGCTGAATACCACCGGATCGCCCGCATTGGCGGTTGAGACATCAGCGCTCTTGCTCACGACGAGATCGGCGCGCCCGACCAGGATGACGGCAGCAGCCGTGTCGTTGGAGGCGTTGGAGTCCGCCTGATCGCGTCCCGTGACCGCCGCGCTGTTGGTTATGAAGCTGCCGCCCGTGCCACCGTCCACGGTGACCGTCAGGCTCAAGGTGGCGCTGGATCCGGCCGCCAGGGCTCCGGCGGACCACGCGTCGTTCGTAAAGGTGCCCTGGCTGGGAACGGCGTTGCTCAGCGTCAGCCCGGCGGGCAGGGCGTCGGTGACCTCAATCGACGAGGCCTCGTCCGGCCCGCCGTTCGTCAGTGTGATCGTGAAGACGATGGCATCGCCCTCGTCCGGCGTCTCGTTGTTCACCGTTTTGTCCAGGGCGAGATCGACCAGGGTCACGCTGAGCGCGGCAAGGTCCGTGTTGTTGCCCGAGTCGAGGTCATGCGGTGCCACGTTCGTGACCGTGGCGACGTTCGTGATGCTGGATGCGCCGCTTCCCGGATCGACGGTCGCGCCAATGGTGAGGGTTGCGTTGGACTGCGCCGGCAGCGCACCGACATTCCACGACCCGTTGCTATAGGTTCCGTGGCTCGCGACGGCATTACTCAAGGTTACGCCGGCGGGCAGAACGTCTTCGATGACCAGGGCCGTTGTCGCGGACGGTCCCGCGTTGCTGACGATGAGTGAGTAGTCTACCAGGTCTCCCTCGTCCGGACTGGAGTCGCTGACGGACTTCGAGATCGAGACATCAACATAACGCGGGGTGACCACAACGCTGTCCTGGTCGTCTTCAGCTTCGAGACCGTTGCCGGGCGTCGAATCCGGGTCGCCCTGCTCGACTGAAACAACCTCGGCCGTGTTCGTGATGATCGTCAGTGAGACCACCTGGCCGGAGATGACGAGCGATGCGGTTCCGTCGGCAGGTAGGCTGACGTTACTCCAGATCCCGCTGGAGACATCATAGATCCCGGTCGAGACCGCGCTGACGACATTGCTGAGACCGCTCAGCACATCCTGAATCCGCAATTCCGCGGCCGCGTTGGGTCCGGCGTTACTGACGACGACCGTGTACGCGATCGTGTCGCCTACGCTGGGGCTGGTATCATTCACCTGTTTCGTCAACGACAGGTCCGCTTCCTGGACGGCGATTGCAACCAACCCCGTGTTGTTGGCGCCGTTAACATCAACGGGCGAGACTGCGGTCAGCGCCGCGACGTTGGTGATGGTCGTGTTTCCGGTATCGGGATCTACGGTGACATCGAGGGTCAGCGTGGCATTGGTGCCCGGCGCGAGGGTTCCGAGCGACCACTGATTATTGGAGAATGTTCCCTGCGAAGGCGTAGCACTGCTGAACGTGACCCCGCTCGGGACCGCATCCGTGACCACAATGCCGGAGCCCGCACGGGTGCCAAGATTGCTGGCGGCGATCGTGTACGTGATTAGGTCGCCCTCGTTCGGCGTCGGGTCGTTGACGGTCTTGGTGATGCCGATATCGACGAAGGTCACCGCGATCAGGGCCTGGGCGGCGTTATTCGTGACGTTTCCGTCCTCCTGGTCGATCGCGGAAACGGCCGCGCTGTTCGTGATGACCGTGCCGCTCGTCGCGGCGTCCACGCGCACGATCAGGTCGAGCGTAGCCCCCTGCCCCGCCGGCAGCGATCCTGCGTCCCAGACGTCGTTGCTGTACGTCCCCTGGCTCGGCGCCGAGTTGCTGAAGGTTACGCCGGCGGGCAGCGCATCGCTGATTTTGATTCCGGTGGCGGCGTCCGGGCCCTGGTTCGTCACGATCAACGTGTAGGTGATCAACTGCGCTTCATCCGGCTGGCTCACATCCACGGTCTTGAGCAGATCGAGATCCACCGACGTGACATCGACAGCCGCGGCTGCGACGTTGTTGCCGCCACCGGCGTCGGGCGGCGATGCGTTGGTCAGGACGGCCACATTGGTGATCGAAAGGCCGCCACTACCGGGGGCCACGAGCGCGCTCAGCGTGAGCATGGCGTTGGAATCGACCATTAGCGTGCCGACCGACCAAGCCCCGTTGGAGTAGGCCCCCTGGCTGGGCACGGCGTTGCTGAAGATGAGTCCAGCGGGCAGGGCGTCGCCGACCACCACTGATGTGGCGACTTCCGGGCCGGCGTTGCTTGCGGTCAGCGTGAACGTAACCAGGTCAGCAACGTCGGGGGCGGCTATGTCGACCGCCTTGGAGACCCCGATGTCCACGAAGTGCGGGGTGACGGTTACACTGGCCTGGTCGTCCTCCGCGCCACTGCCGTTAGCGGGCGTGGAATCCGGGTCCTTCTGATCCGAGGCCATGATCTGTGCGGTATTGGTGATCAGCGTGAGCGACGCGACCTGTCCCGAAACGGTCAGGGACGCGACGGCCCCAGCCAGGACCGAGACATTGCTCCAGGCTCCACTCGCAATCGTGTAACTACCCGTAGACGCGTATGTTACGATATTGGAAAGGCCGCTCAGCATATCGTCCACGAGGACACCGGTCGCGGGATGTGGACCCACGTTGCTGACGCTGACAATATACTCGATCCATTGTCCAACCCCAGGATTCGAATCATCAACTTGTTTGGTCAGCTCGAGGTCGGCGATCTGAACGACCAGCGTCACGGAGCCGGTATTGTTGATGGCGCGCAGGTCCGTTTCGTTGATCGCGGTCAGGGCCGCCACGTTCGTAATCGTAGACTCACCGGTGCCCGGGTTGATCGAAACGGTCAGCTCCAGCGTCGTATTGGAGGCCGCACCAAGCGCGCCGATGGTCCAGACACCGTTGGAGAACGTGCCCTGTGCCGGTGCCGCGTTGCTGATCGTCACACCTGCGGGAACCGCGTCGGTGACGATGACGCCGGATGCCGGGTCCGTGCCGCTATTGGTGACCGCGACCGTGTAGACCACGATGTCGCCCTCGGTCGGCGTTGCGCTAGAGACCGTTTTGGAGACGCGCACATCCACGTGCGAAACGATCAGCACAGCCGACGCGGAGTCGTTAGCCGCGGCGGGGTCGGTCTCGTTTACCGTGTTGATCGATGCGGTATTGGTGACGACGAATCCCGCCGTGTTCGAGTTCACGGTCGCCTCGATCGTGAGTGTGGCGCTCGACTCGGCGAACATTGACCCGATCGTCCACAGTCCGTTGGTGAAGAGCCCCTGGCTGACCGTCGTGTTGCTGATCGTGACACTGGTGGGTACGGCGTCGCTCACGGTTAGCCCCGTCGCTCCAAATGGGCCCGCGTTCGTTAACGCAATCGTGTAGGTGACGAGCTGCGCCTCATCCGGAGTCGGATCGTCGACACTCTTACTGAGTGCGAGATCGGCGGTCGGTTCCGTGTAGACGTCGAAGCGGTCCGACGATCCGACGACATCGGGGTTGTATTCCGCGCGCAGGTACACCTGGAGCGCGGGTTCGAGAACGGCGATCGAGCCGGTCCACACGCCCGACACGAACGGACCGGTCGCGGTTGGGGAGATCGCAATCGCCTCGGCGAACGGCACGATCAGCGCCGCGTTCGCGGAGGCGATCGTGTCAGACGCCTCGACCCAGTCGGAGTTATCGTCATGATCCTTGAATCCCGTGCGGCTGTAGGTGCTCACGGTGCTCTGCTGGCCGGCAACGGCGGCGGAGCTCCACTCGGCCGCGGGGATCGTAACCGGGCTTACGATGTTGGCCGGATTCGCCCCGCCGGCACACATGAAATCGATAATATTGTCGACGTCATCGCGCACGAGCACCGCTGCGCGTAACGCAGCCGTCCAGAAGATATTCACGCCGAGGTTGAAAGACGGAAACGTGCCGGAGTCGAGCTTGAACTCCTTCAGCGTAAACACCGTGCCGGCCGGAACGATGGTGCCATTGGGAACGGTGAAGTTGAGCGGCGCCGGCCAGGAGGCGTCGTCATCATAGACCGATATCTGCCAATTTGAGATCTCGACCGCCTGCGGCGACACGTTCATGAATTCAATCGCGTCCGGCGTGTCGGTCAGGAGTTCCGTGATCACGATCGTCGAGCTTGTCGCGGTCACGAATCCCCTCAAGTCGGCGATCTCGTTGTTGAACGACGTCTGCACCCCATTGAGGATGTCGCGCGCGGTGAGCGTGACGTTAAACGCGGTGCCTGTCAGATGGGGCGAGGTTATGGCGCTCCACGTGAAGTGATCCGGGGGCGGCGGCGGGACGACGTTCAGCTCCACTTCGCGCTCGTGTGAAACGCCGGCTGCGGTGTCGGTGAACAAAATCTGATCGAAGTGCGTGCCGCTGGCCAGGCTGTTGGCGTTGCCCGAAATCGAGACCACGACGGTGGTACTCGCGCCGGATGTGATAACGCCGTTGGACGGGGCTATCGCGGTGAATCCGGAGCAACCTGAGGCCGTCCAATTGACCGTGCCGGTCCCCAGGTTGATCAGGGTGTAGGTGGTCGATGCGGGAGCAAAAGGGCCCCCGACGTTGCCGCTGGACTGCAGGCCGTCCGCGGAGGCGACCTCGAAGTCGTTGGCCTCCTGGCCGCTGATAATGAGGCTGTAGATTTGCCGCCCGCCGGACAGCGAGCCCTTGTGCGAGACGCTGACGCAGTAAAGCCCTGACGCCGGGGCCGAGACGATGACCTGCTCGACGTTGTCTATTGAGTTGTCGCCATTCGTCGCGACATTGGCGGGATTCTCGACGTCCAGTCCGAATGGATAATTCGTGGAGCCGTCCGGTGCAATGATTCGCAGATCCAGGTCGTTGACGAGCACCGAGGTACGGTTATCCAGCCCGGTCTGGGGTGTGCCGGCGGGATCGTTCCACGCGAGCGTCGCGCGCAGGACGTTGGACCCGTCCGACGCCACGTAATAGGTGTCGTTCGAGTTCACGGACTGGAAGCGGAACTCGGTGATCGTGAACGCCGATGCTGCGTTGGTCTGTCGAAGAATCAGATCGGCGGCGGCCTTCGTGTTCATGAGCCCCCACCCGAACCGGTAGTCGGGGCCGGCGTTGCCGACATCGTCGGCGGTGTGGATGATCAAGGCCTTCAGCGTGGACGCGCGGATGACCTGGTTGGAGAATGCCTTGCAATAGAGGTCGGCCAGCAGGGCCGCCGAGCCGGCAGCATTAGGCGTGGACATGCTGGTGCCGCTTAAGGTCGTATAGTCCGTGTCGTTATCACTATCCGTTGAAAACAGGCTGATTCCGTTGGCCACGATGTCCGGCTTGATGCGACCGTCGTCGGTCGGGCCCCAGCAACTGAACGACGCCATCGTGCCTGCCGCAGGCGATCGTGTACCCGCCGAGACCGCGTCGTTCACCGCCCCGACGGTCATGATGTTCTTGGCGTTGCCGCGATAGGATATCGTGTCGTAGCCACCGTTGTCGTACCCGTCGCTGAACGGATCGGTCCCGGCGTCATACGTGGCGGCAACCCAGTTGCCGTTCGAGATGAAGTAGTATGTTCCCCCGCCCGGGGCGTTGTCGTTGCGGTCGTTGCCTGCGGACTTGAAGATCAGGTAATGCGGTGCGTCGTGGGCGATGGCGTCCCACGAGGATGCGTTGGCGTCGTAAATGCCGAACCCGCGATCTTCGCGCTCGGGGAAGACGCCCCACCAGTGCGGACCGTTGTTGCCCGAGAAGTCTCCATTGATCCATCCCGTGATCAGCCCATACGAATGATTTGACAGGATCACATCATTCGTCTTGCCCTTCCCGGTCGCACCCCGCGCGGCCATCTCCGCGTCGTCGCTATTCCAGTCATAGGAGTCGATCTGCGTGGCTGAAGCCATTCCGAGGGCAGCGGCGTTCACGCCACTCGCGCCGATCGTACCGCCAATATGCGTGCCGTGGAAATGCGCGGCGACGCCATCCACATTGTTCACGCGGCCGCCGAATTCCTGATGCGTGCTGCGCACCGCCCCCTGGTCCCAGACGCCCACGATCACGCTGCTGCCGTCGACGTTGTATGGCGTGCTGTTGCGGACGAGGTCCGCCCCGGTCGAGATCGCCGCCGCGACGTTATCCGTGGCGTAGTAGCGCGGGCGCCCCTCGACCACGTCCATCAGCTCGAATGATCGTCCGCCGGCTATCCCGCGGATGGGCCAGCCGCGACGATTCGCAATCTCGTGGGCTCGTTGGCGCGCGATGACACTTCGGTCATGCAGGGCCTTTACGGTCCGTGCGCGCGCGCGCGTCGAGCGCAGATCAACGATAATCTCCTCGTCCGCACGCTCCTCGGCAGCCCCGATGCCCGTGCCTGCGACACAGGCGAGCACAGCCACGCATATCCGCATCGATATGGGCAAGATCCGCAAAATGAGTCAATCCCCGGTAAGGTTCCCTCTGAAGCCGGATATCATAGCAGATTCCAGTCCAATTGCCGATTTGGGCAAGAGATTTCAAATTCCAATCGGACCGTGTTAATTGTTGAAATTACACGTAACGCGCCGCATGGTGCGCGAACGTCGAGCGCTACCGAAACCGTTGAACCGCTGGAGAAACCGATGGCCACGCACGTAATCGAGGAAGACCTGGGAGCGCACATCGCGGAGATCCGGCTGGTTGACACGCATGAGCATATGGGCAAGGAAGAGTATTGGCTCAACGACGCCAGCGCGGACATCCTTTGCGACACCTTTGAAAACTACGTAGCAGCGGACTTCGTCTCGGCCGGATGCTCCGATTTCGACGCTGTTCTGAGAGACGCCGACGCGAGCCTCGCCGAGCGTTGGGCGAAGATCGAGCCCGCTTGGCAGAACATCCGCTTGACGGGCTACGGCGAAGCCGTAAGCGACCTATTTATAACTATTTACGGCCATGAGGAAATAGACCTGGCCACGCTGGAGGACGCGCAGGCAGGCATGCCCGATCTCAAGAAACCGGGTGAGCGCTACCGTCTTCTGCACGAGGTCGCGCACCTTGACCACATCCAGACCGATGACTTCTGCTGGCCGTGTCTGCCGGATGCGTCGGGGCCCGACTTCTTCCTGTATGACCTGGGCTGGTGCTCAATTTGCAACGGAGACCCACATCTCCGGGCCATGACCGACGAGACGGGTGTGGAGGTCAAGGATCTGGCCTCGTACGGCGAGGCCATGCAAGGCCTCTTCGCCAAGTACGGCCCCTGCGCCATTGCGGTCAAGAGCCAGCACGCCTATAGCCGCCCGCTGGACTGGCAAGCACGCGAGGACTCTGAGGCCGAGGCCGTGCTGCAGAAGCTCATGCGGGAGGAGCCGCTGACCGTCGACGAGAGGCTCTGCCTCGGCGACTGGGGTTGGGCGCGCGGCGTGGAACTGGCCGGCCAGCACAACCTGCCCTTCAAGATCCACACCGGCTACTACGCGGGCAACGGAAGCATGGTCATGTCCCGAATTCCGAGCCAGAACCTGTGCGACCTGATCATCGCGTATCCCGGCACGCGCTTTGTCCTGATGCACATCGCCTACCCCTACTCCGACGAATTAATCGCTATGACCAAGCATTTCCCCAATGTTTACGCTGATTTGTGCTGGGCCTGGAGTATCAATCCGCTCCACTCGATGGACTTCGTGAGGAAGTTCATCCACGCCGCCCCGGTCAATAAGCTCTTTGCGTTCGGCGGTGACACCTTTCGCCCCACATCGGCCGTAGGCTATGCGGCCCAGACGCGGCGATGGCTGACGCGCGCCCTGGCTGCGGAGGTCTCCGACGGATACCTGTCGATGAGCCAGGCCAAGCAGGTCGCCTCGAAAATCATGCATGACAACCAGTATGAGTGCTTCGACATCGAGGGCACGCGCAGCGCGATTGCGCTGGCCGGCGAACCGTAATATAGTAAGTAGTGGGTAGCGAGCAGTGGTTAGTAAGTAGCAAGTAGTGGGTAGTGGTTACGGCAGGATGCTTCGGCGCCGTTTACCCGGAACATATAGCATCGCAAACGCTTTATAACGGTGTAGTTACAACGATGAACGAAAGTGGACTTGACCTCTTTGGATTCGTCCTGCTGCTCGTATCCATTTTCCTGGGGCTCGTGATCATTGCCCTGCCGGTGCGCTGGGCTGCGGGGGTCGTCGGTGCGAGGCACAGGGGATATGGACGCTGCCTGCTGGCACTGATCGTGACCACTTTCCTGGCGGCGCTCGGGATGCAGATCCAGATCGCCGGCCCGTTGGTGGCCCTCCTGCTATCGGCCGCCGGCTATGCAGGTGTACTGGGGACAAGCTATCCGCGAGGGATCGCGATTGCAGTACTGCACTTCATCTTCGCCTTTCTGATCTTCTTCGCCGTTGCGACGATCTTCGGAATCGGCATCGTCGGTCTCGGGGTCGCACCGGCCTAGGAGTCTGTCGGACTTAGCCGCCCTCCGATTATCGATGCTCAAGGTGTCCGCCAGCCTCCTAGCTACGATTTTCCCTCAGGAAGGGAAAACCGTGGGGAAAGGGCTTTCAGGGGCTGAAGTTGGCGGCCGGCTGATCCCAAAGGGAGCCCTATGCCCGCGTTCGATTGTGACGATCCATCGACCTCGACATCCGCGGCTCCTCACACAGCCAAATTCACCCCATCCCCGTTTTGCGCAGCAAAACTAGTAGTAGGCCGGCGGTTTCTCACACGACTTAAATTGATGGCGCTAAGGCCGACGGGCTCCTAGCCAGGGCGCTCTGGAAGTCACGAATTCGACGAATCGATCGAATGATTAGTGGTCCCCGAGCCGGAGTCCTTGATTCGGACGCGCACTAGGGGTTTTGGCCGCGCTTGATGATGACCGAGAGGATCGCGATATCGGCTGGATTGATCCCCGAGATGCGTGATGCCTGGCCGAGGTTCTCCGGAAGGATCCGCTGGAGCTTCTCGCGCGATTCGAGCCTCAAGGCCGCGATCCGGTCGTAGTCCACCCAGGTCGGGATGGTTTGGGTCTCGAGCTGCTGCGAGTCCTGGATCTTGCGCCGTTCGCGCTCGATGTATCCCCGGTACGTTGCGATGATCTCGATCTGCTGAACAACCTCGGGATGCAGCGTATCATTCCGCTCAGGCAGGCCTGAGTAGACCGCATCGGGACGGCTCAAGATCTGTTTAAGCGTCTTGCCACGGACCCGGATAGACTCCAGGCGTCGTTCCTCTTCCACAATCTCGGCCGCAAAGCGGTCCGTTTCAGCCAAGAACTCGGTGTTGGCGAAGCCCAGGCGCCCGGCGTGCTCGCGCATCCGGAATCTCGCATTATCCTGGCGCAATAAAAGCCGATGCTCTGCGCGCGAAGTGAACATGCGATAGGGCTCGTCCGTGCCCTTCGTCACCAGGTCATCGATCAGGACGCCAATATACGATTCACCACGGCCGAGTATCATGGGCGCATCTCCGCGCACCTTGAGCGCCGCGTTCACTCCGGCCACAATCCCCTGCCCCGCCGCCTCCTCGTATCCCGTGGTCCCGTTGACCTGCCCGGCGAAGAAGAGTCCCTCGACGCTCTTGGCCTCAAGCGAGTGGCAGAGCTGGGTGGGATCCGAATAGTCATACTCGATCGCGTAGGCCAGGTTGACCAAGTGCGCCCGCTCAAGTCCGGGAATCGAGCGAACCATCTTGATCTGGACTTCTTCGGAAAGGCAATTGGATATCCCGTTCGGGTACACCAGGTCATTCACACGCCCCTCGGGCTCAATAAACACATGATGCGAGGATTTGTCCGAGAACTTAACTATTTTGTCCTCTATTGACGGGCAATAGCGCACCCCCGTCGCGTCGATGCGCCCGGCATACATTGCACTCGATTCAAGATTATCCCGGATGATTTCGTGGGTTTTCTCCGTCGTATGGGTCAAATGGCAAGGGATCTGATCGGACCCCGGCGGCCAGGGCCGCATCGGATCCGCCGATTGTTCCACGTGGAACAAATCCCCCTTCGCGCTCGATTGTTCCACGTGGAACATCTCGCACTCCCGGCGCGCCTGCCACGAGAAGAAGGGCGGTGGCTGCACGCCTGGCTGGATCTCCATCACGTCGTAGTTGACGGTGTCCTTGTGAATTCTTGGAGGGGTCCCCGTCTTGAGCCGCCCCAGCCGGAAGTCGAGAGCCTCGAGACTGTCGCTGAGCGAGTAGGCCGCCTTCTCCCCTATCCTGCCGCCAGGAGTTGACTGGTCTCCAATGTGAATCAAGCCCCGCATGAAGGTGCCCGCCGTGATGATTACAGTGCTACCCGCGATCCGGGATCCGTCTTCGGTCTGGATCCCGGTGATACGGCCGTTCTGGTGAAGGATATCCGAAACCAGAGCTTCCAGAACGTCCAGATGCTCCGTCTGCGCGACGACGGCCTGCATCCGTGCTGGATAGAGTAGTTTATCGCACTGCGCGCGATGCGCCTGCACCGCGGGCCCCTTGCTGGTGTTCAGGGTGCGAAACTGGATCCCGGTGTAGTCCGTATTGCGTGCCATCTCGCCACCCAGCGCGTCTACCTCGAAAACGATGTGTGACTTGGCGATTCCGCCGATCGAAGGGTTACACGACATGCGGGCGATCGCCGTTCGGTCCACGGCCATCAAGGCGGTGCGTGCGCCCATACGAGCTGCTGCAAGGGCCGCCTCACTGCCGGCGTGGCCGGCTCCGATTACGATGACGTCGTATTTTCTCATGAAGCCCTCATTTTCCAACGCAGAAACGGCTGAAAACGCTATCCAGAAGCTCATCATGATAGACTCGTCCGGTGGCTTTGCCCAGCGTCTCAAGCGCGGTGCGCAGTGTTGAGGCCGCCAGCACGATCTTCGCCTCGTCGTCGGTTGAAATCAAGACGCGGGTCTCTTCGACCGCCTCGAGGGTTCGCAGCAGGATCTGACGATGCCTCTCGGAGATCACGGCGTGGGGTGGCACCTGTGCCGCGCCGCCCAGCAGGGCCCGCAGACCGTCCTCAAAGCTGGGGGGCAGTCCCTGCGCCAGGCTACACGGCATCGCCCGTGCCGCGGTTGTCAGATCGGTTGGAGCGACCACGCGCCCCAGATCCGACTTGTTCAGAAGAATCAGACATTTATCCGCCACTAGGCGCGCCACCTGATCGCGGTCCCAATCGTCGAGATCCATAGACCCGTCGATGAGATAGATCAGGAGATCCGCGCGCTCAATGTAGGACTGTGCACGCTCGATTCCTTCCTGCTCGATCGGACAATCGGTGATGCGTAGCCCGGCGGTATCGACAAGACGCAGCGGGATGCCGTCGAGAAGCATACCTTCCTCAATCGTGTCGCGCGTGGTTCCCGGGATCTCGGAGACGATCGCGCGCGAACTACGTAGCATCGTGTTCATCAAGGTTGACTTTCCGACGTTCGGCTTCCCGGCAATGACCACCAGCGCGCCTTCGCGCAGGAGGTGGCCCTCGTGCCAGGTCTCGAGGAGGCTACGTAGTCCCGCGCTCGCGCCCCCGAGTCGCTCGCGCAGGTCGGGGATCACTGAGGGGGGAAGCTCTTCATGGGAGAAATCAAGCGTGGACTCCAGGTCCGCGGCGAGGGCCACAATAGAGTCATAAATAGCATTAAATAGTAAGCTTAAGCCACCCTCCATCTGTTCCATGGCCGCCGCAGCGGCGCGGTCCGAGCGGGCTCGAATGAGGTCCGCCACGGCTTCGGCTTGCAGCAGGTCGAGGCGTCCATTGAGGAACGCGCGCCGCGTGAATTCGCCGGGCTCGGCCGGCCGCGCGCCGGCATCGAGTGCGGCCTGCAGGGCGCGACGGGCGCTCACATGTCCGCCGTGCCCCTGGATTTCAATGACATCTTCGCAGGTGTAACTGCGTGGAGCGCGAAAGATGAGCAGGATGATGTCGTCGAGGCGCTCCGCCTCGGCGGAGCGGAGCTGACCATGCAGGATCGCGCCTGGTTTGCGGCGCGATGGCGGATCGCCGGAGCCCTCAAAGATGGCGTCGGCGATCACGAACGCGTCGGGACCGGATACGCGCACCACCGCGATCCCGGCCTCGCCGGGCGCTGTGGATATAGCCGCGATGGTGTCGTCTGTAACTGGCATGGTCGTAAACGGGAATAGGCTTGCCGGGGCGAGCGTCAGAACAAGAATCATAGCAGAGGGCAGGGGAGCCAGATCAATCGGTGTCATCTCCTCGTACGCGCTGAATACAACAAAAAGCCACAGAAAATACAATCCCGGGGGTAAACGTCCGGGATCCTTCATCGTGACGCCTTCGGGGCTGCCGCGTCATGTGTGACCCTCGGATTAGAGTTGAGACAGGGATCGCTACGTTTCAGACTGTACCGGCATGCCTCCCGTCATCCCCAGTTCGATGGTGAATCCAGCGCGGACCGTTTTCGGCCGCGGGACAGCGGATTCGCTTCTGGCAGAGAGTAGCGCCTTCGGCGAGCGTGGCGTGCTGGTACACGGCGCGTCGCTGCGATCTAGTGGAGCCCTGTCACGGCTAATGGACGGCGCACCGGCGTCGCTCTCTGTTGAGACCTGGGAGTGTCCCGGCGGCGAGCCAACGCTGGATCATCTCGCCGGGCTACGGTCCTTCGCCCGCGAGTCCGGCGCGCTGTGGGTGGCCGGGGTTGGTGGCGGCAGCGTGATGGATCTCGGTAAGGCCTGTGCCGGTCTCACGACGGCAGCGGGGGATCTGGTCGCTTATCATAACGGGGCGGCGATCGAGCGGCCGGGTGTACCGTTCATCGCCGCCCCGACGACGGCCGGATCCGGATCGGAAGCGGCGATGGTGTCTGTGCTGACGAACACGGCGACGGGGATCAAGAAATCGTTTCGTCACCCCTTCATGGCGCCGCGACTTGTGATACTCGACTCCAACCTGCTCGCCTCAGCGCCCGCTCACGTCATCGCTCACTCCGGCATGGATGCGCTGACGCAGGCTGTGGAATCCTATCTGAGCCGCAACGCGATGTGGCTCAGTGAGACGCTGTCGCTGAAGGCGGTTAAACTCGTTAATACTAGCTTGGAGACGGTTTACGCCGATCCGAGTGCGGCCTGCGCGGACGACCTGATGCTCGGCGCGCACATGGCGGGCCTGGCCTTGTCTTACGCGCGCCTTGGCGTCGTGCACGGTCTCGCGCATCCACTTGGCGAGCGTTACCACATCGCGCATGGGCACATTTGCGCGCTGTGCCTGCCTGCCGCACTTCGATTCAACCGCGATGCCGTCCCGGACAAATACGCGACGCTCTCTGAGGCCGTCGGAGGTGAACTCTTCGAGCGCGTAGAGACTCTGTTGGAGAAGCTGGAGGTATCGTCTCCGCTCATCGGACAGCCCCCTCCGGACGATGCGGACTTTATCGCTGAAGTTCTCGGATCCGGCTCCACCAAGGCCAACCCCCGCGACGTCGGCCCCGACGACGTCAAGGCCCTGCTCGCGGAGTTGTTTCAAACCGGCTGAGTGTCACCTCTAACTACGGGTTTGTGCCCACGAATCACGCGAATCCACACGAATGAAAGTTCAGGGCGATGGCGCGTCGCATCAGGCCTTCGCGAATGTGCTGATTGTGAAGTGAGAAATCGAGGTGGTAGGCGCGATGATAGGCGGGCTCGACGGCATCGACCACTCCCACCACGTGCTCGCCATTCCAGTGTGATTCCTCGAGACTGGCCCATTCCAGCAGCCACACCAGCAGGTAGGGAAAGATCTCGGTATCGACGCACTCATCCGGAAGGACATATTGGCCGATGGACTCGTCGCCATGCTTGAGCTCGACCGATACGCTTCCGGGCGGGCCGAAGAGCTCCAACTCCGCGGCGGCTTGCCGGATCATTGCTTCGAGGTCCTGGGCCGGGGCTTCTTCGAGGTAGCGCTCCAGTGCGGCATGCGGCCGAAGCTGATCGCGCCGCAGAGGACCCTCGGACAGCGTCGTCAGATGAGCGGCATCGCATTGCGGGAAATCCTCAATCAGCTCATCGACGAACCCGAACCAGAACCGCGCGGCACTGTTGCGGCAGATCTGATCCCCGATGTGATAGACCGGTGCGGAGGCCGGCGCGCGGTCTTCCAGAGGAGGATCTTCGGAGAGCAGCTTGGCCATTGCCTCACTCGTACACGTGGTCCACGATTCCGCTCTGGCAGGTGGGAGGGACGTTGATCCCGTTGTAATAGCATGCCGCCCCCGTCGGGCACATCGGGCGTTCGCCGCCACGGATATACGATGAGATGGTGTCCATGTAATAGGGGTTGCCGAGGGTCGCAGCGCTGGCGTTGTTGGCCCAGTTGTTCTCCATGGCGGCCTGCTGCTTGGCGGCGTGCATCTGGCGCAGATTATTGACGCAGGTCGCGGTCCGCGACTCGGAGCGCGCCTTGACAAACGACGGCAGCGCCATGATCGAGAGCACGCCGATGATCGCCACCACGATCATGATCTCGACCAACGTAAATCCGGAGGTTCGCTGCATGCCAAAATTCCCATCTACAGGGAAAAGTTTAACTGGTCTCAGCCCAAACAGAAAACAATTACGCTTCGATGACCCGTTTTTCGAGCTCGGCGTAGCGTGGCAGGATGGCGCTGTAGACGGCGTGAGCGTCGGCATCGGGCGTGGCGATCTGCTCGAAGGGCGGGGCGGCGGCCATGGTCTCGGCGAAGGGGATGAAGCGACCTTGCTGCTTGCAGATCCAACCGTGCCGTGCGCGGTAGGCGGCACCCAGCGATGCGGTGTCGGTGACCTCCGCGGAATAGACCGGCGCGCCAAAGACGTTGCTCATGGTGCGGATTATCGCGGCGTTGGCGGATGCGCCACCGGTGGCGAGAATTGAGAGGGGACGGATGCCGATGTTGCCGCAGTGAAGTCGCATCGAAAGAAACTGCCCCTCCACGATAGCGCGCACGTCGGTCTGCGGCGCAAATTCAGCGACTGCGTTTCCGTTTGCATCGAAGCGGAACGTTCCGGTCTGCAGGATCGGCGGCGTGATCTCCGGATCTTTGAAATAGAAGCCGATCTGCCCCGAGTTGCCCGCCGGTGTGGCGTCGAGCGCGGCGGAGAACTCGTCCCACGACCCGCCGGCGGCGCTGTCGCGGATCTCTTCCCGCGTGAGGGACCCGTTCTTCCAGCAGATCAGGGCCATGTAACCGTCGGGGTCGACAGGATTCGCGAAGATGTTCCCCTCGGAAGCAGACGGCGCCGGTTCCGCAAGCGATGCAAATATCGTGTCACTGGTTCCGAGGCTGATCGCGATGTCGCCGGCGGCCTGAAGTCGCAACGCCGCCAGGCTGCAGGGGTTATCCCCGGAAAAGGCGACGATCTTGCACGCGGGGTTCAATCCGTATCGCGTGGTGTAATACGGGTGAATGGCACCCACCACCGTGTGCGACGCGACGATCGGACCCAGCTTGTCACGCAAGCCCGGGGCGGTGCATTCCACGGCGGCAGGAGACCAGGTCTTCTCTCGAATCGACATCATGTTCATGCCCGATCCGTCCGCGGCATCGATCGGAATCGGGTCGCCGGCAAGGAGCGAACCGACGAAAGAGCTCACTAATTGAATGCGCTCGGTCGCGTGGTAGCCGTCGGGATTGGACTGGTATATTTTCGCGATCTGGTTTCCGGTGAATCGCTCATAAGCGCGCGACCCGGTCAGCTCCGCGGTGGCCTGGGCCCCGCCGAGGGCGGCTTCGCGCGCGGCACACTGCGCCGACGTACTCGAGTCCATCCAGACGGGGGAGTCCTCGACGGCGAAGAGGCCGGCAAGCTGTACGCGCAGCGGCTTGTCAGAGTTCAGCTTGCCCAAGACGCCACGGGCACCTGCACGAAGATACACGCTGCCGTGCTGTTGGCCTGACCCGGAGATCGCGCACACGCGATCGAAAGGAAAGCCGGATTCGTGGAGCCGTGACAGGAGCAGGTCCAGCGCCGCGACCCACATGGTCGTGGGCGAGGTAACGGTCAGGCCGTCATCGCCACGGTGCACGCCGCCCTCGGTCTGGAAGGAAGGCAACTCCGTGTCGAAGTTGATCGACTCCACCGCGACGATGTTCAGGCTATCATCGATCGCTACGGCCGACAGGCTCTGCGTGCTTGAATCGATGCCGAGAAAGAGGGGGCCGGAAGGTGACATAAGCGGTGCTCCTGGTTGTACGCGAACGACCGCCTATGACAGCACGTCGGTTGCGTCCGGACAACGCTAAAGTGGCGAACGTCGCGCTGCCACCGCGTCCGGGCTCACGCCCCGCGAATCCGGGTTGCATGGGGAGAGTGCTTTGGATAGGCTCACGGCGTTTTTCTGGAACTGGGGCATGCAACCTACCATGGAGGTGAAGCAGTGAGCGCAAAAGCAACAACCGACCGACCTGACTTCGAACGACTGGCCAAACGCAAGCGTGAATTTGCCGAGACACCGAGAGCGGTTGTGGGGCCCCCTCCCACGATTGCGATCACACCGGTCGCGGACGGTCGCGTCGGGGCGTACGAGGACAATGTGCCGGGCACGTGGGAACTCGTGGCGAAAGTTTTTAACCTGATCGCGGACACCGTGAAGTTACCGGACGGCACACCGGTTCGTGTGGTGGTCGCACCGGAGATCGTCTATGGCCCGCGCACCGGCGCGATCGCACAATCCTATTACGCAACGCAGGGCGTCTGCGCCAATATCTTCGTCAGCCGCTGCTGGGCCTATAGCGATGAGCTGATGGGCGCGTGCATGGGTGTCGGCAGCTCGGAGTGGCAACAGGCGGCCTACGGGCTCAACCAGACCGACCGGCCCGGCGCGGTGTGGCTCAAGGCATTCTGTGCGGCGATGGACGAGAAGCAGCGTCCGATCTTTCAAATCTACAACCCGGACCTTGAGGACGAGAAGAAACCGCTGACGCCGTTCGTCGCGGGACGCCTGCTGCGATTCGCACGCTGCGCCATGGCCGTTGGGGAAATGCGCGGCAAGAACTACCTCTCGATCGGCTCGGTCTCGATGGGCATTCTGGGGTCCGATCTGCGGCGCAACATGTTCCATCACACGTTCGGGATGGGCAGTGTCTCGTACGACATGTGTGGAATTCTGGGACGCCTGGACTCCGGCTTCTACGACCACGAGGAAGTCGCTCGCGGCGTGAAGTTCATGAAGAAGTTCAAGCTTGATTTCGGTGAGGGCAAGCGGCCCATGAAACGCGATGTGCTGCTCGAGCGCTGCGTCGCGGTCACCACGATTGTGCGTGACCTGATGATCGGGAACCCTCGCCTGGCGGATCCCGCGGTGGGCAAGAAGCAAGGCTTCCGGGCGGATATCGAGCTGGCGCAGGGCAACAACGCCATCGCGGCGGGGACGCAGGGCCAGCGTCAGTGGACCGACTACAACCCGAACTTCGATCTGACCGAGTCAATTCTGACCAGCTCTTTCGACTGGAACGGCTACCGCACGGCCATGAATGTGGCCACGGAGAACGACTCCAAGAATGGCGTCGGAATGCTCGTCGGGCAACTTCTCTCCGGGGTCCCGCAGTTATTCGCCGATATTCGGACGAATTGGACCGTGAAGAGCATCAAGGCCTCCACCGGTGTCGATATAAAGAAGATCGCCCCGGAGGGGTTCATCGACAAGCGCAACTCCGGCGCGGGATCGCTGGACTACGCGATTGACCTGTTCAAGGTCGTCAGCGGCGGGAAAAAGAAACCGATCCAGCAGGTCGCGGACGAGATTCGTTCGTCGAAAGCGGCGCAGAAGACGTTCATGGACAGGGCGATCAAGGGGACGAAGTACTTTGGCGCGATCCTGGAGTATTTTCCCGGCGACGGGCTGTCCAGCCATTATCGTACGCCGGGCAACGTGCCGATGACCGCGTATCGCTACAGCGTAGTGGGGGACCACATGGCATGTTCGGTGATCGAAGGCGAGACCATCGACCTGCCCGGGAAAGTCGCTGATCACGTCAGCGAGGTCACGAATCCGACCTGGCCGGAGTCATACTGGATTCCTTACGGCATGTCGTCGTTCGAGTACATGTCGCGCATGAATCCGAACCACGACGCGAACTCCTTCGGGCTGATCGGGGCGGACATGATCACGTTCAACGCGATGCTGCGGATTCCGATAGATTTCCACAACATCGACGAGGACGATATTTTCCGCCCAACCATGTGGGACCGCTTCGCAGGAGACGACTTCCGCGTCTGCGAGCTCCTCGGCCCGATGTACCGGTAACGGCCTGCGGCCGGTTATTGATTCTCAGTTATTGGTGTCTCGTCCTGATGGAAACTTCGTGCTCGTGCTCGTCCTCGTTCTCGGAGCGAAGCGACTCTGGTAGAACGTCGCGAGCTCAGGGTATCGTCACCCGTAATCCTGCGCGTAGTCGCCGGCCGAATCTGAACTCCGAAAGAGGAGGAGCCCGCGAATCACGCGAATCTTCACGAATGGAGACAGAGATAGAACCGCGCTCATCCGCGTAATCCGCGGTTTTCTCTCGTCTGCATTCGTGCAGATTAGTGGGCTCGAAGACCTCGGAAGTTTCAAGCTATTCAGTCGGAGCGCTGCTTCGTTTTTCGTGGAGCCAGAGGATCCAGATGCAGGCTTCGTAGAGCAGCGTCATGGGCGCGGCCATGAGCACCTGCGTAAAGGGATCGGGTGGAGTCAGGAGCATCGCGGCAATGAAGAGCCCCACGATTACGTAGCGCCGGTACTCGCGCAGTTGGGGTGACGAGACGAGTCCCATTGCGCCCAGTGCCAGCACGACGATCGGCAGCTCGAACATAAGCCCGAACGCGATCAAGAGTTTCAGCACGAAACTGACATAGTCAGGCAGGCGTACGAAGTCCGGCTCGGCGTTCATCCATTCACTGACCCTGAACATCGCTTTCAGCGCGGCGGGAATGATCGAGAAGCCAAGCGCTACCCCGGTCAGGAAAAGCAGAACGGCGAGCACGGCCGCGCCGATTGTCGTGCGTTTTTCGTTGGCAAGAAGACCGGGGAAGACGAACGATCCAATCAGGCACACGATTAGTGGAAGGCTGATCAGAAGCCCCGACCACAGGACCACCCGGATCGCGACCGCCATCCCGCCCATAACATCAATAATCTTAAGGAAATCCGCCGGATTACGGCCTGTTGCGGCGACCGGCCGCTTCAGGATGTCCAGGATATCCGGGGCGATTGGGATCGCGATCAGAACGCCGACGATAAGCACCGCCAGACACCACAGCAGCGTCCGGCGGAGATCCTCGAGGTGATCCAGAAAGGGCTTAATCAGCCCCTCGTCATCAGGCGTCTCGTTCTGAGTCGTCATCGGGTGAAGGGGCGTCGTCAGTTGAGGGGGCGTCGTCGGGTGAAGGGGTGTCGTCGGGTGAAGGGCGGTCGTCGGGTGAAGGGCGGTCGTCTTCGCGCTTCTCCGGCTCGGCGGGGAGGGTGGTGAACGCAGGGGGCATTTTGTGCGACGCCTTGTCGTCGTCGAGGTCTGTCTCGCGCATGAGCTGTTCGCGGAAGTCGTCGGACGCGCGTCGCAGGTCCGAAAGTACCGAACCGATACGGCGTGCAATATCTGGAACGCGTTTGGCGCCAAAGAGCATCAGGATCAACGCAAGGATGATCAAGAGCTCCGGGCCGCCGGCACTGCCGGGCAGAAAGGCTATCGTCGTTGGCGGAGTCATTGCCGTGTCCGCGCTTGCACGGAGTAACGAGCGATAAGAGTCCTAGCGATAAAGAAGGAACTCCCCGCGACGGTTCTGGCGCCAGGCGCTTTCGTCGTGACCCGGGGCTGTCGGTTGTTCCTCGCCAAGGCTTCGCGTGTGAATGCGCTGCGCCGGCACGCCCAGACCAACCAGGTACGCACGAAGGGCCAGAGCGCGACGCTCGCCCAGGGAAAGGTTGTACTCGTGGCTTCCGCGCTCGTCACAGTGACCTTCGACGACGATCGTCAGGCGCGAGTTACGCTGCAGGTAGTCCGCCACGGGGCCAACCTTCTGTCCCTCGGATCCCGTAATCTGCGAGCTGTCGTAACCAAAGTAGACGGCAGGAAAATCGGCGTCCGTCACGCGGCGATCTTCGCCGAAGCCGTCGCCCGGGCGGTCGGTGAGTTCGCCTTCAAACCCGGAGCCGCCGCCTCCGATGATATCGATGTCGCTTCCGTTATTGTTGGAGTGCGGTCCTGCGCGTCGGCAGCCGAACGCCGTGGCGATCAGGAAGCAGAAGCTAATGGTGACGAGAACTGGGCGGTAACTGAACATGATATCTCTCCGTGTTGCTCTGTTAAGTGACCCGCGTGTGCGGGGTAGAGTGCATTGAACCTGTTTAGTGGCGTCGAGACCTGCCTCTTGAACGGCACTCAATTCGGCGACCAGGCCGGCGTATACCACGTGCCATTCAGGTTGTGCAACGCTATCGAAGCGCCGTTAACCGTGTCAAGAATGTATATCCGGGAGTCAAAAGCCTGTGTCCGTGTGTAGACCACATGCCGACCATCCGGGGCCCACGATGGATCCTCGTGATCGACATCCTGGTGAGTCAGCTGCCGGTCCTGGCGGGTCTTCGGGTCGTAGATGCAGACCTGGTACTTCCCGAAGCGGCGGCTGGAGTAGACGATTCTTCCGTCAGGCCCCCAGTCGGGGTCCACGTTTTCACGACCTTCGAACGAAAGCCGACGACGATCGCCGCCGGCACGGTCGATCACGTAGAGCTGGGGAGAGCCCGAAGAATCTGAGACAAACGCGATCTGGCGACCCTCCGGCGAGAACGAGGGGCTCGTCTCACCGGCCTGGCGCGTTCGGGTCAAGCGCGTCAACTTACTGCCCCGTAGCGCCATCAGGTAGAGGTCGGGATTTCCGTCCTTCGACAGGGTCAGTGCAACATTGCGCCCGTCCGGCGAGAAATCGGCGCCCGTATTCAGCCCTGGAAACTTCGCGATACGCTCGCGTTGGCTGGTTGAAAGGTCAATCAGGTAGACGTCCGGAAAGCCGCTCTTGAACGATGTGTAGACCAGCCGCCGTCCCTGGGCGTCCCATCGCGGGGTCAGGCTGACGGAACGATCACTGGTCAAAGCACGCAGATTCTCGCCGTCCGCATCGCAGATATAGAGTTCCTTGGCCCCGTCGCGCGACCCCACCATCACGATGCGTGTCGATGCAATGCCCTTGTGCCCGGTGAGCTGATAGACAATTTCGTCCGCCACGCGGTGCGCCAGCTGGCGCGCCTGCGTGGCGGACATTTCATACGCGCGGTTCAACACCGCTTCTCCGGCCGCGGAGGAAACCGTGACCGATGCGGAGACCTGGCCACCGCCCCCTTCGCAGATGCCTTGCACGACGTAGGCGGCCTTTGCGCTCGGCGCCGTCGTGAACCAGCCGGATCGCTTGAGGTCTGTGCGAATCGTCTCGGCGACTGTGCGTCCGGCATGCCCGCCTCGTGCCTGCAAGGCGGTGGTATCGATCGCGATTGTGCCGAAGGTCTTGGTGACGCGCACCACCTGCTCAGCGGAGCATCTTGCCGGAGCCGACACGGCCCCGATCAGCAGGCTTACGATCAGCAGCTTGATTCGTGTTTCCAGCAGTTGCGTTTTGTGAGTTGAATGCATTAGCCCGCACCGGCGAGAACTTCGAAAGCGATGGTCAAAGAGGGATGTGATTTAATGAAAGAAGCCGGAAGCCCTGGAATTTGCGTGACGCTGCGCACGGCTTCAAGGACCGATTCATCCATCGCCGCAATGCCGGAGGTGCCGACGAGGCGGAAACTGCGTACGGAACCATTCGCGCCGAACGTGATGCTGACCGAGGCGGTCGTTCCCACGGGGGCTTGCGCCACCGGCCTGCGCCATGCGTCATACATCGTGCGCTGGACGAGTGCGAGGTAGCGCTGATTCTCGGATGCCGAGGTCGCCGCGGGTGCGGCGGGAGAGGAGACATCGGCCAGCAGTTTCTTCAATGCTTGCTTGCTGGGCGTGGGTGCAGGCGGCGGCGGCGGTGTCATCTGGCCGTCTCGCGTGACGCGGTTCTTGCTGACCTCAACGGGGGTACGCTTGCGCGGTGGCGGTTTAGGCGCTTGCGGGATCTCCTCGGGCACCGGGGCGGGCGGGGCCTGCTCGACGGGGCTGGCCGGCTGCGGACGCGGGGGCGTATCAAGCCGCGGTGCTTCAAACACCAGGCTGACCGGGACGGCCTCGACCTCCGCACTTCCGCAGCCCTCCCATAAGGGCATCGAGAGTGCGGCAGCGATCACGAGAACGTGCGCAATCGCAACCCTTTTGACCGTTATTCCGATGCCTTCAGTCATCTCGCGGAACTCATTCCTCCTGGGTTACCAGCGCCAGGCGGGTAATTTTCAGCTCATGGAGTATCTTCAGAATACGGACCACCTCGCGGTACCTCACGCCCTGGTCTGCGCGCACCATGACGTGGATATCCGGTTGGAGATCGTGCGCACGCTTGAGTTCCTCGTAGAGACGTTCGTGATCCGTCTCGCGCCCGTCGAGGTAGGCGGCGCCCTCCGCGTCGATGGTCACCGTGCGCGCGTTGTCGGCGGGAAGGTCTTCCGTCGTGGCGCGCGGCAGGTCGATCGGAATGCCCTGCTCGATGAGCGGAAACGTGATGATGAATGTGATCAGCAGGATGAACGTCAGGTCCATCAGGGGCGTCATGTTCAGTTCGCTGATCGGCGAGGTGGTCGTTAATGAAAACTTGCGGGGCACGGGGTAACCTCAGGTGACGTAGACTTCCAGGTCGGAGAGCATCTCTTCGCAGAAACTTTCCATCGCGACACACAGGTGGCGAATCGTGCTGCTCAGCGTGTTGTAGCCGATCGCGGAAGGCAGGGCGACCAACAGGCCCACCACCGTGGTGAGAAGTGCGCCCGAGATTCCGGGAGCGACGGCGTCCATCGTCGGTGACCCGGTCACCGCCATTCCGCTGAACGCGCCCATGACACCCCACACGGTGCCGAGCAGGCCGAGGAAAGGTGCCGCACTCACGGCGGTCGCCAGAATTCCCATGTCGCTGTCGAGGCGCAGGGCCTGGTCGGCCATCGTCCGCTCCGCGGCATTCTTCATACGGCGCAGCTTGAAGGATGTGGCCGGATGGGGTACGTGACCGTCACCCGGGAGAAAGATGCTGCGTGCGTCGCCGTCTAAGCCATCCAGTTCATCTCCGATCACATCGCACGCGGATGCATAGATCGCGTAGAGGGGTGAGGACTCGAGGGAGTCCCCGTCCTGATACATTCGCAAAGGTCGATCCGCCGCCGAGCGATACGACCTCAAAAAAACAATCGAGTCACGACGCGCGCGCCGCAGAACGCGGAGTTTCGTGATCATGATCGACCACGCGAAGATGGAGCCGATGAAGAGGAGGGCGACAATGACTTTGCCGGGAGTGTTCGATTCCCGGAATGCGAACATGAGGTTCGCCTGGGTCAACCCGTAGGTTAGTGTCCACATGAGTCAGTGTTGGGGCCGTTTTTCATCAAACCATAAGGAATAGCACAAATACGGGCTCTGTAAAATGAAATGGCGGCTTAGACCGACCGGAGCCGACCCTCGCCGCCATCTCAATTCTATCAACAATCGGACGCCAAGGCGTCCTCATGTCTTACTTCTTCTTCTTAGCCGCCTTCTTCTTAGCTGCCGGCTTCTTCTTCGCGGCCTTCTTCTTGGTCGCCTTCTTCTTCGTCACGCGACGCGCGGCCTTCTTCTTCGTAGCTTTCTTTTTCGCTTTCTTCTTCGCCATTCTCAATCACCTCCTCTACGGTTTCTATACCCCGTATCCCTTCTTCAAGGGCAGACCCGCTCTTGGTGATTAGATATAACACAGAAAAGTTGCAATGCCGTCAACGCCGCAGAGAAAAAGTTGCGAAATAAATGAGGGCGCCTACAAAATCAGGCAAAGCCCGATTTGGGCGTTTGAGGGGGTGGGGAGCAGGTCGTGCCTACGCATCGCGCACGCTGTATGTGATGGAGCTGTAGCCGACAACCCAGTCGCCGCGACTGCCGGGATGATCGTCGCCGCTATTGCGATAGCAGAGCACGCTGCCGCGCTGCACGCCCTCGGTGCGCGCGAAAGAAAGCGCGATGGAGAGCGGACCGATTCCGCAAACGGGCTGATGAGAGGGAGCCCATGTGTGCCGGAGCGCGTCGAGATCCATGGCCTCGAGAAGCGAGAGCGTGGCGCGATCGGTCCGTAAAACCGTGTCGTAGTCAGGGTTATGCAGCATGTCGCTGCTGGCGACGATCAGAAGGCGACGCTCTTTCGCGAGTGACTGAAGTGCGTTCACAAAGGGCGCCACGACCCGTGCGTCGTGATCCCCCATGAGGGCAACGACCAGCGGGATGCCGGGGAGGGCGACTTGCAGAAACGGGATCTCGTTCTCCGCGGAGTGCTCTGCCACGTGTGGCGCGGAGTCCTTGTAGATACAGGGATCTTGCTCCACGAGGAATTGCGCGGCGGCACGGTCGAGGCCGGCGGGACCGAGCGGGGACTGGATGGCGTCGCCGTCGAGGAGGGCGACACCGGGGAAGTGCTCGCGATGGGTGAAACCGAGAACGATCACGGTGTCGGGTCCGAGACCGGCCCCTGCGTTGTCGCGCAGGGCGCGAAAGGTATGTCCGGCTACGCCTCCGGAGTAGATAAATCCGGCATGCGGGGCGACCGCGGCTACGATTCGCCCATGCTCTGCAGGGACGTCGGCCTGATCCAGGAACCCCTCGACCATGTCGCGCAATGCCATGCGATCTGCGGGGAACCATCGGCCGTCGCCATGCGTGTGACAGACCACCGGGGATGCAGCGCCTTGCATGGCCGTTACCCGCGCGGACGCTTGGAGAACAGCTCGAGCTGGGAGTCGCGGATCAAGTCGTAGCTTTTGAGCATACGCAGGAGTTGCAGGAGGTCGGACTTCTCGTAGTGCTGGTTGGCGTCGACGGACTTAATCAGCTCTTGTAGAATGGTTTGGAAGGGCAGCACACCGTCGATCCCCTTCGCCTTGAGAACCGCGATAGTATCTTTCTTGAGTTCACCCGACGCGGGCAGCTTGGGCAAGCACAGGATCTTGGCGACGGGTCCCGGCCCCAGCCGTTGACCGGCTGCTTCCAGAACGTCGGGTTCGACGATGCGCAGCAGCTCCGGGGAATTCTCGAAGGTAGCGACTGAAAAGCGGCCGGAGTGCCAGCCCCGTACGGCGACGATGGCGCGCTTGATCCCGGGCAGGTCTCGGCCGGTCCAGACCTGATGCTCCGGGATGACGAGGGTTTCCGCGCGCGGATTCACAACCAGCAGATCAAACTCCTCGTCTGCCTCGCGGTGACGGCCTACTGCCACGTACTTGTGGGGCTGGCTGGTCAGAAAGCCCAGCGATTCAAAATACTCCCGGACGATCCATTCGTTGACGGCTGACATGAGTGCCCCAGATGGTTCGCGATGGTTACCAGCTCAGAATCACAGAAATCGTACTTAAGCCGCCCGGGTTTGTCACGGGTTAGCTTCGCACCATCTCCTCGTACGTCTCACGCAAGGCATCCTCGGCGATCGTGTGTCCGACCGAGACCTCGCCAATGGCGTTGGCGAGCACGAAGTGCGGGACTCCGCCGCGGGTTTTTTTATCAACGCCCATGGCCTCGCGAAGCGAGGGCCAATTCGCAGCGCCTGCGTCGTCGTGTCCCGCGTCCGCAAAACCGGCTGGCAGGTTGAGCGCGCGCAGCAAGTTCGATACGCGAGACATGGCCGATCCGTCCAGGCCTCGCTCGCGACACGAGAGCGCCGTCGCGTAGAGCATCCCTGCCGCGACGGCTTCACCATGCAGCATGCCGGCGTATGAGCCCGCCTTCTCCAGCGCGTGTGCCATGGTGTGGCCGAAGTTCAAAATCGCGCGCAGGCCGCCTTCGCGCTCGTCGGCGGACACGACGTCCGCCTTGATGCGGCAGCATTGAGCGACGATATCTTGCATGGTCGCATGATCGATCCGGGTAATACGGTCACCGTCGCGCTCAAGTCGCTCGAATAACGTGGCGTCGCGAATAATGCCGTACTTCACGACCTCGGCCAGCCCCGACGTATATTCTCTTGGCGGCATGGAATCCAGCACGCTGATATCGGCAATCACCTCTACGGGTTGATGAAACGCCCCGACCAGGTTCTTGCCGTGCGCAAGGTTAACACCCGTCTTACCACCCACCGAACTGTCGACCATGGCAAGCAGACTGGTCGGAATCTGCACGAAGCGAACCCCGCGCAGGTAAGTGGCGGCCACGAAGCCGGCAAGATCGCCGACCATTCCCCCCCCGAGCGCCACGATCACCGATTCGCGATCGAGTCCCGCCGCAATCGCGGCGTCGTACACGTTGGCGGCGACAGCCAGGCATTTGGATGCTTCACCGGCCGGGACCACCGTGCGCGCGACCGTGGCACCCCTCGCCGCAATCGCCTGCTCGACCTGCGCGCCCAGTATGGCGTCTACATTGGAATCGGTCACGATGAGCACACGGTCCGACTCGGTCCAGCGGTTGCCGACGCCGATTCCGGAGCCGATGTGAATGTCGTAGCTCCGTTCGCCCAGATTGACTCTTACGGTGGTTGGCATGGCTTGGATCTTCTGTGGCGTTGCGCGCCGTCTTCAGTACACCGCAGTCTGGCGAACTTTTTCCTCCTCCGCAAGTTCGTGGGCTGAGAACCTGGGGACGTTTCAGGCCAGGCGTAAGCCGGCAGGAAGCGGATGGCCGCGCAGGTAGGCGCTGCCGGTCATGCGGCGGCCGCCCTGCGGCTGGACTTCGGTGAGGCACAGCGCCTCCTGGCCGCATTGGATCACGGGGCCGGTCTCCTCGGCGCCCAGGACCTCGCCGGGGTCGGCATCTGCGCGTCCCGCTACGATTCGGGAGGCGAGAATGCGAAGTACCGCTTCCGGCTTGTTCGGCAATTCACAGCTGCATGCGGGCCATGGATTGAATCCGCGGATACGGTCACGAAGTCGCGGCGCCGGCTGCGACCAGTCGAGCCGGCCATCACGCTTGGTGAGCTTGGGGGCATAGGTTGCGGTGCCGTGATCCTGGGGGCGTGGTTCGATCGAGCCATCTTTCAGGCGGTCGAGCGTGCGCACCAGGAGCGCTGCGCCGACGGTTGCGAGGCGGTCGTGCAGACGTCCGGCAGTGTCGTCGTCGTTGATGACGACACGTTCCTGGAGCAGGATGTCGCCTTCGTCCATGGCGTCGTTGATCTGCATCGTGGTGACCCCGGTCTCCTGCTCACCGTTCGCGATCGCCCACTGGATCGGTGCGGCCCCGCGATACGCAGGAAGCAACGATGTGTGCACGTTGACGCAGCCTATAGGGGCCACGTCCAATAAAGCCCGGCGCAGGATCTGGCCGTAGGCGACCACGGCGATCGCATCGGGCCGCAGGGCGCTGATCTGCTCGACGGCCCGGGGGCTGTTGACGTTCTCCGGCGTCAGAACCGGCACTTCGAAATCTGCGGTAGATGCTTTCACCGGGCAGGGCTTCAATTCCAGGCGACGTCCCTGGGGGCGGTCGGGTTGACAGACGACACCGACCACTTCCGCCCACGAGAGTTCGTGCAGCGCGACGAGGCTGCAACAGGAAAGTTCCGCCGATCCCATAAATACGATTCTCATAGCCGATGGGACAGTAGCAGACCGGCCGCACATGAACAATCTGCCGAGCTTGCGGTAACCCGGAAAGTCCGACAAACTCCCGCCCGTACATGACGACAGCGGCATCCATTCGAATTCGTCTAGCACAGCTGAAGGTCTGCCCCGGGCACCCGACCGAGAACACCGCGCGCATGCTCGAGATGATCGATGCGGCCCGCAGCGACGGCGTTGAACTGCTGGTATTCCCCGAGATGGCAATTCCGGGCTATCTCATCGGGGACGAGTGGGAGCGTGGCGCCTTCCTGCGTGAGTGCGAGCAATGCGGCGAGGAGATCGCCGCCGCGTCGGAGGGGTTGATCGTGGTCTACGGCAACGTCGGACTCGATGCATCCAGGAGGAACGAAGACGGTCGCGTGCGGAAGTACAACGCCTGCTTCGTCGCCGAAAATGGCCGGTTCGTCGAGCGACCCGGCTTGCCATACCCATTCGCGGCCAAAACGCTGACGCCCAACTATCGCGAGTTCGACGACAGCCGCTATTTCTACGACACGCGAAAATTGGCCATGGAGACGGGGTGCAATCTCGGCGATTTGCTTCAGCCGATAGCCACCTCGCGCGGTCGGCTGGGATGCATGCTGTGCGAGGATGGCTGGTGCGGTGACTACGGGATCTCGCCGGGACGCATGCTCGCCGATGCCGGTGCAGACATCTTGCTGAACATCAGCTGCTCGCCATTTACGCTCAACAAGAATCACAAGCGTAACCGGGTTTTCTCGGCGCTCGCGGCCGAGTGCGGGGTGCCGCTTGTGTATGTCAACAACGTCGGCGTGCAGAACAACGGGAAGACCGTGTTCACTTTCGACGGATCGAGCTGTATCTACGATAGCCACGGTCACCAGGCAGGCGATATCGAGCCATTCGCCGAAGGCGGCTTTACGTTCGACCTGCCTTTGCAGCGCGGGGCTTCGTTCGGTCTGCCGATCAACCTGGTCGACGACGGGATGCCGACCCTTTATCGCGCAATTCAGTACGGAACCCAGACGTTCATGGGCCAGTGCGGAATCGAGCGCATCGTCGTCGGGGTCTCCGGCGGTGTTGACTCGGCGTTGGTGGCGGCTATCTACGGAGCATTCCTCGATCCGGAGAACCTGGTGCTGGTGAACATGCCGAGCCGTTACAACTCGGCTACCACGCGCGGCATCGCGGCCGATCTTGCCGCCAACATCGGATGCCTCTACACGGAAATCCCGATTGAGGACAGCATCTCGGTCACGAGGGCCCAGATGGATGGATTGACAATCAGCAGTCCGGACGGATCGGTTTCGAGGGAGGTGACGTTGTCCCCGTTTGTCATGGAGAACGTTCAGGCACGCGACCGGTCTTCTCGAATCCTGGCCGCCCTCGCCGCGGCGCTTGGGGGTGCGTTCACCTGCAACGCCAATAAATCCGAGATAACGGTTGGCTACTCCACACTCTACGGCGACCTGGCGGGATACCTCGCGAACCTCGCGGACCTCTGGAAGACAGAGGTGTTCGACCTGGCCACGTACTTGAATGCCGAGGTCTTTAACGGCGACCTGATTCCCGCGAAAGTCATGCAGATTCCGCCCTCCGCCGAATTGAGCGATGCGCAGAATGTCGACCAGGGGCTAGGGGACCCGCTGATCTACACATATCACGATCGATTGTTCGCCAGCTGGGTCGAGCGCTGGGACCGTGCCACACCCGAGGATATCCTGGCGTGGTATGTCGACGGCGAACTGGAGTCCGCGCTTGGTTACGACCAGCCCATTGCGGGCCTCTTTCGAGACGCTGCCGAATTCATTGAGGATCTCGAGCGCTGGTGGTCGCTCTACCAGGGCATGGCGCTGGCCAAGCGAATCCAGGCGCCACCCGTACTGGCGGTCAAGCGCCGCGCGTTCGGCTTCGATCACCGCGAAGCCCAGACGGGACCGCGCTACACGCGGCGATACCAAGAGCTCAAAGAAGCGCTCCTCGCCGGCTAGCCCTGCCCTTTACCCGTAAATGCTGACTGGACAAATTCATGCGTCCTCCAGCAGCGCGAACCC
>JAQBYD010000098.1 GCA_027623315.1 Verrucomicrobiota bacterium | reverse complement strand
CGACTTCACCGTGCCATTTTTAGCCGGTTTTGCCCCAATCCGGTCCGGCGGCAGCCAATCATGACACCTCTCTCAGGCTGCCGGATGTGAAAACCTCGAACAACGGCCGACTTTTTCTTGCCCCCCATGCACGCTTCCGCTACTATTCGCGTTGAAGTTGGCCAAGGTAGGCCATAATGAGAATTGCTGAGACGCGGGGTCACCCCCTTGACTTTGGCGGTGAGGTGAGCCACCCTGATCGGTCTGGAGGCGGGGGAAAATGGACCAGATGCGGACCACACGATGGGGACTCATGATGGGCTTGTTGTGCATCGGGATCGCCCTGTGCGCAGCGCCGCTCCAGGCCGCTGATCCGCCGGGTCGACCGCATGGCACCGACAGAGCGGCGCGAACGAACGCCCCGACGCGAGGACCGAGCCTGCGGGCCGCGTCGACCAAAGACGCGGCATCGTCGACCGAGATCCGCGGGGCGCGAGTGGAACCGGCGCAAGTCCTCTTTCTTCCGCGGGACGCGGCACAGTTACGCATCGTGTTCCTGGAGCTGCCGACCGAACCCGCGATCGCCCTCTCCGATGCCGTCCCGCCCGCCGACACCATGCGTTGCGTCATCATTCCGGGGGCTCGGCCGGGCACCTATCGTATTCGCGTGATCGCGGAATGGCTGGCCGGCGTGGACGGTGACATCGGCGACCTCCTTCTCAAAACAGACAATCCGAACAAATTCATTCGGATTCCGGTGGCCGTGGAGGCCGCATCGACCTTGAATTCCGAGTGAATTGGCGTATGATAGTGGAAGGTAATGTCGTGAGTAAATGGAGCCCCAGTAATATGCTTAGAGCGCTGCGACGATGCCAACGGGACGACCGTGGACAGGTCCTCACGGAATATGCCCTCGTCACGATGTTCGTTGCGATTCCGTGCATGGCCCTCGTGCAACCGGACAACGGCATTTACGGTGCCATGCGTGAGTTCTACGAGTACATCCAGTTGACGATGTACATGGTGGGGCCTTGAGCATGCATCCGGCCACCCCTACGCCCGGTCTCGACCCCATCTATCTCGCGAGCATGGTCGTGCTGCTGCTTCTCGTTGCCGCCGCGATCTACATGGAATTGCTGGAGAACCGGATTCCCAACTCCATCACCTACCCGGCGCTCGTCGTCGCCATCGTTCTCGGCTACCTCCCGGGCGGGATCTCCCTGTCGTCGAGCGTCGTGGGCTTTGCGATCGGCTTCGGGACGCTCTTCGCCTTCTACATGTTCGGCGGCATGGGCGGGGGTGACGTCAAGCTGATGGGTGCCGTGGGAGCCCTGGTTGGTTACCCGATGGTCATCACAACGGTGGTCTACACCGCCGTGGCCGGCGGCGTGATCGCGATCTTCGTGATGATCTGGCAGCTCGACTTCAGCCGCCTGGGCCTCCTCTTCTCGGGCAAGAGCGGAGACGTGGCCGCCACCGAATCGGTGGCGGGAGAGACCGGGAAGAAAAAGACCACGATCCCTTACGGGATCGCCATCGCGATCGGCTGTATGCTGACCCTCTATATCCGTTGACCCATGCGCAAGCGACTCCTCAAAATCGTACGCGACGATGGCGGGCAGGCGATGACCGAGTTCGTCCTGATCGCCCCGGTCGTCTTTTTCATGTTCTTCATGATGATCCAGGCCCTGATGATCATGAACGCATACCACTGCTTGAAGTACGCCGCGTTCTGCGCGGCACGCAGCCTGGCCGTCCACCTCCCCCACAATCCGGACGACGCGCCCCGATACGCAAAGAACGCCGCCGCTATCGCCATGGCCCCCGTCTCGGCACCGGTCAAGAACGAGATCATTCACTACTCCCTGTTCCGCAGCCCGATCAACAGCGACCAGGCGATGAAGCTCTACCTGCAGGGAACCCCCGGCTACAGCAAGGCGTTTCTGGATTCGATGGCGCATCTCTATCACGACGCGCTGGACAAGGAACCTGATGCGCTGGACGAGTCGACCGGAGGCACGGCCGCCGAGCGGCTTTACATCGCCTGGAACCGGCTGACCTACTACCCGAATCAACCTAATACCCCGACCTTCTACTGGCGTCGACCCGTTCTCGGCGAGGTGGAGGAGGTCTTCGTGCTGCTGGCCTACGACTACCCACTGTACGTCCCCGGATTCGGCGGCCTGTGGGACTTTCTCTCCGGCGACAAGATCAACGAGACGTTTATCCAGAAATCCATTTTGATTCCCTACGGATTTCTGCGGCTACGCGCCAAGTGCGCCGTCGGCGTGGAGGCCTTTACGACCGAGCTCGCCTCCGAGGGCTTCGATACGTCGAACCCGTACGAGGAGACGCTCGAAGGCGTCGACGGCGAGAAGCTTGCAGAGCTGCAAGCCGAACTGGAGGAGCTCGAAAAGGAAGCTGTCGCACTGGAAAAGAAGAAGCAGGAGTGTACGTCAAACTGGGAAGAGGAAGACTTTGACAGCGTGTTTCAATGCCGGAGCCATTACCAGGGCAAGATCAACGACATCAAGAACCAGGTGGATGATCTCAGGGACGAGATCGAAGATGCGGCCGGCGGGCTGATCGATTTCTAGCGACTCATGAAGATATTTCTATCCCCCATCGCGCGCGCGCGCGGGTTGCGCGACGACGAATCCGGCCAGGTCATCCTGGTCAGCGGATTCATGGCGTTTCTTATCGTCGTCTTCGTGATCACGACGGCGAACACCGCGCAGACCGTGTATCGGCGTACCCAGGTTCAGATCGCCGCCGACGCGGCGGCCGACGCCGCCGGCACCTGGCAGGCCCGCGGGGTCAACCTGCTCCAGACCCTGAACAATCTGCACTGGATCATCAACGCCGCGCTGTACCCGGTCGAGATCATCACCTGCTGCTGCTGCTCGATTGGCCCGGTGGCGCAGGCCGCCTGCGGAGCATCCCTCGGATTCTGCGTGCCCTGCTGCCTCGTCGGAACATTCTGCAATGCCGTGTGCAATGCGTGTTCTCCCGTGGATAGCGCTCAGGAGGGGCTCTCGGACTTTATCAAGATCGCGGAACATGCCGCGATATCCGGAACCACCAAGCGCATCCTTGCCGACGCCAGCGTCTACGCGGCGATGAACGGCGCGGATCTCTTCTTCATTGGGGGCAACACGCTTCCCGTGACCGGTGCGGCGGGCTCCTACATCTATGCCGTGCCGGAACCGCCGGATCCCGCCGGGACGAGCAAGGAGTATGATGCCGTCCATGATATCTTCCCGCTGTCTACCTTTGTGGAGGCCTCACTCGACGAAGGAAGCATGGGGTACTGGCTGCAGACCGTCGTTCACAAGATGCCGCTCTTCGTCACCGGGGGCAACCCGTTCCACGCCGCGCTGGTATTGAAATCGGGAGATCTGTACGAACGCACCTGGGTCAACATTCTGTCCGATTTCACCCGTGACCCGAACAAGGCGATTCTTCTTGGATTCGAAGACGTTCAACCCGGCGAGATGGACTTCCCGTGGGGCCTCTCGCCCTCCATGATCGAGGGGTGCTCTCTGGGCAACGGTGACGGATGGGGTGACGACGACCGCGACCGGTACTGGGAGTTCGTGGGCATTCCCCATCTGACCTTCATGACCTCCATTTCCCGGTACCAGGGCGGCCTGCTCAACTTCGATCCGGCCGGCGGAGCAACCGAGGATATGACGGGCATGTACTGGTACCTGAATCCCGACGACCGCAAGAAGATCTCCAACCCGCCCCATGTGGCCGTCGCCACGGCCAAGGCGCATGGGGAAATCGCGCCGATGAGCATGGGCGGGGCCGGTGTCCAGGCGGCGAAGGGAACGCTGCGCCCTGTCGAGCTGGAAGGCGAGATTTTTACGCGCAAGGCCATCGACATCGGAATTTACCACTAGGATGGCATCATGCTGAACCGATTCCTTCGAGATGAAAAAGGCCAGGCGGTCGTTGAGGCGTCGATCGGACTCTCGCTGTTGACGCTGCTTTTCATGCTCCTGCTCATCTTCGGACTGCAGATGATCAATCGCCTGGGCACACTCCAGGCTGCGCGCCATGCGGCGTGGATTCGAGGGAATGGTCTTGGATTCCTGCTCACGTCGGAACCCTACCAGGAATATTTCGCCAGCTCCTTCTTTGGCGAGCCCTACAACATCGCTAAGGTCCCGTCCGTCGTAATGGAGCCGGTGACGCCGACACCGGCCAACCCCATGGGTGGCAATGTCGCGGTGAGCATCGTGAACTACGGCATGCTCCATGCGGAAATCGAAGACGCCGGGGCGGCAGCCCCCTTCCCCTTCGCCCTGATGCTGACGGAACTTCCGATCGTCGGAAAAGTCTTCCCGGAGGAGGCGGACATGGCGATCTCAATGATGGAATCTCGCGCCGCCTGGATGGATGTCTTCAACTCCTGGGAGGGATGGTCCAGCCTGGTCTTCGGGGGGCCGATGTTGGGCGGCGAGATCGTCGTCAGCCAGATTTTCAAGCAGATTGGCGATCTGGGCGGCGACGTCCCGGATCTGCCGTAGCCCCTTCGCTCTCCCCGTCGACCCATGGATACGCCCCGCACACTCGCCGCGCGCACCGTCGACCGGGTGATCAAGGTCGTACTCGCCGGCATCGTCTGCCTGGCGGCACTCTGGCTCGTTGGCGTGATGCCGACACGCCTCGTGACACGCTACCTGCAACCCCGCATGGAGGAACGGCTGCGAACACGCGAAAGACCGGACCTCTCCATCCCGGAGCCGGTCCTGTCCATCCGCGAGGACCCGGGCGCGTGGAGCTCGATTCCGCGGTACCCCGCGATTGAGCGCGGGGGCGCCAAGACGGTCACCTTGAACGGGATTCCGATGTCGATCGCACAGTTCGTCGTGCGCGCCCCGTCGTACGAGGTGATCAACTACTACACGCAGCAGATGCTGGCGCGCGGATGGACGGATGTGACGGAAGAGCGATACCGGCTCGCACATGAACACGGCGACGAAACCGTCCGTGCCGCAGCATACGGTACCGAGGCCGCCCGGCGGTACGAGGACGTGCGCGATTCGCGCGCGATCTTTCGACGCGGCGATGAGAGCATGCATGTCACGACCACACGAGCCGGGCACGGTAAGCACAGCGTCCAGGTCCTGCGCAGCGACACTCCTTCACTGACGCGACTCATGTCCGAGATCGGGGAGCGCGAGCACGCGGGGGCGGCCGGGCGCGCACCGGAGCGCTTTCTCGACGTCTCCGAGCAAACACCTGGCGGGACCGGTGCGCGAACCGCGCTGTACTCGGGGTCCGGCAGTGTGACTGACCTCACACGGCGAGTCGTCCGCGACATGTCCCGGCAAGGATGGCGAATTCAATCCTCGCGCGATGTGGAACGCTCGGCCAACGGGCAACATGTGTTCCTCACGCGAAACGGTGCGCTGGCCTTTCTGCTGACGACGAAAGATCCCAGGACGGGCACTCCGCGGGCGATGGTGATTCAGCTGAACGCCGGGTAGCGCCGCGCGGGGACAACGCGACGCGTTCGCTTCTACTGCCTGAGGCGCTTCAACTTCGCGGTGGCGCGCACATGATAGTCGCTTCCGGGAAGCGCCGCATTCACGACGGCCTGATACTCCTCGATCGCGAGCGCCTGGTTGCCCAGTTCTTCGTGGATCTTGCCCTTGCCGAAATGGCTGCGGCAGATATCTTCGATCTTCTGCGCCAGGGCCTTCTCCATCCGCCGCGCTTCGGAGTTGGTTGGATCGGCCTCCAGAACGCGCCGAAACGCGAGGACCGCGCCCTTCGGATCGCCGTCGGACACTTTCTGTTTGCCCTCCGCCACCGCGCGGTTCGCGATGGCGTCCAGGCGAGCGAGTAGCTTCTGCTCCGCCTGCTTCGCGTTTAGCCGAATCTCGTTGCGCGGATCCTTCTCCAGGTCGAGGATGCTGCGGCTGGTTTTCAGCGCGACTTGAATTGCGCTGATATCGTTGGCCGTGTAGAGGGCTGCAACGCTCTTGAGGCGATCGACAAACGGCTCGAGGCGATCGATACGCGCCTTCAGCTCTCTCAGGCCTGCGTGATCCGAGCTCTCGCGCAACCCCGCCGCCACGGCTGCCGACGCGGCGGAGAGATCTCCGGCGCGATACGCATCGTTCGCCGTCTTCATCGCGCCGCTGATCGCCACGCGTGCCTCGATTTGGTCACGCAGCCCGTGTGCTTCGGCCGTATAGCTGCTCCACTCCGGAATCCCTTCCAGGATGCCCTTCGCGGTGTCCCACTGACTGTGCTCGATATAACCCTTGGCCTCCGCGATCTTGCCCATCGCGACCTGCTCGTCCTTCGCTCTCGTCAGCAGCTTCGCGACGATCGGCGATTCACGATACTCGATCGGAACCTGTTCAAGCAGCGCGATGCCGTCCGCCCAGTTGCTCGCATCGATCGCGAGGCGGGCCTCTGTAATCCCCTTCAGAATGTCACGCAGAATCGACGCCTTCTTGTGCTTTGGCCGTTCGCGCAGCACATCGTAGCACGCGTTCAGCGCATCGTCATAGTTCTGGTCCTCCGCCAGCGCGAAGGCCTTGGCGAGAAGGTCCGCAGTGCGCACCTCGAGCTTGGCCGCCTTGAGTCCCTTGCGCGCGCCCGTGTGCTGCGCATCGACCTTCAGCGCCTTGTCAAACTCTGTGATGGCCGCCTGATAGTCCTGCTTCTTGATCGCCGCCATCCCCAGCAGCGCATGCTTCTCCGCCAGGTCCTCCGGCTGAAGGACTTTCGCGACGGCGAGGATCACCAAAATCGCAACGACGGAGCCGATCGTGATCATGCGCACCTTCTTCTGCCGTGCGGGGTCGGTCTCGGTATACTGGAAATTGACGGTCCCAATGCGCAGCTTCGCGGAGTTCGCCAGCACCTCTTCATGCACCCGGGCGCCGTTCATGAAGGTGCCGTTCGCGCTGTCCAGATCGACGAGAACATATTCATCACCACGCCGCGTAATCCGCGCATGCGAGGTCGACACGGAGTCTTCGGGAATCACGACGTCACACGTTGGTGACCGGCCGAAGGTGAGGTCGCCTGCCCAGTCCTGAAAATCGATCCCCTTGATGACGCCATCCAGCGCGACGAGCTTGACATGCTTCTCCCCGGACGTCTTCTTGTCCCTGGTCCGCTTGGCCTTTTTCGCCTTGCCGAGGATCTCGTCAGACGCCATGAACTGGGTCTCGCCGTCGTCATCGTCGTCGTCCGCCAGGTCCGGACCGCGAGGCGCTTCGTCATCCTGCAGGAAGCGAAGTTCAAAGTCTCCCAACTTAATGACGTCACCGTCGCTCAAATCGCAGGGGTGCGCGATGGTCTTGTCATTGACGATCGTGCCGTTGCGGCTCTGGCGATCTTTCACTTGGTAAGATCCGCCACGGCGCACGATCTCGGCGTGCTGGCGAGAGACGCTCCCATCGTCGAGCGTCAGGTCGGCCTGCTGGGAACGCCCGATGATGAACGCATCCTTGTCCACGGTGACCTTGTCGATCTGTTTTTGATCCTTTGAGATGACCAGGACTGCACCCATTAGAAAAATCTCCTCTCTACAAACGACATCGGGCTCTACCCCTTTGGCTTCAGCTTCGCGACGCGACGCTGTGCGTCGTAATACAGGGGATGCGTGCGGTCGGGCACCATCTGCATGAGGCGCTGCGCCTCCCAGTACGCCTGCTCCCGGTCGCCGCGCTTCACGGCCTGTGTAATCAGGAACTTCTGCGCGCGAACTGAAAAGGGGTCAGTGTTTCAATTTGTTAACTTTTTTGATTGCGCGGGTCTGTGGTGCTGGTAGCTTTGGGCATGCCTC
>JAQBYD010000097.1 GCA_027623315.1 Verrucomicrobiota bacterium | reverse complement strand
GATCGAAACAGGGCTTTGCCGATGAAACCGTATGGACATACTGTGAATTGGCGAAGCCCTGTTTCGATCAAGCCTGACGGGCTATCCGTGTTCGTAGTAGGAAAAGTGTGAGATATCCGGGCTCGTTTCACCGGAGCGGAGCGCAACAGCGCGATAGGACTTCTTCGGGTGCGGAGGATCTTCCCGATGTTGCCGACAGAGCCATAGAGGCACCAGACGCTCGTGACCCTAAGCTCGCAACGTTCTACCAGAGTCGCTTCGCTCCGAGAACGAGCACGAAGCGTCGGAAACCTGGAGGCATCCGGCGCGGATTTACCTTGCCTGCCGGAGTGGCTTGGGAGACTCTGAAAGCGGAGCCTGAGCAGAACGATGAGCGCAATTCCCAATGTATTGGCTGAACGCTACGCGTCCGACGCGATCCGCGAGATCTGGTCGCCGGCGGGCAAGGTCGTCCTGGAACGCGAGTTCTGGATCGCCGTCCTGAAGGCGCAGCGGGAACTCGGCCTCGATATCCCCGCCGAAGCCATCGTCGCCTACGAAAAGGTCAGGGACGACGTCGATTTGGACGCGATCCGGGAGCGCGAAGCGGTGACCAAACATGACGTGAAGGCGCGTATCGAGGAATTCTGCGCGAAAGCCGGCTTTGAGCATATCCATAAGGGCATGACCAGCCGCGACCTCACGGAAAATGTCGAGCAACTCCAGGTCATGCGCTCGCTTCGAGTTGTTATCCACAAGGCCGTGGCACTGCTGGATGCATTTGCGAGGCGTGCCACCGAGTTCGAGACTCTCGTTATCACGGCGCGCACGCACAATGTCGCTGCCCAACCAACCACGTTCGGAAAGCGCCTCGCCATGTTCGGCCAGGAGGCCGTGATTGCGTGCGAGCGACTCGATAATCTCTTGCAGCGTTACCCCGTACGCGGGCTCAAAGGCGCCGTCGGCACCCAGCAGGATCAACTCACCCTCTTCGATGGTGATCCATCTCGCGTCGCCGACCTGGAGTGCAAGATTCTCGAGCACCTCGGCTTCGCGGAAGCCCTGGAGTCCGTCGGCCAGATCTATCCGCGCAGCCTCGATTTTGACGTCGTGAGCGCGATGTACCAGCTCGGTAGCGCGCCCGCGAGTTTCGCCCAGACGCTGCGCTTGATGGCCGGGCACGAACTGGCCAGTGAAGGGTTTGCCAAGGGGCAGGTCGGATCATCGGCGATGCCCCACAAGATGAACAGCCGCAGCTGCGAGCGGATTAACGGTCTGCATACGATTCTAAACGGATATGTCACCATGGCCGCCGGACTGGCCGGCAACCAGTGGAACGAGGGAGACGTCTCATGTTCCGTTGTCCGCCGTGTGGTCCTGCCGGATACCTTCTTCGCCATCGACGGTTTGCTCGAAACCGCACTCGTGGTTCTTGAGCAACTTGAGGTCTTTCCGGCCATGATCGAGCGGGAGAACACCATGACCCTGCCGTTTCTCGCCACCACCACGATTCTGATGCAGGCGGTTCAGGCCGGCGCCGGGCGCGAGGAGGCACACGAAGCCATCAAGGAGCACGCCGTGGCGACGGTTCGAGATCTTCGCGGCGGGAAGCGAGATGACAACGACCTGGTCGAGCGACTCGCCAAAGACGGGCGCATCCCTCTCGATGGTGCTCGAATCCAGTCCATCGTGGACGATGCCGAATCATTCATCGGTGCCGCACGCGAGCAGACCGCACGGTTCCGTGAGACCGTCGAGACATGGAAGGCTCTCTATCCTGAAGGCGGGAACTACTCCGCGGGGGCGATCCTGTGATCAGCAATTTTGCGTCAGCTCTGTGTCCGATATCCAATGAACCGTTGAAGCCGCAATAGCTACGCCGCTTTCGCGTCCTTCTTGCGTTGCGCGGCCGCCTTGTCTGCCGACAAGACACTCCCTTGCTGTTCCGCGCGGAGCTGCTTGACGGTCTTGGTCTTGACCCTCGCGGCACCACTCCATTTGCGGGTCTTGATCTTACCGGACGCCAGTCGCCGGGCGGCGGCGTTGATCGCCCTGCGGCCATAGTTTGGCAGCCACTTCGCCTGGTGCACCAGCATATCGTCCGTCATCTGCCAGATCTCGTCCGGGTTCAGAATCGCGCCGACAAGCGGGTCGTGCAGCATGGCCTGTTTGAGCAAGGTGACGTCACCGCTGACGGCGGCATCCTTGGACATACGCTGCACGTTAATGCTCGCCATGCACGTTGCCGCGCAGGCCTGCGGAAGATCGCCGACCGACGGGATGTGCATGCCGAGCCCGTCCACATAACCGGGAACCTCGACAATGCAATCGTCGGGGAGATTAGGGATGGATCCGTTGTTGCGAACGTTGAAATGACCACGGTAGATTCGGCCGGTCTCGCGCGATTCGATAATGTAGGAACCGTGCTCACCCGACCGGCGCCATTCGCTGATCGGCTTACCGGCATCCCCCAACCACTTGGGGAAGTCTGTCTCGAACCAGTTGCGCCCTTCGATGCAGACGCGCAGGTAGCCACCGGTCTCGCCATTGATCCACGACGACATGTCGATCCATCGCTTGATCTCGTTCGGACGCTTGCGATACCACGGCACGTACTCGGACAAGTGACCGTTGGACTCGGTGCTATAGTAGCCGAAGCGCCGCAGGACATCGATGCGGACCTTCTCAGTCTTCGAATAACTGGGGTGCTTCTCGAAAGCGCGCAGCAACCTTTCACTGCTCACCTCGCGACCCTTGTAGAGGATCTTGATGTACCACGTCTGATGATTGATCCCTGCGCATATGATCTCAACCTCGCGCTTGTCCTTCGCGCCGAGCGCATGCGCGATCTGGTGCCAGCCGCCTTCGACGCCGTGACACAGGCCAACCATATCGACCCCCTCCCCGCGATCGTAGGCGTCCAGCCCGGCCCAGGTATTCATGGCCATGGGATTGCTGTAGTTCAGGAAGAAACAGTTGTCGGCAGCGACTTCCTTCATGTCCTTCTGGAATGCGAGGATCTGCGGAATGTTGCGCTGGCCGTACATTATGCCGCCGGCACAAAGGGTGTCACCCACACACTGATCGACACCGTACTTGAGCGGGATATCGATATCCGTCTGGAACGCTTCCAGTCCGCCGACGCGGGTGCAGTTGATCACGTAGTCCGCACCATCCAGCGCCTTGCGTCGGTTTACGGTACTGGTCAGCTTGGCGGGAAGCTTATTGGACTGGATGTCTTTGCGACAGAGCTGCGTCACCATATCGAGGTTCTGCTTGCTGATATCGTGATACCTGAACTCGGTGTCCTGCAGTTCCGGGACCTGTAAAAGGTCCAGTGTCAATTGCCTTGTAAATCCGACGCTCCCCGCGCCAATAAATGCGACTTTGATCGACATAATATTTCCTCCGGTACGATTCTAGATCCTGCTCAGAATCCGCAGACTCTGAGCGATCTTGACGCGCTCCGCAATAGTAAATGCGCTATAGATCACCGAGCTCGTACAGAATCGTCTGCAGCACGATGCGCCACTTGTAGTCCTGGTGCGCGGTTTCGCACAGGCACCCGGCCGGGTTGACGGCGGGATGCCAGTCCAGGACCTCGTTGAGGAGAGCGCCTTCGAATGGGCGGTGGCTCGCGATGGACGCTACAAACGGGGCACCCACGAGGCGATACTCACACATGGTGTCGAACGCAGACTTCCCGCCCGGCACACTGCATTCCATTCCGGCGATCCGGAATCCGCTCTTCTCTGCTCCAAGTCTGACGTCATATAGAATGTCAAACGGATCATTGCTGCACGATGTGCCATTCAGGGTGAAGCGGGCATGCACCTGGCCGTCGCCGCTTGAATTCAGCTCGAGGTATCGCGTCGCCCACTTCTTCAACGCTCGTTCGCTGAATGCAAAGCGTCGCTCCGTGCTTGCCGGGGCCACGCCGGCATCGGCCGAAGGTACCCCAACATCCGCGATGGACCGGTTCGCCGACTCAAACGGCACGCGCCGCATGCGGCAGGGAGAAAACGAACAGGCCCTGCATGGCACCAGGTCGCCTTCCTGCTTAAGTGCGGCCGGCGAATCGGTGAGCCCCACGACGCCGAGCATGGATTTCTGCGGAAGTAGCATGCCTCCGTCATTCACCTGCAGCGGGCAGTCCTCACTCGCCAGCAGCGCGAGTAACTTCGGCAATTCGTCAAGTTCCCAGCCCTCGTAGCCGGGGCAGTAATGCGGAAGAATCGCCGCCCTGTCCGGTTCATAGTCGTGGCAGAGCGTGTTGACCGTCATCGCCATGAGCCGCTCCGCGATCGCCGCCGCAAACGCGTTCAACACAATCGCCTCGTCGTATGCATCCTCGCCCCACAACTGCGAAACGCGCAGATCCACCTCGGGTCCCGCACTCACTCCGATCACGGCCAACTGGTCAGCGGAGGCTTCCGCCAGTCGCGCAGCCAGCGGCGGACAGGTTAGCGTAGGGCCGCCGCGTACCGTCATCGTCGTGGCGTCCAACGCCTCAAGGTCCAGGACGTGACGCAATGCGCAGGGACGCCCGTGCTCGTGATACCAGTCTCGCGAGTGGTCCAGGTGCGCCTGGGTCCGTTGATCGACATCCCGATCCACGGGCCATTCCAGCAGGCGCCTTAGCTCGCGCGGATCAAGATCGATATCTGTTGCGGCAATATTCACATACTGATACCACGCTCGTCTTGGTCACGTTCAACCCAAACCCCATTCGCGTCCATTCGCGCGCCCTGAACCTGGTCGATTAGTCGTCATTCGCGAGGTCGACGGGCTTGTACTGGCAGCCATCGACGAAGTAGTCGAAGAAAAGCGGGTGGGTTTCCAGCTCGACGTGCTTGATCCCGCGCACCAGTTTCTCGGCCTCTTCGCGCGCTGCTCTCGACAGTAATGCGAGCGTCGCGCCTTCAATGGCCGCGTTCCCGATTTGCCGGAGCTTCCGCGAATCCATGTTCGGGATCAGACCGATGCGCTTCGCCGCTTCGATATCGATGTGCCGTGCGAACGCGCCGGCAAGATAGAACACGTCAAAATCGTCATAGGTTAACCCCGCGGTCTCAAACACGATCTGCAGCCCGGACGCATTCGCGCCCTTGGCCTGCGCAAGATCCCCGATATCGCGCTCGGTAACCGAAACCCCTTCGCCCGCATCCACCACGAATGACGTGGCACCATCAGAGAGGCGTCCCATTTCGTTCATCCTCCCGGTGCGCACCAGCTCCCCGAGCACATCGATCAGGCCGGAACCGCATATCCCGGCCGCAGCGATGTCGCCGATGACCTCGGTCTTGACCGATCCATCGTCATCGATGTGGATTCGTTCGATCGCGCCCTCGAGTCCGGGCATGCCGCAGGTCAACGATCCGCCCTCAAATGCAGGGCCCGCGGGGCACGAGGCCGCAAAACAGCGCTCGCCGTCTGAAATCACCAATTCCGTGTTGGTCCCGATATCCATCAGCCCGACCGTCCGTTTCTCGTGGTGGAAATTAGCCGCCAGTATGCAGGCCGCCGTATCGGCTCCAACATGTCCGCTAATTAATGGTAACCCGTAGACTCGTCCGTCCGGATGCGTCGGAAATCGAAACGTCTTCGCCTTCTTGGCCAGGCTGGTCGATTCCCGCTTTCCTTCGAGCAACTCATGCTCCGTCGTGGAGCGATAGGGCTTCTGTCCGATGCTCTCGACATCCAGCCCGAAGAACAAGTCACGCATCGTCGCGTTTCCGACCATGACCATCTCGTAGATGGTCTGGGGATCGCATGGGAAATCCTCGATCGCGCGGTTCATGTACCCGAGCAGTGTGCGCTGTAACAGCTTGCCCTTGTGATGGGTATCGTAGTGGATTCGCGCCATGATATCCGACCCGCCGAATCGCTGCGGATTCTCGAACGACTGCGTGGCCTCGATCTCGCCCGTCTCCAGATTCACCAACCGCATCACCACGGTCGTCGTGCCGACATCGACGGCAACTCCGTAGATCGGCTCTGCCGACTGCGCGATCTCGACGCCATCCAACAAGATGCGATCGCCATCGCGCGTCACGGCCGGATCGAGCGGGATTCCATCTTCGATTCCGGGCAGCGACATGCCTCCCTCGTCGATTCGAATCTCGGAGCGGCGCATCGTGTGGCAGCGCACCGTGCCGGACGTGCCGACGAAATGCGTGCGGCATGAAAGGCGAAAGTGGTCGGGCAGATGCCCTTCCTCGCTCGTCCGCTCCGAGAGCAGGTCCAACCCCTCCAGCACCTCGACCATGCATTCGCGGCATTTGCCCTGTTTCAAGCACGACGTTGGAACCTGGATACCGGTCTTCTCCGCGCACTCGAAGATCGTTTCGCCGTCCGGTGCGTCCACGCGCCGATGGTTAATATCGAGGGTTATACTCATGAAAGGCCTACACAGGATGGTCGTTCGTGCCGTACATTATAGGGATAGCAAAATTTTGCAAACCGCGATCATCGAGATGATTGCGGATTGAGAATCCGCCCGCAGGCGGCGTACCCGAAGACGGACCGGAGACCTATGAAGATAATACTTTGCGGCTATCGCGCGTCGGGCAAGACCACGGTTGGCAAACTCGTGGCCGAACGACTCGGCTGGCCATACCAGGACGTTGACCGGGGCATCGACGAGCGCTCAGGCATGACGATTGCCGAATTCCTCGCGGCCGACCTCGAGCGCTACCGCCAGGTCGAGACCGAAGTCGTGATCGAGATGTGCGGGCGAAACGAGACCGTGATCGCCCTCGGCGGCGGATCGCTGATGCGCGCGTCGAACCAGCAGGCGGTTGGCGAGGAATCGCTTGTCGTGTATCTGCAGGCCTCCGTCGACGAGTTGTGGCGCCGTGCTGAAGCCGACCCAATCAGCGCCGCCACGCGCCCCCAACTCGCCGGCGGCGGGATCGAGGAGATCGAACAACTGCTTACCGAACGCGAGCCCGTGTACCTGGAATGCTCCGATCTCGTCCTCGACGCCACCCTACCCCCGCAGGAACTGGCCGACTTTGTCATCAGCGAGTACCATCTGCCCTGACGGTTGATCTGGATCATGCCCTCTCGACACCGGCTTCCCCGAAAGTTAAACGAAATCGTGATCGACTCGAACTTGACCGAAAGGAACTTCGTTTCTAATCTCCGCAGATGGTTCCTGCCCCCATAGCGCTACGACAATCTGCATCACGGCGGCTAATCGGGTTCCGCTGCGCGTTGTTCGGGTTAACCTGGATCTGCTTCGCCTGTGGCGTGCGAGCGCAGACAGACGACGAGCCGTCACCCCTGGTGCGCGCCCAGACGCAGTACAAGAACGCCGTCGCGGACATCCGGACTGCGGCGGAAGAGGCGCGCGCGAAAACCTTCACGAAATACGGTAAGACCCTCGAACACCTCGCGGAGACCTACCAGAAGCGGGGTTACCTCGACGCCCTGCTCGCCGTAAAGAAGGAGATCGAACGTTTCAAGCGCGACGCCTATATTCCCGCAGACCCGCCTCCGGGACTTCCCACGCTTCTTGAGAAGACCCAAACGCAGGTGCACGTGGCCCTGGCCGATATCGATCTCGATCGGGCCCTTTCGGTCATCAGGCTCACCGGCGACTACATCACACACCTCGACACCTTGATGCGACGGCTGACCACGGAAGGCAAACTTGAGGAAGCGGTGGCGGTGCGCGACGCGATCGCAAGCGCCAAACAGGCGCCGGCCTATACCGCGGCTCTGTTTGAAAAAGCAGCGTTAGAACTTTCGACTTCAACCGACGCGGAGGACAAGCAGAACCCCTCACAGCGCGACGCCCTCCAGTTTCCGCCCGCTCGCGCAGGCGCAAGTCCTTGACGGCCACGATTCCTGGGGTC
>JAQBYD010000033.1 GCA_027623315.1 Verrucomicrobiota bacterium | reverse complement strand
GAAGACCTATGATCTCAAAAGACGAGTTTACTAATGTTCTTCGCCCTCGAACCCGCGAACAGCGAAAGTCGGGTTAGAGCTATCGTGAGAACGGTCTTTTTCATGAATCTACACTACTCCTCCGCTTGGCAATCCTTCCGCTTCCGCTTCAGATTGCCTCCCGCAGAAGGCCTCCTTGGTTTGTGATCCCGCTATCCTCTCGGGATCATTTTATTTGGTCAGAACGATCGTTAATGACATCCGTGAATATCCGCCTGCACGCAAACGGGAACGCCGGATGTCCCTGCCGCAGGTGTCACTCCACGGCTTGGACCGGCTCCGTACTAATCCCGAGAGCAAGAAAAAGTTTAAGAGCTTCCATCCCGCCGTGCAACCCCAAATTCGCATATTTCGGTTGAAATGTGGCGGTCTTGGATCGGGTCGTCGAGTTAGGACGGACATCCTGCGGGCGATGCGGCAGTGATCTGAAAGGCGACATCGGGGAACGGAAACGGTCCCGCATGCGCCCTTTGAACCCATCAGGGACTCGCAACCTTGCTCAAAAGAACTTCTCGGGGACCCTCACCACGTCGCCCGGCTGAAGGATAATATCGTTTTTCTTGCGGACGCGCTTCGATCCGAGGTCGCGAAGATTGACCGTAATGATCTCTGGTTCTCCCGGCTTATCCAGGCGGGTTACTCGAATCTCGGAGTCCTTCGCGCTCGTATCGAAACCGCCCACACGTTGAATCGCGGAGGAGACCGTCAGGTCCCGCGTCGGCGGAATGTTGACGCGCCCGGGGTGCTTGACCTTTCCCAGCACGGTGACGTAGCCCCACGGGGAGATTGCCTCCTCGCCCGTTTCCATCACGTAGTCGACGACTACCTGTGGCTTAAGGAAGTAGTCGCTGTAACGCCTGGTCAGCTCGCGGTTGAGCTCCGGCAAATTCATGCCTGCGACGTGCACATTGCCGATCAGCGGAAGCGCCAGGCTGCCCTCGTCTGAAATGCGTCTATTCTCCTCGTTGACTTCGGCCTTACCCAGCACCAGCACCTTGACCTGAACCGTCAGGCCAGGTTTGAGCCGCGCGCCCCGCCCGGTTTGCGCGGCGGCGACGTCGGTTTCGGCAGCCGTATCGCTTGCTTCATCAGCGGGATCTGCCGCTTCGGCCGTATCGCTTGCTTCATCAGCGGGATCTGCCGGCTCGACCGCATCGCTCTCGCCGCCTTGCGCCGCCTTCGGATCTGAGCCGGATTCAAGGTTCCGGCTCATGATCTCGGCCCAGTACTCGTCATCGTCCAGCGACGCGAGCCTATTAGTGCTGCAAGACGTCGCGACAATAAGACCGATTAGAAGTAGGGCGAGGGCGCCCTTACGCGGCCAGTGCCTGGTATTGCTTTCATGCATGGGGGCGCATGATAGCGGGTTTGTCCGAAAACGAAACCAACAAATAATCTTTCGGAATTTTCGATCTGGAAAACCCGCTTGGCACGGTTTGTGATTCGCAACTTCGGAGCGATTCCCACGAATGCGAGAATCCGTGCCAACTCCCCGACAGAACCAAACACATGAAATTCTCCGTGTTTATAGGGGTTTCCGGGTGCCTGTCACATGTCGTGGAACGCTCCCTGCTATTTCAGTCCAGCAACTGGAACGAAACACGAAGCTGAATCGAGGTAGTAATGAGCAACAACAAAACAGGATCGGGGACGCGCGGCAAGACAGAGTTGGGATCCTATGCTATCAACAGCCGTACCTTCCACTATTTCGGTATCTACCTGATCGTTGCCGCACTTATTGTCGCCACGTCCGGAGTACCCGCCGCCGCTGCGCCGAAGCGCGGGTGGCTCAGACGCACCATGACGAAGCCATCCTGGAGTCAGGCCGTAGCCGAGTGCACGACGCCCCAGGATGTATGCCGGATGGTGCAGCGCCACATCGTCTATACCGAAGAGGACGGCGACACATGGTCGGCAGCAGACGACACGTGGGATGGCGGCACCGGCGATTGTGAGGACTTTGCGATTCTGGCCCAGGAGCTGTGCCTCGAGCTTGGCTTTGAGGCCTCGGTCCAGCTCTACTACGCGACGGCTCCAAAGTTTACGGGCCACGCCGTTGCGATCGGCTCGTGGGGCGACAAAATGTGGGTCTCGAGCAACGGCACCTACAAAGAGTTCGACTCGCAGGAAGGCGTTCAGAAGCACGTAGCGAGTATCCTGCGCTGCAAACAGAAGAACATGTTCACCATTCTGCTGGCCGATCACGACGTGCAGAGCCGCATCAAGGGCGGACTGGAACAGGCCATCGCCGCGACGACACCCGCCACCCCGGCTGATCACGTCAACCGACCCGGTATCTGATAGACCGTCACGATTGAGGAATCCTCGACGTTCCATGAAGGCGCCTTCTACATCGGCGCGAACCCTGCATCGCCACAGATCGGTGACGTGAGCGTGGCCTTCCAGGTGGCGAGACCCACCGAGATCAGCGTCATCTCCGCGCAGGCAGGCAGGCGGGCGACCGTTTCGAAGCGTACCGCGCCGCGGCGGGGGACTGACATTTGCGATTCGTGGAAAGTTGAAGTCGGCGAAAGCCAAATCATGACCATCCCGTAAAGAAATTCGGCGGAGCAAGCCGAGGAACGAGGGGAGCTTCGCCGAATTTCTAGAATTCGTCGAAGGCGATCATCTCGGGGTCTACGCCGAGATCATCGAGCATCTTCTGAACCGCACCCAGCATCATGGGCGGGCCGCAGAGGTAATATTCGATTTCCTCCGGCTCGGGATGCTTGCTCAGGTACTCTTCGAGGACAACCTGGTGGATGAAGCCCGTGGGGCCATCCCAATTGTCCTCGGGTTGGGGCTCGCTGAGTGCGATGTGATACGAGAAGTTTGGAAATTCCTTCTCGATATCACGAAAGTGGTCCGTGTAGAACAGTTCGCGCAGCGAGCGTCCACCGTACCAGTAGCAGACCTTGCGAGTCGTCTTGTTCGTGTGGAACAGATCAAAAAGATGGCTGCGCAGGGGCGCCATACCGGCGCCGCCGCCGATGTAGACCATTTCGCGCTGGGTTTCTTTGCGGAAGAACTCGCCGAAAGGCCCGCTGATCGTGACCTTGTCGCCGGGCTTTAAATTGAACATGTACGAGGAGGCGAGACCCCACTGGAAGTCGGTGCCTCGCGGCGGGTTCGCGATTCGCACGTTGAGCATCACCATGTTGCCTTCGGCCGGGTGGTTGGCCATGGAGTAGGCCCGGAAGATAGGATCCGGGTTCTTCACGGTCGCGTCCCAGCACTTAAAGTTGTCCCAGTCCCCGTGGTATTCCTCTTCGATGTCGAACTCCTTGAAGCTGAGCTCGTACTTCGGAATGTCGATCTGGATGTAGCCACCAGCGCGGAAGTTAAGGTCAACGCCGGGCGGCAGATCCATTACCAGCTCCTTGATAAAGGTCGCCACGTTATGGTTGGAGCGCACGGTAGCCTCGAATTTCTGAATCTCGAGCACCTCGTCGGGAACCACAATCTTCATGTCCTGTTTGACCGGGACCTGGCAGGAGAGGCGCATGCCTTCCTTCTGTTCACGTTTCTTGATCATGCCGGTCTCGGTCGGGAGGATCTCTCCGCCGCCTTCGTGGACATGGCACTTGCACATCGCGCAGGTGCCGCCGCCGCCACATGCGGAGGGAATGAAGATTCCGCTCTCGGCCAGTGCGAAAAGGAGTTTCCCGCCCGGAGCCATCTTGATCTGCTTCTTGCCGTCATTGATATCGATTGTGATTTCGCCACCGGGGGAAAGCTTCTTCGAGATCACCGATAGAATGATCACCAGGAACACGATCACACCGGTGAATACGGCGGTGGACGCGGCAACAAGCATGGGATCGAACGTCCCCATTACGCTTCTCCCTCTAGGTCTTCATCTTCCAGATCTGAGGGGATGTCGATCGTCGGTGCCTCGAGTGCCGGCGCCTCCACGGCCGGTGCCGCCGGTTCTGGTGCCTTCTTGGTTACCGTCTTCAAGTCGATCCCTGAGAAGGCGAGGAAGCCGAAAGCCATCAGGCCGGTCACGATGAAGGCCATGCCCAGACCACGTAGTCCCTGCGGAACGTGCGAGTATCGGATTTTCTTGCGAATCGCCGCGAGTGCGACGATCGCGAGAAACCAGCCGATCCCGGAGGAGAATCCGAAGACGAGCGATTGGCCGAACTTGTAGCCGCGCTCTTCCATGAAGAGTGAGGCGCCCAGGATCGAGCAGTTCACGGTGATCAACGGCAGGAAGATTCCGAGCGACGTGTAGAGCGCTGGAAAGTAGCGATCGATGACCAGCTCGACGAGCTGAACGAGTGACGCGATGACGGCGATGTAGCAGATAAAGCCCAGGAAGGAGAGGTCGAGCCCGGCCAACGATTCCGATCCGGTCCAGGCGAGCGCACCCTTCGCCAGCAGAAATTCCCTGATCGCCCAGTTCATGGGGCACGAAAGCGTCAGGACGAAGATGACGGCAACCCCCAGTCCGGTTGCGGACTCCATCTTCCTCGACTGCGAGAGGTACGAACACATTCCGAGGAAGAATGCGAGCAGGATGTTCTCAACGAAGATTTGGTTGAGAGCCAGGTTGATGTAATCCACGAGCATCGTCTTAGTCCTCCTCGAAAACCTTGGTCATCCAAGTGCGTTGTGCCCAGATCAGCATGCCAATGATCAGGAACGCGCTCGGCGGGAGCAGCATTAAGCCGTTGTTGGCATAGGCATCGGGCATCACCTTTAGCCCGGCCCAGGTTCCGGACCCGAAGATCTCACGAATGGTGCCCACGATGAGAAGGATTGCACTGTACCCAAGGCCATTGCCGATGCCGTCCAGCACCGACTCCTTGGGCGGATTCTGAAGGGCGAAAGCCTCGGCGCGTCCCATGACGATGCAGTTCGTGATGATCAGCCCGACGAATACGCTCAACTGCTTGCTGACGTCGTAGGCCGTCGCCTTGAGCACCTGGTCCACAAGGATCACCAGTGTCGAGATCACCGAGAGTTCGACAATCATTCGGATTTTGCTGGGGATCATCTTGCGCATCAAGGAAATGACAAGATTGGAGCCTGTCACGACGAGGGTGAGAGCGACCGCCATCACGAACGACGTCTGCACCTTGGATGTGACCGCCAGCGCGGAACAGACGCCGAGGATCTGGTAGGTGATCGGGTTGTTCTTAGAGACCGGATCGATAAGAATGTCTTTAACTTTCGCCATTACCTACTCCTCAGATCCGACAGGTACTTGTTGTATACGGCCATGTCCGAATTCAAAAACTTCTGAACGCCCTTGCTCGTAATCGTAGCGCCGGGAATCGAATCGACGGCAGACGGGGCACCCTCGGGCGCAGCCGGCTTCATCACCTGGAACGTGGATTGCTTGTTTCCCGTAAAGAGGACCTTACCCGGGAACTGCTTCTGAAACCATGGTTGATCAACTTCGGCGCCAAGTCCAGGCGTCTCACCGTGCTCGTAGAATGTGATCCCAACGATCTTCTCCAGCTCGGCGTCGAGGGCAATGTACCCCTTCAGCGTGGACCAAAGGCCCTTGCCGCTAATATGGAGCGCGTATCGGGTCTGCGACGTCTTTGGATCCTTGAAGATGTAAACCGGGTAGCGGCTCTTGGCCGTCGCGCCCCGCCCGGCGATCGTGACGGGCTCGAGGTCCTCAGGTTTGACACCCCCGAGAAGCACCCCGTTTTCGTCCAGGACAAGGCTTTCGACACTCTGATCGAAGAGGGCCGAAACTTCTTCGTTGCTCATGACTTTCTTGCCCTTCTCGTTCTGGACTTCGACGCCGAGGGCCTTGAGGACGTTAAACTGCTGGTCGATCTTCTTGTTGTAGTCCTGCTTGCCCTTCAATGACGCGTAGGCCGCGGAGAGAATCAGGCTGCAGGCAATGCAAACGACCGCAGCGAATCCGATGATTTTCAGTTCATCACGCATTGGCCAACCCCCGGTTCGCTGCGCGACTCTTGATATGGGCTTGCAGGACGTAGTGATCAATCAGCGGTGCCATGACGTTCATGAACAGGATCGCCAGCATGACCCCCTCGGGATAGGCCGGGTTTATCGTGCGCACGATCACGGCAATCACGCCAATCAGGAAGCCGTAGATCAGCTGGCCTCGGGCCGTCGCCGCGGCAGACACCGGATCGGTTGCCATGAAGACGCAGCCGAAGGCGAAACCACCCATCACAAGATGGTAGTGCGGCGGCAGGTCCGAGAACGCCGAAGAGCCGAAGAGCTTGAGTGTGGTACCCATCACCAGCGCGCCGACGACCATGGATGCCATGATGCGCCCGGAACCGATTCCGGTCATGAGCAGTATGCCGGCGCCCAGGAGGGCCATCAGGGCGGACGTCTCGCCGATGCTTCCGGGAATGGCGCCCATCAACATCGAGGAGAAGCTGTAGCCGGCGCTGGTCAGGGCCTCTACAACACTGGACCCCTCGACGGTGGCCGCCGCAATGGAGAGCGGGGTGGCGCCGACGAAGCCGTCAACCGCGGTCCAGACGGCGTCACCAGACATCTGGACCGGATAGGCGAAAAAGAGAAACGCACGCGCGGTCAGGGCCGGGTTCAGCACATTCATGCCCGTCCCTCCAAAGACTTCCTTGCCGATGACGACGCCGAAAGAGATGCCGACGGCTACCTGCCAGAGCGGAATGGTGGGCGGGAGCGTGAGCGGGAAAAGCATTCCGGTGACCAGGAACCCCTCGTTGATTTCATGGCGACGCACGGTAGCGAAGAGGACTTCCCACACGCCGCCGGCGGCGTAGGAAACGAAGATGATGGGAAGGACGATCCATGCGCCCTGCATCATGTCCGAAAGAATGCCGGCGGTTGCGCCCTCGGCATTCAGGTTATGCTGATGGCCCGCATTCCAGATGCCGAAGAGAATGGCCGGCCCGAGTGCAAAGATAACCGTGATCATGACGCGCTTGAGATCGATCGCGTCGCGCAGGTGGCTACCCTCATGCGTGGTGTCAGCCGGCGTAAAGACAAAGGTGTCGTGGGCGTCAAAGAGAGGCCACAGCTTTTCCAATTTCCCGCCCTTTTCGAACAGCGGGCGCATCTTATCGTGCATGTCGAGCATGAACTTCATGATGTTCTAAAGGCCCTCTTCTTGAATCAGGTCGAGGCCCTTGCGTATGATGGTCTGTAACTCCATCTTGCATGGGCAAATGTATTCACAAAGCGCAAAGTCTTCAGGGTCGGTCTCGAGGATGCCGAGTTGTACGGCCTCATCGGTATCATCGGCGAGCACGGCACGCACCAGGTAGTCGACCATGATGTTGAGTGGCATGACCTTGTCGTAGTGTCCGCTGAGCACCATTGCGCGAGGCCCACCGTTCATGTTGGTCGTCAGATTCCACTGCTTGTCCCCGTTAAGCCATCCCGAGAGGTAGGCACGCGAAAAGCTGAGGCGCTTGAAGCCGGGCTCGAGCCAGCCCATCATCATTCGCTCACGCCCCTCGTTCAGCACCGTGATGCTGCGACCGTAAAAGCGCGCGTAGCTGTCGGCATCGATCGTCACGCCGGACAGGGCGTCGCCCCAGATGACGCGCTGTTCGCCATCTTCGAGTGTGCCTTCCAGCACGGTGCGCAGATCGCTGCCGATGCGAATTCGATAATGTTTGCGGGCGTCTTCGCGGACACCGGGGCCGCCCAGCGCCACGACTTGCGTGTGCGGCACCATTCCATTGAGAAGCAGACGGCCGATCAGCGCCACATCAGGCGCCTTGATCGTCCAGACCGTGTCCCCGGGCGCGATCGGATCGACCGCCGCGATGTGGACACTCGAGTTGCCTGCCGGGTGCGGCCCCGTGAAGGTGTGCGTCTGAACGTTTGCCGCCTTGGCCAGTGCGGCGGCGGGGCTGCTCACACTTCCATCCATGCAGAGATGGACGGCGCCCTGTGTCAGGCAGGTCAGCGCGTCCAATCCGGCCTGGAACGTCAGCTCCTCACCGTCGAGTGCGACGTTGCTGTCCACCTGGAACGGTGCCGTGTTCATGGCGTTAACAAAAATCGATTTGGGTAGCGTGTCCGGGCTGGCGATTCGGGAGAACGGTCGCTGCAGGATCATCGGAAGCATGCCCGTGTCGGCGAGGTAATCGCACAGTGCCTGTCGCTCGAGACCGGCAATGTCGCCGGGGTTGTAGGACTGCAGCGCTTCGGCGTCTTCGTCCTGCGCCACGTCGATGATGATCTGTTCGACGAATCGTCGTGGGCCGCGGACGATGGAGCGAACCTTGCCCGCCGCAGGAGAGCGGTACTTCATGCGGTCGTCGCGCTTGTCGAAGAAGAGGGGCGTGCCGCGCTTAACGTCGTCGCCTTCATTGACGAGCAGTCGAAGCTTGATCGGCTCGAACTCGCGCGGATAGACGCACACCGATGAGGCGTTGGCCGCCTCGACCAGCTTGTTGGCGGGCTTGCCGACAAGCTTGATGTCGTAGCCCTTTTTGATGACCGTGTCTGCCACGTGTGACCTTACTTCCGGTGGTATCCCGGACCGTCCGCCCGACCAGCGCTATACGAAATGCCGTTGCCCAGAACGCCTTCTGTTCTGAGAAATAAAAGGCGCAAGAATAGGAGTTTCGAAAGGGGTGTCAAGCGTCAAAGTGAAGTTGTTCGACGTGGTTGACGCAGACTCGAATTCGGAGCGCCCGGGATCGCGGCTCAGGCGTATTCGGGGAGCGTGAAGCCGGCCATGAAGGTTTCGAATGCTTTCTCCATCTCGTCCGTCACGTAGCGGTCCCACGCCGCCCGCACTTGCGGGTGACCGTGCAGGCGCTGGCTCGCCGACGCGATGCTCTCCTTAATGAAGACACGAGGATCGGGCCCGCCGACGGAAAGGGTTGTGGCAGCAGTCAATTTGCCTCGCATCGCATCGGTTCCGAGGGTTTTTCCCGCCTGCTCGACGTCTCCACTGGCATCGAGAAGGTCATCGGCAACCTGGAAAGCCGTGCCGGCGTCATAGGCCGACGCTTCGAGCAGGGCGCATAGTTCCGAATCCGCACCGCCGGCCGCGTGCCCGACAAATGCGAAGAGGGATCCCGTCTTGCGCCTGGCAATGCTGACGCTTTTCTCCCAGGAGGGCTCCGTATTGCGCAGAACGAGCTCCTGGTCGGTTTCGCCGTCACACATCTCGCAGACTTTTTCGACGAAAATGCCGGTGAGTCGACCCTCGGCATATTGATTCATGAGATGAACCGCCCGGCAAAAGAAGAGATCGCCCAGCAGGATCGCGCCCTGGACGCCCTTCTCGACCCAAAAGGCCGGCATCCTGCGCCGTGTGTTGGCGCCGTCGATAACGTCGTCGTGGAGCAGGCTGGCGCCGTGAATGAGCTCGATGGCCGCCCCGGCGCCGATCAGCACCTGCAGATCGCTCCCGGCCGCCTCCCCCAGTTGCAGCGCCAGGCGCGCGCGCAGCATCTTGCCGGCGCCTACAAGGTGAGTGAATTCCGGCATCATGGGGCCGACGGCGGTCTCTGCGAGGGAGGTCGCGATCGTCTGCCTGACCGATTCGAGATGTTCTTCTAGTTCGTGTTTTTTCATGGTTCCCGTGCGGGCTCCCGCATCTACCCCGTTTTCCGGGACCGGGTCGGGACCACATGACTCTCCGTGGGCAACTCGATGTCTGCAAGTATTTTCTGCTTGCGGAGAGCCCGTAGAAAATCCATGACGTTCGCGTGGATTCGTAGTATCTATAACGGATCGTGTGAGGTGGGCTCTGCGAGGCCGCATCCCGGATCAATATACAAGGAGATCAAATCATGGCGATTGTGCAAAACCGTTCACGAATCCTTTTTCTGCCCCTGGTTCGTAGTTTCTTCAATGCAGAGCTGGGGAAGCGCGCCAAGCGTCACATGCGTGATGCCGCATCCGAACTGGGGCTTGATGGGATCTTTCCGGATGACGACAAGTACACCGACGGCTCGATCTGTTCGGATGCCGACGTACGCGACTATTTCGAAGCGTGGCGCGGGGAGATGTCGAACATCAAGGCACTCGTGGCCTTTGGTGGCAACTTCATGGAAGAGCGCGCATTTCAGGATACCCTGCGGCTCGTTCCGGATGATGTGCCGGTCTTCCTAGCCTTTCAGAACGATAACCCGAGTGCTATGGAATTCGAGAACCGCGGCGATGCGCTGTGTGGCTCGCTCTCGATCCACGCCAACGCGCGGTTGCTCGGCCGCAAGATTATGGCGACACGCGGCATCGATTTTGCCAATCGAAGCTCGCTGATCCATTCGGTTACGAGCTTCAAGTCGATCATGGATGGCATGGAGTGCCTGCGCAATATGCGCGTCGCTCTCGTCGGCGTGAACCCCGTCGAGTTCTCTACGACGTTCGTGAACCAGGTCGAACTCTTCCGGCTCGGCTTCTCGCTGCACACCTATGAGTTGATCGATCTCTGGGGCGCCACGGTGCTCGCCGGCAAGCAGGAAGAGTTCAAGAACGAGATGGACAAGATCTTTCCCGGCATGACGCCTGACAACCCGATCTATCCCAGCGATCCGCGTGTGGCGGAAGCCAAGCAGAAGTTGGCCGGTGTGATGGACTACGGGCATATTCCAGAGGCGAAGGTCGATCTGATCGTGCGCTGCTTCCTGTGGATACGCGACATCTTTGAGCGCGATCAGATTGACGCCGGCGGCATACACTGCTGGACGTCGTTCGAGCGCTATTTCCAGATCGTCCCGTGTACCTTCGCCGCGATGGCAAACTCAATGCTGGAGAAACCGCTCGTGTGCGAAACGGACGTGTGTCACGCAATCATGTGCCGCCTGGCGTGGGCCGTCACGGGTGAGCCCGGCGTGATTCTCGACATCAACAACCCCGGCTGGGATCCGCGGGTTTTCAACGTATTCCATTGCTCACAAACCCCGCCCGAGTGGATCGAAGGTAAGGCGCAGATGTCGAACCAGGAGATCATCGAGGGCGATGCTGCCGTCGGAGAGGGGAATGCCTTTGGTACGGTTGGCGGGGAGATGATCGCCGCTCCGTTCACCGGTATCTCGGCAGCGACGACGTCGGACTCCTTTAAGGCCACCGTCTTCCAGGGGCAACTGCTGAGCGAGAAGGTGAAATCCTTCGGGGCCAATGGCTGGGCCTACACGCCGAATCTGCAGGAGGTGCTCGACGAGATTCATAAGCATGGCATCCACCACTTCGTGATGATGAAGGGCCACCATGGCGCCGAGGTCGCGAAGATACTGGCCGCGCGTGGCCTGCAGGTGTCGGACTGCACGCAGGATGTTCCAAGCCTTGCGGATATCGAAAAGGAACTCGGTCCAGTCCCGGAGAGCGGCCGCTCCGTCTGCGCCGTGCATTCGCGGTAGGTAAAGGCCGTCGTTCCGCCGGGGGATATGTAGCGGCGCCCGCAAGCTTGGGCCGCATCCAGCGCAGACGGAATCGATGACCACAATCCAAGCCATCGTAGTTGCATTCTGGGAGACGACGCTGGAGATGGCGCCGTTTCTGCTCCTGGGATTTCTGATCGCCGGCGTGCTATCGGTCCTGATCTCGCCGGCGCTTGTGGAGCGACACCTGGGACGCCGGGGCCTATGGTCGTCGGTGAAGGCGTGTTTGTTCGGGATCCCGTTGCCACTTTGTTCATGCGGCGTGATTCCGGTGGCGGCATCGATTCACCGCCATGGCGCGAGTCGGGGCGCCACAGTGGCCTTTCTTCTTTCTACGCCACAGACCGGCGTCGACAGCATCCTCGTGACGCACAGTTTGCTCGGTCCCGTGTTCGCGATCTTCCGTCCGATCGTGGCGCTGATCACGGGCGTGCTGGGTGGAGGGCTTGTGGACGCGATCGCGGGCGACGAATCTCCGCCGCCTCAGACATCGGCCCCGGCGTCCGCGGAGCATCTCACGTTGGGGGCACGAGCCGCCGCCGCGCTGCGCTATGGATTCTGGGAGCTGCCGACGGAACTCGCGCGCCCGATGCTGGCCGGCATCGCGATCGCGGCTGTGATTACGGTATTCGCGCCGGAGCGCGTGATCGAGTTGGCCCTTGGGGGAGGACTCCTCTCCATGCTGCTGATGCTCGCGATCGGCGTTCCGACCTATGTCTGTGCAACCGCATCGGTCCCGATTGCCGCGGCGCTGATCGCCAAGGGCGCAACGCCTGGCGTGGCTTTCGTTTTCTTGATGACCGGCCCGGCGACGAATGCGGCCGCGATCTCCGTGATCTGGAAGGTGCTGGGGCGACGTACCGCAGTGATCTATCTCGCAACGGTGGTCGTGGTGGCCTTGATCAGCGGGATGGCGCTAAACCAGTTCATGGATCCATCTACAATAACGTCTCCCGAGCATGTGCATCGCATGTTGCCTGACCCGGTACGCATCGGGCTTGGCGTGGCCCTGCTCTTGTTGATCGGTGCGGTTTCCATTCCGCGTAGATCCGGTCCGTCGAGCGAAGGGGTTGGGCCGGGCGCCGCGGTCTACTCGCTCGTGGTCGAGGGGATGACATGTAACCACTGCGCGGAGAGCGTGCAGCGGGCGTTGGCCGAGTGTGCAGGCGTAACCGAAAGTCGGGTCGACCTCGGCGCGGGCCGCGCGACGGTGTTTGGCGAAGGGCCCAAAGCGGCTGACCTGCGCGAAGCCGTTGAGTCGCTGGGCTACACCGTCGCCGAGTCGACGGAACTCAACAACGCCTAGCAGGCCACTATAAGAACGCGACGTTCTCGGCGGCTGGGGACATCCGCCCTCCAGTCTACTCGCGTTTCCCGCCATTCTGTGGAGGGCGGGCGTCTCGACCGCCGCCCCCACTGGGCTTGTCCCGGTGGGGGCCTGAATTCGACAGGCGAAGTTCGCTTAATCTGGGCCCAGCGACTCGACTCTACGTGAGGCTCCCTGTTTCCGGGGGGGGGGGGGGGAGGCTCTCTTTCGTGGCTCACGGATTCGCAAGGTCCATGATCACGTGTTCAACGCCGGCGACCACGCGGGCGAAGCTGGCGAAGTCGATCTTGTCTACCGTGTCGTCGGTCGTGTGGTAATGCGCGTAGCGGAAGGGAGCCGTATCCGTGATCATCAGCGCCTTGTAGCCCTGTTTCCAGAATGCCCAGTGGTCCGACCATCCTACGCCCGGCACGGTGGATGGGATCGCGGCGCCCTCGGAAGGGAATGAGGTATGCTTGCGGAAGTTGGCCACGCACTGACGGACCAGGGAACCGGAGGAGACGTTGCCGACGAACGCGATGAAGTTGCCGGTTGAGGGATAGAAGAGGCCGAAGGGGAAGGGGTAGTTCTGGCTGTCGTCAACGTCGCTGAAATGGCCCATCGTCTCCAGGCTCAACATCGCCACGACATCGTCCCCGTTCTTCTTACATGCCTTTGCGTAGACGAGGCTTCCCATCTCGGCGGTCTGGAAGAAGGGAGGCTCCTCATTCACGAATGCGACGAAGCGGATCGTTCTCGCGACGTGACGACTCTTGAACACACGCGCCAGGGCGAGTACCGCGGCCGTTCCCGTTGCGTTGTCGTTTGCGGCCGGAGATCCGAAGACGGCATCGTAGTGCCCGCCGACGACGATAATCTCGTCCGGGCGCTCGGCGCCGCGACATTCGGCCTCGATGTTCAGGCATTCGACGTCGCGCACGGTATAGGCCTGTTCTCGAACGGTGTAGCCGGCGTTCTCGAACTGCTGCTTGATATGTCGGGCTGCGCGGGCCAGTGCTTCGGAGTTGAAGACGTTGCGTTCACCGATCTCTTCGGCCAGCGACACGACATCGCGCTTCAGTTCCTCCTGGTAGCGCGCTTGATCGGAGTCAAGCGAGGGTAGGGCGCCCGAGTGGCTTTTACCGGGCATGTGCATCATTCGACAACCCGCAATCGACACGATCGCGATCATGATCGCGCATCGATAGAGCCCCTTCCACGAGATGATTTCCATAGTCACTGGATTCAGGTCAACTTGTCGATCGCCAACCAGGCGATACCAAGAACGCTGAAGAAACCAAAGAAGTCGATCAGGGTGGTAATGATGGGGCCGGAGGCCATGGCTGGATCGACGTTCATGCGGCTGAGGATCAGCGGCACGGTGCCGCCCAGTGCCACCGAGAAGACGATGGTCATCGGAATTGAGCCGGCAACGATCAATGCGAGGTAGGTACCGCCGGTCCAGCCCGCGACGTTAGCCCACACGGCCACGATCGTGAAGACGATGATCGCGATCACGATACCGTTGACGAGGCCCACGAGCAGTTCCTTGCGCAGTACGCGCACCACGTCGGTGGGCTTCGTCACGCCGAGCGTGAGTTCACGAATGCTGACCGCCACGGCCTGGTTGCCGCTGCATCCGCTGAGTCCCGCGACCAGGGGCAGAAAGATTGCAAGCGCGATGACCCGGTCGAGCACGATCTCCTCGAACATGGCAATCACGCTGACGGACGCGATCATGAGAAAGATATTGGGTACGAGGAAGGCCAGGCGGCGCGCCGATCGGGAGTACCACGGCATGGTGCGTAGTTCTTCACCACCGATGATACCGCCGAGACGCGCGAGGGATCTATCGGATCGCTCCGCGTGGGCCTCTTCAATGTGCGCGCGTCGGATTACGCCCTCGAGCGCGCCGTTCTCGTCGACGACGGGGATCGCGTTCAGGTCATGGTGATCAAAGAGGTCCTCGAGATCGGCGAGTTTCGTGTCCAGTGCCACCCGTACCGGATCGGTGCGCATGATGGAGGAGAGCGGAGCGTCGTCTGGCGCCAGGACGACGTTATGCAGCCGAATGACGCCTTGCAGGGCGTCATCCGCGCCTACGACGTAGACGTACTGCACCATGAACTTCGAGTAGCGCTCCTGGTTGGTGCGCAGTTCGGAGATCACGTCATTCGCCGGGGTGTCTGCGGAGTAGCTAAAGTACTCCGTGATCATCAGTCCGCCCGCAGTGTCGGAGCCGTATTCCAGGCGCTCGCGAACGTCTTCGGCCTCTTCCGGCCGCATCTCGTCGAGGATCGCTTCGGCTTCCTCGTCTTCGACTTCGCCGAGAATGTCGGCCTGTTCGTCCGAATCAAGCGCGTCGACGATGGCCGCCGCCAGCTTGGTCGGTAGATCCTCGATGAGGTCGGCGGCCTGCTCATCGGCGAAGTGATTGATGACGTCGGCGGCGTAGTCGGGAGGCAGGGCCTCAAAGAGCCTGGTCTGAAGATCGTCGCTCAGGAGTGAGATCGTGTGTGCCACCTCGCCGGCAGGCAAGTCGCGAAGGTAGGCTTCGGCACCGGCCTTGTCGCCGCTGTCGATCAGCGCCTCAAGTTCTTTCCAGGTTGATATTATGGTCGTGTCGTCTGCCATGGTCGCTCCGAGTACCGAGTGGTCTTCTAGCGTAGTGGCAATACGACGGATCGCCTAGCCCGGATATCTCCCACTTTTCCTACTACGAACACGGATAGCTCCGTCAGGTTTGATCGAAACAGGGCTTCGCCAATTCACAGTATGTCCATACCGTTTCATCGGCAAAGCCCTGTTTCGATCAAGCCTGACGGGCTCTTCGCGCTCTCGCTACGAAAAAGTGTGAGATGTCCGGCCTAGGATGATTTTCGAAATTCCGAAGGAGCGCAGGTGGCGGCACGTTTCCCGTCCGCTCCCGATCCGTTCTTTCAGTCTGCCATCACGTCAACCCCTCAATCCACTCCGCGACCACGCGCCGGTATTCATGCGGACGAGCCTGGATGTAGGACTCATGCGTGAGACCTTCGAAGATGTGCAATTGGCTTGGGCCTCGAAGGGCACCACGCACACGGCGGACCTCGGCGACGGAGACGCGTGGATCGCATGAAGCGTGCAGCAGCAAGCAGGGGGACGTGAGCGCGGCTGCGTCGTCGACGGGATTGTGCCGGAAGCCATTGAAGCCGCATTGCAGGCCACCCCAGAACGTGAGGAGGTGCGCCGATGGAAACGGTGGCGCGCCGAGTTCCTCGAAGCGATGCGCCACGGTCGTCACCAATCGGTCGAAGGGGCAGTGCATGATGACGGCTTCGGGCCGCAACGCGTGATGTTTCACCGCGCGCAAGATCGCCACGGCACCCATCGAGACGCCAAACAGAATCATGCGGCCCTCGGGATAACGGGTCTTGGCCCAGGACACGGCGGCGATCACATCGTGTGCCTCGGTTATTCCGATCGTGGTGACGTTTCCATCCGAACCGCCCGATCCCCGGAAATCGACGATGACCACATTGAGACCCAGTTCGTGGAAGAATTGCGCATCCTCGAGCATGGCCTCTTTCTGGCCGCCGTAGCCATGGAACATGGTTACGGACCCACGCGGGGTTTGGGCGGGAATATCCCAGAGTTCCAGCCGCAGCCCGTCTGCGGTGGTCACGAAGATGGTTTCGAACGGAAGGTCGCGATCGGCCGGTGTGGTCGCGTTCACGGGGCGGGGTATGCGGGGGCCCGTGACCAGGAAGCGGATCCGGGCTACGACCGAGGACGAGTCGGGGCAGCGCGGCATGGAGCCCGCAGGCAGGAATCGCGTCATTCTCCGCGCGTTGTTATAGGCCACGACGTTCAGAGTCACGAATCCGGTAGCGATCAGGATCAGGAGGATGAAGAGAGCCGTGGTCATCTGGCCGGAAAGAGTAGAGCGATCTCGCGCCGGTGGAAAGCCTCGGGTCACGCGAGCCCCGAAGCGTCGCGCATCGTTTCTGAAAACTGGATTGAATCCGCAAGCTTGACTTGCATCCTGAATCGCTGAGAATCGGCCGCTGTTTCGTTGCCATCGAATCTGAAAGGAATCTGAAGCATGCCAAAGATCACATTCATGGGGGCAGGCAGCACGGTCTTTGCCAAGAACGTACTGGGTGACAGCCTACTCGTCCCATCGCTGCGGGACGCCCACATCGCGCTCTACGACATCGACCCGACTCGGCTTAAAGCGTCGAAGTTGATGATGCAGACGCTGAATAAGAATATCAACAAGGGCCGCGCACAGATCACCGCGCATCTCGGTCCCCGGAGTCGGCGCACCGCGTTGCGCGGCGCAACCTATGTCGTCAATGCGATTCAAGTGGGCGGGTATGAGCCCAGCACCGTGATTGATTTCGAGATACCGAAGAAGTACGGACTGCGTCAGACGATCGCGGACACGCTGGGGATCGGCGGAATCTTCCGCACGTTACGCACACTCCCGGTCATGTTTGATTTTGCAAAAGATATGGAGGCGGTGTGTCCCGGCGCCTTGCTACTCAATTACACCAACCCGATGGCGATGCTGACCGGTGGTATCGCGAGGCACACCGATGTGAAGGTCGTCGGGCTTTGTCATTCGGTGCAGGGGTGCGCGAACTGGCTGCTGCGCCAGGTGGGCATGTCCAGCAAGGTAAAGAAGCTGGGGTGGAACATCGCGGGCATCAACCACCAGTCCTGGCTGCTCGAGATTACCGACGGCGGCAACGACCTCTATCCAGAGATCAAGCGACGCGCGGCCCAGATGAACCGGAAGGCTCGACGAAAGGGTGCCACGAAGCATGGCGACATGGTCCGCTTCGAGATGATGAAGCACTTCGGCTACTATCTGACCGAGTCGTCGGAGCATAGCTCCGAGTACATGCCGTACTGGATTAAGAGCCAATTCCCCGAACTGATCGAAGAGTTCAACATTCCTCTCGACGAATATCCGCGACGGTGCATCAACCAGATCGAAGATTGGAAGACGCGTGGCGCGGAGATCACAAAAAACAGGAAGCTCTCGCACGACCGCACACATGAGTACGGCTCGTATATCATGGACGCGATGGAGACCGACGTGCCGTTCCGGATCGGCGGGAATATCCTGAATGACGGAAACTATATCACGAATTTGCCCCGCACGGCGTGCGTCGAAGTGCCGTGCCTTGTAGATCGCAACGGCGTGCAAGGCTGCTTCGTCGGAGATCTTCCCGAACAGTGTGCGGCTCTCAACCGCACCAACATCAATCCCCAGCTGCTGACGGTCGAGGCCGTGGTGACACGCAAGAAGGATAAGATCTACCAGGCCGCGATGATGGATCCGCACACCGCGGCCGAGTTGACCCTCGACCAGATTGTGAGTCTGTGCAACGACCTGATTAAGGCGCACGGCAAAATGCTGCCACGCTACTCGTAGGCACGAAGGCGTTACGAGCCATACGCGATTGGAGAATCCGGTGAAGATGTTCGCGGCAGAACAGACTTCCTTTTTTCAGGAAAGGAGAACGGACTGCAGGTGAAACCGGGTTTAATGGACCGGGGCGCTTGTGTGAGGCGCCCTGGGAGCGTGAGTACCTGCGCATGAAGGAGCGTGGGGAGTACACCGATACGTTTCGAGCTCCGGTCTACTGAGTGGAAGAGGTGGGGAGTGAGAAGTGGGGAGTGAGAAGTGATTAGTGGGGAGTGAAGCAAGTTGCCATCCGGCACGAGACGCTACAGCCACGATCAACTGCCGCTTACCACTTGCCACTTACTGCCTACCACTTACCAATTGCTACTTACTGCTTACCACTCGCCACTCGCAGGCCCGGCTAAAGCGTCAGGATATCCTGCACATCCTCCCAGGACAGGGCGCTGCCGGCATCTCCGTCCGATTCGATGGTGGCATCGATGACGCTTCGCTTGGCCTTCTGCATCGCGAGGACCTTCTCCTCGACCGTGTCCTTGGTGATCAGCTTGATGCTGTAGACGGTCTTCTGCTGGCCGATGCGGTGCGCGCGGTCGGTGGCCTGGTCCTCGACGGCCGGATTCCACCATGGATCGAAATGAATCACCATGTCGGCACCGGTCAGGTTAAGCCCGGTGCCGCCCGCCTTGAGGCTGATCAGGAAAAGGGGAATATCACGGTCCGTATTGAACTCGCGCACGACCTCAATCCGGTTCTTCGTTGATCCGTCGAGGTAGCAATAGCGGTGACCTTGCGCTTCGATCTCGCGCCGCAAGATCGCGAGCATGGACGTGAACTGACTAAAGACCAGGATGCGGTGGCCGCCATCCATCGCCTCGTTGAGGAGTTCGAAGAAGATATCCAGCTTTGCCGACGGCTGTTTGCTCTTATCCAGTTCGGTGAGCTTGAGCAGCTCGAGGTGGCAGCAGATCTGGCGCAGACGCAGCAGGAGTTTAAGGATCTCCATGCGTGACTTATCGAACCCCTTGCTGGCCACCATGTCGGTGATCTTACGCCGTGACGACTCGACATATTTCTTGTAGACGAGCTTCTGGTCGCTCGTGAGCGGACAGGAGATAACGCGCTCGATCTTGGGTGGAAGGTCCTTGGCGACGTCGGATTTCAGCCGTCGCATCAGGAAGGGGTTCAGCTTGCGGCGAAGTTTAACCTGCGCCGTTTCGCCGGGTCCTTCGCCGCGGCCGATCGGAAGTTCGTAGTTACCGCGGAACATGTCGTAGCGCCCGAGGTAACCCGGCATCAGGAAGTCCATGATCGACCACAGGTCCGCCACGCTGTTCTCGATGGGGGTACCGGTCAGGACGAAGCGGTGTTGAGCGCGCAGCTGCTTGGCCGCGACCGCGTTCTGGGTTGAACGGTTCTTGATGTGCTGCGCTTCATCCAGGATGACCGCGCTGAATTCGGTTTCGAGATAGTGGTCCACGTCGCGTCGCATCAGGGCGTACGAGGTGACCACCAGGTCTGCGTTGGGTACGTCCTCCCAGCGATCGTTGCGCTCGGCACCGGACATGATCAGGACGTCCAGGTGGGGCACGAACCGCTCGGCTTCCTCGAGCCAGTTATACACCAGGCTGGTCGGGCAGACGACGAGAGCGGGCGCCTTCTGCACCTTGTGGTCGAGCCGTTCAAGGGAGAGCCATGCGAGGGTTTGAATGGTTTTGCCGAGGCCCATTTCGTCGGCGAGGATCCCACCGAAGCGGTTGTGTTCAAGGAAGCGAAGCCAGTCCACGCCCTCGGCCTGGTAGGGGCGCAGCGTGTCCCGCAGCTTGGGCTCCAACGTGACGGGGTCGGGGTGGATATCGCGATTCAAATGGCGCGCACGATCTCGCCATTCGGGTTCGGCCTCGACGTCCACTCCGTCCAGCGCATCGAGCGAGGATTTGATGAAAGCAGCGTGGAGGTTATCGATGCGCATGCGGGCGTCACCGCCGTCACCGCCGGACAGGTCGGCGAAGACGTCGCGTAACTCCTCCATCGCGTCCGAGTCGAAGAGGATCGTGCGTCCGCTTCTCTCGACGTAGGAGTCGCCCTTCAGCATGGCCTGCTGGATATCGGCTTCGGAGAGGCTGCAGTCGCTCCCCGAGTCGAAGTCGAAATCCACCTCGAACCAGTTGGCACCGCTGGAGGTCCGCACGTGCACCACCGGTGTCACGAAGTCCGTAGAGTCCATCAGCGGCTCCACCTTACCGTGAAGATCGACCTTCCAGCCCAGGCGACGCAGGCCTGGAAGACGACCACCGAGAAAGTTGAGCACCTCGCGGCAGCCGACGATGGGGGCAAGGTCCAGCCCGTGAGTTCCGTGAAGCCCGGCGCCGGCAAGCACTTCGAAGGCGACGCGCTCGGCGCGCGGGTTTCGCACGGTGTAGCGCATCAGGTCGTTCGGGTCCGGGATGGAAAACGCACCGGATGCATCGTCTTTGCCGGCGACGAGCGCATGGCCCTCGTATTCCGCGTAGAGTTCCGGCGCGATGGATGCGGGGCTTCCTTTGACCACGAGGCGAAAAGAGGGCGTGGCCGGGGCGATCGTGAAGAGATCCGGCGTAATGTCGGTCTGGATCGTGATGTGCTCCTGAAGCCTGGGCAGTTCGTCGCTCAGGAACCGGAAGACGCCATCGCGCGGGATCACGACCGGGTTGGCGTAGATGGCGTGCAGCGGAGCCGGGAGCAGTGATTCCAGGGGCCAGAAGTGACCCGCCCCATAGACCCAGCCTTTCTTGCCGTCCACGATGTAGAGCGGAAACTCGCCGGCATTCTGAAAGGGAAGCTCGGTGTGGTGCACGAGGATCAGTTCGCCGTTCTCACGGTCCAGGTCCATCCGCAGGACCGACGGGACGTCCATGTCGTGTATCTCGATCGACTCGCCGTCGATGTGGTGGATCTCTCGGCCGGGCATCAACTGCAGGAGATTGATAAAGTCGGCGGACGAAACGCGGACGTTGTTGCGCGCGGGTCCCTCGGAGATATCCTCAAGCACGTGCAGCATGGCATCATCGGCCTTGGAGAGCTTGAAGACCTGGTCACGCGGCATGTCTTCCAGGCCAAGCTCATAGGAATAGAATTGTGCGCTGCAATGAACCGTCGCGCCTCCGTCTTGCGAGGTGCCCTGCCAATCCTGCTCGAGAGTGAGTTTAAGTGTCGCGGGGATCGCGTCTTCATGTCCGGCCCCTGCGCGCTGGATGTAGTCCGACGTCTCGAACTGCTCGAAACGTTCTGCGCGGCGGCGCTCCTCCCGGTATTTCTTTTCGCGCATGGGGTCGGTCTGACGGTCGACCAGGGAGAGGCCGAGCGCGATGACGTGCGTGCAGATGATGCCCCGCTCTACGCTGTCGCGGCAGGGACAGAGATTCTCGACGGTGCCGTTATCGAGAATCTCGAGTTTTGCTTTCAGCGACCGGTTGGCCCAGCGAATGCATCCCTCGATGATCGGATGATCGTACGTCGCATCCTCGACGAGTCCTTTCTCGAACAGCGTCTCGGCATCGCGAAATACGAGGGGCCCGGCCCAGTCGAGCAGAACTTTCCGGGTGATAGGCGGCCTGGCCCCTTCGGCGTCTCGCGGCTTACCGGTCTGAGGTTGGCTCTGCATTGGGCTTCTTCGATTTCTTTCCGCGTCGGAAACTACCGGCCGGACGAGACGTCACCGAGCCTTGCGGCCCGAGGACTTTTCGATCCAGTCCCAGCTCGCCCAGGACGACGTCCGCGGTTTTGAAATGGCATTTCGTGGTTCGTAATAGAATCTCTGGCTCAGCGCGCTTCACCAGTTCGACCGCAGCGTCGCGCACTGCCGCCGAGGCGCCCTTGGGGATGCGTTGCCCGTATGTCTTCTCGTACTGTTGAAGTGTTTGCACAAAGGCTGCGCGGGCGAGGACGGATGCAGCGGCGACGGCCATGTCCGACTCGGCCTTCGGTCGCTGCAGCAGTTCGATCGCTTTGCCGCGTTTCATGAGCGCCTGCTCGATCATGCGCTTGGCCCCGAACTGATCCGAGATGGCCTTCTTGCAGTCCGGAACCTTCTCCAGAATATTCTCAATTGCGCGCGCGTGCGCCCAGGCTAGCATCGTGTTGACGTTGCGCATCTTGAGGTAAAGTCGGTTGTAGGCTTCCGGGCCAATCGTGACCATGGCGAAACGGCCGCCAAGAAGCGTTCGGAGCTCACGTGCCATATCGATGGCCTTCTTGTCGCTCGTGATGTTCTTGCTGTCCTTGACGCCCAGATCGCGCATCTTTGATATGAGTGTCTCGTCGACATATGCCGAGGCCACAACGAGGGGCCCGAAGAAGTCTCCCTTGCCGCTTTCGTCGACACCGACGTGCGGCTCAGATTGCTCTGGATTGAGTACGTCCTCGTACCCGACTCCCGCCTGCTTGAGCACAAGTGGTTCGAGCGTGAACATGACAAAATCCTCAGCACCTTTGCCTTGGATTACGCATTTACTGCTTTTATATACGACGATTCTGCAGTCTTCGCCGTCTGCCGCGGCGATAGCATGTAGAACCGTGGCCGGGCGAAAGTTTCCGCTGTTTAGCAGCTGCAGGAGCGCCTCCTGCTGCTCCGGAGTGAGGGTGTAGGTAAACGATGAGCGCGGTGGCATATTTCCTTGTTGACGGCCTCGCTGGTTTTCCCTAAACAAAGGGCCTCATATTGCATCAGGAGGGCGCTCCGTGTCAAGGAGATGCCCATGAATCGTGTGACCGACCAGGAGAATATTGTTATGCGAAATTGGATTGTCTGGACCTGCGCGCTCGTGATTCTCGGAGGCGTGCCTACATTCAGCAGTGCCCAGGAGAAAAAAACCGACGGGAAGACGAGGTCTAATCCCTTTGGCTTTTCGCTCAAAGTCTCTGCTTCTACCACGGATAACCGCGATTCAACGGCCACGGCCGAAGAGAGCAATACGGACATTAAGGTATCTCCGCGCGCAGACGGCCGTATCGAGAGGCCCGGAACGCTCCTTGAGTTTTACTACTCGCCAACGTATCGCTATCGCTCGGATCCCTCACTAGGCGAGGATGACAACGAGCTATATCATGATATAGGGGCCAATCTGGATCATGAGTTCAGTGAGCGCTTCCGTATCGAGCTGCGCGACTTTTACAATGTGACCGAAGACCCCGCGATCGTCTCGGGGGGCGGAACCTTGCGTCAGGATGGAGCGTATTTCCTTAACCGCATCCAGGGGCTGGCCTCCTACCTGCTGACCAAGAGCGTCTACGTGGATCTGCGCGTTGATCATCGTCTCAAGGAATATGATTCCGCGGGAGCCGCCGCGAATCTCGACGAAGAGGCCGCCAGCGCGAGTCTGACGGTCTGGCGACAGGTCCGTGACGATACGGCGGTCCTGGCTGAAGTCGAAGTCGGCGCGTATGAATTTGACAGTACCAGCGCCATCCGTGATTTCGATCGCGTGCAGGGCGTGATTGGTGTTCACCGCGTTTTGGGTAATGGCATGCACGCCGGAGCCCGCGTGGGTATTACCGAAATTGATCATGACGACACGACGCTGGGCAGCGAATCATCGCCTTTCGTGAGTGCGACGCTCTCGAGTGACTCGCGTGCCAAGACGCGTCTACGTCTTGGTGCGGGACTGGAGCTGCGGGATTCGGACGTGGCTCCCTTTGCCTCCCAGGAGCACACGCATCTGACCGCCTCGCTGGAGCACGTCGTGAGTAAGAAAATAAAGCTACTCGGCGGAGTGCAGTACCGAGTGAGCGAATATGACGAGGTGCCCTCGGGATTAGCCGGCGTCGTGCGTGGCGGCGATGAGGATCTCGTTGCCGTTCATGGCGGGGTCGAGTATCAACTCGATAACCGTCAGAAGATTAAAGCTGAAGCCTCTCACCAGGACCTTTCTTCCGACGTCGATGTCGGCACCAACCGCGACTACGACCGAACGACGGGGACCGTGACCTGGCAGATGAAGCTCTAAGACGGTATCGACCTTAGAATGGCCGCCGTTTCCCTGGGCGGAGACAACACCAAGCGGTAGACACGGGGTTGTCGCGAATGAGGCTCACGAGGCCTCATTTACTTTAATTGGCCCGAAAGTTTTGGTCCAGCTATGCACGAGACAGGCGACGATTCACATTTTCTAGATTACTGGCGCGTTCTCCGCTCGCGAAAGGAACTGGTCATCGCGATCGTCCTGATGGTCGTCATCGCCGGTGCTCTGATCACGATATTCGCGATCCCGAAGGTCTACAAGGCTTCAACCAGGATCAAGATCGAGCGCCGTGGGCCTGACATCCAGCCCTTCGGCGGGGAGTCCGTCGGCTCGCAATTCACCTATCTCGCATTTCTGAAGACGGAGTTCGAGGTTATCATGTCGCGGCGCGTCTTGAGCGCTGTCGTGCAGGAACTCAATCTCGAGGAACAGTTCCAGATGGCCGGGCGACCGGGGAGTTTTCAGAGGGCACGGGATTATCTTGCGCGAAATGCAAGTGTGCAGCTCTTCCGGGACACGAATCTCGTCGAGATCCAAGTCTACATGAGCATGCCCGAGGATAATCCGGGGCAACTGGCGGCGACCATTGCAAACACGATCGCACGTGTCTATGAGCGCCAACGTGACGAGGTGAACCGCAAGCAGATTCGGGGTGCCCTAAAGGCGCTCGATGACGAATACAAACGCCAGGCCGCCCACGTCAAGGCGCTTGAGCAGCGCGTGGCCGACATCCGCAAGACGTATAACATCGTTGGAGACGCAGACTTCTCAACCGGGACGCTCGACGCCGACCAGAAAATCATCCTGCAGGCAATCTCGCAGCACTACGCCGTGGTCGTCGCGCAGTCCGAGAGCCGTAGGGTATTCTCTGAGCGCGTGAAAGCGATGAGCGACCGGGAGTTGCTGAACTCCCAGGAATTCACGTCGCAGGGCGGCACATTGCGTGGCTTGACCGAGCAGCGCGACGCCGACGATCTAACCCTCGCCGAGATGCAGAAGGCGCTGGCGGAAAACCATCCTCGAGTCATCAGCCTCAAGGAGAAGCTGACAACCCTCAACGCCAAGATTCAGGATAAGCTGGATGGGCTGCGCCGCGCCGTGGAGTTGGATGCCGTTCGATCCGCGAGTGAAGTCGCCGCGCTCGAGAAGAAGCTCGTGGAACTTCGCGCGGACAGAATGCTGGACGAAGACGAGGGCTACCGCAAGCTTAAGGAGGCTACACAGGAGCTCGACCGGCAAGAGCGCATTGCCCACATCTTGGAAGTGCGGATCAAGCAAGTCGATATCGAGCAGGCCATACCGCACACGATAGTTGAAGTCGTTGACATCGCCGAGGTGCCCGATATGCAGAAGCCGGATCGTCCGAACCTCTTGCTGAATCTTCTGATCAGCATCGTCGTGGGACTCGCGAGCGGGGTCGGGGTGGCATTCTTCATGGAGTATATCGATACCTCGATCCGCACCGTCGAGGACATTGAACGCCACATTGGGGCGTCGGTGCTGGGAATCATTCCGCAGAAGGTGCTTCCCCTGATCGAGGAGGGGCCCTCGAGTCCACATGCCGAGGCGTACCGCGTGATTCGTACGAACTTGAGCTTTTCGAAGGGATTGTCGGATGGCGCGAATACGCTGTGCGTGACGAGCGGCAGCGTCGGAGAGGGCAAGTCCCTCACGACGGCAAACCTTGCTTTCGTTAATGCCCAGCTCGGGCAGAAGACCTTGATCATCGATGCGGACCTGCGCCGCCCTCGACAACACAAGATGTTTAATCTCTCCAATCGACTCGGCCTGGCCAACGTGCTGCTCGGTGAGATGGATTGCGAGGACGCCGTGATGCCGACATCGGTACCGAACCTGTTTCTAATGCCGAGCGGGCGGCTTCCATCGGCAGCGCACGGCGTGCTGGATGCCTCCCGGATGCGCAAAGTGATAGACGACGTCCGCAAGACCTATGATTTCGTATTCCTTGATTCTCCGCCCATCCTGGGCGTTAGCGATGCCTCGGTACTGGCTAGCGAAGCGGCTGCGGCCCTGCTGGTGATTCAGTACCGCAAGTATCCACGCTCGGTTTCGGCGCGCGCGCGGACGCTGATCGACCACGTCGGCGGGAATCTCGCCGGTGTGGTGCTGAACAACATCAATGTGTCCCGCGATTCATATTACTACTACTACTATCACACCTACTACTCGACCTATCAACGTGCCGAGGAGGACCGCGCAGAAGAAGCACGCGCGGAAGAGGAGGCCACGTACTAATGAAGTGCCGCCAGAGCATCATCCTGCGGACCGTGACGGTGGCGTGTCTTGGCATGCGACTGGCTGGCTGCACGAGTACGACGAGTTGGGATCGTGCCACGGCAGAGTACCAGCCCAACCTGGACGGATTGCGTTTGCCAGGCGGGTCGCCGGTGACGCCCCTCGAGATGCTGGATGCCGGCCGCCTCACGCCCCGGGCGCCGGCCGGGAATGCAGAGCGGCCGCCGAACTCGACGAGACCGAAAGACGTGCGCAAGAAGGATGCGACCGCCACTGTCGTCGCGGCGGATGCCGAGATCGCACCTGTGGCGAGAACCCTCTCCAAAGGCGATGCGCTATCAATCTCTCTTCACGCGCTCGAGTTGGTCACGCTCGAGGAGGTCATTGATGCGCGCGGAAACATCACCTTGCCTTACGTGGGATCCGTGAGACTTGACGGACTGACGCCGCCAGACGCCGAAGAAAGGGTCTGGCAGATCTACGTGGCTGAAAAGAAGATCTTCCAGAAGGAACTGGTGGTGACGATTATTCCATCCGCGCGCACCTTCTTCATCAAGGGCGAAGTGAATCGCCCGTCGCCGTATTCGCTCCGTCCCGGACTCACGTTAACCAAGGCAATCGCGACGGCAAGCGGACCCACCCAATGGGCCAATGATAAAAAAATCAAGATTCGCAAAGAGAGCGGCGCGACCACCACGCATAGCCTGCCCAAGATCGAGGCCGGTAAGGATCGCGACCCGGTGATTGACCCCGGCGACATCATCGAGGTGCCGAGGCGATGGTACTGATCGCGAGAGTTCTCTGCGCGTTGATCGTCTGCGGCTCCCTCACGAACGGCATGGCGGCTCGCGCTGCCGTCGAGGAAGCCAAGCCCGCAGAGTTCGCACAGCAGGCAGCGACGCTCGGGCTGAAATGTGTGGCGCTCGCCCAGGCCTGCGAGACGTACCACGAGATCGCGTTGAAAGCCCTCGAGAACGCGACCGCAGCGAACACGGATGCGGCTCTTGTGATGGTTGAGGCCCGCGGGGTATCGGACAAGGACGCAGCCAAACGGGCGCAGAAACTCAAGCGGGCCGCGGATGCTGCCCTGGCAGATTGCCGCGATACGGTTGAGGACATAACCCGCTGGCACACCCAGGCGGCGCGCGAGGCCGAACGGGCACAAGCTCACGCGAAGCTTGCCATGACAAGCGAGTCGGTGCGCGGTCAGAAATCGGCGTTGGCGAAAGTGAAGCGCAGTCTTCGCAAGATCGAAGCGCTGGAAGCCAGGAGTCGCATCCAAACGGATATTCTAAAGAAGCGCTGGCTTCTGATGCAGGGGTCTCTCCTGCCCATTGACGAGACCAACACCATCCGCCGTATCGATGGAATACCGGTCACGATTCCACTGGTGACGCCGGTCGGAAATCGGTAAGCGCATGCCGGGTTCCCGGTCATCGCGGCGTTCCGGTCTGAGCCCGGCGCAAGCATCCCTCGTGGGGCTCGTTCTTCTCGTCGTCTGCGCCGCAGGTACGATCTACTCCGTATGCGCCACGATTTCTCAACGTGCGTATCGGGCGGCCAAATACGGCGCGGGTAAGGATAACCTTGAACTCGCGCTGAAACTATGTCGCACCGCCGAGAAACTATACCCATTCAACTTCTATGTTCAGCAGTACATTTCTGAGAAGGCCTACTATGCCAGCTTCGATGCGGAGTCCCACGAGGAAGCGGCGGCGTTACTGAAACTCTCCCAGCACTGGTGCGACCGAGGGTTACGTCTCAATTACTATGATCGCACGCTTCGGCTGCGTCGAGTGGCGCTGCTCGCTGGAGAAGACCTCGTCAGCGCGGTTGCGGAGATGGAGCGGTATCTCGACTGGCATTATTGGCATCCGCACAATCACGCCATTATGGCCAGGCTCTATGCGCGTGCCGGGGAATTCGACAAGGCCGAACAATCGCTGTTCCTGGTCGAACGATCGCCGTACTACGAGGATGCGGTCCACGGCGTCGAGCTGGCCAAGAGAAAATTCCTCGAGAGTCTCGCCTCGCCGTAGTCATGCAGGAAGTTGCGGGTGGTCGGTGTCAGGCGTGCCGCACGCCAGGCCCTGGCAGCGGTGCCCGGTTCCCGGCACCTTCTGCTCTAGCCTTGGCTCTAATCGCCTGCTATAAATACCGTCCATGAAATCGAAAGTCGCCATATGCCGCACCACACCGGCCACGGTCCTCGATGATTACCACCGCCTGATGAACCTCGCGGACTACCAGGAGACGGTCACAAAGGATGCGGACACGGGCCTGAAGATCAACATCAGCTGGCACTTTTTCTTCCCCGGCTCCTCGACGACTCCCTGGCAGCTCGACGGCGTGATCCGCGCGATGAAACGCGATGGATACTCGATGGACCTGCTGCATGCCTGTCACAATCGTACCGTCGTCATCGACGCGCATCTCGGCGAGAGGGAGAACAAGCAGGTCGATGTAACCGACGCCCACGGGCTTCGCAACGTGCACCTCTATGAAGGCGAGGAGTGGATCGACGTGCGCGAGGCGGTCGGAGACCTCGCCGATAAGTTCCTGTGTCTCAACGAGGTCTTCCCTGACGGGTTCATGATCCCGAAACGCTTCATCGGGGAGAATATCATTCATCTGCCCACGGTGAAAACCCACATCTTTACGACGACCACGGGTGCCATGAAGAATGCGTTCGGTGGATTGCTCAACGAGCGGCGGCACTGGACGCACCCGGTAATTCACGAGACCCTGGTTGACCTCTTAATGATCCAGAAAAAGATACATCGCGGAGTCTTCGCCGTCATGGATGGCACCTTCGTGGGCGACGGTCCGGGGCCGCGCTGCATGATCCCGCATGTGAAGAACGTATTGCTTGCTTCATCCGACCAGGTGGCCATTGACGCCGTCGCGGCAAAGCTGATGGGCATGGATCCGCTCAAGGATATCAAGTTCGTGAGGTTGGCGCATGAGCTCGGCCTGGGATGCGGGGATCCGCGCGAGATCGAGATCGTGGGCGATGTTGATGCCGCGGATGAGAACTGGCACTTTGTGGGCCCCTTCAAAAAGATGACTTTCGCGAGCCGAATGCAGCACAAGATCTACTGGGGGCCGCTCAAAAAACCAGTCGAGTGGTCACTCAAAACGGTGCTCGCTCCCTGGGCCTATATGGCCAGTGTGCTCTATCACGACAGCTTCTGGTATCCGACGCATCAACGAATCATCCGGGATATCCTCACCAGCGAGTGGGGACGCCTGTTCAACAACTGGGAAGAGAAGGCGATCGATCCGGACGATCTCGAGACGAAGGGGTGGGATGACGTGGGCGATGCCCCGCTCAAGTTAAAACAGGACAGCATGAAGCTCTTCATGCGTTCGCTGCGCATACTCGGCACCTGTATGAGGGAGGCGCCTGAGTTCGCGGCGCGACGCCGGCGATCGTCTCGAAAGGTTGCCCCTGCCGAATAGGAGTCAGCACGACGCATGGCGAAGAAGAAAAAAGCCACCGCACGGAAGAAGGCGGTCTCCGATGCGGAGAAGGAGAAAGCGTCGCGGTTGATCGAGTCGATTGGTGAGCGCGTCTACACCGAGATCGTAAAAAAACATCGCAAGCCGAATCTTAAGTTCCCCATACGTTCGCTCTCGAACGTAAAATACAATCCTCGCAAGGGACACTTCGAGATCCTGGGGAAGATCTCAACGCGTACCCTCTCCTATAACACCGTGAAGACCTTCGCGCAGTCGATGCGCCTGCTCGCGACGACCAAGAATGATCTGCTGGACAAGAACGATATCGCGGGTAAACGCGAGATCTATTACAACAGTAAGAGCTGGGGTGAGTGCCGATTCGATCATCAACCCGAGAGCGATTCACTGCTCGACGATATGGAGGCCCTGGTTGGCGTCAACCGGGAGCAACTCGGGTACATTCCGGAGGAGCGCGGCGGCGATGTGGCGGGCTCCCTCGTCGTGATTGATCGCAATCCCGTGAGCGGCGAAGAGGTGCAGATCAACTGCGCCAAGCTGGGGTCGGGCGCGTGGAGCATCCCCTCGCGAGTCGAGCATCTGCGATTCGAGTGCAAGGCGAAGTTCATCCTGGTCGTAGAGACCTCGTCGCTCTTTCAGCGCCTTGTGCATCACCAGTACTACGATACGGCAAGCTGTGTGCTTATCTCGATGAGCGGAGTGCCGACACGCGCGTGTCGCCGGTTCGTTCGGCGCCTTGCGGACGATCAGAAACTCCCGGTACTGGTCTTTACCGATGGGGATCCGTACGGCTATTGTAATATCTACCGAACCTTGAAGGTCGGCTCGGGGCAGGCAGCGCACATCAATCAGTTCTTCTGCGTGCCTCAGGCGCAGTTCCTCGGTGTAACCCCCGGGGATATCGACCAGTACAACCTGCATGATGCGACGCATCCGCTCGAGGCGGCCGATATCAAGCGCGCCAACGACGCGCTCAAGAACGACCCGTTCATCAAGCACCATAAGGAGTGGCAGCAGGCGCTCAAGGATATGCTAAAAATGGGCGTCCGTATCGAGCAGCAGGCTTTCGCCAAGCACGGGCTCAATTACGTGCTCGAGACCTACCTTCCCGAGAAGCTCAAGAAGAAGAAGTTTCTGCCCTGAGTCAACTTACCCGCGGATCTTGACCAGGGGTTTAACCTGGGTACCCGATTCGGCGGCTTCGATCGCGCGGTCCAACTCGGCAAGCGAAAACGCGGCGTTTGGGTCCAGCCAGATGGACGGGTCTAGCTCCCCGTCCTGGTAGAGTTGTAGGACCTGGTTATGCGTCTCCGGTTCATCGTAATGACCGCCGTATATCGAGAATGTTGTCTCCGTCTTATTCGGCGACACGGTGTACTCCGCGTGGTCATCCAGTCCGTAAACACCGAGGACGCCGTGTTCCGTGATCATGCTAACGCAGAAGTCGCCGCTGCCCTTGCGCCCGAGTGAGTCGATCACAATGTCGTACCCGCCCGGTGCCACGGCGCTGATCTCTTTCGCGAGCGTCGTGCTCTTGTAGTCGATGAAGTGTGAGACGCCCGCGCGCAGGGCGATCTCTTTTCGCCGGGGGGATCCGATCATGACGCGTTGACGGGCATTTGCGTTGGTCGCGTGGGCGACGAACGCAAGGCCATTACCTCCGGAACCGACGACGAGTATGTTGCGTCCTTCGCCGAACCCGATCCGATTCGAGTAGCTCAGGGTCTCGCGCCAGGTGATAAATAGCGTAGCCACAGCGGGGTCCATGCCGTCGGGGAGAACCTGGTTGCGCCTGCCCTCGGCCCATCGCGCCGCCGGAACTTCATCGTCCCGGGCCGCGCGGTAGTCTTGCGCTATTCCGAATTCGGCGAATCCGCCCCACGTCGAAGAACAGTCGCCCACGGCAGGTGTTCCCACCCGCGTAATCAAATCGCCGGGTTCGATGTAGCGGACCTTGGGACCGCACTTGACGGCTCGACCAATGCTTTCGTGACCCAGAATGGTGGGAAAGGGGCCGCTATAGGGGCATGTGCCGGCCACAATGTGGCGGTCGGTACCCGAACAGACGGAGCCGTACAGGATCTCGCACAACACGTCGTAGTCGCCAGGCGTAGGCTCAGGAAGATCTCTGATCGCGAGGTGGCCCGCCGCTTCTACTACCGCTGCTTTCATAATTTTCTAGAATTTCCCCTCAGGCTGTCCTCGGACCATAAGCGTAAGGGAGATGGGCTGCGACTTCAAGGGATAGAACGTCATCTCGAGGGAGCGGCGCGAGAACGGTCCAAGCGGCGTCGGGCCGCGTCGACTTTTGGCCTCCTGCCGATCGTCTGCCGAGACCTATCGGAACAGCACATCCACCACGTTACGCACATACTGCTCGTCGCTGATGCCATCCGTGCACTCGGGGGGGAACGCCGCGAGTTCCGCGAAATGGCCTGTCAGTTGCGCGAAGAGCTCCAGTCGCGCCTCTGGATCCAGGTTCTCACGGCGCATCAGGGCACGCAGTGCGATACCTGCCTCCTCGGGAGAGACGCCCTGGCGAAGGCGAGCCACCAGGTGAGGGTAACCGCGGAACGAGTTGAACTTCCCCGGTAACAGTTGGTCCAGGTCCGGGACGATGGGTTGTGCATGTCGTATCACGATCGTGTTGGCGGCGATATCTCCCAGTCGCTGGGCGCGCGAGTTGAGCAGCGTTGCTACGCCGCCGACGAGGTAGAACGAGGGGAGCGAATCCACGAATCGAAGCAGATTGCGAATCACGATCTGGCTGAACTTCAGGCGGAGTCCATCCTCATCGACCACGCGTAGACGAAATATCCGTTTTCCGATCGTTTGACCGCGCCAGAACCACTCGGCGACGATGGGATAGCCGATGCTTCCACAGAAATAGAGAGCAATCGTAACGGCGCCGGAAAGATCGTAGGAGATCCATCGTAGCATGGAGGCCGCGAATCCGATGATCCATGCCAGCGCGAGGATGCAGAAATGGTCGATCAACCAGGCCAGGCAGCGTGTCACCGGGTCGGCAAGATGCAGCGGGAACGTGACGCCTTCCGGTGTCCGAATGAGCATCGTGTTGGTTCTAGCTGGCGGCATCGTGCACATCTCCTGCAGCGGTGCGATGATGGGCCTTGCGTCCGCAGATCCCGAGATAGACGAACAGGAGCGCAAGTTCAACTGTCCCGAATGCGATCTTGAAGGAATAGGGTAGTACGGGTTCGTGGTACTGAGACATGAAGGATTCGATGATGCCTGCCCAGAAGAGCATCAGCGCGACTCCGAACACGAGGGTTACCAGGTCCGGGGAAATCTGCCGCATACGCTCCCTCAACGTACGGGACGTCTTCCAACCGATCAGGGCACCGGCCAACACGAGACCAGCCTGGCCCGCCACGAGAATGGCCGGTATTTCCACGGCTCCGTGGGGCAGCAGCCAACCGATCAGGAAGGGTGCCTCCCCGGCGAGGAGGTAGTCGGTGATAACCGCGCCAAGAATGACCCCGTTATAGAAGAGCAGAATGATCGTTCCGATTCCCCACGTGAAGCCGAGTGCCATCGTCGTCAGGGAGACGCGCGTATTGTGCGTCCAATACCACGCCGCTCCCTGGATCTTGGAGCCGCGCAGTCGATCATTGGTCGCCCCTTCCTCCTGCTCGACCCGCTCGCTCGGGTCTCCAAGAAGATGATCGAACGGAAGAATGACGGACTTGGCCTCGGGGTCCACGGAGAGCGCGATTCCGCCAAACGCGGCGCCGACGATCGTGAGAAGCACGGCCAGTTGGAATGCGCGCCATTGACGCCGGAAAGTACATGGGAACGTCCAGAGGAACCAGCGCAGGGGGGCGAATCGGTGGGTCCTATCGCGTGTCTCGTGAATCTCGCCGTAGGCCCGCGCCACCAACGCCTCGAGGTACTCGCGCGTGGTCTGCTCGGCGGCGAAGGTCGACATGGCAGCGAGATCGGCGGACACGCGCTCATACAGGTAGTGCAGGCGCATCACCTCTCGTACGCTCAGTCGGCCTGCCGCGCGGGACTCTAGTTTCTCGAGTCGTCCCTCGAACTCGGTCCAGGTGGCACGCCTGCTTGCAATGAACTGTTGGATGTCGATGATCATATCAGTTGCCGCTGCTTGACGCTCATGTACTGCGCGATGAGTTCAGAGGACATGCGCTCGTCATCCACTTCGGACATGTCGATACCCATGTGGTGCAGTGTTCGGTTGAGCTCGCGCAGCTGCGTCCACTGCACATGGCCGGATAGCCGTTGATATAGCTCATCGGTCTGGTCTCCGACCGGTTCCGAGAAGAGGGCATTCACGTGCGGTCGTTTAATCGAGTTGACGAGCACCAGGTGCTGACGGTTGATCAGTCGCATATTACGCACGAAGCTCTCACTCAGAACGGGGTCCAGTAGATCCGTGAGAACGATGAGCAGCGCACGGCGACGCAAGCGGGTACGAATGAAAGCGCACAGGCCGTCGAAATCCGGGCTCACGTGATCTGTCGCGAGCGTGTAGAGCCCGTCCCGGCACGCAGCGTAATGGGCCTTGCCGGATCGGGCACGCATGAATCGATCAATTCGGTCGCTGAAGGTTAGCAGCCCGAACAGGTCTCCGTGCTGTTCGGCGGCAAGCCCGAGCACCAGGGCCGAGGTGACGTAGCGGTCCAGGGCCGTATCCTTGCCGATCTGGCGTGCGCTGAGGCGAGAGGAATCAATCAAGACGTAGACTTCCTGGGTCCGCTCGATCTGATAGATTTTGGTATAGGGCTTTCCGTGTCGCGCGGTTGCCTTCCAGTGGATGTCCTCGTAGCCGTCCCCTGCCTGGTACTCTCGAAGTTGCTCGAAATCGCGTCCCTGCCCGATACGCCGCTGCGCATGGATCCCGAACACGCCGCGATTGAGGAAAAGGGATGCCAGTCGCCGCCTCTCTCCCATCAGGTTTGGGTATACCCGGATATCGACGCGCGAGGCGCACGTTCGGCGAGCGTCCCAGAGCCCGAGGCGAGTCGAGACCTCAAGGAAGATCTGGTCCACTGTGAATGCGCCTCGTGATCGCGGCACGCAGGCCCAGTCGACGCGCGAGAGGTCGGCATGGTCGGGGGCATCGATGAGCAGGGCCTCCTTGTCGGATTCGATCCCTTCCGGGAGTGGTATGCCAATGCGGATCGCCGCGTGGGGTCCCTGCCGGCAGGTCAACAGAATCGGAATCACGCCCGCCCGGTCCTTGGACATTCGTATCGTTTCCGGAAAGGCGGCCTCAACCAGGCGGATCCGGCGGAGACCCGTTACGGCATCGACCGCGGCGATTCCGACGAACAGCATCAGAACGGTGATCGAGAGGATCAGCGCAGCGGGCGAAACCGCGGCGGTTACGGTAAACGGGAGCGCAATCAGCGTCCAGATCAGAAGCCTGGTGGACGGTACGATCATCGTGGCACAGGGATCTCCTGAAGAATCTGCGCGACGACCTCTTGCGGGGATAGTCCTTCGATCTCGAATTCAGGACGTAGAATCAAGCGATGCTCCAGGACGGGAGTGGAACTGCTTTTGACGTCATCCGGCGTCACGAAATCTCGATCCTCCATGGCGGCGCGGGCACGGCTCGCGAGGAGAAGGCACTGCGTGGCTCGCGGTCCGGCACCGACCATTACGCTGCCATGCGTGCGTGTGGCGCGAACGACCTCCACGACGTAGGACACCAGTTCGTCGCGCACCGTGATGCCCTGCAAGCTTCGCCCGAACTCCAGGAAGTCTTCCGTCGTGGCAACCTGCTCCACGGCTCCGCTCTCGAGGACATGCTCCGGCGAGAGGTCGCCCAGCATGCGATGCGCCAGGGCCAGTTCGTCTTCCTGGTTGGGGCAATCCATCCGTATCTTAAACATGAATCTGTCTTTCTGAGCTTCAGGAAGCGGATAGGTACCCTCGTACTCGATCGGATTCTGCGTCGCGAAGACGGTGAAGCCCGACGGCAGCGTGTGGGTTTCGCGATCGATCGTGACCGTACGTTCCTGCATGGCCTGCAGAAGCGCTGACTGGGTCTTGGCGGGCGCTCGGTTGATCTCGTCGGCCAGAAGAAAGGAGGTGAAGATCGGGCCGCGGATCAGCGTGAAGGAGTTGTCCTTCATATTGAAGACATTCGTGCCGGTGATGTCAGCCGGCATGAGGTCCGGCGTGAACTGGATGCGATTAGTGTCCCCGCCAAAGACGCGACCGAGCGTGCGCACGAGGAGTGTTTTGGCAACTCCTGGTACGCCTTCGATCAGAGCGTGACTACGCGTGATCGTGGTGATGAGGGCAAGGTCGATAACGGCTTGCTGGCCGATAATCACCTTGCCGATCTCGTGGCGCGCGCGAATTAGAAGTTCTTTGAGTTGGTCTGTCGTCATGATGTCTCCTTGCGTGTAGGTTTATCGGATAGAAGTTTGTGCAGGCGATTGTAGGCGCGGGCCGGATTACGTTTGCCGACAGGCGCCGCGCGCTCCTCATGAATGGCGTCGGCGATTCCAGCGCGCACGTGCTCGGACATCCCTGCGTGACCGCGTGTGCGCTTCCATTCCTGGTAGCATACCGCCAGGACCTTTTGGCGCGGGATATTGCGTCGGAGCAAATTCACAAGCGCAGACCCGGATCCACGGCCCGTCGCAATGCCAAGCCTCGTGCTGTCCGCAACGCCTCTCGCCCCCGGGGGCACCAGTGGACACACGCTTCGCCAGATGAAGAGAGCCGCGAGAACCAGTAGACCCGCGAAAAGCGGTTCCAAGTGGTATTGCCGCGCAAGGGCAGCCACGCCGGTCCGATGAATCATGCCATGAATGTACTCGTTGAAGATGGCGGAATCATACCGTCCCACCATCCACGCGAGCAAGTGAGTGTGCCGGTCATTCTTCATGGCCTCATTGGAGATGACGTAGGAAAGCGATGAGATGACCACAGTTCCGTCGCCGATGCGTCGCTCCAGAATGACCGGATGATCATCGATCGTGTAGAGTGCCTTCCAGTCTTCGTCAACCACTCCGAAGGCGAGGCGAGTGCGGCTCGGGATCGAGTCGGGTAGCTCCAGATCGTCTCCGGCCGTGGTCCGCATTGCGACGGCGCCCGCATCCGCGTCTAGCACGACGTTGGTTACTCCCCAGGCGAGGCTCTGCTTCATGAACCGATTGCGGACCTTGCCATTCTTGTTCTCGCCCGCGTCTTTATCCGCGTCTTTATCCCCGTCTTCGTCCCCGTCTTTATCCTCGTTTTCGTCCCCGTCTTTATCCTCGTCCGCCTCTTCCTCGTACTCATGAACCCAGGCATTCAGAGTACCCGTGACTGGAGCAAAGGTGATGACGAAGCGTCCGCCATGATGAATAAACTGTCGTATGTCGGCGACAACGTCCCGCTCCCACAGGTAGGGCGAGGCGACAACTCCGAGGTTGAAAAATACGCTGCCTTCGATGTCGTCCAGTTCGTCGAACGGTTCAAGCACGCGCCGGGCCCTCATGCCCTCGTAGGTGTCGAGGCTTTCATAGAGGGCTTTGCAGCCGAGCGGGTCGGCTCGATACGTGGAGTAGGGCGGGTAGATGTCGCCGCGTTGGAAGCGAAGCTGAAAGATCGAATAGACACCCGCCAGGAAAACGCCCGCCATGATGAGCCCCGTTATGGTCTGGGCTTTAATAGAGTGATGCTTTCATGCGGAAGGTGTGCCGCCCGCGGAGGCGAGCCAGTCCCGGGCGGAGAACGCGGGCGGCAGCAATGCCTGTTGATGATTCGCGAAATGCTCCAGCGTGTCCGGGGTCACGGGATGCCGGCCATACCAGACACGCTCGAGGGTCCGGATGTTATCTGCGAAGGCCTTGATTCCGTTAGGGTCGTCGTGCGCCCGACGGTTGTATTCGGAGAGGTAATCACGATTGGACTTGAAGCGTTCGATCGTGAGTCGGTCAGCGTGGGCCATATGCGCCAGCCCGGCCATGTAAAGCGCACGCATGGCGAGCCTCCACTCGCCCTTTTGAAGAAGCTCCAGCGAAAGCACTAACCATTCGTCCGAGGGGAGTTGACTGGCTATGACACTCTCATCGGTCATGTCGACGGCAGGCGTCTCGGTGATCGCAACCGCTTCGGTCTTCGTGCGCCGTCGGTGTTTGAGGGTTCGGTAAAGCGTGATCGCCAGGACGGAACAGACCACCACGAGGAGTACGAAGATCAGGATCTGTTTCGGGGTCATCCACTCATGCGGCTCGGACGGTTCCGGTGCCTGGCGCTCCGGAAGGAGCCGCTCCATGGAGTCCTCGATGATCTTCATCATACGGCGAATCCACGTCTTCGCGGATTCCATGAAAGATTCTGACCATGCACCGAAGTCCTTCATGAAGGATTCCAAAACGGCAGGTCGCTCGACCTCCTCCCGGCTGCGCGGTAGCCGCCAGCTGTACTCCGGCTGGGAGATGACTTCGTCGAGTGTTTCGTCGAGCCGTGTGGTCTCGAGGGTGCGAGATTCAGGCGCGTCGTTCGGAGGTTGGGGAACCGTTCCATCCGCACGAGCGTTCGGGGACAAGGTGAAGAGGCACGCAGCGATCATGGCGATCGCGGAGCCGGCGCGGCGGAGGCGGGTCTGCCGGATTCGATCCAGTTCCGCGAGCAGGTCGGCGCCGTTGTGTCGCGATGCTCCATAGAAACACCGCAGGACGTAACAGGATTTTATGATGGGATCGAGGCAGAGGTAGGATAGGGCACATACGGCGGCGAAGAATGTGGTATTGAAGACGCTATGGACCCCGGAGAGATTGAAGGTGCTTTCAACTCCAAACAAGGTCTTGAGTAAGTAGGGGGCGAGCATCAGTGCCATTGCGACATTTCCGGCCACGGCAAAGCCGAACGGGCAGAGCAGGACGCCGGCGGTGACCAGCACTTGCAAGAGCACCATCAGGTAGACGACGAGCATGATAAGAATGAGCCCTCCCACGGGGAGCGCTTCGCTCATCAGCCAGATGGTTCCGAAGAAGAGCCCCATACAGAGGATCAGGGTCCATGGACAGGTCAGCCAGATGATCAGGTGGTTCTGCCTCGGCCAGACGCCGGCTTGCCGCCAGGATCTACGCACGAGAGTCGCGAGGGTCATGGATGGATCGCCGCCGAGGGTCGAGAGATTCTGGTAGAACGCATAGGCCCAGCCAAAAGGCATCAGGATCAGAAGGGCCAGTGGGATCGCAAGGAATCCCGTCGGTTGCAGCGCGGCCTGCTGAAGGGTCACTTTCGCGAGGCGTTTGATGGTCCATGCGGAGCGCCCTTGCAGAGTCAAGGCGGCCGACAGTTGGTCGCAGAAGACGACATGCCAGACCTTCATCCACATGAATCCGACGGCGAGAAGGAGCGATGCAGAGAGACAGTGCGCGCCGGCGAACGTGTTGTAGCTCATGTCCATCCAAAAGTAGAGAAGCCCGATGGTGAAGGGGAGCGTTCCGATGGCATACGCGGCGAGCGTATGCGGCGGGGCGAGGCGCAGCAGGTGGACCGCCTCGTCCACCAGGCGCAGGCCGCCGAGTTCAGCTTCCTCGCTCTGTTTTCTCGCGCGGCGTGATTTCACGGTAATGCGCTCTCCGCGGGGTCAGCCCCGTCGTGAAACTCGGCCGGCATCTGCAGCAGTATTTGTCCGAGCGTGAAGAAAGAGAGCCAGAGTAGAGCGAAGCCCAGTAGCCCCTGGAGCGCGAGTAGAAGCGGGCGCAACGATGTCGATCGCCCCGCGTCACGTGATGCGATCGTGGGCAGGCAACTGGCGCATATGACGCGGTCGTCATGCTCGGTGACGCACTCGCGGCAGAACGTACGCGAGCATTCGAGGCACACTGCCGCCGCCTCACGTTGATCATGATTGAAGCAGCGTTGTGATGTGACGCCGTGCGCCGGAGAAGAGTTCAAGGTTTCACTCATTGGTCGGCGCTCCGTTGATATCTGCGTTGTCTGCGTCATCCTGCGCACGGGCTTCCGGGGGGTGGTGCGTGGGCGGGGGCGAAGGCCGCAGCGATTCAAGCGTGCGGCCATGCGCTCGCAGCATCAGTAACCCCACCAGTCCCAGTGCGGCGGATAGTAGCGAGTCGACAAGCAAGATCGTGCTGTAGATCGGATCATGCGTATTTCCGGCTTCGCTGAGACCCTGTCCGAGGCGATTCAAGGATCCGAACGCGTGCACGATGGAGTAGAGCCAGCTCACGAATACACCGGTGCATAGGTAGGCGAGGGCGCACCAGGTCAGGACGCGAAGGGGTTTGGCGAGCGTGCTGCGAAACTGCCTGAACAGGGCACCGATGTTGCAGACAAAGCTGGCGACGATAATGACGGCGACACTGACCGCGATCACCTTGTGATCTCCCGGAGACACCAACATGAAGAGGGAGGTCGCGGCCCCCAGGAGCATCAGGAGATAGACCGCTTTATGAAAGGTGACCTGGATGACGCGCAGGGGACGTGGGGGAGGCTTCGGCACGTCCGCCCGCGCTTCGGCGATGTCTATGGTGTAGGTGTCGAGTTGGTCTTCGCCGAGCTCGCCCTGGATCGACTCGATTCGAGGCTTTATCTGGTCGAGGACGCGCCGGGCATCGCGTACACGCGTGATCGGGTCGAGGAGTTCCCGCTGAACGGACGTCTGGAGAAAGCACTTGCAACAGGGACCCCGGGTCAGGTTGATCACGAACGGCGCAAGAAGAGCGGCGGTCGAGATCGAAATCGTGATCGTGGCGGCGATATCCCATCCGCGTCCGATACTGCTTGCGAGGAGTGCGACCGCGGGCAGCACCAGGAATCCAAGCGTCAGTGCGTTGAACAACCGATAGTGGTTTTGCTGAATCATGACGGCTTGAATATCACGAAAGTAGAATCGCCGGTAGGTCTCGGCGAGCACCGAGTTCCGGACGAGCAGCAGATGTGATTCGGACTCCCAGATACTGCTCGAGCCGCCCAGGCGCGAGTAGCGATAGATCCGGCGATACTGGGTCTGCTTAGACATTGCTGAAGACGCTCACGATCTGACCGAATCCTACGATGCCCGCGAAGATCCAGCCCGCGATCTGTAGAGATCCGAGGAGGATCGCGATGATGAAGCGCGCCTTGGTACGTCCAAGAACGCTGCTTGGCTTGTTCCAGTGCCGGATGGAGAGGAAGATCGCCAGGGGTCCCGTGACGATGGTCGCCAGGGCAAACGGGTAGAATAGGACGAGCGGCATGACGGCAATCAGCAGGGCGGTGCTATCGTGCAGGGGCCGCGTGTGATCCAGGTCATCGAGTTGCCCCTTTGCGCGGTCGGATTGCAGGCATGCAGGGCATATCTGTCGGTTGTTGAACTCGAGCCGGCAGAGCGCGCAGATGAAGCGTCCGCACGATTCGCATACGGTCACGGCTTTCTTATGGTCGTGGTAAAAGCAACCGGCTTCGCCATCCATCACCGAGGCGTCGCTGGGCTCTACGGCGGCGGGAGGTTCGACCAGGGCCGGGAAGGCCGTGATCCACTGGGGAGTCGCGCACTTTGGGCAGGGCCGAAAGTCAGAAAGATTGATCAGCTCGCGGGGCAGGGGGGTGTTGCATCGCGCACAATCAATGTGGCGCCTGACCGATGCAGTCATAGGTCCAGCGATGCGGGCCACATCCTGGCCGGCTCAGGCATACTCGGCCAGTCGGCCCTTGGTGTCATGATAGAAGAGCGCAATCGCGGTGGAGTAGTACGGCATCAACCAAAGGAGTCCGATAAACAGGGTAGGAATACAAAGGAGCGCCCAGCCGACGAATCTCCAGTGCAGGCAGTAGAGTTTCCATTTCACGCCTTGTGTCATGAATCGGCTTTGCCGGAGCACTTCACTGCATCCCAGTGTGGGGCGTTCCGCCAGAATATAGAACACCATCCCGTACATCAGGCCTACCACGGTGACCACGGTCAGCGGGAGGATGGCTGCGATCCCGCCTGCGACGCCGAAAACCACGCTGTCCTGCTGAGCGGCAAGGACGAAGAGGATGATGCATGGAATTGCCGTCAGCAGTGCCCAGCCGTACACGATCAGGCTCATCAGCAGGAGCGTCGACAGGGAGCGTCCATAGTTGCGAAACCCGGAGAAGAGCTCCTCGACGCCGCGTCGATCACCGGCCGTAAGCTTGACGAAGAAGCTCGCCGATCCGAGGGTGAGCGGTGCCGTCAGGAACAGCACGAGCAGAGAGATAAACTGGCTGACCCCGGTTTCGATGGCCCACTTGAGGAAGCATACGCCGATGGGAACTCCCCAGTTGCCCTGCAGCATGCTCCGGGCCGTGCGATTGAGATCGGCATTGTGCGTTTGGCCGAGGCCGCCCATCGGGGCGGGGGGTGGGGCTCCTTCCTGCAAGCGTTGCAGAAAGACTGGTTTGCACTGTGCGCAGATCCACGCGTCGTTGTACTGGATCATCTCATCCGTCGCGAAAGTTTCCGCACATTCCGCGCAGGGCGATGTGGCGGGCGCGTCAGCAGGCACGCCGGCGGGTGCTTCGGGGCGGACCTGCGCATAGGGTAGCCAGTCCGCCATGCCTTCCTGCCAGACGAGGGTCTCGTCCGTGACCTTGCCTGCGGTGACCGCCGCATCAAAGTTGGCGTCAGCGACGGGGCCGACCGATTCTCCGTTCTCGACGTAGTACCAGGGCATTAGTTCAATCCTTCATCTACGCCCTCTTTCGTTGGGAGAGGGCAGGGCTGAGGGCCACGCAGAATCGTTCCTTACAGATTCGCGATCAAACTAACCAATATGCGGCGGTCGCTCAATCTCCATTTACACCGGCCGCGGATGCCGGAATCCAACGAGATATTTCCAGACAGCGTCGCAACGATTGACTTTGGATTCGCGAGGACGTATCTTTGCCAGTCTGTCTATCGTCATGCCCGCGACGGCTCTCAAGAGAGTTGGGGAACACGGACGGGCCCGAAGTCAAGATTTTCCCCCGGAGGGGTGGCAGAGTCCGGTTGAATGCGCATGACTCGAAATCATGTGGGCGCGCAAGTGTCCCGGGGGTTCGAATCCCTCCCCCTCCGCCAGTTTGAATTTTTCGCCGAATGGGCGAGAAATTGGAAGGGTTTCGGGAATCTGACGCAGACGACCGGGAGCCGACGGCGATTGATTCTGGACGCGCCGACCGCGTGACGGTCGGCGCGTTTTGTTTGGGCGGGCAGAGAGAAATCGGATGTGCCGAGGATCGGCACATGGACCGGAAGTGACGGAATCTCAAGGGTTTTCGTGAGGATCGACCGTCCGACGGGACGACCGTCGCCGTCGTGACGGGAACAGTCTCCCCCCTGCCTGTCTTCCAGACTCTCGGATTCGCGCGCTTCTTCGGACCCCGCAACTGCGGGGTGATCGAAAAGGGGTCAGTGTTTCAATTTGTTAACTTTTTTGATTGCGCGGGTCTGTGGTGCTGGTAGCTTTG
>JAQBYD010000096.1 GCA_027623315.1 Verrucomicrobiota bacterium | reverse complement strand
AATGAACTATAATGCGAAAAAAAGAGCAGAAACCCTAAGTTTTCAGCCCCTATGTCCAGTGATCTGGAGTCTGTCCCGATCTGGTTTGTCCGCATCGATTCGCCCCGAGAAATTCAAAAAACACCACAAATGCCTTGCTTAGCGCGAGCTAGGGCCCTAATCTCATCCGTTCATCATTCTCGTTTAAGTGCTGCATGCGGTGTGTGGCGCGCGGTTCCTATGGGGACCTTTTTATAGTCAGATATCACTCGTTCGTTATGACACAACTAACCCAACCCAAATCTATCAGGAAGTTGTAACTCTTGCCGTGTTCCGGCGCCTCGGTATTGGCCGCGTACAGAAGGAGATTCGTGTCAATCAGGCCGGCCATTACTCTCCCATGGCCGCTTCAAGCGCATCGCGGTCGCCAAGGTTGACGCGCGGTGTTCCCATCGGGAAGACCGGGAGTTGGAAGGGGGCGCGGCTGACCTTGATCCGCCGTTGGAGACCTTCCGCTAGCAACTCGTTAACCACGTGGGACATGTTGCGTTGTTCCCGCTGTGCGAGCAGTCGCACCCCTTCGATGCAGGCATCCTCTAAGATGAGTGTTGTCCTTCTCATGCACATGAACATACGGGAAAAGCATACATATGTCTATTGTTAAACATGGTCAGATCATATTAGCCCCCTCGATAATGCCGTTGCCGTGTGCAAGACGGCTGTCAATTATGTCCGCAACAAATGAGTAAACAGGAGAGAGCTATGCCTTCGTCATACTGCCAAACCGTACTCCAGCACCTCGTCGCCAACTATGGGCGCATGTACCACGAGCCGACGGGCCGGTTCCGGCATCCGTATATCGTGCCGGGCGCCGGGTATGAACATTGCCTGTGGGACTGGGATACCTTTTTTGCGTCGCGGGCGATCCAGTTCGCCATCTTCCCCTACGAGAGCTTCCCGATCGAAGAGAACTATGCCTGGGATTGGCACCGCCGCATGCTGGCCGATTTCGTCCGCGCCCGGCCGCTCTTCTATGGCGACTACTATCCGCTCCTGGCCAATTCGGCGGACTATGATGTCTGGGCCGCGTTCCAGATGAATCGGCCGGATCTGGGCGAGGGGATGCTGCTGGCCTTCCGGCGCAAGGATGCGCCGTTCATCAGCGCCGATTTCCGGATGCAGGGGCTTGACCCGGCCGCGGAATACGAGCTGCAGGATGCCGATACCGGCAAGACCTGGAAGCAGACCGGCAACGAGCTCCGCGAACGTGGCCTGCGCGTGGAGCTGGCGAAGGCGCCGGAGAGCCGGCTGGTGTTCTACAGAAGGATCCCATGAAGTTTCACAAACTGCAACTTGAGCCAGCGTGTAATCCGGCGGTGTTGGACACCGCGACCTGGGACCGCGTCGCGGCGTGGCGGGCGGTGCGCGGCATCGGCGAGCAATGGGCCAAACACAACGCCAGCACGGGCGCTGGTGTCCGTCGCGGCGCGGCGGTATTCGATCTCGTGCGCTTGCCGGACGGCCAGCAGGTTTTCGTCGAGTTGGGACAGGGCGGGGCAGCGTTGGGGCAGCCACTGGGCGAATTGACGCTCAAGAGTGGCCTGCGCGTGGCGGCCTATCCGACCGACGCGGCGGTCGTGGACCGGTACTGCCGAGTGCTGCGTCCACACAACCGCCCCCGCGCCCTGGGCGCCACGCCGCGGCTCGGCATCGGATGCCGGATGACCACGTTGGTTTGGCCCGGGATGTTTGATGCCATGCGGCGCGGGAATTTCGCGGCCAATACAATCCAGAACTCCGTCCGGGAATTGAACTTCCTCGACGATCTGCTGGCGGCGCGCCCCGCGCCAACCAACTACGCCTGCGGGTTCGGCACGATCGAGACCGGCTATACCGGCAGCACGTGGGAAGGCCTCTGGGTGGGCGGCGTGCTGGCCGCGCTGCAAAACAGCAGACCCGTGCGCTACGGCGCGGATGCGGACCACTTGCAGGTGAAGCGCGGCGCAGAAGGGCTCGCGCGCGCCCGACGCCTGGCGCAGTCGGCGCGTTACTACACGTTCTACACGCTGGATATGGCCGACATCCTGGACTACAGCGGACGCGAGCGCCGCCTGCGCCGCGCCGCCGAGCAGCGCATGGTTTTGGCCTGTCATCGCGAGCCGCTGCGCATTGGAAGGCGCCGGTATGCCCTTGATGAGCGGACCATCGGGCGGCTGGTGGGCAAGTACTGGGACGCGTTGGAGGCCCTGGCTGATCTCGCAGACACCATCAGCATACTCAAGGACGGCGAAGCCTTTGATCTGGAGTTCACCATTGACGAGCATCCGCCGGAAGTCGCGGCTTTCGATTGCCTGACGACGGCCGACGAACTTCTGTTCGTGTTGCGCGAGATTCGGCGGCGGGGACTGCCGGTGACGCATATCGCTCCGAACCTTGGACAGGAAAAAGGGTACGATTACCGCTGCCCGGACGGGTTGGCCGGACTGGAGAAGCGCTTGCGGGAGCAGTTGGCCATTTCCGATGCGTTCGGAGTTATGCTCGACGTGCACTCCGCAGATGATCTGTCCCGGCCGGTGCGGCAGTCGATTCGCCGCGCGACCGGCGGCCGGATTCATTACAAAATATCGCCGTCGCTGCAGATCCTGTTTGCGGAAACGCTGGCGGATCACGAGCCGGGCCTGTTCCGCGAATGGTGGAAGGATGCGAGGGCCTACGCGCGGCGTGAAGCGGAGGCGGGCTCGGCGTTCGCGGCGGAGTGCCTGCGCGCGGACGAGAAAGCCGGCGGGAAGCCGTCGGCGCGGGGCCCGGTGTTTCATCATTTCAGTTTTGCCTTCGTCGGACGGCGCGACCCGGCGGGGCGTTTCCTGCACCGCGAGCGTTTCTACAGCCTGCCGGAGACGTTTGGGCGGGATTACGGCAAACGCGTGGCCAATCGCCTGTGCGGCTTGGCAGAGGACTTGTTCTCAAGGAGCGAACGATGAGCGAGAATGTGCTGAAGAACTTCATCAACGGCGAGTGGGTGGCTGCGGCCTCGGGAACCGTCACGGAGCAGCGTGACCCGGCCGATTTGTCGATAGTCACCTGCCGATTCCAACAGTCGGGCCGGGAGGATGCCCGTGCGGCCATTGCCGCGGCCTCGGCGGCGCTGGACAGCTGGGGCGCGATGCCGGCGCCACGGCGGGCCGAGTTCCTGGTCAAGGCGCTGGCGGTGATTCTGCGCCGGCACGAGGAGATCGCGCAGACCATCACGCAGGAAAACGGCAAGACCCTGGCAGAGTCCCGTGGGGAGGTTACGGCCGCCGTCAAAGAGATGGACTGGCAGATCGCCGAGGGACGGCGGCTTTACGGCGAATGTGTGCCGGTGGAGCGCGAGGGGGTCTTGGCCTATTCGATCCGGCAGCCACTCGGGGTCGTCAGCGTCATCAGCCCCTGGAACTTCCCATTCAACGTCATTTGTCGCAAGTGCGTCCCCGCCCTGATGGTTGGCAACACGGTTGTGCTGAAGCCGGCCAGCCTCACGCCGCGGACCGCCTCCCTGTTCGTGGAAGCGTTGGCTGAGGCGGGCTTGCCGCGCGGCGTCCTCAACTTCAGCACCGGCCCCGGGAGCACGGCGGGCGACGAGCTGGTGGTCAACCCGGCGATCCGGGCGATCTCGTTCACCGGCTCGACGCCGGTCGGCATGGGAATTCACCAGAAAGCCGCCGCGGCACTGGCCAGAACCCAGCTCGAAATGGGCGGGAAGAACGCGACGGTGGTCCTGGCGGATGCGGATCTGGAGGCGGCGGCCGATGCCGTTGTGCAGGCGGCCTACGCCTGCGCCGGGCAGTGGTGCACGTCCACCAGCCGCGCGATCGTCGAGGCGTCGGTGTTCGACCGGTTTCAGGAGTTGCTGCTCAGTCGCGTGGCGAAGATTCGCGTGGGGAACGGCATGGATCCGCAGACCACCATGGGGCCGGTGTGCGGAGAACAGCAGACGAAGGACATCCTGCGCTACATCGAGGTGGGCAAGCGGGAAGGCGCGCGGCTCGTGGCCGGCGGCCGCCAGATCGGGGCCAAGGGGTGTTTCATCGAACCCACCGTCTTCACCGGCGTCACGCCGGGGATGGTGATCGCGCGGGAGGAGATCTTCGGGCCGGTGCTGGCGCTCATGAAGGTCGAGAGCTTCGACGAGGCGGTGCGCGTGGCCAACGATGTGCCGTTCGGGTTGAGTTCGGCGGTTTTCACGCGCTCCCTGGAACATGCCATGCGCTTTGTCGAAGCGACGGACGTGGGGGTGACGCACGTCAACATTCCGACCGCCTACAAGGAACCGCAACTGTCGTTCGGCGGGGTCAAGCAGTCCGGCGTGGGAACTCCGGAGGCGGGCAAGACGGGAATCGAGTTTTTCTCGCGGCACAAGGTCGCGTACGTGAAGTACCGTTAAAGGGTTGCAGCAGAAAGGAAAGAGATCATGCAATTGTTCATCGACAGTTCGAGTCCGGATGAAATCCGGCAGGCGTGCGAGTGGGGATTGATTGACGGCGTCACGACGAATCCGACCCTGATCAGCAAGGGCGGGGCGGATATGCAGGCGACGTTACGCAACGTGGTTGAGGCGTCGCCGGGGGTCGTGCTGTGCCAGGTCATCGGGTCGCGCGAGGTGGAACCGCTGAAGGCGCAGGCGCGCTGGCTGCACAAGTTCTCGGCGAAGATCGTGGTCAAGTTGCCGCCGAGTCCGGCCGGTTTCCGCGCGTTGCGGGAACTCAAGCGCGAATCGCCGGATATCAAGATCGCCGTCACGCTGGTGTCCTCGGTATCCCAGGCCTACCTGGCCGGGAAGTTCGGCGCCGACATCGTGGCAATCTTCAACGGCCCGCTTGAACTGGCGCTGGACCAGGAGGTGGATCTGGTCGGCCCCGTGAAGCGAATCTATGCCAACTACGGCTTCAAGACCAAGGTGTTGTCATGCGGCCGGTTCCCCCGTGCCTTCGGTCAGTTCGCGGAGGCCGGCACGGACATCTGCACCCTCCGCTTCGAGTTCATGAAGCTGCTCTTCGATCATCCGTACACCGAGCAGCGCCTGAACGGCTTCCTGGCCGATTGGAAGGGAGCGTTCGGGGAGAAGACTTGGCCGGGGGCGTGATGCGATTGAAGATTTAAGATTGAAAATTGAAGAGTGAGAAATGGGCATGAAGGTCCTTGATAGTTTTCGTCTGAACGGGCGCGTGGCGATTGTCACGGGCGGCGCGCGCGGGTTGGGGCGGCAGCATGCGCTGGCGCTGGCCGAGGCCGGCGCGGATGTGGCGATCTGCGACCTGCTGGAGACTGAGGGCGAGCAGACGCGCCGCGAGTTGGAGGCGCTGGGCGTCAGGGCGCATTTCGGCAAGGTCAACGTGACCGCCGGTGACGAGATTGACCGGTTCATCAGGGACGTCGAGGCGAACCTCGGGCCGGTGCGCATCCTCGTCAACAACGCCGCGCGGCCGTCGGAGGGCTGCGCCTTGGCCGATCTGGACGATGCGCTCTGGCGGGAGATCCTGGAGACGAATGTCGCCAGCGTGTTCTACTTCGGCAAGCGCGCGGCGGCGCGGATGGCGGCGGCCGGCGCGGGCGGCAGCATTGTCAACATCGCCTCGATCAACGCGCACGTGATCAGCAATATCGCGCCCCGCTACAACGCGGCCTACTGCGCCGCCAAGGCGTCCGTGGAGAACCTGAGCAAGAGCATGGCTGCGCAGTGGGCGCCGCACAACATCCGAGTCAACACGCTGGCACCCGGTTACATCCGCACCCAACAGACCGCGGCTACGGCGGCGATTCCCGAGGCCTTCAAGCGAAACATCGAGAACACCCCGATGAAACGCTATGGGCGGATTGACGAACTGAAGGGCGCTATTGTGTTCCTCGCGTCGGACGCCTCCTCGTTTGTGACAGGCGCCACGCTGGTAGCAGATGGCGGGTATACGGTCTGGTGATGAAGTAGGCCCTTATCCGATAGGGGTCTATCTTGTCCTGGCCAGAATGTAGCAATGTACGGGCTGACCCCTTTGGCTGCCGAACCGCTCGTCCGCACCTCTGCTGTCTACAGGTTTATTTTCTTGAATTGCGGCAGGTGGTTCTTGTTCTTGGCGAACATCTCTTTCACCATTTTGCGGATCTCACGGAGCGACAGCACCGATGCGGTCAACGGATCATTCGCGATCGCCTGATAAATCAGCTCGGGGTCACCTGTCAGTGATCCTTGAACCGCCATCACCTCACAGGTGGCACTCAGGCTGGTCAAGGGCACACAGGCAATCGGCAGGTCGCCAACCCCGATTGGCTCCAGTCTGTTGCGGGATACCAGCACAGGCACTTCAACACATGCGTCCGGCAGAAGATTCGTCACCAGCCCCGTGTTGGGTACATTGCCATTGAACTTGAATGGCTCGCCACCGCACCAGGCGTTGATGATATGAGAGGCATATTCGCCGCCGCACTTCAGACGCTCGGTGCATTTTGCCTGATCATTCCAGTCCGGGCTGTTGATCCAATCGGTAAATCCTTTCTTCCAGCTGCGTTTTCGTTCCTTATACATCTTCAGGATATACCCATACTCACCCGGGTTCCAGTTGCTGTTTTTTGTCGTTTTGCAATAGGTCTTGATCAGATCTTTGCGCTTGCGGAACCACCAGTTGTACTCCGAGTTGTGGCCGCTGGATTCGGTAATGTAATAGCCCATCGCCAAGTACATTTCATTTCTCACGAGTTCAGCTTCGTAGACCGACTTTTTCGTCGTGATCGCTTTGCGGATTTTCGGATACAGATCTTTTCCATCTTTCTCGAACTTCAGATAATACGCCATGTGATTAATGCCGGCACAAACATAATCGACATCCTCAGGCTTGACGCCAATCCAGTTCGCCAACATTGCAGACGTGCCCTGGACACTATGACACAGACCTGATATCGCCAGATCGGGATAGCTCTTCTGCATCGCCTGGCATAGCATGGCCATGGGGTTCGTGTAGTTCAGGTAAATGGCGCCCGGACACAGCTCATCAATGTCTTTGCAGATCGCAAGCATCTCCGGTGCTGTCCGAAGAAATCGAAAAATCCCGGATGGCCCGCGTGTGTCACCGACGTTAATGTCAATTCCGTATTTTTTGGGAATCAGTATGTCATGCTGCCAGACATTGACGTCACCACACAATATAGTGGTCATCACAGCATCCGCACCTTTCAGCGCTTCACGTCGATTCATGGTACAGTGAAGAGTCGACTTATAACCACCGGCATCAATGATTTTCTGACAGGAGCGTCGCGCCATCTCGAGGCGTTCCTTATGAATATCGACCAAGTACACATCTGCATCCGTCAGCCGCTCATGCGTCATGATATCTGAAAATAGTCCGCGAGTGAATCCGATACTACCCGCACCGATGAATACGATTTTTCGTTTATTTGCCATGTCTGCGTTCCTTCTATGAATTCGGTTTAGTCGTCATGATATGCAATTGCACTGTACTGAAAAACGGCATATTCCCCGGCGCAATGCCGGATGATTAGTATACATGTATATGAAAGTGAAAATCAATAACGGAACCACAATTCAAATAACTCCTCGCATTCGTATACAATCCGCATTAAGCGCTTAAGGTAGTGCGATGACATATACCCGACAACAGCCAATTCGATTTACCGATTTTCCGTTTACCCCGACAACCATACTTGCGCCAATGGAGGGCTTAACGAATGCCGCATTGCGAGATTCCATCGTTGCGAATGGCGCAGTGGGTGTAGTATGCACAGAGTTTATTCGGATCAGCGAACATGCCGTTTCGCCAAAAAAGATGCGACGACATGTCATTAAGAGTCCAGGCGTCCCCTTGAGTGTACAAGTCATGGGGAATAACGCAGACCTGATGGC